>NZ_CP110389.1:4258611-4868333 GCF_026015985.1 Rhodopseudomonas sp. P2A-2r | reverse complement strand
ACCAATACGAGGCTGGTTTCGCGCGATCGGACGAAGGTACGCAGCGCGCGCGGAGCCTCGAGGAAATAGCCGGACGATGTCATGGCGGATATCTGCATGCGGAGGGGACGTCGGAGCGGGTTGTACGGTGCTTAGCCGGCGCAGGCCACTGGCAAATCCGATGAGCGGCGATGCCTGGTGCGGCCGGGTCAAGTTCCTTGTATGGTGGCCTCATGATCCACATCTGTTCTCTCGGCGGTCTCCATGCCGTCGCGGCCTCGCTCGACGACTTCGACCTGCTGACGCTGCTGTCGCCCACTCACGGTGCCGTCGACTGGAGCGGGCTGTCGCCAAACCGGCATCTGCACGTGTCGTTTCACGACATCGTCGAACCCGCGCCGGCGCTGGTAGCGCCCGACGCCAATGCCATGCGGCAGGTGCTTGCCTTTGGCGACGCCGCGCGCGGCCGTCCGTTGCTGGTTCATTGCTGGGCCGGCATCAGCCGTTCCAGCGCCGCGGCCTACGCGATCGCCTGCGCGCACAATCCCGGCTTCGAGCGCGAGATCGCCATGGAACTGCGCCACCGCGCGCCCGAAGCGACACCGAACCGGCTGATGGTGGCGCTGGCCGATGATTTGCTCAGCTGCAACGGTGTCATGGTCGATGCCGTCGCCAGCATCGGCCGCGGCGCCGAAGCCTTTGAGGGCAAGCCGTATCGGTTGCCGTTGCTGTGGCCACAAACTCCGTCGTCATCCCAGCCGAAACGCAGTGCGTTTCGGCTGGGATGACGACGGTAGGAGGAGGGCGGATGAAGAAAGCGCCGTTTCGTCAGGCCAAAATTACCGCCGCGACGCCCAGCAGAAACCCGATCTCGAACACCTGCTCCACCGCGCCGAGCACGTCGCCGGTGTAGCCGCCGAGCAGGCGGCGCGACCATCTTGCCAGTAGCCAGGCCAGCAGCGCGCCACTACACCAGCCGGCCATCACCGCCCATAGCGAGATGAAGGCCAGCGGCAGCGCCGCCAGTGCTACAACGATGAGTGCAAAGCGCAATTCGTCGGATCGTACCGGCGCTTCGGCATAGGCGACCTTCATCGCCGCGGTGTCGCCGGCATAGGCCATGTTGTTCATGGCGAAGGCTGGCGCCGCGCGCGCCGCGGCATGGGTTGCGATCAGCGCGGCAGGGCCGGCCCACATCGGCAGGTCGGAAATCGCGGTGACCCGCAGCATCACGCCGAGGCCCAGCGCCAGCGCGCCATAGCTGCCGATGCGGCTGTCCTTCATGATGGCGAGGCGTTTTTCCACGCTCCAGCCGCCGCCGAAGGAATCCGCGGTGTCGGCGAGGCCGTCCTCGTGCAGCGCCGAGGTCAGCACAATGCTGGTCGTCACCGCCAGCAGCGCTGAGACCACCGGACTCCAGAACTCGTTGGCGAGCAGCAGCACCAGCGCCGATGCCGCGCCGATACCGGCGCCGATCACCGGAAAATACTTCATCGCCCGCGCGAGCCAGTCCGGCGCGCCAGCCGTTGCGGTGTCCGGCACCCGCACCACCGTGAGGAAGCGGATCGCATCATACAGGGCGCCCGGCAGTTGCATCAGATGTTTCCCGACAGCACGTCGCTGAGATCGGCGACATCGGTGAGCAGTCGCGCTGCGGCGCGGACCAGCGGCACCGCCAGCAGCGCTCCGGTGCCTTCCCCGAGCCGCAGCCCGAGATCGAGCAATGGCTTGGCATCGAGCGCCGCCAGCACCAGGTCGTGGCCCTTTTCCGCGGAGCGATGCGCGAACACGCAATAGCCGCGCGCCGCGGGCGCGAGACGGATCGCCAGCAGCGCCGCCGCCGTCGAGATGAAGCCATCGACAATCACCGGTCGTCGCTGCGATGCCGCGCCGAGAATCGCGCCGGCCATCATGGCGATCTCCAGTCCGCCGAATTCGCTGAGCACATCGAGCGGCGCGCTGGCGTCGCTGCGCGCGGCGGCCTTGTGAATCGCCGCGCGCTTTTTGGCCATGCCCGCATCGTCCTGCCCGGCGCCGACGCCGATGCAGTCGTCGAGCGGAGCCGGGGCGAGGCGATGTACCAGCAACGCGGAGGAGGCGGTGTTGCCGATGCC
The DNA here is from genome assembly GCF_026015985.1 of Rhodopseudomonas sp. P2A-2r. Taxonomy (GTDB): domain Bacteria; phylum Pseudomonadota; class Alphaproteobacteria; order Rhizobiales; family Xanthobacteraceae; genus Tardiphaga. The sequence continues at coordinate 4,866,240 of NZ_CP110389.1, read as the reverse complement.
CATCTCGCCGAGCGCGAGGATGTTGGCGCCGGCGCGAATTTCGCCGACGGCAATGCGGGCACCCGCTGCCAACGCGCCGGAGGCCTCATGAAATGTCATCGCCGGCTCGCGCGCGGCGTTGGCGGTGCCCATGCGGATCTTGGCGTCGAGCAGGCCGGGATGTACCGGCAGCTCAGCCGCGACGCCGGCATCGATGACGCGGACGGCGACGTTGTTGGCGGTGGCAAAGGCATTGGCGGTGGCGCGGCCGGCCAGATAGGTCATCACCATGGCCACGGTCACGGCCGAGGGATATTGCGACACGCCTTCCTCGACCAGCCCGTGATCGGCGGCGAACACCAGCAGCACGGCGTTCTCGCCGCGCGGTTCCCCGGGATGCCGGATCATGCCGAGCTGAACCGCAAGGTCCTCGATCCGGCCCAGCGAGCCCAGCGGTTTCGCCTTGCCGTCGATGCGGGCGCGCAGGGTCGCTTCCAGCGCGGGATCGAGGGGGACAATGGCGGGCGGCTGCCACAAAGGCGGGGTGTGGGCGGTCATGGTGGTCCTCTCGCGGTGGCGCGTACCTGACGCAACCGCCATCATCCGGTCAACAGCCTGCTTGCGCGGTTGACCCCGCAGCCCCCGGGGCTAGCGTCGTGCGCGATGGTCCTTCCGCGTGAAGGTGAATAGGGAAGCCGGTGCGAGCGGTCTCGATTGAGACTTCTCCAGGCCGGCGCTGCCCCCGCAACTGTAAGCGACGAGCCTGCACCGATGCCACTGGGAGATCCCGGGAAGGCGGCGCAGGCAGCGACTCGCGAGCCAGGAGACCTGCCATCACGAACTGTGCTTTGGAGGCGTCGTCGGGGCGGGGTGCACCGGACGGGAGCGAGCGCGACGGCCTGTGCCGTAGCGCGCGACCCAACAAAGCTCGCGGCCTTTCCAGGCCTTGATGTGAGCATGTGATGGATCGCGACAGCACGACCCTGCCGTCCGACGTAACGATGACCGAACCGCGGCGCAGCCATGCGCCAGCAGGTCCCGTCATCGTCAGCGTCTGCATCACCTGCAAATCCGCCGATGGCAGCGCCGTCGTGGGGCCGGAGATGTTCGACGCCGTGAAATCCGCGCTTGGCGTCAGCGACGTCATGGTGCGTCCGGTGCAGTGCCTTAGCGTCTGCAAGCGCCCGGCCACCGTCGCAGTCACCAGCCCCGACGGTTATACGTTCCTGTTCGGCGACCTGCAGACGGACAGCGGCAGCGCTGCGCTGGTGTCGTTCGTGCAGTCGTATCAGAAGTCGGACTATGGCTTGGTGCCGTGGCGCGAGCGCGCCGACGTGTTGCGAAAAGGCATGGTGGCGCGGGTGCCGCCGATGCGCTGGTCGCCCGACGACGGGCGCGCGCCGAAATGAAGATGCTGCAAACCACTCTGGTGCTCGGCGGCGCGCGCTCGGGCAAGTCGGTCTTCGCCGAGCAGCTGATCGATCACAGCGCGCTGCAGCGGATCTATCTCGCCACCGCCACCGCGGGGAGGACGAGGAGATGAAGCAGCGTATCGCCCATCACCGCAATCGCCGCGCCGACGGCTGGACCACCGTCGAGGAGCCGCTGGCGCTGGTCGATGCGCTGACGCGCGAGGCGACGCGCGGCCGCGCCGTGCTGGTGGACTGCCTGACCCTGTGGCTGTCGAACGTGATGTTCGCCGGCCGCGATCCCGAGATCGAGGCGCGCCGGCTGACGCGCTTTCTCGGCGTCGCCAAATATCCCATCGTATTCGTCTCCAACGAGGTCGGCATGGGCCTGGTGCCGGAGACGCCGCTGGGCCGCGCCTTCCGCGATGCGCAGGGGCGCCTCAATCAGATTATCGCGGCCGCCGTGCCGCAAGTGGTTTTCATCGCCGCCGGGCTGCCGCTCTGGCTCAAACATTCGCCTGAGGAGTCGTAAATGTCCCGTGTTCCCGTCACCGTGCTCACCGGTTTCCTCGGCGCCGGCAAGACCACGCTGCTGCGCGCATTGCTGACCCAGGCCGACGGCCGCCGTATTGCTGTCATCGTCAACGAATTCGGCGATGCTGGTTTTGACGGCGGCCTGGTCCAGGAATGCGCCGCCAACGCCTGCGCGCCCGGCGACATAATCGAACTCACCAACGGCTGCATCTGCTGCACCGTGGCCGACGATTTTATCCCCACCATGGACAAGCTTCTGGCCCGCGATATTCCGCTCGACGCCATCGTCATCGAGACGTCGGGGCTCGCGCTGCCGCAGCCGTTGCTGAAAGCATTTGCGTGGCCAGCGGTCAAAACCCGCGCCACGGTCGACGGCGTCGTCACCGTGGTCGATGCGCTGGCGCTGTCGGAAGGCCGTGTCACGCTGGATGAGGACGCCGTCGCTGAACAGCGTGCGAAGGATGAGGGGATCGAACATGACGATCCGATCGAGGAAGTTTTCGAGGATCAGCTCGCCTGCGCCGATCTGGTGGTGCTGTCGAAGAGCGATCTGGTGACGGTTGCCCAGCTAGCGGAGATCGAAACGAAACTCAAAGCCATCCTGCGGCCGGGCGTACGTATCGTCCGCTCGAAGGGCGAGTTGGCGCCTGCCGTCCTGATCGGGATGAACGCCGAGGCCGAGAACGACATGAAAGCCCGTGCCGGCCATCATAGCGAGGAGGAAGAGCACGACCACGACGATTTCGACAGCATCGTAGTCTTGCCCTCGGCTTCCGTGACCGTGGAAGCCCTGCGCGCCCGTGTCAGCGATGCGTTGGGTCTGGAAGGCGTGTTGCGCGTCAAGGGGCACGCACGCATCAGCGACAAGGCCGCGCCGATCGTGGTGCAGGCGGTCGGCAGCCGCGTCGAACTGGCATTCGGCCGACCGGACGTCAAGCAGGCCGAGCATCTGGTGGTGATCGGGCTGAAGGGATTTGACGGCGACGCGGTGCGACGGGCGCTGCAGTAGCAATCTGGGCAAAGGCGGCGCCGTCTTTTCCCTCCCCCAAGCGCAGCGAAGCGGTGCGGGGTGGGGAGGGTGGCCGGGCGTAGCGCAGCGAAGCCCGGTCGGGTGGGGGCGGTGCCACGGACTCTAAAGCGTGTGTGACGCCCCCACCCCGGCCTCCACTTCCGACGATGCTATCGCATCGTCGTTCGTTCGGCCGACCCTCCCCACCGCAAAGACGCGGGGGAGGGATACCGCACCGTCATCGCGTTAACATGAAGGCTGCCAAACCCGCATGCATCTGAAGCTCGACACCTCCGGCACCATCGACGACGGCGACGTCGCCCGGGATCTCGGGCAGGACACCGCCGATATCGTCGTGCTGTCGGCGGCGGACAGCGATCTCGCTGCGTTCGGCGCTGCTCACAGAGCGTTGCCCAGCGACTTCCCCAGCGTGCGGTTGACCAACATGCTGGCACTCGGCCACAACGCGTCCGTCGATCTTTACGTCGAACGCACGCTACGCCATGCGAAGATCGTCGTGCTGCGCATGCTCGGCGGCGAGAGCTACTGGCCGCACGGCGTCGACAGCCTGCGTAGCGATGCGCTGCGTCGCGGCACGCAGTTCGTGTGTTTGCCCGGCGAAATGTACTGGAACGCCGACCTCGCGGCGCGCAGCACCGTCGGCGAAGAGGTCACGCAACAGTTCTGGCGCTATTGCAGCGAGGGTGGCGTCGACAATGCGCAATTGATGCTGCGCTACGCCGCGCATCTGATCGGCCAAGGCGATGCGCCGCCCTCGGCGCGGCCGATGCCCTCCGCCGGCTTCTGGCCCAGCGAACCCGCAATCTCCGAACGCCCCAACGCCATCGTTATCTTTTACCGCGCGTTGGTCGCCGGGGGCGACACCGCGGCGATCGCGGCGCTGCGCGTTGCGCTCAACGCCCGAGGCCTCAACGCCGTCTGCTTGTTCGTCACCAGCCTGAAGGACGAGCGCTCGGGCGCCTTTCTGCGCGCGGCATTGGCGGCGTATCCGCCGGATATCATCATCAACGCCACGGCCTTCGCCACGGCCACCGCCCATGACGATGCTGGGGTGCTGGCGGCGTCGGGCTGCCCGGTGCTGCAGGTGGCGCAGGCCGGCACCTCGCGCGAAAGCTGGGAGGCGTCATCGCGCGGGCTGACGCCGCGCGACCTCGCGATGCATGTGGTGCTGCCGGAAGTCGACGGCCGCATCTTCGCCAATGTCATCGCCTTCAAGGAGCGCGCCGACGGTGATGGCAGTTTCGAGCCGGTCACGTTCCAGCCGGTGCCGGATCGCGTCGATGCGACAGCCGATCTTGCGCGCGCCTGGGTCCGGTTGCGCCGCGCGAAGACGCCGGAGCGCCGCGTTGCCCTGATCCTCGCCAACTATCCCAACCGCGATGGCCGTCTCGCCAATGGCGTTGGCCTCGACACGCCGCAGAGTCTGATCGATGTGATGGCCGCGATGCGCGGCGCCGGTTATGCGATCGACGATGCGCCCGATGACGCCGCCGCGATGATGGCGCTGCTGCAACAGGGGCCGACCAACGCGCTGATCGATCGCGATGCGCGTCAAGGAGGTGCGACATGGCCGCTGGCGGACTATCAACTTGCCTTTGCCTCGCTACCGGTGAGCGTGCAGCGCGCAGTCGAGGCGCGTTGGGGCAAAGCGGCCGACGACCCGCATGTGCTCGACAGTAGCTTCCGCCTCGGCCTGCATCGCTACGGAAATGTGGTGGTTGGCGTGCAGCCGGCGCGCGGCTACAACATCGATCCCAAGGCGAGCTATCACGATCCTGATCTGGTGCCGCCGCATCATTATCTCGCCTTCTATCTCTGGCTGCGCCGCGAATTCGATACTCACGCCGTGGTGCATCTCGGCAAGCACGGCAATCTCGAATGGCTGCCGGGCAAGAGCACTGGCCTGTCCGCCGATTGCCTGCCCGATGCAGTGCTCGGACCGCTGCCGCATCTCTATCCGTTCATTGTCAACGATCCCGGCGAGGGCATCCAGGCCAAGCGCCGCGTCGCGGCCGTGATCGTCGATCACCTGACACCGCCTATGACCCGCGCCGAACTGCACGACGATCTGGCGCGGCTGGAGACGCTGGTCGACGAATACGCCGTCGCCGCCGATCTCGATCCGAGACGCGCCGCCGTCATTGCCGAGGACATTCTGTCGCTGGCCCGCGCGCAGCGTCTCGATGCCGACGTCAACATCGACCGGGACACGCCGGACCATGAAGCCCTGCGCGCGCTCGATGCGCATCTGTGCGATCTCAAGGAAATGCAGATCCGCGACGGCTTGCACATCTTCGGACGTACGCCGGAGGAGGCCCAGCGCAACGATCTGCTGGTCTCCATCGCGCGGCTGCCACGCTCGGAGACCAAGCCGCAGGATGCCTCGTTGCATCGGGCAATCGCTGCAGATCTGGCGCTCGATTTCGATCCGCTGACGCGGGAACTGGCAGATGACTATCTCGGCCCGCGGCCTGCGGTATTGGCTGATATCAGCGACGCGTTGTGGCGCACCACGGGCGATACGGTGGAGCGCATTGAAGCGCTAGCGCTGTGTCTGGTTGCCGAAGCAGCCGCCACAAACGCGGTGTCGTCCCCACCTAGTGCGCCTTCGGCGCACACGGGGCAGGGACCCATAGCCTCCGGCGAAGACACAGAAACACAGTCTTTGTCGTCGGGCGAACTTATCTCTACACGGTGTATGGGTCCCCGCCTTCGCGGGGACGACACGGAGTTTGCTGAAGCGCATTGGCCGGCCACCGCCGCTGTCCTCGCCTGGATCTCCGGCACCCTCCGTCCCGCCATCGATGGCTGCGGCGCCGCCGAGATGGCTGCGCTCCTGAAAGGCCTCGACGGCAACTTTATCCGCCCCGGCCCGTCCGGCGCGCCGACCCGCGGGCGGCCGGACGTGCTACCCACCGGTCGCAATTTCTTCGCGGTGGATGTCCGCGCGGTGCCGACGCCGTCGGCATGGCGGATCGGCCAGCTCGCCGCCGAGCGACTGGTGGAATCCTATTGGCAGGAGGCGGGCGAATGGCCGCGTTCGATCGCGCTGTCGGCCTGGGGCACCTCCAACATGCGCACCGGTGGCGACGACGTGGCGCAGGCGCTGGCCTTGATCGGCGCCCGGCCGTTGTGGGAGGAGACCTCCGGCCGCGTCACCGGCTTCGCCATCACGCCGCTGTCGGAGCTGAAGCGGCCGCGCGTCGATGTCACCTTTCGCGTGTCCGGCCTGTTTCGCGATGCCTTCCCGACGCAGATGGACATCATCGGCTCGGCGGTGGCGGCGATTGCCGCACTCGATGAGCCCGACGAGGCCAACCCCATCGCCGCGCATGTGCGCGCGCGTCGGCAGGCGCTGGAATCCGGCGGCATGACCTGCGAGGTGGCGCGCCGCCAGGCCATGCGTCGCGTGTTCGGCTCGAAGCCTGGCGCCTACGGGGCGGGGCTGCAGGCGTTGATGGACGAAGGCGGCTGGGGCGGTCGCGGCGATATCGCCGAGGTGTATCTCGACTGGGGCGGTTACGCCTATGGCAGCGGCATCGACGGCGAGGCGGCGCGCGACGAGTTTTCCGCGCAGCTCAAGGGCATCGATCTGGTGGCGCAAACCCAGGACAACCGCGAGCACGATATCCTCGACTCCGACGACTACTACCAGTTCATCGGCGGCCTCAGCGCCACCGTACAGTCTTTGCGCGGCGTGGCCCCCGTATCGCGCATATCGACACCTCGCGGCCGGAGGTGCCGCTGGCGCGCCCGCTCAGCCATGAAATCTCCCGTGTGGTGCGCGGCCGTGCCGCCAATCCGAAATGGATCGCCGGCGTGATGCGCCATGGCTACAAGGGCGCCTTCGAGATCGCCGCCACGGTGGATTACCTGTTCGGCTTCGCCGCCTCGACAGACGCGGTGGCGAACCATCATTTCGATCAGCTGTTCGCCTCCTATCTTGAGGACGACCGCGTGCGCGACTTCATGCACGAGGCCAATCCCGCCGCCCTGCGCGAGACCGCCGCGCGCTTTGCCGAAGCCATCCGCCGCGGCCTGTGGACGCCGCGCTCCAACCGCGCCGCCGACCTGATCGCCGAACTCCTGCCGATACGTGAGGAAACCGCATGACCGAGCTTTCGCCCGACGAGGAAAATGCCCGTCACAAGATCAAGGCCGCCAAGCACAAGGCCGCAAAAGACAAGATCATGGCCACCAAGATCGGCGAGAAGGGCCTCTTGATCGTCCATACCGGCACGGGCAAGGGCAAGACCTCCGCGGCGCTCGGCATGGTGTTCCGCCATATCGGCCACGGTTTTCCCGTCGGCATTGTGCAGTTCACCAAGTCGCCGGAATGGGACACCGGTGAAGCGCGCCTGTTGAAGACCTTTCCCGATCTCGTCACGCTGCACATCATGGGCGAGGGCTTTACCTGGATCACCCAGGACAGGGAACGCGACATCGCCGCCGCCACCGCCGGCTGGGAGCGCGCCAAGGAGATGATCCGCGACGACCGCCACCGCATGGTGCTGCTCGACGAACTCAACATCGTGCTGCGCTACGACTACCTGGATCTGGATGAGGTGCTGAAATTCCTGCGCGACGAGAAGCCGGCGGACAAGCACGTGGTGATCACTGGCAGGAATGCAAAACCGGAGCTGATCGAGATGGCCGATCTGGTCACCGAGATGACCTTGATCAAGCACCCGTTCCGCGCCGGCGTGAAGGGCCAGAAGGGCATCGAGTTTTGATGACGGTGCACTTTACCTCTCCCCGCTTGCGGGGAGAGGTCGGAGCCGAGCGATAGCTCGGCTCCGGGTGAGGGGAGCCAATGTTTCACTCGCGGGCTGCCCCTCACCCGGCTCGAATGCGCTTCGCGCCTTCGAGCCACCCTCTCCCCGCAGGCGGGGAGAGGGAAGAGCGGCCGCATCGGAGTTGACGAATGACCACCACCCCCGCGCTCATGATCCAGGCCACCGGCTCCAATGCCGGCAAGTCGACTATTGTCGCGGGCCTTGCGCGCGCGCTGCTGCGCCGGGGCCTGAAGGTGGCGCCATTCAAGCCGCAGAACATGTCGAACAACGCCGCTGTCGCCGTCGACGGCGGCGAGATCGGGCGGGCACAGGCGGTGCAGGCGCGCGCCGCCAGAATGCCGCCGAGCGTGCACATGAACCCGGTGCTGCTAAAGCCGGAGACCGACACCGGCGCCCAGGTCATCGTGCAGGGCAAGCGCTGGGGCACCCTGCGCACGAAGAATTTTCTGGAGAAGAAAGCGGCGTTGATGCCAGCGGTGCTCGAGAGCTTCGCGCATATGTGCGATCGCGCCGACATCGTGCTGGTGGAGGGCGCGGGTTCGCCGGCGGAGATCAATCTGCGCGCCGGCGATATCGCCAATATGGGATTTGCGGCGGCTGCGAATGTGCCGGTGGTGCTGGTCGGCGACATCGACCGCGGCGGCGTCATTGCCAGCCTTGCCGGCACGCATCTCGTGCTCGCGCCCGAAGAACGCGCGCGCATCCATGGTTTCATCATCAACAAGTTTCGCGGCGATCCCGCGCTGTTCGACAGCGGCCTCACCGCCGTCACGCAGCTCACCGGCTGGCCGTCGCTCGGCGTGCTGCCGTGGCTACCGCAAGCAGCTCAGCTGCCGGCCGAAGACGCCGTCGATCTCGACCGTACGCATGCGTCGACATCGACGCGCATCGTCGCCGTGCCGGTGCTGGCGCGCATCGCCAATTTCGACGATCTCGATCCGCTTGGCATGGAGCCCGGCGTAAAACTGGTCTTCGTGCGGCCGGGCGAACCGATCCCGGGCGATGCAGATGTGGTCATCCTGCCGGGGTCGAAATCCACCATCGGCGATCTCGCCTTCCTGCGCGCGCAGGGCTGGGATATCGACATCAAGGCCCATGTGCGCCGTGGCGGCCATCTGCTCGGGATGTGCGGTGGCTATCAGATGCTCGGCCGGACCATTGCCGATCCCGATGGGGTCGACGGCGTGCCCGGCACGGTCGACGGTCTCGGCCTGCTGGCGATCGACACGCTGATGAGCGCGGACAAATCGACCACGCTAGTGCACGGCGAGCATTGTGCCACCGGTGCAGCCGTCGCCGGCTACGAGATCCATCTTGGCCGCAGCGAAGGCGCCGACTGCGCGCGGCCGTTGCTCATGATCGATGGCCGGCCCGATGGCGCCATCTCGCCGAGCGGTCGCGTCCAGGGCACCTATGTGCACGGCCTGTTCACCGGGGATGCCTTCCGCAAGGCCTGGCTGGCCAATCTCGGCATTGCCTCGTCACTGGCCTACGACGCACAGATCGAAGCCGCACTGGATGCGCTGGCCGATCATTTCGAACAGCATCTCGACATCGATGCGCTGCTCAAGATTGCGCGCAGCCGGTGAATGGCGATCTTGTCCCGGACGCGATGCAGCACGAAGTGCTGCCTCGCAGATCCGGGACCGCGCCGAACACTGGCGTTTTTGGCGGTTGCCGGCTCTGCAGCGCACTACGCCGCTTAACGGCGGCGCACTGCGCTGCGTCCGGGACAAGTATCCTTCGTCTAAAGCAGCACAGCCAACGCCGCATAGATCATCGCCTGCAGCGCGCAAGCGGCGACGAACAGCTGCAGGGCGCGGCCGATATCGGTGGGCGTGGCCGCCTTGCGTGCCTCGGCATTGAGGAAGGGGTCGTCGACCGCGCCTTCCGCATAGGCGCGGGGACCTGCCAGTGCGATGCCCAGTGCGCCCGCCATGGCGCTTTCCGGCCAGCCTGCATTGGGGGAGCGATGCTTCGACGCGTCGCGCAGCATGACATGGAACGCCGTCGCAAACGAGCCGCGGGCGATCGGCGCGACCAGCGCGATCAGCAGGCCGGATAGTCGTGCCGGCACGAGGTTGACGAGATCGTCGAGCCTTGCTGCCGCCCAGCCGAAGGATTCATAGCGTGGGCTGCGATGTCCGATCATGGAGTCGGCGGTGTTGATGGCCTTGTAGGCGATCAGGCCGGGCAGGCCGAGCAGCGCCAGCCAGAACACCGGCGCGACGATGCCATCGGAAAAATTCTCCGCCGTGGATTCGATGGCGGCGCGTGACACGCCGGCCGCGTCAAGGCGCTCCGGATCGCGGCCGACGATCCTTGCCACCGCCTGTCGTGCGCTGCCGAGGCCGCCGTCGGCGAACGCATCGCGGACGCGGGCGACGTGCTGATACAGGCTGCGCTGCGCCAGCAGCACCGAGGCCAGCAGGCCTTTGACCGCGGTGCCGATCCAGCCGTGCGGCAAAGCGATCTCAATCAGCAAGCCGATGAGCATGGCGCCGATCACCAGCCAGAGCACGGCGCCGATGCCGCCGATCTTGCGCTGTTGCGGCGACCACTCTGCCACGTTGAGGGCCTGTTCGAGGGCATCGATCGCCTTGCCGATCCACACCACCGGGTGCGGCACGCGCCGCCAGATCCAGTCGGGATCGCCGATCAGCGCGTCGAAGATGAGCGCCGCGACCACAATCGCAAGCGTATCGCTGGCGAACAGCATCAGCGATCCACCCGCACGAGTTCGGCGGCAAGCCGGTCCAGCGCTTCCGCCAGCGTCGGCCCGCCGCAGGTGGTGAGGCGTTCGGGCAGCACGATGCGCTTCGACGCCGGATAGAATCTTTCCAGCGCCGGATGCAGCAGGAAGGCGCGGCCTTCGTCCTCGGCGAAGCCGCTGTCGTCGGCGACCAGCAGGAAGTCCGGTCGTGCACTGACGATCGCCTCCAGCGAGGCATAACCGCCGGCCTTCAGCCCGAGCTCGCCGCCGGCATTGGCGAGGCCGACTGCCGCCAGCAGCGAGGTGTTGAGGTTGTCGCCGCCGGATACCCAGCCGCGTCGCGACACCGCCAGCACGCGCCGGGGTTTTTTCGCTGCCATCGTGCGGGCGCGGGCGATCGCATCATCGAGTTTGGCGATTTCTAGGACCGCGCGGTCGGGATGCCCGACCAATGCACCCATCTGGCGCAGCTGGTTCTTGACGTCGTCGAGCGAGCGCGCCGGGTTGAATTCGATCACGCGCAGGCCCTTGTCCTTGAGCAGTTCGCGCGTCGCCCGTTTGGTGAAGCGGCCGGCGACAACCGCGTCGGGCTTCAGCACTAGCACGTCCTCGGCCTCGCCCGATAGCTTCGGAAACTGCGCCGCCCTGACGGCGTCCCACGAACGGGCGGGATCGCGCGCATAGGGGCTGAGGCCGAGAATCTGGTCGGGATCGGCGAGGGTGACCAGCAGCTGATCGGTGCACAGGTTGATCGAGGCGAAGCGTGGCCCGGTGGCCTGCGCCTCTGAAACCGCGAACAGCAGCGTCAGCGCAGCCAAGCCCTGTCTTAACCCCTCGCACTTTGCGCGCGGTGATGGCATGAAGCGGCCATGAAACATGGTGGCGATCTGACCGAAGCAATGGCGCGCTATGGCGGCGATGCCGCCGACTGGCTCGACCTTTCGACCGGAATCAATCCCTGGGCCTATCCCGTCGGCGACATCCCCGATGTGGCCTGGCGCCGGCTGCCGTCTAAGGCCGATGCGAAGGCGCTGCTCGCTGCCGCGCGAACGGCCTATCGCGTGCCGGATGCTGTCGATGTTGTCGCCGCTCCCGGCACCCAGGCGCTGATCCAGTGGCTGCCGCATCTCGCAGCAAACGGGCCCGTTGCCATCGTCGGTCCGACCTATAACGAGCACGCACCGGCCTGGCAGAATGCCGGCCACCAGGTCATTGCGATTCCCGATCTCGCCGCGCTGCCCGACAACGCCGTGCATGCCGTGATCGTCAACCCCAATAATCCCGACGGCCGGATCGCTGACCATGCGACCCTCGCCGCCGTCGCCGCGAGGCTCCAGCAACGTGGCGGCTGGCTGCTGATCGACGAGGCCTTTGCCGATGTCGATCCGGCGATCGGCGCCGCTATGCTGTGCGAAAAACTGCCGGTGGTGATCCTGCGCTCGTTCGGGAAATTCTATGGCCTCGCGGGCCTCCGCCTCGGCTTCGCCATTGCCGCGCCAGAGACCATCAGGCGCATCGGCGCCGCGCTGGGTTCGTGGGGGGTGTCCGGCCCGGCCTTGCATGTCGGCGCGCGCGCGCTGGGCGATGCGGCGTGGGCCGACCGCATGCGCGAGCAACTTGCCGAGCACGCGACCCGGCTCGATTACATCCTGACGCAGGCCGGAGGCAAACTCATCGGAGGCACCTCGCTGTTTCGCTTCGTCCGCCATCCGGACGCCCGATACCTCCACGTCCAGCTCGCACGACAGCGCGTCTGGGTCCGCAAGTTCGACTGGGCCAGCGACCATTTGCGCTTCGGCCTGCCGCCCGACGATGTCGCACTGGGGCGGCTGGCAGATGCTCTGTTCTATGTGGACTAGCGCCATCGCTAGATGCCCGCCCAAGGCAGGATCACGGTCTCGTCGCGATGCGTGGCGCGGTAGGCTTTGACGCGGAACACATCGGCCATGATGGCGTCGGACAGCGCCTCGGCCGGCGGCGCCTGGGCCACCAGCCGGCCGTCCGCCATCACCAGCACGGTGTCGGCAAAACGCGCGGCCAGGCCGAGGTCGTGGGTCACCACGATCACCAGCACGTCGGCGTCGGCGACATCGCGCAAATTGGTCATGACGTCGAGCTGGTAGCGCGGATCGAGCGAGGCGGTCGGCTCATCCGCCAGCACGATCGGCGCTTCCACCGCCAGCACCCGTGCCAGTGCCACGCGGCTGCGCTCGCCGCCGGACAGTTCGGTCACGCGTCGCTCGGCGAAGCCGGTGACGTCGGTGGCCTGCATGGCGCGCCGCACCGCGGCTTCATCGTCCGGCGATAGCCGGCCGGGATCGGTGGCGCCATGCGGATAGCGGCCGAGCGCCACCACATCCTTCACATCGAGCGGCCAATGCACCACATGGCCCTGCGGCAGGTAGCCGAAACGTTTGGCGCGCTCGCGCAGCGATAGCGAGGACAGCGCGTCGCCGCCGACATGGATGGCGCCTGTGGATGGCAGCAGTCCCGCCAGCGCGCGCAGCAATGTGGTCTTGCCGGCGCCGTTCGGGCCGACCAGCGCCACCAGATGACCGGGCTGCAAGGCCAATGAGACGTCGTGCAGCACGGCGCGGCCCGACAGGGCAACGCCGAGGTGCTGCGCGGTGAGCAAAGCGGTTGCGCTCATGCCACGCCTCCGCCGAGCGCGCGGCGTTCGCGCACGATCAGATAGAGGAAGAACGGAACGCCAATGATCGAGGTCAGCACGCCGACCTTGATGTCGGTGTTGGACGGAATGATCCGCACGGCGATGTCGGCGGCGAGCAGCAGCGCCGCGCCGGTGAGCGCGCTGGGCACCAGCAGGCGCGCGGGATCGTGGCCGATCAACGGGCGCATCAGATGCGGTGCCACGAGGCCGATGAAGCCGATGGTGCCGGTGACGGCCACGGCACCGCCGACGCCCAGCGCCACGCCTGTTATCACCAGCAGCCGCAGGCGGCCGACATCGACACCGAGGCTCTGCGCAGTCTCTTCGCCGAGGCTGAGCGCGCGAAAGGCGCTACGCTGGCCCATCAGGATGACGGCGCCTGCGGCGATGAAGGGCAGCGCCAGTTCAACATGGCGGAAGCTGCGATCTTCCAGCGAGCCGAGCAGCCAGAAGGCGATCTCCAGCGCGGCGAACGGATTGGACGACAGGTTCATCACCAGCGCGGTGGCGGCGCCCGCGAGGCTGGAGATGGCGAGGCCGGCAAGGATCAGCAGCAGCAGTCCGGCATTGCGGCCGGCGATGCTGAGCAACACGAAGACCGACGCGAAGGCCATGCTGATGCCGGCGACCGGCAGCGCCCATGAGCGCACGTCGGCCCAGCCCAGTGCGATCATCAGCACCGCGCCGAAGGCGGCGGATTGCGGCGCGCCGAACAAAGACGGCGAAGCCAGGGGATTGCGCAGCAATCCCTGCAGCGCCGCGCCGGACAGGCCGAGAATGGCGCCGATGGCGAGGCCGAGGATGGCGCGGGGCAGGCGGATCTCGCGCACGATCACCTGCTGCACGTCGCTGCCGCCGCCCAACAATGCGTTGACCACGGTCAGCGGCGACATCCGCACTGGACCGGTGCCGAGCGAGCCCAGCGCCAGCAGCGCCACCAGCACGGCCAGTGCGGCCGTGACGATCAGCAGCCGTCGTGAGGGATTTGCGCTCACCATGTGGCGTTGAAACCGGCATAGGCCGCGGGGCCGGTGGTGCCGAAGTTCAGCGCCTCCTGATAGTGCGCGTTCAGGATATTCTCGCCTCGAGCAAAGACCTTCCAGTTGGCGTCGATCCTGTACTCGCTATAGAGGTCGACGCGGGTATAGGCGCCGAGCTCGCCGACCTGGTTGGCCTTGTCGAAGCGCTTGGACACCGTGGTGACGCGCGGCTCGATGGTCCAACGGTCGGTGGGCGTGATGGCCAGCGCAAAGCGTACCAGGTTCTTCGGGCGCCGCGCCAGGATCGATCCGTTGGCAAGATCGATGGCGTGCAGATAGGTGTAGGCGGCGTTGAATTTCAGCAGGCCTGGAACGATGTCGACGGTGCTGCCCACCTCGATGCCGCTGGTCTCGGCGCGGGCGACGTTGACGTAATAGCCGTTGGGGCGCGCGACATCGACGACGTAGTTGATCAGGTTGCTGAAGTCGTTGGCGAAGCCGGTCACCGAAAGCACCACGCGGCCGTTGAACAGCGACTGGTCGATGCCGGCGTCATAACCGAAGCTGGTCTCCGGGCTCAGTCCCGGGCTTGCCGTGAGCGGCGCGTAGAGCTGGTACAGGGTCGGCGCCTTGGCGCCGGTACCGGCACTGGCGCGGAGCTTGGTGCCGGTTTCCGCGATGCTGTAGGCGGCGGTGGCCCGCCAGGTTTCGAACCTTGCGACATCGGCGACATCGTCGACGCGCCCGCCGAGCGTGACGTTCAATCGCTCGCCGATCGGCACCTGCCACAGCGCAAAGATCGCGTTGGTGTCCTGCGATTTCGACAGGGCCGCCACCGGCGGGTTGGCGGCGGGCGCGCTGACTTGCCAGATGTCTGCTGTTTCGTGCTGGCTTTTGGCGCCGTAGACCAGCGATCCGAATGCGCCCAGTTTCAATGTGGCCTGATACTCGGCGGCGGCGCTGTTGGCCAAGTAGCTGGAGAAGGTGGTCGTCGTATTCTGCGGCAGGGTGTTTGTCTTGTAGGCGAACTCGTTAAACGAGCGTTCGACATGCGTCTCGGACAGCGTAACGCTGTGGGTGAGCAGGCCGTTCAGGCTGTCGAAGCTGGCTTTGCCCCACACCTGATCGAGCTGGCGCGTGGCGCTGTTTGGCGTATCCGGAAACTGGACGGTCTTCGAACTGGCATTGTATGCGGCGTCGTAGGCCGATCGCGTGAAGGTCGACAGGATGCCTGCTTCCAGCTTCAGGTCGCCGGCGTCATAGCTGATCCGCGCCGAGCCGCCGACGCGGTCGAAGCCGTCACGTTCCAGATTCGGGAACTTGGCCTCGAGCGCCGGAATGCGATAGCCAAATCGCGAAAAGCCATTGCTGTGCTGGCCGCTTCCGGTGAAGGCATAGGACCAGGGGCCCTGCGAGCCGCTCAGGGAAGCGGCCGTGGAAGCGGTACCATAGCTGCCACCCTCGCTGCGCACGTTGAACTGTGCCGGGCCTGTGCCGCTCCTGGTGATGATGTTGATCACCCCGGTCATGGCGTCGGAGCCGTAGAGTGCGCTCTGCGGGCCTTTCAGGACTTCGATGCGGTCGATGCTGCTCGGCGCAAACATGGCAAAGTCGTAGTCGCCAGACGCCGCGGTGGGATCGTTGATGCGGATGCCGTCGATCATCACCAGGGTCTGGCCGGTATTGCCGCCGCGCATGCGGATGTTGGTGGTGCCGCCCGGGCCGCCGCTCTCGGTGATGTCGAGGCCGGGCACGGTGCGCAACGCGTCGACCAGAGAGGTTGGATTGCTGGTGGCGATGGTGTCGCTTTTCACGACGCTGATCGAACTTCCGGTGCGGCCAATCGGTTCTGCGCCTCTGTCCGCCGTGACCACCAGATCCGGCAATCGGTCCGGACTGGACTGCGCCCATACGGCGCCGTGATAACAGGACAACGCAACAACGGCTGCCGTACTGCCAGCAAGCTCCCGGATAGCCATCGATAACCCCTTCCGTCGACCCACCGTCGAACGAGTTGAAACTCGTCACCGGCCGGTCTCCTGGCTCGCGGTCGTCTTTCGATCCGCCTTCCCAAACCTGCGTACAGGTTCAGTGGCTTCATGGATCGAAAATGGCCGCTTACAGTTGCGGGGGCAGCCGCGGAATAGGGGAAAATCCCAGCACCGCATTCCCGTTTCACCTCCTTGCGGAGGCACCGATGACAAACCACAGGAAGCACAGCGCGGGGCAGCGTGCAACCGGAACCGGGTATCCTCAGCCCCGCAAGGCGGCGAGCACCTCGTCGGGCCGTTCCACCATCATCATGTGACCGGCGCCGGCCAGAATCACCGTGCGGGCATTGGGGAGTGCCGCCGCCAGCGCCTTGCCGGCTTTGGCAGGGGTCATCATGTCGCGCTCGCCGAGGATCAGGGTCACCGGAATCTTGATATCGGCGGCTGCGGCCAGGGCGTTCTGGTAGTTGTTGCAGGCGGTGAGGTCGGTAAACAACACGCCCGGTTTGCCGGCTTCGAGCACCCGTTGCGCGCCGCCATGCATCCACAGGCCCGGTGCCAGGCTGCCGCCCAGTTCGGCCTGATAGCCGAGGCCCCAGATCAACACCATGTCGATGGCGCCGTGGTCGTTGGCCTCGGCGTCCTTCAGCAGATCGGGACCGACCGTCATGGTGACCGCGGTGCCCATCAGGTCGAGCCGGGTGATTTTCTGCGGATGCCGCGCCGCGGTTTCCAGCGCGATGAGCGAGCCCATGGAATGGCCGATCAGGCGCGCGCTGGTGGCGCCGGCGGCGTCGATCAAAGCGGCGGTCCAGTCGGCGAGATCGGCGATCGTCGTGAGCGCCGTGCCCGCCGACCGGCCATGGCCGGGCAGGTCCGGCGCGAGCACGGAAAAGCCGTGATGCGCGAACCAGCGGTCGTGCAGCGCCCATGTCGAATGATCGAAGCCGGCGCCGTGGATCATCACCGCAGCCGGCAACGCCGGATCGAATCGACGTCCGCCGGTGCCGACGAAGGTATCAAAGCCGTTGACGGAGATCTGCATGGCTCAGGCCTTCTGCGAGGCGCGCAGCGCCTGGCCGAGATCGTCGATGATGTCTTGCGAGGCCTCGATGCCGACAGACAGCCGGATCAGTTCCTCGCCGATGCCCGATGCCTTGAGCTGTTCGGCATCCATCTGCTGGTGCGTCGTGCTGGCCGGATGGATGACCAGCGTCTTCGCGTCGCCGACATTGGCGAGGTGACTGACCAGTTTCAGCGCCTCGATGAATTTGCGGCCCGCGGTGCGACCGCCCTTGATGCCGAAGGAGATGATCGAGCCGGCGCCGTTGGGAAGCAGCTTTTTTGCGAGTTGGTGATCCGGATGGTTGTCGAGCGACGGGTGCAGCACCCAGTCCACAGCCTTGCTCGCGGTGAGAAAGGCCAGGACTGCATGGGTGTTGGCCATGTGGCGTTCCATGCGGATGCCGAGTGTCTCGACGCCCTGCAATAGCTGAAACGCATTGGTGGGCGACAGGCACGCGCCAAAATCGCGAAGACCTTCGGTGCGCGCCCGCATGATGAAGGCGGCGGGACCGAACTGCTCGTCAAAGACGATGCCGTGATAGCCGGCATAGGGTTCGGTCAGCACCGGAAACTTTCCGGAGCCGCGCCAGTCGAAACGGCCGCCATCGACCACCACGCCGCCGATGGCGATGCCGTGACCGCCGATCCATTTGGTGGCGGAGTTCATCACGATGTCGGCGCCGAGTTCGATCGGCCGGCTGAGATAGGGCGTGGCAAAGGTGTTGTCGATCAGCAGCGGGATCTTGGCGTCATGGGCGATGGCGGCAACCGCCGGAATGTCCAGCACCTCAAGGCCGGGATTGCCGATGGTCTCGCCGATCACCAGCCGCGTGTTCGGCTGGATGCTGCTGCGAAAGCCATCGAGGTCGCGCGGCCTGACGAAGGTGGTGGTGATGCCGAAGCGCGGCAGCGTGTGCGCCAGCAGGTTGATGGTGCCGCCATAGAGCGAGGAGGAGGCGACGATGTGGTCGCCGGCGCCGAGCAGAGTGGCGATGGCCAGATGCAGCGCCGCCATGCCGCACGCGGTGCACACCGCGCCGACGCCGCCTTCCAGCGCAGCGAGACGCTCCTCGAGCACCGCGGTCGTGGGATTGGAGATGCGGGTGTAGATGTGCCCGGCGCGCTCGAGATTGAACAGTGCCGCGGCGTGATCTGAATCCTGGAACACATACGAGGTGGTCTGATAGATCGGCACCGCGCGTGCGCCGGTCAGAGGATCCGGTCGCTGGCCGGCATGCAGGCTCAGGGTCTCGAAGGCAGGCGGCTTGGGGGCGGGCATGTGAGCGACATCCTGAACGCGAACGGGCGCCCTGTATGCCATGAATGATGCGGCGGCGTTAGCCGGCGCGGCGCGTATTCGTGCGGCTACAGCGGCGGCCAGTTGCGCAGCGCGAGGTCTGCGATCTTGCGCAGCTTGTCGCGCCCGGCGCCTCCGGCGGCCTGTACCGCCATGCCCTGCATGACCGCCGAGATATAGCAGGCCAGATCTGCGGCATCCGCGTCCGCCGGCAGATCGCCTTCGGCGATCGCACGCTCGAAGCGCTGGCGCAGATCGGCTTCGCCGGCAGCGCGTCGCGCCATCAGCTCCTGCTTGATGGTTTGCGCGGCCTCGCCGCAGCTCAGCGCGCCCTGCACCGCAAGGCAGCCCGGCGTGTCGGGATTGGTCAGGGCGTCAGCCGAATCGTAGAGCAGGCTGGACACAACTTCCTGCGCGGTCGGCTTCAGCAGCGCGGCTTGAAAATAGCCTCCGGGGCCATCGACATAGCGGTCGAGCGCCTTGCGGAACAATTCTTCCTTGTTGCCGAAGGCCGCGTAAAGACTGGGCTTGGTGATCCCCATGGCCTCCGTCAGGTCGGCCATCGACGCGCCCTCGTAGCCCTTGCGCCAGAAAACCTGCAGCGCGAGGTCGAGCACCTTCTCGCAATCGAATTCGCGCGGGCGGCCCATGATGGCCATGACGGCATGCCTCCTGAGTTTCGTACCTTTCGTTAGATAAGTCCCTTGACACCGGATGTCGATAGTCCATCTATACCGAACGTTACGGATGTGTGCGATGCAGCGCTTGCGCTGCAGCAACCGAAAGCGGCGATCGTCGCATCCAAGCTATTGAATTTATGGAACTTATCAAGTTCCGCGAGACGAACGGGGTTCGCTATGACCAACAATCTGCTTCGGAATGTCGCTTTGGGTGTGGGAATCGTGGTTGGGGCCACCGCAATCGGCGGCGGCGCAGCGCTGATGAACCTGTCCAGCTACGCCGCCCAGGCGGAGGCAGTCGCTGCGGTGCCGCCGGCGGTGCAGGCCTCGGTGGCCGTGGTGACGCCGCGCGAAACTGCGCCGTTCGACGAATTTTCCGGCCGGCTGGAGGCGGTCGAACGCGTCGAGATCCGTTCCCGGGTCGCCGGCGCGGTTCAGGAGATCCATTTTCGCGAGGGCGCGCTGGTGAAGAAGGGTGACCTGCTGGTGCTGATCGACCCGTCGCTTTATGCGGCGGAAGTCGATCGCGCGCAGGGCCAGGTGTCGGCGGCGCGGGCGCGGCTGATCCTGACCAAGGCCGATTTCGATCGCGGTCAGCAGCTCACCAGCTCCAGCATCACGCAGCGCGACCTCGACAGCCGCGTGAATGCATTCCGCGAGGCCGAAGCCAACCTCAAGGCCACCGAGGCGGCGCTGAAGACCGCGCAGCTCAATCTCAGCTACACCGAAGTCCGCGCGCCCGTCTCCGGCCGCGTCGGCAAGGTGGAGATCACCGTCGGCAATCTGATCGCCGCCGGTCCCGGTGCGCCGCTCCTGACCACTCTGGTCTCGGTCAATCCGATCTATGCCAGCTTCAACGCCGACGAGCAGGTGGTGACCCGCGCCCTGAAGACCCTCGTCGACGAGAAGACTCCGGCGGAGATCGACCGCATCCCGGTGCAGATGACCACCGGCGTCTCCACCGGCACGCCCTACAAGGGCAGGATGCAGTTCATCGACAACCAGGTCGACGCGAAGAGCGGCACGGTACGGGTGCGCGCGGAGTTCGACAATGCCGATGGCGGTCTCATGCCCGGCCAGTTCGTGCGGCTGCTGATGGGCCAGCCGAAGCCCGAGCGGACGCTGCTGATCAGCGAGCGCGCGGTCGGCACCGACCAGAACAAGAAATACGTCATGGTGGTCGGCGACAAGGACAAGGCGGAGTATCGCGAAGTCACGCTCGGCGTTTCCGTCGACGGCTTGCGCATCGTCACCGGCGGACTCAAGGCGGGCGAACGCATCGTCGTCAACGGCCTGCAGCGCGTTCGGCCGGGCGCCACCATCAAGCCCGAGATGGTGGCGATGGACGCCGCCTATGCCCAGGCGGCGACCAACGTCGCGGCGCGCTAGCGCGTTTTCACCCTCCCTGGATGGGGAGGGTCGGTGCCCGGCATGCGAAGCATGATGGGCACCGGGGTGGGGTGACAGCGCCCCCGACTGACGCACCACTGCAACCAACTGCACCACCGTCACCCCACCCCGATCGCGCCTGACGGCGCGCTCGACCCTCCCCTCCGGGGGAGGGTGAAGAAAGCTCCCGGCGGGGCGAACTGACAACCACGCCGCCCCATTGCGCTTGTAAGCGCTGCTTCTGAAAAGAAATCGCCATGAATTTCTCAAAATTCTTCATCGACCGGCCGATCTTCGCGGGCGTGCTGTCGACCGTCATCTTCCTCGCCGGCCTGCTGTCGCTGCCGGTGCTGCCGATCTCGGAATATCCGGAAGTGGCGCCGCCGACGGTGGTGGTGCGCGCGACCTATCCCGGCGCCAATCCCAAGGTGATCGCCGAAACGGTGGCGACGCCGATCGAGGAGCAGATCAACGGCGTCGAGGGCATGCTCTATATGAGCAGCCAAGCGACCACCGACGGCTTGATGACGCTCAACGTCACCTTCCGCCTCGGCACCGATCCCGACAAGGCGCAGCAGCTGGTGCAGAACCGGGTGTCGCAGGCCGAGCCGCGGCTGCCGCAGGAGGTCCGCACTTTGGGCGTGACCACCATCAAGAGCGCGCCCGATCTCACCATGGTCGTGCATCTGCTGTCGCCCAACGACCGCTACGACATGACCTATCTGCGTAACTACGCGGTGCTCAACGTCAAGGACCGGCTGGCGCGGATCGAGGGCGTCGGCCAGGTGCAGTTGTTCGGCTCCGGCGACTATTCCATGCGGGTCTGGCTCGATCCGCAGAAGGTCGCCGAGCGCGGCCTGTCGCCATCGGACGTGGTCAAGGAAATCCGCGCGCAGAACGTTCAGGCGGCAGCCGGCGTGGTCGGCGCGTCGCCGAGCGAAGCCGGCCTCGACCTGCAGCTCTCGATTAATGCCCAGGGCCGGCTGCAAACCGAGGAAGAATTCGGCGACATCATCGTCAAGAACGGCAGCAACGGCGAAGTGACGCGGCTGCGCGATATCGCGCGCATCGAACTCGGCGCTGCCGATTATTCATTGCGCTCGCTGCTGAACAACAAGTCGGCCGTCGCGGTTCCGATCTTCCAGTCGCCGGGCTCCAACGCCATCCAGATCTCCGACAACGTCCGCAAGACCATGGCCGAGCTGAAGCAGAACATGCCCGATGGCATGGACTACAGCATCGTCTACGATCCCACGCAGTTCGTCCGCGCCTCCATCGAGGCGGTGATCCACACCCTGCTGGAAGCCGTCGCGCTGGTGGTGCTGGTGGTGATCCTGTTCCTGCAGACCTGGCGCGCGTCGATCATCCCGCTGATCGCGGTGCCGGTGTCCATCGTCGGCACCTTCGCGGTGATGCATGTGTTCGGCTTCTCCATCAACGCACTGACCCTGTTCGGACTGGTGCTGGCGATCGGCATCGTGGTCGACGACGCCATCGTCGTGGTCGAGAATGTCGAGCGCAACATCGAGAAGGGCCTGTCGCCGAAGGACGCCGCCTATCAGGCGATGCGCGAGGTCACCGGTCCGATCATCGCCATCGCCCTGGTGCTGGTGGCAGTGTTCGTGCCGCTGGCCTTTATCACCGGCCTGACCGGGCAGTTCTATAAGCAGTTCGCGCTGACGGTGGCGATCTCCACGGTGATCTCTGCCTTCAACTCGCTGACCCTGTCGCCGGCGCTGGCGGCGCTGCTGCTGAAGGGCCATGACGCGCCAAAGGACGCGTTGACCCGCGGCATGGACTGGGTGCTCGGCGGCTTCTTCGCGCGCTTCAATCGCGCCTTCACCTGGAGCTCGAATGCCTATAGCGGCGGTGTCGGCCGTGTGATCTCGCGCCGCGGCATTGTCATGGTCGGCTATATCGCGTTGATC
The DNA here is from genome assembly GCF_026015985.1 of Rhodopseudomonas sp. P2A-2r. Taxonomy (GTDB): domain Bacteria; phylum Pseudomonadota; class Alphaproteobacteria; order Rhizobiales; family Xanthobacteraceae; genus Tardiphaga. The sequence continues at coordinate 4,843,778 of NZ_CP110389.1, read as the reverse complement.
GGCGTCACCGCGTTGCTGTTCAAGGCAGTGCCCGGCGGCTTCGTGCCCGGTCAGGACAAGCAGTACCTGGTCGGTTTCGCGCAGCTGCCCGACGGCGCGACGCTGGACCGCACCGAAGAGGTGATCCGCCGCATGGGCGAGATCGCGCTGAAGACGCCGGGCGTCGAGGACGCGATCCAGTTTCCCGGCCTGTCGATCAACGGCTTCACCAACTCGTCCAATTCGGGAATCGTGTTCGTGTCGCTGAAGCCGTTCGAGGAGCGCAAGGACAAGTCGCTGTCCGGCGCGGCCATCGCCATGACGCTGAACGGCAAGTTCGCCGGTATCCAGGACGCCTTCATCGCCATGTTCCCGCCGCCACCGGTGTCCGGCCTCGGCACCATCGGCGGCTTCAAGCTGCAGATCGAGGATCGCGCCGGTCTCGGCTACGAAGCATTGTCCGAGGCGACCAAGGCATTTGTCGCCAAGGCCTCGCAGCAGAAGGAGCTGGCCGGGCTGTTCACCTCCTATCAGGTCAACGTGCCGCAGCTCTATGCGGACATCGACCGCACCAAGGCGCGGCAGCTGAGCGTGCCCGTCACCTCGGTGTTCGAGACCATGCAGATCTATCTGGGGTCGTTGTACGTCAACGACTTCAACAAGTTCGGCCGCACCTATTCGGTGCGGGTGCAGGCGGACGCAAAATATCGCGCCCGCGCCGATGATGTCGGCCTGCTCAAGGTGCGCTCCGACACCAACGAAATGGTGCCGCTGTCGACGCTGCTGAAGATCAAAGAGAGCTCGGGGCCGGAGCGCGCCATGCGCTACAATGGCTTCCTCACCGCCGATCTCAACGGCGGCGCCGCGCCGGGCTATTCCACCGGTCAGGCGCAGGCTGCCATTGCCCGCGTCGCCGCCGAGACCTTCCCGAAGGGCATCGGCTATGAATGGACCGAACTGACCTATCAGGAGATCATCGCCGGCAATTCGTCCTTCGTTGTGTTCCCGGTGGCGCTGCTGCTGGTGTTCCTGGTGCTCGCCGCGCAGTATGAGAGCCTGACGCTGCCGCTGTCGATCATCATGATCGTGCCGATGGGATTGCTGGCGGCGATGTTCGGTGTCTGGATCACCAAGGGCGACAACAACGTCTTCACCCAGATCGGTTTGATCGTGCTGGTGGGCCTGTCGGCGAAGAATGCCATCCTGATCGTCGAGTTTGCGCGCGAGCTTGAATTCGGCGGGCGCACGCCGATCCAGGCGGCCATCGAGGCCAGCCGTCTCAGGCTGCGGCCGATCCTGATGACCTCGCTGGCCTTCATCATGGGCGTGGTGCCGCTGGTGATCTCCACCGGCGCCGGCTCCGAGATGCGCCACGCCATGGGCGTCGCGGTGTTCTCCGGCATGATCGGCGTCACCGCCTTCGGCATCTTTTTCACGCCGATGTTCTACGTGCTGCTGCGCGCGCTGGCCGGCAACCGTCCGCTGACCCAGCACGGCGAGGCCACGGTGGATCATGTGGTGGCCAGCGCGCCGGTGGGGCATCACTGAGTGCGAGCAGGGCTCATGATGCGACGAACAGGACGCCCGCCGAAGCCTCAGCCGCCGGCGCCGATCTTTTCGGAGATCTGTCCGGCGGCGGTCAGCAGATGCTGCTTGATGCTCTCGGACTCGCTCGCCTGAATTTTCTCTTGCCGCAACAAAGGGACCGTCAAGGCCGCTACAGCGCGGCCCGACGCTTCGAGCACCGGGCAACTGAATGCGCGAAGCCGCGGACCAAGTCCTTCCTGCGGAAAGTCGCCACCGCGCGTGACAACTTTTGCCAGTTCGGCCACGACGCCCTTGATGGGTGAGCCGTCGTGTTTTGCTATCACCTCGGCCAATTCTCTGCGGCGGCCCTCATGCTGGAAAGCCGCCAAAACCTTGGCCGATGCATACTCCTGCGTCAGCGGAAAAACGGCTCCCAGCCTCACCGACCAGCCCATCTGCCACTCGGGGTCCATCTGCGCGATGACCATGAACTGGTGGCTGCTCAGCACGGCCATGTGGCACGATAGCCCGGTCTGGGACGTGAGCGTTTCCATCACCGGAAGGGCTGCCTGCTGCAGACGTTTTGTCGGAGGAAACTGCGCGGCGATCCGGAACAACTGCAGTGTCAGGGTATATTCCGCGGTGACGGGATCGCGCGAGACATAACCGCGCTCTTCGAGAACGCTGAGCATCCTGAAAATCTCGCCGACGGATCGGCCCACCCGCTCCGCAATCTGTTTCTGGCTCAATCCGCGGGACTCGGCGGCAAGAGCCTCGATAAGATCGAGGCCCTTCTCCAGTGCGGGCGCACCCGGTCGCACGATCTCGTCTTTTTCGGCCATTCGGCGTTCTAACAAGTTCCCCCTTGAAGCTCAACTTTCCAAGAGTGCCAGCCTGCTGCCGCCGCCGGGGAGTCCGGTCATGTCACGTTAGGCGACTGTCCCACCGGCATCGATGGTCCAGGCTGCCCCGTTGACATGAGATGCCTCGGCGGACAGCAGGAATGCGACGACGTTGGCGACGCTATCCGGCGATCCATAACTGGCGGCGCCAGCGCGCGCGAAGCCGTTCGATGCCTGGCTGTCGAGTGACTGTACCATCCGCGACTCGATCGGACCGGGCAGCACGGCATTGATCCGGATGGTCGTGCCGGCAACGTCGAGGGCCGCGACCCGCGTCAGGCCAAGCACAGCGTGCTTGCTGGCCACGTAGCCCGCGAGGCCGGCACGTCCACGGATCGCCGATGTGGACGCCGTATTGACGATGGCGCCTTTGCCGCGAACCATCATTTTCGCGATCACGTACTTCATCCCGAGAAACACGCCCTTGACGTTGACCTGCATCAGGCGATCGAACGCATCTTCCGGATAATCCTGAATGGGGGATACGACGCCTTCTATGCCGGCATTGTTGGCAAATGCACCGATCGGCCCAAGCAGGCGCTCGACCTGGTCGACATAGGTGGCTGTCGCCATCGCGTTTGACACGTCGGCGCGGATACAGACCGCATTGCACCCGATGTTGTTCAGGAGCCGGGCCGTCTCGGCACCGCTGGCCTCGTCGATATCCACGACTGCCACGCTCGCCCAGGTTTGTGCCAGCTTCAGTGCGATCGCTCGCCCGATATCGCCACCGCCGCCCGTGACCAGGGCGACGGCATTTTTCTTCGCAGTTTCCATCATGATTTCGAGAAGTCGCAACCACCCTCTGCCAAAGGTCTCCATGCCTCGTCCGGCGTAATGGTCTTGATGACCTTGTAGTAGTCCCACGGGTATTTAGACTCTTCGGGTTTCTTCACCTCGAACAGATACATGTTGTGCAGCTTGCGGCCGTCGCTGCGGATGCTGCCTTTGCCGAACAGCGGATCGTCGGTCGGCCGCTCCTTCATTTTGGCGATGACGGCTTTGCCGTCCGTTGAATTGTCGAGCGTATCGACCGTGCGCAGATAGTGAAGAACGGCGCTGTAGACTCCCGCATGGAGCGCGGTCGGATAGCGACCGTTGTTGCGTGGCGCGAAGCGCTTGCTCCAGGCGCGCGTTCCGTCGTTCAGATCCCAGTAGAACGACTCCGTGAACTGCAGCCCCTGCGCGACCGCCAGCCCAAGCGAGTGCACGTCGCTGAGGTACAGGACCGTTGCCACGACGCGCTGACCGCGGGCGCCGATCCCGAACTCGACGGACTGCTTGATCGAGTTGATGGTGTCGCCCCCGGCATTGATGAGGCCGACGACCTGGGCCTTCGAGGCCTGCGCCTGCAGGAGGAAGGACGAGAAGTCCTGTGTGTTGATCGGCGTTCGAACGCCGCCGACCACCGTTCCTCCGGTCTTCTGGATTGCGGTCTTGATGTCCTGCTCCATCGCGTGACCGAAAGCGTAGTCAGCCGTCAGTGTGAACCACGACTTTCCGCCGGACTCGACGACCGCACGCGCAACGCCGGTGGCCAGCGCATAGGTGTCGTAGGTCCAGTGGATGAGGTTGGGCGAGCAGGCCTTGCCGGTAAGGTCGGATGATGAGGCGCCGGTGACGAGCAGCGTGCGATTCTTGGTCTGCACGATGTTGCGAACCGCAAGGGCCACGGCCGAGTTCGGCGCATCGACGATGGCATCGACACCGTCGCGGTCCAGCCATTCGCGCGCAATGCCGGCGGCGACGTCGGCCTTGTTGAGATGATCCGCGCTGATCACCTCGACCGGGCGTGTCATGCGATGCGGCGACGCCAAAAATCCTCCACCGCCATCTTGGCGGCGATCACCGAGCCGGGGCCGGTGACATCGGCGTACAGGCTCGACATATCCGTGAGCACGCCAAGCTTGAGCGGTGGCTGCTGGGCATTGGCGCTGCTGCCAAGGGCCCACATCAAACAACCCAGGCTTCCTAGCAGCCGCATTCGGCCCGTCGACTTCCAGTTCAACATCTCATTTCCTCCCATGATGCGTGGTCTGATGCCACTGCTTGAGTTGTCAGGACGACTTGGCGTCAGACATCGAGACGCTTGATGAGCCGCCTGTCTTCGACGTCAAATCCGCCGCCGTAGACGCCGGAATACATGAAGCGCGCGCCGATGATTTCCGGATTGAGCTCGGTCAGAGGGTCGAATTCCGATGCGTGCAGTTTCATCTGGGCGCGGCCGGCCAGCGGTTGCGAATATTCCAGCGGGGTGCGTCGATAGACGACATCCGCATAGGCGGTGGCCAGGCGCTCCGGGTGCGGCAAGCGGCGCACGTGGATCTCGCCTGCCGGCTGCTCGTCACCGTCGACAAGACTCACCACCGGTGCCGCCGCATCGGGTACGAAGCTGAAGTCGGCAAGCGGCGTGTCCCGGCGCTTGACCCAGCCGACGATGGTATGGTCGGGCGCCTCCTCGAAGGCGTAGGTCGCGTCCTTCTTGGTGTAGCCGAAGACTTCGCGTCCCGCGCAGATGCCCATCGGGTCGCTGCAGTACATGTAGATGTGGGTATGCGTGAACAGACCCTCGCAGCGAACCGGCACCGTCACCATCAGATCGAACATCTGGCCGGCATGGACAGCGAGCGAGTGGCCCGGCGACACCATGTATTGGAAGGCGACGCGGTCGTTGACGAGTTCGAACGGCGTATCGGACAGCAGCGCGACAAGCTTCGCCTGATCGACGCGGGTGATGATCTGCAGCGTTCGCAACGTGCAGCCCCACTCCACCGGATAGGCCGGAGAGTAAGGTGGATTCACCCCGCTGTTGGGCTTGAGTTTATAATTCCCGAACATGTTCTGTCCTTTGGCTTCGCTGAAGCGATGACGAAAGCGCGACGCAGCGCGCGTGTCGGCGTCGTGGGGACCGACGGGCGTCTTGACGAGATCGGCTGCTCGCTGTGCTCGCAAGTTTCGAAGATTGTCGGTCCGTGATCGGATCGCGCCTTGCTTAGACAGGGCGCAACGCAATCCTCCTTGGTTCTCTCCCAATATTTTATTAGCGATATTCAGATTTCATCTATGAAATTACAGGCGGGGCTTGTCAAGCGGTGAAAATCCTGTCGAGTCCGCTTCCCGGTCGCCGTCGCAGAAGGCGCGAGGAGCCGTGGAACCAAACCCGTGGTTCGGCATTATGTTGCTGAAATTCATAGGAGATCGCCATGAATCGCATCGTCTTGGCCGCCGCCTTCATTGGGCTGTCGCTGTCGTCCGTCGCGGCCGAAGCGAAGGGCTGCATCAAGGGCGCCATCATCGGTGGCATTGCCGGGCATTATGCCGGACACGGCAAGGTGGGCGTCGTTGCCGGCTGCATCATTGGCCGGCACGAGGCCAACAAGGCCGATGCGGAGCGGGAGCGGGCGGCGACCCAGCGCTCGCGTCCGGGTCATACCGAGGACGACCGGATCTGACCGAAGCGGGACCGCTTGAACATCTTTAATTCGTCATTTTGATGTAACAGAATGTCAACCCTTGCGGGCTGGGGTTCTTTCTTTGGCGTGCAATCAACAACCTGGCGTCAAGCCGGAAACGGACATCTCTACGTGCTACATCGCGACATCTACTGGCTAGGTCGGCAATGGGCGGTCACCGGTTATGGCATCCAGGCCGTCAGCAACAAGCTCGAGATGAAATTCGACATCGAGGCGACGCGGATCTGGCAAGACGATCTGGACGCATCGATGCGGGGCGAGGCCTGGTTCGATGCGGCGGATTTTGCCGAGGCTCTCGCCGTCGCGCGCCGCCGCGCTCTGGAAAATCCCAAGACGTTCAGCACCCAGTTGACCGACGAGCGATAGCGCCCGGCGGTCGATGGTCGGGATGGCCGGCCGGCTGCCTGATAGCCAAGATATTTGCGATCCCCTAGGATGCTGTCGCGCGCCGTCGCACGTGCCGGCCAGTGGGGGATTCGAGCTTGGACTTCCGGCAACTGCGCTATGCGCTCTCGGTCTCGAAGGAACGCAGCTTCACCAAGGCGGCGAAGCGGTTGAACATCTCGCAATCGGCGGTCAGCGAGCAGGTCAAGCTGCTCGAGGAGGAGATCGGCTTCGAACTGTTCAGCCGGACCTCGCGCGGTATTGAATCCACCGACCGCGGCCGCACCTTCCTGTACGAATCCGAACGGGTGATGGGCGACCTGCTCAGCCTGACCGACACCGCGAAACGGCTGCGCGGCGCCATGCTGGACACCCTCACCATCGGCATGGGCTCGGGCATGGCCCAGTTGTTTATCCCCCGCCTGTTCGGCAACCTGAAAGCCGACCTGCCGGGCATTCGGCTGGAGATTTCGACGGCGCCGACCCGCAACATCTTCAGCGAGTTGCATGAGGAGCGCATCGATGCCGGCCTCGCCATCGAATCCGATCCCGACCGGCTGCCGGCCGGACTGGTGTTCGATCGCCTGGCCGATGCCGAGATGGCGTTGATCGTTCCGCCGAAACATCCGCTGGCGCGCGCCCGGCAGGCGGTGGACATCGGGCGGCTGGTGGCCGAGCCCTTCATCATGAGCGAGTTGACGGTCGGCTACGGCCAGGCGGTGTTCTCGCTGTTCACCGACCTCGGCATCCGGCCCAACGTTGTCGCTGTCGTCGACAACATCGAGACCATGAAGATCATCGTGCAGTCCGGCGGCGGCATCGCCATCGTGCCGCGCGCCTGCGCGGAAAATGAGGTGGCGCTGGGCCTGTTGAAGGCACTCCCGATCGCGCCGGCGCGCAACGTCGCCTTCAGCCTGTTCCGCCGGCGGCAACCGCTGTCACGACGCAAGGAAGCCGCGCTGCTGAAGATCAGGGATCTGCTGAAGTGGTAGGGGCGACAAAATCCCGCCCCCTCGTTCCCGGACGCCGTGCAGCGTGAGGGACGATGCGCAGCATCGTCCGAAACACTGCTTCGCAGATCCGGGATCCCGGTTTGGGTGCGCGCCACGCGGGCCCGGATCTGCGGCGCACCACGCCACTTCGTGGCGTATTGCGCCGCGTCCGGGGCACGCGGTGCCATCTGTTTTTCCGATAGCCGCATCAATAATCGGTTTTTGACTCCCGCCGCCGCTCCGACCCATCCTGCATGCGAACTCAGCAGGAACGGCGCGCATGACCCAGGTTTCTCCCCGCTTCCGGATCGGCATCGACACCGGCGGCACTTTTACCGACATCGTCGCGGTGGACGCGTCGACCGGCGCCATGTCGGTGACCAAGGTATCGAGCACGCCGTCGAACCCGGCGATCGGTCTGGTGCGCGGCGTCAACGACATCCTAGCCCAGGCCGGCGCCAGCCCCGCCGATGTCGCCGGTCTCGCCCATGGCACCACGGTGGCCACCAATGCGCTGCTGCAGGGCGGCATCTCCTCGCTCGGCCTGATCGTCACCGCGGGCTTCCGCCATCTGCTGGAGATCGCGCGGCAGTCGGTGCCCGACGGCTACGGCAATTCCTATTTCTGGGTGAAGCCGGAGCGGCTGGTGCCGCTGCAGTTCGTCCGTGAGGTCGCTGGACGCTTCGACTTCAAGGGCAAGGAACTGCGCCCGCTCGACGAGGACATGGTGCGCAACGCCGCACGTTATTTCAAAAGCTACAAGATCGAAGCCATCGGCATCTGCCTGATGCACTCTTACGCCAATGACAGCCATGAGCGCCGTGTCGCCGAGATCGTGGCCGAGGAGTATCCGGAGGCCACCCTGTCGCTGTCCTGCGTGGTGCTGCCGGAATACCGCGAATACGAGCGCGCGGTGACCACGCTGGTCGATGCCTTCGTGAAACCCTATCTCGATCGCTATCTCAAGCGCGTGCATGACGAGCTGGGTCCGCTGCAGAAGGTGCCGTTCCTGGTGATGCAGTCGAGCGGCGGCGTCGCCTCGTCCGAGCAGATCCTGCGAAAGCCCATCACCACGGCGTTGTCCGGGCCCGCCGCCGGCGCGCTCGGCAGCGCGGTGATTGCCGAAATCGCCGGCTTCCCCGATCTCGTCACGCTCGATGCCGGCGGCACCTCCACCGATTTCTGCCTGATCGAAGGCGCAAAACCGCAGCTCACCAATGGCGGCTCGGTCGGCGCCTTCCCGGTGCGGATTCCGATGATCGACATCACCACCATCGGCATTGGCGGCGGCTCGCTGGCCTGGATCAGCCGCGAGGGCCATCTCAAGGTCGGCCCGCGCAGCGCCGGCGCCGTGCCGGGGCCGATGTGCTATCCGAACGGCGGCGCAGAGCCGGCCATCACCGACGCCAATCTGGTGCTCGGGCGGCTGCCGCCGGCACTGATCGGCGGCGGCATTGCGCTGAATGTGGAGCGCGCCCGCGCCGGCATCGCTGCGCTGGCCGAAAAGCTGCCGGGCAACATGACAGCGGAGCAGCTTGCCGCGGGTATCATCGAGATCGCCAACTGGGCGCAGGCCAACGCGATCCGCCAGATGACCATCCAGCGCGGCATCGATCCCCGCGAATTCGCGCTGCTGTCGTTCGGCGGCGCGGGTCCCGTGCAGTCGCCGGCGGTGATGGACCTGTTGGGCATGAAGGCCTGCATCGTGCCGCCCAATCCCGGCAACCTCTCGGCCTTCGGCCTGCTTGCCGTGGACTGGCGCACCGATCACATCATCACCAAGGTGATGCATGAGGACGCCATCGATCTTGCCGATATCGCGTCACGCTATGCCGGGCTGGAGAAGGAAGCGGTCGCCAACCTCACGCGCGACGGCATCGCGGAATCGCAGATCCGCCTCGTGCGCGAAGCCGACCTACGTTACGCCGGACAGTCCATGGAGGTGCGGGTGACCGCGCCGTCGGGAGCGACCGATGCCACGTTCCTGGCCGGGCTGATCGGCGCCTTCCACGCCGCGCACAAAAAGACCTTCGGCTACGACTATGCGGGCCAGCAGAAGATCGAACTGGTCAATCTCTGCGTCTCCGGCTTCGGCGTGATCGAACGGCCGCAGATGCCGAAGCTCGACGCCGGCACCGGCCAGTTCGCGCCGAGCGGCACGCGGCCGGTGTATTTCGACGGCGGTTTTGTCGACACGCCGCTCTATGACCGCGCCATGCTGCCGCCGGGCGCGACGATTGTCGGCCCTGCGGTGGTCGAGGAATTCGGCTCCACCACCGTGGTGTTTCCGAACCAGCACCTCACCGTCGATCCGCACGGCATTCTCGTCATTCGCCCCGCAGCGCAGGAGTCCGCGCGATGAACATGCACAAGCCGCATCCCTGGCCGACCGCGCCCGTGCGCGAGGCCGCCCATGTCGATCCCATCGTGCTGCAGATCGTCGAGGGCACGCTGAATTCCATCGAGGCGGAAATCGAATACGCCATCGAGCGCACCGCGCGCTCGCCGATGATCCGCGAGGCCCATGACTTCCGTGTCGGGCTGTTCGACCGCTATTGCCGCAAGCTGACCGGGCGCTCCTATTCGGCGATGCCTAACGCCGTGGTGCGCGACTTTGCGCCGGAAACCATGAAGCCCGGCGACGTGTTCCTGATGAACGACACCTATCTCACCGAAGGCTCGATCGGCCATCTGCCGGATCTGTGCAGCACCGTGCCGGTGTTCTGCGACGGCATCGTGGTCGCCTATATCCAGGCCTTCGGCCATCACGACGACGTCGGCGGCAAGGTGCCGGGCTCGATGCCGGGCACCGCGGCTACGGTGTTCGAGGAAGGCATCGCGATCCCGCCGGTCAAGATCTACAGCGAGGGCGTCAAGAACGAGGCGGTGTTCACCATCATCAGGCGCAACACCCGCGTGCCCGAAATGCTGTCGGCCGATCTCGACAGCGAGGTGCAGGCCTGCCTGATGGGCGCGCGCCGCATGCAGGGGCTGTTCGAACGTTTCGGCAAGGATCAGGTCGAGGCCTGCTTCCAGGCCATCCTCGACAAGTGCCGCGACATCTACCGGAACGAACTGCTGAGCAAGATCGCCGACGGCGAATACGCCTGGGAGGATTACGTCGAGCACGACGGCATCACCGATCCCAAGTTGCACAAGATCGCGGTCAAGATGACCAAGACCGCGGGCAAGATTGTGCTGGATTTCAACGGCACCGATCCGCAGTCCACCGGCCCGATCAACTGGCCGACCGACTATGCCGACGGTGCCTTCCTGATCAAGTGGATTGCGCCGATCCTGCGCAACCTCGCCGACACGCCGGAGCGCGCCGCGGAGATCCATGTCAATGAAGGCGTCTGCGAGGTGTTCGAGATCGTGTTCCCGCCCAAGGGCACGCTGATCACGCCGGAATGGCCGGCGGCGACCAATGCCCGCTCCTTCGTGCTGCTGCGCAGCCTCGGCCTGCTGGCCGGCGTGGTGGCGAAGGCGGTGGACGGGCGGATGCCGGCGGACCAGGAGACCATCCGCTACACCGGCTTCTACGGCAATGACGCGGACGGCAAGCCGTTCCTGTCGCGCGAGGTGCTGGGCGGCGGCTCCGGCGGGCGCTATTACGCCGACGGCAACGATGCCATCCACATCGTGCCGGACTCCCGCAACCAGCCGGCGGAATTCACCGAGACTAGGTTTCCGGTGATGGTGGAAAAACTGGCGCTGTCGACGGATTCCGGCGGCGCCGGATTGCGCCGCGGCGGGCAGGGCTACGAGAAGCATTACCGCGCGCTGGTGGATTGCCGCACCATCGTCACCGCCGACCGCGTGCGGCTCGGCTGCTATGGCGTCAAGGGCGGCAAGGCCGGCGAACCGTTCTGCGTCACCGTGGATGCCGAGGGCGAGGCACGCAAGCTCGGCGGCCTGGTCGACGGTGCCAAGGTGCGGAAGGGGCAGGTGGTCAAGGTGGTCACCACCGGCGGCGGCGGTTGGGGCGATCCGCTGACCCGCGAACTGCCGCTGGTGCTGCGCGATGTCATCGAGGGCCGGGTCTCGGTCGCCGCGGCCATGCGCGACTATGGCGTGGTATTTTCTGCTGCAAGCACCGCTGAAGCGCCCGAGATCGACGAGGCCGCCACGCTGGCGCGCCGCGCCGAGCTGGCCGGCGCGCGCCCGGGCCCCCTGCCGATGATCGATCGCGGCGAGGGCTACGAAAAGATGCTGCGCGGCGAATTCAAGTCGCGGATGTGAGGGGGCGGCCGGTGACGGGCCACCGGCGGCGGTCGCAACCGGCACGAGTCTTGCTCTGAAAAAGGGCAGCTGCCGGTGACGGCGCGAGGGATTTTGCGGCGAGGGGCTCGCCATCTGCATCACAGGAGCACGACGGATGAATTCGCTAAATCGACTGGTATTCGCTCTGGCAACCATCGCGGCCGTGGCCGGCTTGGCCACCGACCGGGCCTCGGCCCAGGACAAGGTCGCGGTCGGCGTGTTTCCGCTGAGCTCGTCGCTGCCGTATTTCGTCGCGCTCGAGAAGGGCTTCTTCAAGGAGCAGAACATCGAGCCGGAAATGACCAAGCTGATGAGCGGCCCGGCCAACGTCGCGGCGCTGATCACCGGCCAGATCGAGGTCGCGGCGGTGATGGTGACGCTCGACGGCATGAATGCCAACGTCAAGAAGCCGGGCGTCGCGATGTATATCGCGCTCAACAGCCAGACCCCGGTCTACAAGATGGAGCAGTTCGTCGTCCGCACCGGCGTCAAGGCCGACAAGATTTCCGACCTCAAAGGCATGAAGCTGATGTCGGCGCCGGGCCCCGCCAACATGAACGCCGCCAAGGGCGTCCTCGCCAAGAACGGCCTGAAGGAAGGCGACTATACGCTCGACCAGCTCGACATGAGCCAGCACGTCAATGTCATGACCGCCGGCACGTTCGACGGCGGCTATACGCTGGAGCCCAATGCCTCGATGATGATTAAGGCCGGCGTCGCCCGCACGCTGGAGGCCGGCGTGCTCTCGAAGTACATCCTCGGCGACGAGAAGGCCGACGCCTATGCCGCCGGCTGCGCCATCACCTCGGACTTCATCCAGAAGCGCCCGGACGTCGCCAAACGCTTTGCCATGGCTTGGTCGAAGGCGCTGGATTACATCAACAAGAACCCCGACGACGCACGAAAGTACCTCGCCAAGAACACCTTCACGCCGGACAACGTCGTCGACATGGTATCGATGCTTGGCTACGTGATGGCCAAGGACATGACGCCGAAGCAGCTCGGCGACCTGCAGAAGCTGGTGGATTTCGGCACGTCGATCGGCTCGATCCCGGAGAAGGTCGACGCCACCAAATTCCTGTACAAGTATTGAGGTCGGCGTGACCCTGCAGGGCGCAGCAACCAGGCCATTGTCAGACAACGCGCGGGCCGCAGCCGTGCGGACCGCGCCGCATGTGACGATCCGTGGCCTGTCGAAGAAATTCTCCGACGCCACGATCTACGATAACTTCGATTTCGACATCCCGCGCGGTAAGCTGATGTCGGTGTTCGGCCCCAACGGCTGCGGCAAGAGCACGCTGATCAACATGATCGCCGGGTTGTTTCCCGCCGACAGTGGCGAGATCCTGTTCGACGGCCAGCCGCTCAACAAGATCAAGTTTGGCTATGTGTTCCAGAACTATCGCGAGGCGGTGTTCCCCTGGCTCAATGCCTTCGACAACATCGCCTATCCCCTCAAGGTGATGGGCGTGCCGAAGGCCGACCGCAATCTCCGTGTCGAGAAGATCGTGGCTACGCTCAACGTCAAGATCGATCTGAAGCTGTATCCCTACCAGATGTCCGGTGGCCAGCAGCAGCTGGTGTCGATCATGCGGGCGCTGGTGGTCGATCCGGAAATCCTGTTCCTCGACGAGCCGTTCTCGGCGCTGGATTACGAGATGACCCTGTTCATGCGCGAGCAATTGCAGCGCGTGTTCCAGGAGACCCACACTACCACGGTGTTGGTGTCGCACGATCTGGAGGAGGCGGTGTACCTGTCCGACCGTATCCTGCTGCTGTCGCGGCATCCCGCGCGCGCTGTGGAATTCGTGCACTACGATGCGCCACGGCCGCGCACGGATAAGACCATGACGGAAGCGGATTTCATCCAGACCAAGGCGCATTGCCTGGAAATCTTCCAGCGCGAAGTGCGCAAGGGGTGATGCGATGAACTGGAAGCGTCTGGAAATCCTGTTGCCCTTCGTCGGCGTCATCGTGTTGCTGGTGGTGTGGTCGTTCACCGTGTGGATGCGCGTCGTCGATCCCGTGCTGCTGCCGTCGCCCGTCGCCACCTTCAAGGCGCTGTGGGCCGGCATGTTCCACGGCAAGCTTGGCGTCGATTTCCTCAAGACGGTGGAGCGCACCATCTACTCCACCGTCATCGCGGCGCTGATCGCCATTCCGCTCGGCATCCTGCTGGGCTCTTCCGAAAAGCTCTACCGTTCGGTGGAGTTCCTCATCGACTTCTTCCGTTCGACGCCGGCCTCCGCCATGTTTCCCCTGTTCCTGGTACTGTTCGGCGTCGGCGACCGCACCAAGATCTCCGTGGCCGCCTTCGGCGCCGCGCTGGTCATCCTGTTCAACGTCGCCTATGGCGTGATGAATGCGCGCAAGACCCGCCTGCTGGCCGCCAAGGTGATGGGCGCGTCGCGCGCCCGCGTGCTGTGGGACGTGATGCTCTGGGAATCCATGCCGGCGACTTTCGTCGGCCTGCGCAACGGCGTGTCGCTGGCGCTGGTCATTGTGGTGGTTGCCGAGATGTTCATCGGCTCCGTCGACGGCCTCGGCCAGCGCGTGTTCGAGGCGCAGCAGATGTTCGAGATGCCCGACATGTATGCCGCCATCTTCGCCGCCGGCGCGCTCGGCTACGGCCTCAACCTGCTGTTCCTGACCATCGAGCGCCGCTTCGTGCACTGGGCAGGGAAGTAGCATTCACCAACGCCCAGTTTCGTCATGGCCGGCGCATGCCGGCCATCCACGTCTGGCAGCGCAGAACATCGTGGATGGCCGGGACAAGCCCGGCCATGACGGGAGATCTCCATGTCCAACGATCTTTCAAGAAAATCCGCCTGTGAACTGGCGGCGTTGATCGCAAGCAGGGCCGTAAGTCCCGTCGAGGTGCTCGACGCGCATCTCGCTGTCATCGGCCGCATCAATCCGAAGCTCAATGCCATCGTCACGCTGGTCGCGGACAGCGCCAAGGTGCTGGCCAAGAAGGCTGAAGCTGCTGTGCTGCGCGGCGATCCACTCGGCGCGCTGCATGGCCTGCCTGTGGCTATCAAGGACATCACGCCGACGGCCGGTATCCGAACCACCTATGGCTCGCCGCGATTCAAGGATCATGTGCCGACCGAAGACGCCGAGGCGGTGCGCCGGCTGAAGGCCCATGGCGCCATCGTGCTGGGCAAGACCAACACCCCGGAATTCGCCGCCGGCGCCAACACTTTTAATGACGTGTTCGGCGTTACCCGCAATCCGTGGAATCCGGCGCTCAGCCCGTCAGGTTCGTCGGGCGGCTCGGCCGTGGCAGTGGCCACCGGCATGGTGCCGCTGGCGCAAGGTACCGACTTCGGCTGCTCGATTCTGTATGCCGGCGTCGTTCAACGGCATCTGCGGTATCCGCCCGACACCGGGGCTGACGCCCAATTATCCGATGCCGCTGGCCTGGGATCCCGGTCAGGTCCATGGGCCGCTGGCGCGCACGGCGGAAGACGCCGCTCTGATGCTCGACGCGCTGGTCGGCTACTCCCGGCGCTCGCCGATCTCCGTGGCGCCGCCCTGGGCCAGCGCCCGCGCTGTCGTGGCCGGGACGCATGACCTCAAGGGCCTGCGCATCGCCTATGTCTCGGATATCTCCGGCATCGGCGTAGATCCCGAGATCGACATGCTCTGCCGCGCCTGCGCGCTGTCGCTGGCGGATGCCGGCGCCAGCGTCGAGGAGATCGCCTTCGACATCTCCGATGGCAAGGCGCCGTATCAGGCTTGGCGCGGGCTGTGGATGGTCGGCCAGCAATATGAAAACCTCGATCACCTCGGCGAATTCGGCGTCAATCTCAAGGGCAATGTCGAGGCCGGTCTCAGGGTGACGGCGCTGGACTTCGCTGCGTCCGAGCAGAAACGTGCCGAACTGTTCCTGCGCTTCGCAAAATTCTTCGAGAGCTTCGATCTGCTGATCACCCCGCAATCGCCCGTCAAACAGTTCCCGGTGGAGATGAATTTTCCCACCGAAATCAACGGCAAAAAACTCGACAACTACACCGACTGGATCGCCGGCTCGTTCCTCATCACCCTGATGAGCCTGCCCGGCGGCGCGGTGCCGGCCGGCATGACGTCCGACGGCTTGCCGGTCGGCATCCAGATCGTCGGCCCGCGTTTCGAGGAGCCGCTGATTTTATCGGCGATGAAGATCGTGCAGCAGCTGCACCCCGTGGGCTGGCCGACGTTTGGGTGAGGCACGCTGCTCAAGTTTGTCATGGCCGGGCTTGACCCGGCCATCCACGACTTTCTCAGAATTCGACGACAACGAGCGACCTGCTCGCGACGAACGACGTGGATGGCCGGGTCAAGCCCGGCCATGACGTGGAGAGGTCATGCCTTTGGCTGGACGGCTACCCTTGCCGCAAACTCTGCCAGCGTCGTCGGTTTGCGCCCGAGCAGCCAGCCCAGCACGTTGGGATTGCCCTTCAGCCCGTCGCCGGCATAGGAAACGAACATCTTGGTCAGCACCGTCACCGTGTGCTCGTCCATGCCGTCGATGCGCGCGCGGGCCTGCCAGGCCTTGACCGATTCGGCTTCGGCACGCACCTCGCGGCCGAGCGCCGCCGCAAATGTTGCGGCGATCTCGTTCTGGTCGAGCGGCGCGGTGCCGACGAGTTCATAGGTGGCGAAGGCGTGGCCGTCCTCGGTCAGCACGCGGGCGGCGGCGGCGGCGACATCGTCGAGATCGACCAGGCTGAGCATGGTCTCCACCGGGTAGGGCACGCGGTAGAGTCCCTCGGTCGTCATGCGCTCACGCTCGCCGAGAATGTTCTGCATATAGGCGGTGGGCTGCAGGATGGTGAAGTTCAGCTCCGAGCTGAACAGCATTTCCTCGACGCGCATCTTGGCGAAATGATGCGGCATCGTTTCGATCTGCGGGTGCAGCACCGAGTGATAGACGAGCCGGGGCACTTCGGCGGCCTCCGCCGCGGCGATCACCGCGTCGGCATAGGCCACCTCGTGCGGGCTGGCATTGGGGCAGATATGATAGACCGCGTCGATGTCCTGCATCGCCCGCAGCAGCGCTGCGTCGTCGTCCAGCGCACCAATCGCCACATCGGCGGCGCCGATGCCTTTCAGCGCTTCGCTGTGTGCGGCGCTGCGTGCGAAGGCCCGCGCCGCGATACCGCGCGCCACCAGCGCAGCGATGACGGCGCGGCCGGCCTTGCCGCCGGCTGACGTAACCAGGATCATCAACGCACCTCTGTCGCCTTGCGGGTCAGTTCGAACAGCCGACTCGGGCTGAGCGGAATTTCCAGCAGTTCGACGCCTTTGGCGGCAAGGTCAAGCGCATCCTCGATGGCCTGCGCGAACAGGGCGCCGACCGGAATGGCACCGGCTTCGCCGGCGCCCTTGATGCCCATGGGATTGAGCGGCGACGGCGTCACCGTGTGGCTGAGTTCCATGCGCGGAACCTCCAGCGACGTCGGCAGCAGGTAGTCCGCCAGCGAGGCGTTGAGCAACTGGCCCTGATCGTCGAAGCAGAGTTTCTCATAGAAGGCGTTGCCGATGCCCTGGGCGACACCGCCCTGAATCTGGCCGGCCAGAATCAGCGGATTGAGCACGGTGCCGCAGTCATGCACCACGACGTATTTCAGGATCTTGAGGTCGAAGGTGCGCGGGTCCATCTCGACGATGATGGCTTGGACGCCGTTGGCGGTGGCGCCGCTTGGCGGGCCAAAGTACTGGGTCGATTCGAGGCCCGGCTCGGTGCCCGGCTTGACCGCGCCGCGCATGGGATTGGCCGATGCTGCAAGCTCGCCCATGGTGACGAACTGGCCGGGCACGCCGACCAGCGACACGCGGCCGTCGGCAATCACCAGATCGTCCTCGGAACATTCGAAGCGGTCGCTGGCCAGTTTCAGCGCCTTCTGCCGCACCACCTTGGCGGCTTCGTTCACCGCATTGCCGGCGACCACCGCGCCGCGGCTCGCGAATGTGCCGGCGCCCCAGTAGAACTGGTCGGTGTCGCCGGTGACTACGTCGATATCGCCGACCGCAATGCCGAGCTGATCGGCGGCGATCTGCGCGAACACCGTGAAATGGCCCTGGCCCTGGGTGCCGATGCCGGTGGCAATGGAGACGCGGCCGTTGGACTGCACCTGCACCTTGGCCCCTTCATAGGGGCCGATGCCGGTGCCTTCCACGTAGCAGGCGATGCCGAGGCCGATGTGCCGGCCCTGCGTACGCGCCGCAGCCTGTTCGTCCCGGAAGCCGGCATAGCCGATCGCCTCCAGCGCCATGTCCAGCACCGGCTCGTAATTGCCGCTGTCATAGCAGAGCGGCGCAAAATCCTGGTAGATGATCTCGTTGTTGTAGGGAAAGCCGTCGGCTGGAATGAGATTGATGCGGCGGATCTCGGCGCGGTCGATGCCGAGTTCGTTTGCGGCGAGATCGAGCAGCCGCTCCATCACGAACACGCCGTGCTGGCGGCCGGCGCCGCGATAGGGCGTCACGATCGGCAGGGTGGTGAACACCTGCGTAAACGTGCTGTCGTAGCTCGGCACCACATAGGGGCCGAGCAGGGTGCACTGGCTGTTGATCGGCACCGTCAGCCCGTAAGGATCGTAGGCGCCGCCGTCATGCAGGAACACATCCTTGACGCCGAGGATGCGGCCGTCTTTGCTCAGCGCCATTTCGGCATCGTGGATCTGGCCGCGCTCGTGCGTGGTGGCGAAGAAGTGCTCGAGCCGGTCCTCGATCCATTTGATGGGCCGGTTCAGCCGCATGGAGGCCCAGGGCAGCAGCAGTTCTTCCGGATAGAAGATCATGATCTTCGGGCCGAAGCCGCCGCCGACGAACGGCGCGATCACGCGGATGTTGCGTTCGTTGAGGCCGAGCATGGCGGCCAGCCCGTTGCGCATGAACACCGGCGCCTGCGTGGTGTCCCACACCGTCATCTGCCCGGCGCGGGCATCCCATTGCGCGACCACGCCGCGGGTCTCGATCGGCGACGAGATGCCGTGCTCGTAGTGAAAGCGCCGCTTGACGATGCAACCGGCCTTCGCGGCCGCTGCGGCGTAGTTGCCCTTGCTCTGCCGCACATGAGCGGCGACGTTGGAGTCGAGGTCGTCATGCACGCGCGCCGATCCCGGCGCCAGGGCGCGTTCGAGATCGACCACCGCGTCGAGCGTCTCGAGCTCGACGTCGATATCGTCGAGCGCGTCCTCGGCGATGTAGCGGCTTTCGGCGATCACGATCACCAGCGGCTCGCCGACATGGCGTACCTTGCCTTTGGCTAGCGGGCCGTGGGTGCGCGCATTGAAGACGGCGCCGGGGATCGGTGGCGGCGGCACCACCACCGCATTGGGCTTCCAGTAATCGCCGAGATCCTCCGCCGTATAGGCGGCGATCACGCCGGGCCGCTTCAGCGCCCGGGAGACGTCGATGCTGACGATGCGGGCATGCGCCACCTGGCTGCGCAGCAGCGCGGCGTGCAGCAGGCCGGGGAGTTCGACGTCGTCGACGAACAGCGCCTGGCCGGTCAGCAGCTTGCGGTCCTCGTTGCGCTTGACGGGTTCGCCGAGGGTGCGGGTGGACATGGCTCAGCCTCGCATCTTGTCGGCAGCATCCAGCACCGCATCGACGATGTGCTGATAGCCGGTGCAGCGGCACAGGTTGCCAGACAGCGCCTCGCGCGCCTCCTGTTCGCTGGGCGCGGGATGTTCGTCGAGAAACGCGGTCATGGTCATCAGGACGCCCGGCGTGCAGTAGCCGCATTGCAGGCCGTGATGGTCGTGCATGGCCTGCTGCAGCGGATGATAGGCGCCGTCGGGGCCGGCGAGCCCCTCGATGGTGGCGATGGCGCGGCCGTTGGCCTGCACCGCCAGCATCAGGCAGGCGCGCACCGGTTCGCCGTCGAGCTGGATGGTGCAGGCGCCACAGACGCCGTGTTCGCAGCCCACATGGGTGCCGGCCAGTCCGAGTTCGTGGCGCAGGAAGTCGCTGAGCAGCATCCGCGATTCCACGCGCTTGTTGTAGCTAATTCCGTTCACCGTGACGGTGATATCGTGAAAATCATTGTCCATGGCGGGCCCGCATGTGCGCCGTGGTCAGCGTCCGCTCCACCAGCACGCCGGCGATGTGGCGTTGATAGGCAGCGGTGGCGTGGACGCTGCCGGGTGGATCGAGCATGGCCTGCACCGCGGCGGCGACATCGCAGATAGCGGCGTCGGTGATGTCCGCTTGGCCGAGCAGCGCGTCCGCGGCGCCGCCGGCATCGACAGGCATCTCGCCGACGCCGCATAGCACCAGTCGCACGTTCGAACAGATGTAGTCGCCGTCCAGCGTCACCATGGCGGCCACGCCGGCAATGGCAAAATCGCCACGTCGACGTGCCACTTCCATGAAGCAGCTGCCGCTGCGCGCGGGCGCTGCCGGCAGTTCGATCTCCACCAGCATTTCGTCCGGCGCAAGCGCGGTGGTCAGGCCACCGAGAAAGAATTCGCTCGCCGGCAGCACGCGTTCGCCGTGCGCCGAGGCGATCCGCAGGCTGGCGCCGAGTGCCACCATGATGGCCGGCATTTCCGAGGCCGGATCGGCGTGGCACAGATTGCCGCCAAGCGTGCCGCGGTTGCGGATCTGCGGATGGGCGATTTCCGGCAGCGCTTCGCCGATCAGCGGAAAGCGCGCCTGGATCCCGGCGTCGCGCTCCAGCGCGCGGTAGCGCGTCAGCGCGCCGATCTGTGTGGCATGGTCGCTGCAGCGAACGCCGGCCAGCTCATTCACGCCGTTGATGTCGATCAGCACGGCCGGCCGCGCCAGCCGGAAATTCATGGTCGGCATCAGGCTCTGGCCGCCGGCGAGGAACTTGGCCTCATCGCCATGCTCCGCCTTCAGCGCCAGCGCGTGGCCGAGCGATGTCGCGGCGATGTATCGAAAGGCAGCTGGCTTCATGACGCTCGAAGGCAGGATTGCAGGACGGTCACGCAGCGTGACGCGCCCTGCGAAGTATGAGGTGGGCGCCGCGCCAAGTCAAAACAACACCGCGAATTCGACCCATCGGAAAAGCAGATAACGGCATGAACGACTCCGATAATGTATCTGCCCACGCGATGCACCTGCTGCGCAAACATTGAGCGCGCCGGTGCCGCGATAGTTTGACAGGATGCGTCGAGCTCGTCGCGCTTGCCGACCGCGTTGAAACGCGCCACCCTGAGCGCTACAGTGCAACCGGATGACGCCAATCATTCGCCAGCCATCCACCAATTGGGTCGAACCGTCGCGCATGAGCAACCTCGCCGAAGCAACGACCGTCCTCAACCCGCCGCCGCGGCGTCTGGCGGTCGATGTTTCCCATGTTTCATTGACGTTTCAGACCGCCGACGGCGCGGTCGATGCGCTATCCAATGTCAGCCTGGGGATCGCCGAGGGCGAGTTCGTGTCGTTCATCGGCCCCTCCGGCTGCGGCAAGACCACCATGCTGCGCGTCATCGCCGACCTGCAGCAGCCGACCTCCGGCGAACTCCGTGTCAACGGCATGAGCGCCGAGCAGGCGCGGCTGTCGCGCGCCTACGGTTACGTGTTCCAGGCGCCGGCCCTGTTTCCGTGGCGGACCATCGAGGCCAATCTGAAGCTGCCGCTCGAGATCATGGGTTTTTCCGATAGCGAGCAGACTGCACGCGCGGCGCGCTATCTGGCGCTGGTGAACCTCACCGGCTTCGAGCGCAAGTTTCCCTGGCAATTGTCCGGCGGCATGCAGCAGCGGGTGTCGATCGCCCGCGCGCTTTCGTTCGATCCGGCGCTGCTGCTGATGGACGAACCCTTCGGTGCGCTGGACGAGATCGTGCGCGATCATCTCAACGAGCAGCTGCTGCAATTGTGGGACAAGACCGGCAAGACCGTATTGTTCGTGACACATTCGATTCCGGAAGCGGTGTTCCTGTCGACCAAGATCGTGGTGATGTCGCCGCGGCCGGGCCGCATCACCGATATCATCGACTGCAATTTTCCGCGCGACCGCACCCTGGAGATCCGCGAGACGCCGGAATTCATCCGCATCGCGCAGCGCGTGCGCAACGGGTTGCGGGCAGGGCACTCCTATGACGAGTGACGCACTCGCCGTGCCTGTCGCTGTGCGCGGCCTGTCGCGCCATCCGCTGCTGCAGCGCGCGGCACCCATCGTCACGGTGGTCGCCGTTCTGATCGCCGTCTGGTACGTCGCTGCGGTGCTGATGAATCTCACGCTGGTGCGCGATGCCTTCGAGCGCGAGGAGACGCCCTATACGACGTCGGAACTGATTGCCGGCACCATGAGCGCCGAGCGGCCGTTGTTGCCGGCGCCGCATCAGGTGGTGGAAAGCTTTCTCGACGGCGTGTTCGGTTATGCGCCGAACGCGCCGCGCAGCCTCGTCTATCACTCGGCGGTGACATTGTCGGCGACCTTGCTCGGCTTCGTGCTCGGCGCGCTGCTCGGCGTCGCGCTGGCGCTGATGATCGTGCACAGCCGGGTGCTGGAGAAAAGCCTGCTGCCGTGGATCATCTGTTCGCAGATGGTGCCGATCCTGGCGCTGGCGCCGATCTTCATCGTGGTGCTCGGCGCCATCGGGCTGCAGGGCCTGCTGCCGAAATCGATCATCTCCGCCTATCTGAGCTTCTTCCCGGTCACCATCGGCATGGTCAAGGGCTTCACTGCGCCGGACCCGATGCAGATGGATCTGATGCGCACCTGGTCGGCCTCACAGCGACAGGTGCTGGCAAAGCTGCGCTGGCCCTCGGCGGTGCCGTATCTGTTCGCCAGCCTCAAGGTGGCGATCTCGATTTCGCTGATCGGCGCCATCGTCGCGGAATTGCCGACCGGCGGCGAGGCCGGCATCGGCGCGCGGCTGCTGGCCGGCTCCTATTACGGCCAGACCATCCAGATCTGGGCGGCGCTGCTGGCGGCGGCGGTGCTGGCCTCGGCGCTGATCGCGCTGGTCGGCCTCGCCGAGCGCATCACGGCACGCCGCATGGGAGTGCGGCCATGAACCCGCAAAAGCTTCGGCTCGGATTCATCGTCGCAACAGTCGCCGCGTTGCTGGGCTTCGTCCTGCCGCTGGCGTCAGACGCCGTGCCGCCGCTCGCAACGCGTCCACTGGCGATGTCGCTGGTGCTCGCCGCCGCCCTGCTGTTCGCCGTCGCGGCCGGCATCGGCGGCGTCATTGCCATCGTGCTCGGTCTCATGGGATCTGTCTGCGGTGCCGCCGCGACGATCACGCTGCTGCACGATGACGGCATCGCCGGCTCCGCGGCGACCGGCTTCTGGATGATCGTGCTTGCGGTGTGGCTCGGCGCCGCTCTGTGCGTGATGGCGCTGGCGGTGGTGCGTCCGGGCAGCAACGCGCGACGCAAATGGCTCGATCTTGCGGTCCCGCTGCTGTTCGGCGCGGTGGTGTTCTATCTGTGGGAAGTGCTGGTGCGCGGCTTCGGCGTGCCCAGCGTGTTGCTGCCGGCGCCGAGCGCGGCCGCTGCGAAATTCGCATCCTCGCTGCCGATCCTTGGCGCGGACTTCGTCCAGACTTTTGTGCGCGGCGTGCTGATCGGCTATGTCATCGGCTGTGGCGCCGGCCTCGCGGTGGCCATCGTCGCGCACCGCTTCGCCTTCCTCGGCCGCGGTCTGTTGCCGCTCGGCAATTTCTTCTCCGCGCTGCCGCTGGTTGGCGTCGCGCCGATCATGGTGATGTGGTTCGGCTTCGACTGGCCGTCCAAGGCCGCCGTGGTGGCGCTGGTGACGTTCTTCCCGATGCTGGTCAATGCGCTGGCCGGGCTCTCGGCGTCCGGCCATATCGAACGCGACCTGATGCGCTCCTATGGCGCCACCTATCGGCAGACCCTGACGCGATTGTATCTGCCGGCGGCGCTGCCGTTCATCTTTAACGCGCTGAAGATCAACGCGACGCTGGCGCTGATCGGCGCCATCGTCGCCGAATTCTTCGGCACGCCGACGCAGGGCATCGGCTTCCGGATTTCCACCGAGGCCGGGCGCATGGCGATCGACATGGTGTGGGCGGAGATCGCGCTGGCCGCGATCGCCGGCATGGCTTTCTACGGACTTGTCGCGCTGGCCGAACGCGCGACCACTTTCTGGCACCCATCCCATCGGACCTGATCGGCGGGTCCGCAGCCCCTGGAGTTATGCATGAAGAAAATTCTGGCACTGGCAACGACGGCGGCGATCGGGTTGTCGGCGGTTTCCGCTGAGGCGGCAGACAAGGTGACGATCCAGCTCAAATGGGTGGCGCAGGCACAGTTCGCCGGCTACTTCGTCGCCAAGGAGAAGGGGTTCTACAAGGACGCCGGTCTCGACGTCACCATCAAGCCGGGCGGCCCCGATGTCGCGCCGCCGCAGGTGATCGCCGGCGGCGGTGCCGACGTGGTGGTGGACTGGATGCCCTCGGCGCTG
Source organism: Rhodopseudomonas sp. P2A-2r (assembly GCF_026015985.1). Lineage (GTDB taxonomy): Bacteria > Pseudomonadota > Alphaproteobacteria > Rhizobiales > Xanthobacteraceae > Tardiphaga. The sequence continues at coordinate 4,819,861 of NZ_CP110389.1, read as the reverse complement.
GCGTCGCGCGAGAAGGGCGTGCCGCTGGTCAACATCTCGCAGACCTTCAAGAAGTCCGGCCTGATGCTGACCTGCCGCGCCGAGACCGGCATCAAGAAGCCCGCGGACCTCAAGGGCCGGACCATCGGTGTCTGGTACGGCGGCAACGAATATCCGTTCCTGTCGTGGATGTCGAAGCTCGGCCTGAAGACCGACGGCTCCAAGGATGGCGTCAAGATCATCAAGCAGGGCTTTAACGTCGATCCGCTGTTGCAGAAGCAGGCCGACTGCGTCTCCACCATGACCTACAACGAATACTGGCAGGTGGTCGACGGCGGCTACAAGCCCAGCCAGCTGGTCGTGTTCAAGTATGAAGACGAAGGCGTCGCCACGCTGGAGGATGGTCTCTACGTGGTCGAGAAGAATTTGAAAGATCCCGTCTTCGTCGCCAAGATGGCGAAGTTCGTGAAGGCGTCGGAGAAGGGCTGGGACTACGCCAGGGCCAATCCCGACGAGGCCGTGAAGATCATCCTGGCCGGCGATTCCACCGGCGCCAAGACCGCCAAGGACCAGAAGCGCATGATGACCGAGGTGGCAAAGCTGCTCGGCCCCATGGACGGCAAGCTCGACCCCAAGGACTATGAGCGGACCGTTGCCACGTTGATGGCCGGCGGCTCCGATCCGGTGATCACGAAGAAGCCGGAAGGCGCGACCACGACGGCGGTGACCGACGCGATGAAGTAGGGTTCTTCATCGAAGATGCATAGGCAGCGGGGGCGACCGAGGCCGTCGCTCTCCTTGGCAGGGTGAGTCAAAAAGAGCCGTCACCCTGAGGAGTGCGCGCTTGCGCGCCTCGAAGGGCGGCGGCGGGAAGCTCGGCACTTGTGGCCTCATCCTTCGAGGCTCGCCCTGCGGGCGAGCGCCTCAGGATGACGGCTGTGGCGTTTATTCCGCCGCCTTCGCAGTCGTCGCCGTGAATACCCGTGTCGGCTCAGGAAATCCGCATGAGGTGCCGTCGGTGACCTTGACCTGGTCCTCCCACGGCAGCCGGTATGTCCCCGCCACCATGTCCTGCATGAAGGTGTAGGGGCAGTCCATCGCGCCGCCCTTCACCGCCACATAGCCGCGGTGCCAGAGCTGGTAGATGTTGTTCTCGACGCCCCAGTGGATGCGCGCCTCGCGCACCAGGTCGGGGCGCACCTCGGCGCTGATGATCTCGTCGGCGCGGCCGGTGGTGCCGTGAGCGATGACGCTGCCGTCGAAATTGACGATCATGCCTTCGCCCATGGAGTCGAACGAGCCGTCCGAGCCGCACATACAGACGTTCGCCGTCACCATCAGGTTCTGGAATGCGTTGGCCTGGTTGGTGAAGCGCCAGCTGTCGCGGATCGGCGCGGTGTAGCCGGCGGTGCGGATCATGATCTCGGCGCCCTTGTAGGCGCATTCCCGCGCCATCTCCGGGAACATGCCGTCGTGGCAGATGATCAGCGCCAGCTTCGCGCCGCGGGGGCCGTCGATCACGGGGATGCCGAGATTGCCGGGCTCCCACGGCTCCACCGGGATCCACGGATGCATCTTGCGGTAATACAGTTTGATGTCGCCATGGTCGTCGATGATCAGGCCGGAATTCCACGGATTGCCGTCCGGGTTGAACTCCATGATGGAGAAGCAGCCCCAGATCGCATTGTCGATGCAGGCCTGCTTGAACGCCGCCACTTCCGGCCCGTCCAGCCGGCACATGATGTCCGGATTGGTGTCCATGGACAGGCCGTGCAGCGCATATTCCGGAAATACCACCAGGTCCATGGTGCCGAGATTGCGCCGCGCCTTGCCGACCATATACACGATGCGGTCGGTCTGCCGCGCCAGGTCCTGCCGGGTTACCACCACCGGGAGCTGCAACTGCACCAGCCCGATCACCACGCCCTCAGGCGATTTGTTGAGGCCGCCCAATCCGTTCATGCCGGTGCTCCCTGTGCGTGCGTCTGGGCTGTGAACAAACCCGATTTGAGCGGCCCGCAACAGCGTATATTTCAGGCGGGGTTTTGCTGTTTTGCCGGGCAGGCGCTAGGGTCTGGACAAATCCCGTCGCGGGCGGGATTGTTCCCGCGTCAATCGACGGCTGCCCGCGGCCGCCATCTCCCCAGCATTCGAGACCCCCTTATGAGCCAGCTCATTGTCCATGTCGGCGACTTCTCCTTCAACGCGAAGTTCGAGGAGGAACTGGCGCCTAAGACCGTGGCTGCCTTCAAGAAGGCGATGCCGTTCGAGAGCCAGGCCATCCATGTGCGCTGGAGCGGCGAGGGCGTGTGGATGCCGCTCGGCGATCTCGATTTCGGCGTCGGCTACGAGAACCACACTTCCTATCCCGCGCCCGGCCACATCATCCTGTATCCCGGCGGCATCAGCGAGACCGAGATCCTGCTGGCCTATAGCGGCGTGCATTTCGCCAGCAAGATGGGCCAGCTCGCCGGCAACCATTTCATCACTTTGACCTCCGGCCTCGAGAACCTGCCGGCTATGGGCAAGACCGTGCTGTGGAAGGGCGCGCAAAAAGTCCGCTTCGAGATCGTCTGATGGCGGACGCCGCCTATCCCCGCGATCTGCGCGGCTACGGCCGCAATCCGCCCGATCCGCAATGGCCGGGCGGCGCCCGCATCGCGGTGCAGTTCGTGGTCAATTTCGAGGAAGGCGGCGAGAACAACATCTTGCACGGCGACCGCGCGTCGGAAGCCTTCCTGTCGGACGTGCTCGGCGCGCAGCCGTGGCCGGGCCAGCGCCACGCCAATATCGAATCGATGTTCGAATATGGCTCGCGCGCCGGGTTCTGGCGGCTGTGGCGGATGTTCACCGAACGCAGGATGCCGACCACGGTGTTCGGCGTCGCCACCGCGCTGAAGCGCAATCCGGAGATCGTCGCGGCCATGCAGGAGGCCGGCTGGGATATCGCCAGCCACAGCCTGAAATGGATCGAGCACAAGGACATGTCGGAGGTCGAGGAGCGCGCCGAAATCGCCGAGGCGATCCGCGTCCACACCGAGGCCACCGGTGCTCCGCCGCTCGGCTGGTACACCGGGCGCAGCTCCATCAACACCAACCGCCTGCTGATGGAAGCAGGCGGCCTGATGTATCTGTGCGACACCTATGCCGACGACCTGCCGTACTGGCTCAAGGGGCCGAACGGCCCGCAGCTGATGATCCCCTACAGTCTCGATGCCAACGACATGCGCTTCGTCAATCCGCAGGGATTTGGCGGCGGCGATGAGTTCTTCACCTATCTGAAGGACGCCTTCGACGTGCTCTATGCCGAAGGCGCGACGGCGCCGAAGATGATGACCGTCGGCCTGCATTGCCGCGTCGTCGGCCGTCCCGGCCGCGCCGCGTCGCTGATCCGCTTCCTCGACTACATCGGCAGCCACGACAAGGTCTGGGTGCCGACGCGGCTGCAGATCGCCGAACACTGGCACGCCCATCTCAAGCATCTCGCCGCCGACGCCCGCGAGGTCGGATAGGAATTTCGATGTCGCAGAAGTCGATCGCCGAACTGAACGCCTGCAGCAAGGACGATTTTGTCGCGGCGCTGGCCAACATCTTCGAATACTCGCCGTGGATCGCGGAAGCGGCCGCAGCGCAGCGGCCGTTCGCCGGCGTGACGGAGCTGTTCGCGGCGATGCGCAGCGTGGTCGAGGCGGCGGCGCCCGGTCAGCGGCTGGCGCTGATCCGGGTGCATCCCGATCTCGCCGACAAGACGAAAAAGCCAGTGACCTCACGGCGGAATCCAACGCCGAGCAGGGGAGCCTCGGCCTCGACCGGCTGTCGGAAGCCGAATATGCCGCCTTCGATCGCGTCAACAGCGCCTACCGGGAAAAATTCGGCTTTCCCTATATCGTCTGCGCGCGGCGCCAGACCAAGGATCTCGGTGCTGCGCGATTTCGAGCGACGGCTGCCCAACGATGCCGCCACCGAGATGGCGGCGTCGCTCACTGAGATCTTCCGCATCGCGGCGTTGCGCACCGATCTGCTGGTCAGCGGCGATCATCCGCTGAAGGTGCACGGCCGGCTGTCGACCCATGTGCTCGATACCCATGGCGGCAGGCCGGCGGCCGGCATCGCGGTGGAGCTGATCGAACTGTCCGACCTCGGCGAAAACCGCATCATCGCCCGCACCATGACCAATGCCGACGGCCGCACCGATGCGCCGCTGATCGGCGGTCGCCCGGTGCCCATCGGCCGTTACGAGCTGCGCTTCCACACCGCCGCGCATTTCGTCGCCAACAATGTGCCGCTGTCCGACCCGCCGTTCCTCGACATCATCCCGCTGCGCTTCTCCGTGTTCGAGCCCGAAGGCCATCTCCACGTGCCGTTGCTGATGACGCCGTGGAGTTATGCGACGTATCGCGGAAGCTGAAGTTTTCACCCTCCCCTCCAGGGGAGGGTGACGAGCGGCACTTGCACGCAACGTCATTTTAACTTCCAACAGACGGCCCTATGGCCTCTCTCCCCATCCTCATCTACCCTGCGACGCATCGCCACAGTGGCGGTGCCATCGTCGTCCGTCGCGGCGCGATGCAAGAAAAGCGGGAGAAACGTCATGCGTCGCATCACTCATGCGCTGCTGGGTGCAGCCATTTCATTCATCGGCGCCCAAGGCGCATTCGCCGCCGAGGTCCATGTGATGATCTCAGGCGGCTTCTCCGCGGCCTACAAGGAACTGGTGCCGGCGTTCGAGAAGGCCACCGGAAACACCGTGGTCACCGCCTACGGGCCGTCCATGGGCGAGACGCCGCAGGCGATTCCCATGCGGCTGTCGCGCGGTGAGCCCGCCGACGTGCTGATCATGGTCGGCTATGCGCTCGACGAGCTTGCCGCCAAGGGGAAGGTGGTCAGTGCCAGCCGCATGGCGCTGGCGGATCTCGCTGATCGGCGTCGCGGTCAAGAGCGGAGCGCCGAAGCCCGACCTGTCGTCGCCGGAAACGCTGAAGGCGGCATTGCTGGCGAGCAAGACGATCGCCTATTCGGATTCCGCCAGCGGCGTCTATGTGAGCACCGAGATGTTCAAGAAGCTGGGCATCGCCGAGCAGATGAAGGACAAGGCGCGCAAGATTCCGGCGACGCCGGTCGGCGAGATCGTCGCCAGCGGCGCCGCCGAGATCGGCTTCCAGCAGATCAGCGAGCTGAAGCCTGTGCACGGTATCGACATCGTCGGCCCGCTGCCGCCGGCCCTGCAGCAGGTCACGGTATTCTCCGCCGGCCTCGCCAGCGCCGCGCCGCAGCCCGACGCCGGGAAGGAATTGATCGCCTTCCTGTCGTCGGCCCAGGCCGCGCCGGTGATCGCCAAGAGCGGGCTCGAGCCAAAGGTGAAGTAGGGCGCTTGCTTCCCTCGCCCCGCTTGCGGGGAGAGGGTGGCGCGACAAGCGATAGCTTGGCGCGTCGGGTGAGGGGAGTCCGAGAGTCTCTCTGGCTCCCCTCACCCGAAGGCTCCGCTTCGCTCGCCTTCGACCTCTCCCCGCAAGCGGGGAGAGGTTAGCCCTCAATGCGTCGCTGTCGCCGCCACGCCCGCAGCTTCCGCCTTGGCTTTCTCGGCGCTGCCGATGCCGTTGAAGAACGCATTCAGCAATACCGCCACCAGCGCGCACAGCAGGATGCCGGATTCCAGCAGCGGATGCAGGTCGTGCGGCAGCGCCTTGAAGAAGTTCGGCGACACCAGCGGGATCAGGCCGAAGCCGACCGAGATGGCGACGATGAACAGGTTGCGCTGGTTGGTCTTGAAATCCACCGCGGTGAGGATGCGCGCGCCGGTGGCCGCCACCATGCCGAACATCACGAGACCTGCGCCGCCGAGCACCACCTGCGGCACCGCCTCCACCAGCGCCGCCATCTTCGGCAACAACCCGAGCAGCAGCATGATGGCGCCGCCGGCGATGGTCACCCAGCGCGAGCGCACGCCGGTGACGCCGACCAGGCCGACATTCTGCGAGAACGACGTGTAAGGGAAGGTGTTGAAGACGCCGCCCAGCACGGTACCGACGCCGTCGGCGCGCAGGCCGCGGGTCAGCGCGTCACGGTCGACGGTTTTGCCGGTGATCTCGCCCAGCGCCAGGAACATGCCGAGGGATTCGATCATCACCACGATCATCACGATGCACATGGTGATGATCGGCACGAGATGGAATTGCGGCATGCCGAAGTGGAACGGGGTCACGATGTCGGCCCATGGCGCGCTGGCGACCTTCTCGAAGTGCATTACGCCGAGCACGCTGGCGAGAATGGCGCCGGCGATGATGCCGAGCAGCACCGAGATGTTGGCGACGAAGCCCTTTCCCCATTTGATCAGCGCGAGGATCACCAGCAGCACGAACAGCGCGATGCCGAGGCCCTGCAATTGCCCGTAGCCGGGATTGGGGAACGCACCGGGGACGCCGTCGACCACCTTGGTCAGGGTCGGCAATCCGCCACCGGCCCAGTTGATACCGACGCGCATCAGCGAGATGCCGATCACCATGATGATGGTGCCGGTTACCACCGGCGGAAACAGCGGCAGCATCCGGCTGATGAACGGCGCGACCAGGATGGCGAAGATGCCGGCTGATATCACCGAACCGTAGATGCCGAGCAGGCCGATTTCCGGCGACGCCGCCATCGACAGCATCGGGCCGACCGAGGCGAAGGTGACGCCCATCATGACAGGCAGGCGAATGCCGACGCCGGGAAAGCCGATGCACTGCACCAGAGTGGCGAGGCCGCAGGCGAACAGGTCGGCGGAGATCAGGAAGGCCACGTCCTGCGGCGGCAGTTTCAGCGCGCGCCCGATGATCAGCGGCACCGCCACCGCGCCGGCATACATCACCAGCACATGCTGCAGGCCGAGCGCGAGCAGGCGAGGGGTTGGCAGGATTTCATCGACCGGATGGACGGCTGTGGTCATGGGAGCCTCTTGGTGATGCAAATGCGATGTGGAATTGAATGCGAGTTCCCGGGTGGATACAAGCATCGTGCCACGGCAAGTCACCGGAATGTTGCGGTGGTCGCCGGTTTCCGGAGGTGCGGTATTGATGCGGAGCGCGCCGCTACTCTCCGTTTTCCCGGCGCGCGACAGTTTGCTCCGTGTCCCGGGCGCGCAGCAGCACCGGCGATGCGCAGCATCGCCGGTGCTGCTGCGCAGACCCAGGGACCCAGCTTGCTTGATGTCAACAAGCTGGGCCCCGGACGCGGTACACTGCGCCGCGCCTGCGCGGCGTGGTGCACCGCGTCCGGGGAACGGACCCCAACTCGAACTGCGATATTTTTTCCTAGCCCCATCTTGACGGAAATCGGTTTAGGTTTATAATCCATCGCATCCCGTCCCACCGAGAGGGGCGTATCGCGATCGTCAGGTTCGCGGGGCGGGGTGCGGTGGACGCGGCAGCGTCAGGCGCGGAATTCGGTTCAGGGCTCGCCAGAATGGCCAGTGAGAACTGAAGGAAGCGCAGACGACAGCGCTGCGCGGACGGCGAAGGCGTGTGGTCCTGGTGCCCCGCGTGAGCACCAAGCCCGGTGGAGAGTCCGCGGCAACCCGTCCGTGGAACACCCTCAACCGGAAGCGACGGCGACGAGAAACCGTGTCGGCCGCCGGGGAGAGCACGCAATAAGCCGTTAACACCACTGCGCGCGGAACGCCGGGCTGTTTCCCGGTGTGACCGTGGCAAGCCTTGTGCGCTTACTATACTTTGCGCACAAGCCCATGGGTGCATCGGGCACCCGGCGTTCCGCGCGACCTCTCGATTTCGAGGGGGCAAGGGAATGCAGCACAGCCCGGGCGCGCAAGCGTCGCGGGATTGTAGTTGCTTGGCTGTTTGACAATTGAATTAGGGAATCGAAACCACGCGTCGCATGCGGGCGGACTTCTCGTGTCCCGGACGCGCTGCAGCGCAGGCGATGCAGAGCATCGCCGCCACGCTGCTGCGCAGATCCGGCCACCTTGCTTGGTCCACAAGCTGGGCCGGATCTGCGGCGCACCACGCCGCGCAAGCGCGGCGCAGTGCACCGCGTCCGGGGAACAGAGAAAGCCTCGCTTACTTCGGCTGGCCGATGGCAAACTTCAGCGTGCCGATGCCGTCGACGCCGCATTCCACCTTGTCGCCGGGCTGCAACGCGGCGACGCCGGCCGGCGTGCCGGTGAGGATGACGTCGCCGGCGCCGAGTTCGACCTGGAGCGACAGTTTTGCGATGATCTCGGCGATGTTCCAGATCATCTCGGAGAGGTCGCCCTTCTGCCGTTCGGTGCCGTTGACCGACAGCCAGATCTTGCCTTTCGACGGATGGCCGACCTTGGCAGCCGGCACCAGCGCGCCTGATGGCGCCGACATGTCGAACGACTTGCCGATCTCCCAGGGCTGCTCTTTCTTGCGCGAGATGGTCTGCAGGTCGCGGCGGGTCAGGTCGACGCTGACGCCGTAGCCCCAGACATGGTCGAGCGCCTTGTCGGCGGGAATGTTGAGGCCGCCGCTCTTCAGCGCCACGATCAGTTCGACCTCGTGCTGCATGTCCTTGGTCAGCGTCGGGTAGGGGATCGTGGCGCCGTCCGGCGCGATCATGTCGGCATGCTTGGCGAAGAAGAAGGGAGGGTTGCGCTCGTCATTGCCGAGTTCGCGGATGTGCTCGAGATAGTTGCGGCCGACGCACCAGGTGCGGCGCACCGGAAACATCTTGTCGTCGCCCTGGACGGCGATGGCGGCCTGCGGCGGAGGGGCGATAACGAAGGATGCGGTCATGGACGGCTCTCGGGCTGGTGTGGAAGGCAGGATGCCGCTGTCAGGCGGCAGGAAGAGAAGGCACGGTGTTATGCCGGGGCATCGAGCGGCGCCAGCGGACTGGCATCGCGGTGCTGCAGCTTGAAGAACGAGGCGTAGCGGCCACTTTGCCGCAGCAGGTCGTCGTGGCGGCCGCGCTCGACGATCTCGCCGCCCTCGACCACCAGGATGGCGTCGGCATGCATGATGGTGTGCAGGCGATGGGCGATGACGATGGTGGTGCGGTTGCGGCACAGATGCTCGATGGCTTCCTGCACCGACTTCTCGGATTCGGAATCCAGCGCCGCGGTGGCTTCATCCAGCAGGATGATCGGCGCATTCCTGACCAGCGCGCGGGCAATGGCGACGCGCTGGCGCTGTCCGCCGGACAGCTGCGCGCCGTGCTCGCCGACCGGGGTGTCGTAACCCAGCGGAAAGCCCATGATGAAATCATGCGCGCAGGCCGCCTTGGCCGCCGCGACGATCTCGCTCTCGCTGGCGTTGACCTTGCCGAAGGCGATGTTCTCCCTGATGGTGCCGCGGAACAGATAGACGTCCTGGCCGACATAGGCGGTCTGCTGGCGCAGCGAGCGGCGCGAGACGCCCGATATCGACTGGCCGTCGATGACGATGTCGCCGTCGGTGACCTCGTAAAGCCGCAGCAGCAGCGCCAGCACCGTGGACTTGCCGCCGCCGGACGGGCCGACCAGCGCCGTCACCTTGCCGGGCTCGGCGACGAAGCTCATGCGGTTCAGCACCAGCTCGTTGGGCCGGTAGCGGAACGAGACGTCGCGCAGTTCGACGCGGGCGTCGGTGAGCGCCAGCGCCGGCTTGTCGTCGTCATTGGGTTCGGAGGCCGGGCTGTCGACGATCTCCAGCAGCATGCGGGCGCCGATCAGGCTGGAATGCAGGTCGATGTTGAGTCGCGCCAGCCGTTTGGCCGGCTCATAGGCCAGCAGGAAGGCGGTGACGAAGGAAAAGAACTGGCCGGGCTTGGCGCCCATCGCCACCACGGCATAGCCGCCATACATCAGCGAGCCGGCGATGGCCAGGCCGCCCAGCGTTTCCATGATCGGGCTGGAGCGGTTCGACACCCGCGCCATCTTGTTGGCGTTGCGCTCCACCGCGGCGATGCTGGCTTCCATGCGTTCCAGCATGGTCTGCTCGAGCGTGAACGCCTTGACGGTGCGGATGCCCTGCAGCGATTCCTGCATGGTCTCCATGATGTCGGCGGTGCCGGTGAACTGGTTGCGGGCGAGGCCCTTGATGCGCTTCACCAGCTTGCGCAGCATCAGCATCGCCGGCGGCGCGATCAGGAAGCCGAACAGCGCCATATAGGGATCCTGCATCAGCATGACGCCGATGAGGGCGATCAGCGTCAGCAGGTCGCGGCCGACCGCGTTGATCAGCAGGCTCAGCACCTGCGTCACCGAAGCGGCGCCGGCGTTGAGCCGGGCGAGGAATTCCGAGGAGTGCCGCGCCGAGAAGAAGCCGATCGATTCGCTCATCAGCTTGGCGAACAGCCGGCGCTGGTTGTTGGCGAGGATCGCATTGCTGATCTGCGACAGGATCACGGTCTGGCCGTAGGTCGCCACGCCCTTGACCAGGAAGATCAGCACCACGATGCCTGAGAACAGGGCGATGCGCGGGATGCTCTTGTCGATATAGGCCTGGTTGATGACCTCGCCGAGCATTTGCGCGGCGCCGGCGGTGGTGCCTGCGGAGATCGCCATCAGCGCGAACGCCATGACATAGCGGCGCCAGTGCACGGCGGCCTGTTCCATCAACAGGCGGCGGATGACCACCCAGGCGCCGGTGGGATCGTCGGTAATTTTACGAGGAATATCGGCCATCCGCGTTCCCCTGACGCCAAAGCAGGGATTGCCCGGCGTCAGTATTGGCTTGCGAAACAGCCGTCTCATTGCCCGCTATGGGCAGGTATTTCAAGCCAAAATCCGGTTTGCGGTCGGCTTTACTGGGGGCCTTTCAGGCCGATCGGGCCAGCATGTCGCCGCCCGTCCGTTCGCGGGCCAGCTTCTCCTCCCAGGCCAGCGCATGCGCCGCTATGGTGTCGAGATCGTCGTAGCGCGGCGTCCAGTCCAGGGTCGAGCGAGATCCGGGAGGTATCGGCAATCATGGTCACGATGTCGCCGGGCCGGCGCGGGCCCTCCTGAACCGCAAAATTGCGGCCGGAGACGCGCCGCACGGCTTCGATGGTCTCCAGCACCGAATAGCCGCGGCCATAGCCGCAATTCAGCGTGGTCGAGGGTCCGTCGCATTCGAGATAGGCCAACGCCGCGCGATGCGCCTGGGCGAGGTCGCTGACATGGATGAAGTCGCGGATGCAGCTGCCGTCCGGCGTCGGATAATCGGTGCCGAACACGTCGATCTTGGCACGCTGCCCGGTCGCCGCCTCGACGGCGATCTTCAGCAGATGCGTGGCCCCCATGGTGGCGAGCCCGGTGCGCGCCTGCGGATCGGCGCCGGCGACGTTGAAGTAGCGCAACACGACAAAGTCGAGGCCGTGAGCCCGGGCGGCATCGTGCAGCATGATCTCGCTCATCAGCTTCGACGAACCGTAGGGCGACAGGGGCCGTGTCGGCATCTCTTCGCTGACCGGCATCTGGTCGGGATTGCCGTAGACCGCCGCGGTCGACGAGAAGATGAAGCGCTTGACGCCGGATCTCACGGCAGCACTGAGCAGGCTGCGCGTGGTCATGGTGTTGTTGCGGTAATAGTCGAGCGGATCGCGCATCGAATCCGGCACCACCACCGAGCCGGCGAAATGGATGATGGCATCGACGCCATGTGCGGCGACGACGCCCATGACCAGGTTCTCGTCGGCTGCATCGCCGATGAACAACGGCACGCCCTCTGGCAGCGAGGTGGAGAAGCCGGTGGCCAGGTTGTCGATCACGACGACGTCTTCGCCGGCTTCCACCAGCGCGTAGACCATATGACTTCCAATGTAGCCGGCGCCGCCAGTCACGAGAATGGTCATCAACTCACCCACCTTTCGCTTGCAAAGCTATCCTCTCCGGGATGAAGAGTGGGTTTCCGTGCCGCCCAACTGGCGACTATGCTTAATGTTGCGTATAGGGACTGCATCAAAATGGAGCTGCGGGTGCCGATCGATCATCAATCAGGGCAGAAACTGCAGCTGATCGTCACCAATCTGCACTGGCGTTACTCCGGCGTGACCGCGACCAACCGCATGGTCGCTCCCAGGCTGGCCAGGATGTTTCGCGCCGCCTGGCTGGGTTCCGACGCGCCGGACGGCATTGAGCGGATGGGCGCGGCCGACCTTCTGAGGTTGTGGCGCCGCTCGACGCCGCTGATCTGGCACGCCCGACGCAACAACGAGATGATCGTCGGCGTGCTGCTGAAGGCGCTCGGCTGGCCACTGAAACTGGTGTTCACCTCGGCGGCGCAGCGCCATCACACCTGGATCACGCGCTGGCTGATCCGCCGGATGGACGCCATCATCGCAACCAGCACGGTCTCTGCCTCCTATCTGAAGGTGCCCTCGGTTGTCGTCACCCACGGCGTCGATGCGGAAACTTATGCGCCGCCCGCGGATCGCGCGGCAGCCTTCGCGGAAACCGGATTGCCGGGACGCCATGCGATCGGCTGCTTCGGACGGGTCCGCGCCCAGAAGGGAACCGATCTGTTTGTCGCGGCGATGTGCCGGCTACTGCCGCTCTATCCTGATTTCACCGCGGTCATCGTCGGTGAGATCAAGCCGGATCAGGCCGGCTTTGCCGATGAACTGCGCCGGCAGATCGCCGCAGCCGGACTGCAGTCGCGCATCGTCATCACCGGCGAATTGCCGATCGCGGAGGTGCAGCGCTGGTATCAGAGATTGACGATCTACGCCTTCACCTCGCGCAACGAGGGATTTGGGCTGACGCTGATCGAGGCCATGGCGGCCGGCGCTGCGCTGGTTGCGACGCGCGCCGGTGCGGCGGAACTGGTGGTCGATGACGGCGTCACCGGCGTGCTGGTGCCAATCGACGATGCCGATGCCCTGGCGGTCGCGCTGGGGCCGCTGCTGTGCGATCCCGCCAAGGCTGCAGCGATGGGCGCCCGCGGGCGTCAGCGCGTGCTGGACAAATTCAGTCTCGATGCCGAGGCCGCCGGGATTGCTGCGGTCTATCGCACGCTGACCTGACCCGTGAGAATGTCGGCGACAAATGCGTCGAGATCGCCGCCGGCAAACAGATAGCCCGGCAGGTCGACGGCGGTGGCGGCCTCGATATCGGTGGCGCGGTCGCCGATCACAAAACTGCCCGCGTGCTGCACCGGCCAGTGCTGCATCAAATCGAGGATCATGCCGGGGCTCGGTTTGCGCCAGTGGTGATCCTCGAGATAGCCGGCGACCGATCCCGCGGGGTGATGCGGGCAATAGCGGATGTCGTCGATGACCGCGCCCTGCGCCTTCAGTTCGGCGCGCATCCAGCCGAACAAGGTGAGCAACTCGTCCTCGGTGAAGTAGCCGCGCGCCACGCCGGACTGGTTGGAAAACAGGAAGACAAAATAGCCGGCGTCGTTGAGGCGTCGGATGGCCCTGGCCGCATTCGGCATCCAGCGGATGCGGTCCGCCGTGCCCATGTAGCCGTCGTCATGATTGATCACGCCGTCGCGGTCGAGGAAGGCGGCGGGCCGGGAGATGGCGCTGCCGCTCATGTCGCGTCGGTCCTGGCCACCAGCGCGCGCTCCACTTCGTCGCAGATACCGTGCGCGGCCGCGAGATGGATCTGCTGGACCACGGGCGTGTCGTCGCTCGGTGACACCAGCAGATGATCGCAGTCGGCGTGCATCGCATCGCCTTTGGTGCCGGTAAGGCCGACCGTGACGATTCCCATGGCGCGCGCCTTGCGCAGCGCGGCCAGAATGTTCGGCGACTTGCCGGACGTGGACAGGGCCAGCAGCACGTCGCCGCTTCGGCCGAGGCCTTCGACCTGGCGCGCGAAAACCTGTTCGAAGCCGTAGTCGTTGGCAATCGAGGTCAATGCCGACGTGTCGGTGGTCAGTGCGATCGCGGCCCAGCCGGGGCGATTCAGTTTGTAGCGGCCGACGATCTCGGCGGCGATGTGCTGGGCATCGGCGGCACTGCCGCCATTGCCGATCAGCAGCACCTTGTTGCCGGCGCGCAGCGCCGCGACGATCACGCCGGCAATGGTGTGGCATATTGCCAGCAAAGCGGGATCGCCGGCGGCGCGCTCCATCGCGGCGCGCGATTGTTCGAAATGAGCGGCGATCGGATCGTGGTTCACGGCAGTGTCCCGGTTGATTGCGAGGTTCTGGTAGCGGCCGGGCCGGATCGGCGCAAGCGCGACCGGCAGGATCAGTGCGCCAGTCGCGCGGTGGCTTCGGCCAGCACGCTGGCGGTGATGTCGGCCACCTCGATGGCTGGAATGTCGCGCATGCAGGCATGGTTGTTCATGGTGCAGACCGGCCTGTGGCAGGGCTGGCACGGCACCACGGTCTTGGTCTGGATGGTGGCGGCTAGGGGATTGAGCGGGCCCCACAGATGCGGGCTGGTCGGGCCGAAGATGCCGATCGTCGGCGTGCCCGCAGCGGCGGCGATATGCATCAGGCCGGAATCGTTGGTCGCCGCGACGCCCGCCGCGGCCATTGCCACCACGCCGTTGCGCAGGTCGGTCCCGGTCAGATCCCGCACCCTGGGGCCGCCGGTGGCAACGATCTCGTCCGCCAGCGCCTTTTCTCCGGGGCCGCCGATGACCCAGACGTCCAGCCCGCGCTCGGCCAGCAGTTTTGCCGCCTCGGCATACCAGCTCCAGCGCTTGGACGGGCCGACCGAGCCGGGCCCCAGCGCCACGGCAGGACCGTTGCCGAGGCCGTTGGCGAGGCGCCAGCGGGCGATCTCGTCGGCGGGTACCTGCAACTGCGGAACCGGCCATTCCGCGGGCGGGGTCGCCCCTCCGGCAGTGCCAGCGCGCCCTTTTTGTCGATCATGCGGGGCAGGGCCTTCTCGCCCCAGCGCCAGCGGTTGAGCAGGCCGAAGCGGAACTCGCCGACAAAGCCGATCCGTTCCGGGATACCGGCCAGCGCCGGGGCGAGGGCGGACTTCCACGTCCGCGGCATCACCAGCACCGTCCGGTAGTGCCGGGCTCGCAGTTTCGCCGCCAGTTCCCACTGCTTGGCCAGCGCCAACCGGCGGCGCGGCAGGTCCCAGAGCACCCCGGCCCGCACCCCGGGCATATAATCGACCAGCGAGGCGACCTGGGAATTCACCAGGATGTCCACCGGGCGATTCGGCCAGCGCTGCTTGAGCAGCCGCACCACCGTGTGCCCGCGGACGAAGTCGCCGATCCACATATAGGGCACGATCAGAATCGGACTCGTGTCGTCCGCCTCGCCCCCGCGGCGCCGTCATGTGTTGAATTTATATTCATAATTTAATGAATTCGCTGTTGGCAAACGACGTCTTGTCGGTACCTGCTCCCCGCAGGCGGGTAAAGTCACATCGAGACCAAGCCGTCGGCGGCGCAGGCCTCGCGGCGGTCCAAGTTGCCTGCCGGGCGCGACTGGGGCAAAGGTGGCGGCGCACAATCAGTTCGGGGATTCCATGCTGCTGGTGACCGGAGGAGCCGGTTTTATCGGATCGAATGTCGTGGCCGCGCTGAATGACGCCGGCCGCACGGACGTGGCCGTCTGTGACGTGCTCGGGCACGACGGCAAATGGCGCAATCTCGCCAAGCGCCAGCTGGCCGATATCGTGCCGCCGGCCGAACTGATGGGCTGGCTGCAGGGCCGCAAGCTCGATGCCGTGATCCACCTTGGTGCGATCTCGGAGACCACGGCGACCGATGGCGACTTAGTCATCGAGACCAATTTTCGCCTGTCGATGCGCCTGCTCGACTGGTGCACGGCCAGTGCGACGCCGCTGATCTACGCCTCGTCGGCCTCGACCTATGGCGACGGCGCCCAGGGATTTCGCGACGATGCGTCGTTGACCGCGCTGAAGGCGCTGCGGCCGATGAATCTCTATGGCTGGAGCAAGCATCTGTTCGACATGGCGGTGGCGGAGCGCGCGGCCCGCGGCGAAAAACTGCCGCCGCAATGGGCCGGCCTGAAATTCTTCAACGTGTTTGGTCCCAACGAGTATCACAAGGGCGGCATGATGAGCGTGCTGACCAAGCGCTTCGATGACATCAAGGCCGGCCGCACGATCGAGCTGTTCAAGTCGCATCGCGACGGCATCGCCGACGGCGACCAGCGCCGCGATTTCATCTATGTGGACGACGTGGTGCGGGTGATGACCTGGCTGCTGGCGACGCCGTCGGTAAGCGGGCTGTTCAATGTCGGCACCGGCACGGCGCGCAGCTTCAGGGACATGATGCTCGCCGCCTACAGCGCGCTCGGCAGCAAGCCGAACATCGCCTATGTCGACATGCCCGAGCAGATCCGCGGCAGTTACCAGTATTTCACGCAAAGCGATGGTGATCGCTTGCGCGGGGCCGGCTATAACGGCGGCTTCACCTCGCTGGAGGATGCGGTCGATCAATACGTCCGGGGCTTCCTCGACCAGCCCGATCGCTTCCGCTGAACGTGCCACAGGTAACAGCTTGATGTTCGATTTTGACGCCCTGTCGCATGCGATCGTCCGCCAGACCGTGCTGTGCGTCGGCGACCTCATGCTCGACGAATTCGTCTATGGCGAGGTCTCGCGGATCTCGCCGGAAGCGCCGGCGCCGGTGATCGCGGTCCAGCGCAGCGAGATCAATATCGGCGGCGCAGGCAATGTGGCGCGCAATATCGCGGCGCTCGGCGCGCGCTGCATCTTCGTCGGACTGGTCGGCGACGACCTTGCCGGCGCAACCCTCAAGGAGACACTGGCGCAGGAGAGCCTGATCGAGACGCTGCTGATCGTCGACCCTCAGCGGCCGACCACGCGCAAGGTGCGCTTCGTGTCGGAACATTTCTCGACCCATATGCTGCGCGCCGACTGGGAATTGGCGGCGCCGGCCGCCGCAGCCATCGAACAGCAACTGATCGATACGATCCTGCCGCAGCTTGCGCGCGCCGATATCGTGCTGCTGTCGGACTATGCCAAGGGCGTGCTGACGGCGCGGGTGATCCGCAACGTCATCGACGCCGCGAAGAAACTCGGCAAGCGGGTGATTGTCGATCCGAAGAGCGCCAATTTCGCGATCTATCGCGGCGCCACGCTGCTGACGCCGAACCGCAAGGAATTTTCTGAGGCCACCCGCAGCCGTGCCGGCAGCGAAGCAGGCATCGCGACGGCAGCTCAGGAGGCGATGCTGCTGGCGGACTGCGAAGCCATGCTGGTGACGCAGAGCGAGCATGGCATGACGCTGGTGCCGCGCGGCGGCGAGCCGATCCACGTGCCGGCGTTGCCGGCCAAGGTGCGCGACGTCTCCGGTGCCGGTGATACGGTGGCGGCGATGCTTGCGGTGACGCTGGCGGCTGGCGCCGACTGGGAGACCGCTTTGCGCACCGCGACGGCGGCGGCCGCGGTCGCGGTCAGCAAGAAGGGCACCGCGATCGTGACCCTTGCTGAACTGCGGCGCAGGATGCTGCCCGATGCGTTTCTCGCTGCCGAGGACAAGATCGCCATGGCGCCGGGCGATCTCGATGCAAGGCTGCAGGAATGGCGCAAGGCCGAGCTGCGCATCGGCTTCACCAATGGCTGTTTCGACATTCTACACCCCGGCCACGTCAAGGTGCTAACCGCCGCGCGGGCCACCTGCGACCGGCTGATCGTCGGTCTCAACAGCGACGCGTCGGTGAAGCGATTGAAGGGCCAGGACAGGCCCGTGCAGGACGAGCGTTCGCGTGCGGAGGTGCTGGCGGCGCTGGAGGCGGTCGATCTCGTCGTCATCTTCGAAGAGGATACCCCGCTGAAGTTGATCACGCAGATCCGGCCGAGCGTGCTGGTCAAGGGCGGCGACTACACCCGTGAGCAGGTGGTCGGGCACGAGGTCGTTGACGCCAACGGCGGGGAGGTTGTGCTGGTCGACATCCTGCAGGGCCACAGCACGACATCCCTGGTCAACCGCGCTCGCGGAGACCAAAGATGACACTCATCCCAATCTCACGATCGTTGGCACATTGATGGCCCGTATTTTTGCGTTTACCTGGCGAAACTGGCTGATTGCGATTCACGACGCAGGCGCGACCGCGGCGGCTGTGGTCCTGAGTTTCATGCTGCGTTTCGACGGCGAAAACCTGTGGGACCGGCTGCCGTTGCTGTTGACGATTCTGCCCTATTTCGTCGTCTTCAGTTTTTTCGTCTGCTACATGTTCCAGCTGACGACCACCAAGTGGCGCTTCATTTCGGTCCCCGACCTGTTCAATATCATCCGCGCCGCCACCGTGATGTCGGTCGCGCTGCTGGTGCTGGACTATATTTTCCTCGCCCCGAACGTCTACGGCACGTTCTTCTTGGGCAAGACGACGATCATCATCTACTGGTTCATCGAAATCTTCTTTCTCAGTGGATCGCGGCTGACCTATCGCTACTTTCGCTACACGCGCACGCGCAACCAGGCGCGCGCGATGGATGCCGCACCGACCTTGCTGATCGGCCGCGCTGCGGATGTTGAGGTCTTCCTGCGCGGCATCGAGAGCGGCGCGGTCAAGCGGCTGTGGCCGGTCGGGATTCTGTCGCCTGCGATGTCGGATCGCGGCCAGACCATCCGCGGCGTTCCCGTGCTGGGCGGGATCGACGACCTGCAGAATGTGGTCGAGGACTTTGCCAACCGCAGCCGACCGATCGAGCGCGTGGTGATGACGCCTTCGGCCTTCACGGATGAGGCCCATCCCGAAGCCGTCCTGATGCGGGCGCGGAAGCTTGGCCTCGTGGTTAGCCGGTTGCCGTCGCTGGAGGAAAGCCGGGACACGCCGCAACTCGCGCCAGTGGCCGTGGAAGACCTGCTGCTGCGTCCCAGCGTCAAGATCGACTACGCGCGGCTGGAAGCCTTCGTGCGCGGCAAGTCGGTTGTCGTGACCGGCGGCGGTGGCTCGATCGGCTATGAGATCTGCGACCGTGTCACCACCTTCGGCGCGGCGCGGCTGCTGATCATTGAAAACTCCGAGCCGGCACTTCATGCCGCTATGGAGAAGCTGTCGACCAAGGTCACCGGCGCGGTCGTTGACGGCCATATTGCCGATGTCCGCGATCGCGAGCGCATCCATCAGCTGATGATCGCATTCAAGCCGGACGTCGTGTTTCATGCGGCGGCGTTGAAGCATGTCCCGATTCTGGAGCGCGACTGGGGCGAGGGCGTCAAGACCAACATCTTCGGCTCGGTCAACGTCGCTGATGCGGCGCTGGCGTCGGGCGCGGATGCCATGGTGATGATCTCCACCGACAAGGCGATCGAGCCCGTGTCGATGCTCGGCCTCACCAAGCGCTTCGCCGAAATGTACTGCCAGGCACTCGACGGCGACGCCTCCAGCGGCTGTGACGCCAAGTCGCCGATGCGGCTGATCTCGGTGCGGTTCGGCAACGTGCTGGCGTCGAACGGCTCGGTGGTGCCGAAGTTCAAGGCGCAGATCGAGGCCGGCGGCCCGGTGACCGTGACCCATCCCGACATGGTGCGCTACTTCATGACCATCCGCGAGGCCTGCGATCTCGTGGTCACCGCTGCGACCCATGCGATGAATGCGCAGCACTCCGATGCTTCGGTCTACGTGCTGAGCATGGGGCAGCCGGTCAAGATCGTCGATCTCGCCGATCGCATGATCCGGCTGTCGGGACTGCAGCCGGGCTACGACATCGACATCGTTTTCACCGGCGTGCGTCCTGGCGAGCGGCTCAACGAGATTCTGTTTGCCAAGCAGGAGCCCACCAGCGAGATCGGCATTGCCGGCATTCTCGCGGCGCGGCCGCACGAACTGCCGCTGCCGACGCTCAAGTCGTGGCTGGCGGCCTTGCTCAGTGCCATCGCGGCCGATCAGCACGATGTGGTGGTGGCGATCCTGAAGGACGCCGTTCCGGAGTATCGGGCAGAGGCTGGCTGACGCAGGTTAGCGCTGTGGCGTGGAGAATTGCCGCAGCACGACCGCGACGATGACTGCACCCGCCGCAAGCAAGCCAAGATCCGCGCCGGTGGAATCGAGATAGATCGACAGGCCGGCCAGCATCGCCAGTCCGATGTTGAGGACGAATACCCGGCCGACGACCTGCAGGACCGTGAAGCCGTTGTCGGTCGCACGCTGGTAGAAATGCGAGCGGTGAGCGAGCCAGACAGCCTCGCGCTTCGCCAGCCTCCGCAGCAACGTGATCGTCGCATCGGCGAGATAATACAGCGGCAGAAGAATTGCAGCGGCCAGATGCTGCCGAAACGCCAGTTCCAGAAAGCACCAACCCAGCAGCAGGCCGATCGGCAGGCTGCCGACGTCGCCGAGAAAAACCCGGGCTACCGGGCGGTTGAACGGTGCGAAGCCTATCATTGCGCCACCCAATGCGGCGGCGACGAATGTGGCGGATGCAGGCAGTCCACCGAACAGACCGATCACGACCAGAGCGCCGGTGACCGGGACGACTTCGGCAACGGTCATCCAGTCCAGCCCGTCCATGAAGTTGACGAGGTTGACGAACCAGAGAGCGGCGAGCAACAGCACGCCGCGCTCGAGCCAGATTGGGAAATCATTGACGATCCGCAGATCGGCGGGGATGGCGAACAGGACGGCGCCAACGGCAATCGCCTGCATCGCCAAGCGTGGCGCCACCGATATCGGATGCAGATCGTCGGCGGCGCCAATGGCCGCGATCCCGACGGTCGCGCCAAACACCGTCCACAGCGCCAGCGGTTGAGCCCCCAATACCGACAGGATCGCGATCCCGGCGACCAGCAGCGTCGCGCCGATCACCGCGATCCCCGCGCCCTGTGGGGTGGGGACGACGTGCGACGACCGCGCATTGGGGCGTGCCAGTGCGTAGCGGACGAGCAGCGGTCGCAGGACTGGCGTCAGCGCAGCACAAAGCGCTGCAGCGGCTATTCCGACGGCCATGATCGCGAGTTCGAAATGTGACATTGAGATGATCAAACTTGATGTGGCGGGGGCATAACATAGCCGCGTTTCCGTTTCATATCCCAGTTTCAGGGAATCACCATCCAACTGGATGGCGACTTTTGAGCTGGATCTGCCCAATCTTGCGTTGAGGGGCTTCGCAGCATAAGGAGCGAGCTCCGGGTTGCTGCCGGTCAGGGCCGATGCTTGAATGCCACCGGAGGTCGAATGTCGGATGAACCAGTTCTGGTCACGGGCGCTGCGGGATTTATCGGATTTCACGTCGCGCAGCGATTGCTCGACGATGGTCGTCGCATCGTCGGGTTGGACAGCCTGAACGATTACTATGATCCGACCCTCAAACAAGCCCGGCTGGACATCCTGCAGAAACACCCCGGATTCGAGTTCGTGCACGCCAATCTGGCGGATCGAGCCGCCATCGCCGCGCTGTTTGCCAGGCATCGCTTCCCGGTTGTGATTCACCTCGCGGCGCAGGCGGGGGTGCGCTATTCGATCGAGCATCCGCATGCCTATGCCGACGCCAATCTGGAAGGCTTCCTCAACGTGCTGGAGGGTTGCCGTCACAACGATTGCCGGCATCTGCTCTATGCGTCATCATCATCGGTCTACGGCGCCAACAAGAAGATGCCGTTTTCGGTCGGCGACCGGGTCGACAACCCCATCAGCCTCTATGCCGCGACGAAGAAGGCCAATGAGCTGATGGCGCATTCCTATAGCCATCTCTATCGGCTTCCGACCACCGGGTTGCGGTTCTTCACCGTCTATGGGCCGTGGGGCCGGCCGGATATGGCGATTTTTCTGTTTACCAAGGCGATCGTCGAGGGCGTGCCGATCAAGCTTTTCAACCATGGGAAGATGCGCCGCGATTTCACCTATGTCGACGACGTCACGCGCGTGATCGATCGGCTGATTGACCATGTGCCCGAAGGCAGCGATGAACAGGCGCCCGCCAGGATCTACAATGTCGGCAACAACAAGCCGGAGGATCTGCTCGACGTGGTGACCGTGCTGGAAAAGGAACTCGGACGCGCGGCGCAGAAGACCATGCTGCCGATGCAGCCGGGCGATGTGCCGGAAACCTTCGCTGACGTGGATGATCTCATGCGGGATGTGGGCTTCAGGCCGGAAACCTCCATCGCGACCGGCATTCGCAACTTTGTCGCCTGGTATCGTCGGCACTACGACGTACGAGAAAATGCATAGCCAATCGATTTGAGGACCTTATGGACAAACGTATCATTCCACTGATCATGTGTGGTGGCGCCGGGACCCGGCTGTGGCCTTCGTCGCGCGAGGGGCGCCCGAAGCAATTCCTGCCGTTGTTCGGGCCGCGCTCGACGTTCCAGGACACCTTGCTGCGGGTCTCCGATCCCACATTGTTCGAACGGCCGATTGTCATCACCAACCAGGCCTACCGCTTCATGGTGCTGGAACAACTGGCGGACATCGGCGTCGAAGCGGATGTACTGCTGGAGCCCGCGCGGCGGGATTCCGGCCCGGCGATTGCTGCCGGCGCTGCGTTCGCATTGACGCGCGACGGCGAGGCCGTGGTGTTGGCGCTGGCTGCCGATCATGTGGTTGCAGATAACGCCGCCTTTATCGCCGCTTGCCGCCAGGGCTTGCCGGCCGCCAAGGCCGGACACGTCGTCACCTTCGGCGTCAAGCCGGAGCGGCCCGCGACGGAATATGGCTACATCTCTCCCGGCGCCCCCATTATGGGCGACGTCCAGGCTGTCGCGAAGTTTGTCGAGAAGCCCGACCCGGCGACGGCCGCCGATTACATCGAGGCGGGCTATCTCTGGAACAGCGGCAACTTCATGTTCAGCGCGGCCATGTTGCTCGACGAATACCGCCAGCTCGACGCAGCGAGTGTCGATGCCGTGACCGATGCCGTGGCCAAGGCGGGCCATGATCTTGGATTCGTGACGCTCGATCCGGAATCGTTCGGGGAGGCCAAGGCCATCTCGATCGACTACGCGGTGATGGAAAAGACGTCTCATGCTGCGGTCGTGCCGATGGCCTGCGGCTGGTCGGATGTCGGCTCATGGCATGCGGTGTGGGAACTGTCCGGCAAGGACGACCACGGCAATGCCGCGCAGGGCCTGGCGGTGTTCGAAGACTCCCGCAACTGCAATGTGTCCACCGACGGCGCAATCGTTGCGCTGGAAGGCGTCGACGATCTCGTCGTGGTGGCGACGCTCGATGCCGTGCTGGTGTCGCGCCAGAACGACGCCAACGGCATGAAGCGGCTGGTCGCCAAGCTCAGGGCCGTGGCGCCGAAGGTGACGGAGGATCACCTCAAGGTGCATCGCCCGTGGGGGTCCTACCAGTCGGTCGACAATGGCGAGCGTCACCAGGTCAAGCGCATCATCGTCAAGGCCGGCGGCCGGCTCTCCCTGCAGAAGCATCACCACCGCTCCGAGCACTGGATCGTGGTCCGCGGTGCAGCCCAGGTGACAGTCAACGAACTCGTCAAGGTCGTGCACGAGAACGAGTCGATCTACATCCCCATCGGTGCCACCCACCGTCTGGAAAACCCCGGCAAGATTCCGCTGGAACTGATCGAGGTCCAGACCGGCAGCTATCTCGGCGAGGACGACATCATCCGGATCGAGGATGACTATCAGCGGAAATAGTGACCGGGCGAGCGCCAACGGATAGCCAGAACCGCCTGTTCCTGCTCGTCGGGCGCAATGCGAGGCTGGCGTCCGTCGCCAACGCGCTACTTGGTCGGGGGCGTCGGTTTGACGTTCGGGAACCGGGTCAGCAGTGCCGTCTTCAGGAACTTGAAGTGCGGAATGCTGACGGCAAGCTCATCGAGCCGGCGCTGTCCGTTGGCGATCTCGCGCTCGAACAGGTCGAGATGCTCGCTGTCGATTTTTTCCCTTGTCAGGTACTCGTCGTTGCCGTTGCCGAACGAAACTGCCGCACGCGACAGCACGTCGTCGATACGTCGGGTCAGGCCGGCCTGTTCGACCTCGGCGCTGCGCACCGCCTCGTCGATGGATCGGATGACGGCCTCGATGCGCCCACGGTCCGTCTCGGCGTCGCGTTCCGCCGAGCGCGCCTTGAACTCGCGCTCGCCGATCATGCCGCGCAGAAAGGTGCTCGCCCGGGCCCGCCGGAACAGTTGGAACATGTGGCAACGTCCCATTGTAGGATCACCGAATAGACTGGCCTTCGGTTCTTGGCCCCTTCTTGGTTATCATCCGGTTAATGCCAGGTCGCGGCGACCGTAGCCGCCATGCGCTGGCTCAAGCCGTCGGCTTGACGTCAGGCATCCCGCTCAGCAGTGCCGCCTTCAGAAGCTTGTAGTGAACGATGCGGGCGGACAGGTCTTCGAGGCGGCGCTGGCTGTTCAGGACGTCGACTTCGATCAGGTCGGTGGATTGGCCGTGGCCGGCGACCTGGGCAACGGAATCGTTGCCGTCGTTGCCCAGCTTGAGCGCGGCTTGTGCCAGCACGTCGTCAATGCGTTTTCCAAGGCCGGCATATTCGGCCTCGGCGCCTCTCAGCGCGTCGTCGATCGCCCGCAAGATGGAATCATCGCGCAGCCGGTCGGTTTCAGAATCGCGATCGGCGGAGCGCGCCTTGAATTTAAGTCCCGCTGTGCGGGCCCGCAGCAGGCTTCGAATGCGCGCGCGCAAATACCATTGGGTCATGAAGGCGTCCCGTGCAGAGGATGACGATTCGCAGCAACGATCAGGTCGCAGCGCCTCTCTGAGAGATAGGTCAACTTCGCCGTTGCGGGAAGCCTCGGTTCGCCGGCAGGGAGCCAGGTCCCGGGCGTCGATTTGCGCAGGCGAGGCTGTGTGGACGGTTAAAATGCCTGTAATTCTTTGAATCAAAACGTGTTTGGGTATCTCGCTCCGCCATTCGCCACAATTGTGGCGGCATGCTAGGAGAACCAGCGCGCGGTTCATTCCATGAGCCGAACGTGTCATTTCGAGGTTTATTGATGGTTTCGAGAGAATCTGCAGCGGACGCGGGCCGCGTGCTTCGTGTCGGCGTCGTCGGCGCCGGCGTCATGGGCAGCAATCATGGGCGTGTGCTGGCCGGACTGCCCGGTATCGAGCTGATCGGCATCGTCGATCCCATGCTGGAACACCGCACCCGTGCGACCAAGCTGATCGGCTGCCCGACGTTTTCCGACCTGGAATCCCTGATCGCGGCAGGCGTCGATGCCGTCACCATTGCAGCACCGACCCATCTGCATCACCAGGTGGCGCTGGCCTGCATTGCCAAGGGCATCCACGTGCTGGTGGAGAAGCCGATCGCCTCCACCGTGGAGGAGGGTCGCGAGATCGTCGAGGCAGCCCGCAAGGCCGGCGTGACCCTGATGGTCGGCCATGTCGAACGCTTTAATCCGGCAGTCGCCGCCGTCAAGCAGGCCATCAAGGACGAGGATATCCTGTCCATCGCCATCACCCGCGTCGGCCCGTTTCCGCCGCGCATGTCCGATGTCGGCGTGGTCATCGATCTCGCGGTGCATGACATCGACCTGATCCGCTGGTTCACCGAATCAGACATCGTCGATGTGCAGTCGCAGCTGGCCAGCGCTGTCGCCGAGCGCGAGGACATTGCGCTGCTCCAGTTCCGCACCGAATCCGGCGTGCTCGCGCATATCAACACCAATTGGCTGACGCCGTTCAAGGCGCGCACCGTCACGGTGGCGACCCGCGGCAAATATGTGATGGGCGATCTCCTGACCCGCCAGGTCACCGAATGCTTCGGCTTCAAGACAGACGGCAGCTATTCCATGCGCCACCTGCCGGTTGGCCAGGACGAGCCGCTGCGCGCCGAACTGATGGCGTTCCTTTCCGCCGTACGCAGCGGCGGCGTGCCGGCCGTGACCGGCGAGGAGGGCGTCGCCTCGCTGGAGATCGCGATCCAGTGCCTGGACGCGCCGAAGAAGCCGGCCGCTACAGCGGCTCGCGCCGTACCGCGCCGCGTGGTCGGCTGACGCCGCCCGCCGCGCGACCACACCGCCATGACCAAGTCCGAGAGCCCAATGAACCAGCACACCCGCATTGATCCCGTTCCGTTCGTCGACATCGGCGCGCAGCGTCGCCGCCTCGGCCAGTCGATCGACGATGCGGTCGGCCGCGTGCTGACCCACTGCCAGTTCATCGGCGGGCCGGAAGTGGCCGAGCTTGAGGCCGCGCTGGCGGCCTATTGCGGCGCCAAGCATGTGATCAGCTGCGCCAGCGGCACCGACGCGCTGTTGATGGTGCTGATGGCCAAGAAGGTCGGCCCCGGCGACGCGGTGTTCTGTCCGTCCTTCACCTTCTGCGCCACCGGCGAGGCCGTGGCGCTGACCGGCGCCACGCCGGTGTTCGTCGACGTCGATGCGACCACGTTCAACATGGATACCGAATCGCTGAAGCGCGCGATCGGCACCGCGAAGAAGCTTGGCCTGACGCTCAAGGCGGTGATCCCGGTCGACCTGTTTGGCCAGCCCGCCGACCATGACGCCATCGGCGCCATCGCCGAGGCCGAAGGCATGTTCGTGCTCGACGACGCCGCGCAGGCGTTCGGCGCCACCATCCGGGGCAAGCGGCTCGGCACCGCGGCGCTGGCCACCGCCACCAGCTTCTTCCCGGCAAAGCCGCTCGGCTGCTACGGCGACGGCGGCGCCATCTTCACCGATGACGATCAGCTGGCCGCCGACCTGCGCAGCATCCGCGTCCACGGCCAGGGCTCCGACAAATACGACAATGTCCGCCTCGGACTCACCGGCCGGCTCGATACCATCCAGGCCGCGGTGCTGCTCGAGAAGCTGAAGATCTTTGACGACGAGATCGCCGCGCGCAACAAGGTGGCGGAGCGCTATGCGCGCAGCCTTGGCAACGTCGTCACCGTGCCGCGGGTCGCCGAAGGCAACACCTCGATCTGGGCCTGCTACACCATCCGCCTGCCCAAAGGCACCGACCGCGACGCTTTCGCCGCGGCGCTGAAGGCGCAAGGCGTGCCGACCGCTGTCTACTACGGCAAGTCCGTGCACATGCAGACCGCCTACGCAAACTATCCCGTCGCCGATGGCGGGCTGCCGGTGTGCGAAGCCATGTCCGCCGACGTCATCAGCCTGCCGGTGCACGCCTATCTCGACGAACCGACCCAGGACCGCGTCATCCAAGCCATCCGCGACGCGTTGGCGTAAGCTGTCACAATCACAACTGTCACCCACAAGTGTCATCGCCCGCGAAAGCGGGCGGTCCAGTATCCGGCATCGCCCGAGAGTATCGCCGGCAATGTCGTTTACTGGGTCACCCGGTCAAGCCGGGTGACGACAGCCCAGAGCTCATGCTGTAGAAGCGGCTGATGCTGAGACGTATTTTCACCGTCGGCGGATACACGCTGTTGTCGCGGATCACCGGATTCGCGCGCGACATCATGCTCGCCGCCATCCTTGGCGCGGGGCCCGTCGCCGACGCCTTCTTCGTGGCGCTGCGGCTGCCCAATCATTTCCGCGCCATCTTCGCAGAAGGCGCCTTCAACGCCGCCTTCGTGCCGGCCTATGCCCATGTCCACGGCGAGCATGGCGAAACCTCGGCGCGATTGTTCGCCGATCGCATCTTCACGCTGCTGTTCGCCTCGCAGGTGGTGCTGCTGGTGGCGGCCTGGCTGTTCATGCCGCAGGCCATGAGCATCCTGGCGCCCGGTTTCACCGATGACGCCGAGCAGCGCCGGCTGGCTATCGAGCTGACGCGCATCACCTTTCCCTACCTGCTGCTGATCACTTTGGTGACGCTGTACGGCGGCATCCTCAATGTGATGCAGCGCTTCGCCTCTGCTGCGGCGGCGTCGATCTTTCTCAACATTTCGATGATGGCCACGCTGGCTTTGGCGGCGTTCTTCCCCAGCGCCGGCCACGCCGCGGCATGGGGCGTGCTGATCTCCGGCTTCCTGCAATATTTCCTGCTGGCGGGCGATCTGGCCACGCATGGCGGGCTGCCGCGCTTTGCGCCGCTCCGGCTCGATGAGGACGTCCGCGCCTTCTTCCGCGCGCTCGGGCCGGCGACGCTGGGCTCTATGGGCACCCAGGTGGCGCTGTTCGCCGACACCATCATTGCCACGTTTCTTCCGGCCGGCGCGCTGTCGGCACTGTATTATGCCGACCGCCTCAACCAGCTGCCGATCGGCGTCATTGGCATCGCCATCGGCACCGTGCTGCTGCCGGAAATGTCGCGGCGGATCACCTCGGGCGACCATGCCGGCGCCATGGCGTCGCAGCGCCGCGCCTTCGAATTCACGCTGCTGTTTTCCGTGCCGTTCGTCGCCGCCTTCCTCAGCGTGTCCGACGTGATCATGCGCGCGATGTTCGCACGCGGCGCCTTCACCAAGGCCGACGCCGCCGCCGCCGGCGCGACGCTGGCCGCCTATGCGATCGCGCTGGTGCCGTTCGTGCTGATCCGCAGCGCCGTCGCCACGTTCTATGCGCGCAAGGACACTGCGACGCCGGTCAAGGCCGCATTGACCGGCATCGCCGTCAATGTGGTGCTGAAGATCCTGCTGGTGGGGGCATTGGCGCAGGTCGGCCTGGCGCTGGCCACGGCCATTGGCGCCTGGATCAATCTGCTGCTGGTGATCGGTTTCGCCGTGCGGTTCGGGTATCTGGAATTCGATCGTGCCTTCCTGCGCTCGCTGGCAAAATTCCTCGTCACCGGCCTGGTGCTGGCGGCGGCGCTTTGGCTGACAGCGCGGTTTGCTGCGGCGCAGTTCGCGCAACTGAGCGCCTTGCGCGACGAATCGGCGCTGGCGGTGCTGATCGTGGTCGGCGCCGCGGTCTATGCGGCCTTGATTTTGCTGCTGTTCGGCCGCCGCTGGCTGGTGTCGCTGGTGCGCAGCTAGGCCGTTTGCGCTTCCCGCCGATCCGCTGCAATATGGAGCAAATCTAAACTGCAGACGGAAACACCATGGCTCCCATCAAATTCGGCGTCGGTCAAAGCGTGCTGCGCAAGGAAGACGATGCGCTGATCCGCGGCAAGGGCCGCTATACCGACGACCATGCGCCGGCCACGCTGCATGCGCTGGTACTGCGTTCGCCGCACGCCCATGCCACCTTCACCCTCGATGCCGGCCGCGCGCGCACCCTGCCGGGCGTTGCCACCATCCTGACGGCTGCGGACGTCAAGGATCTCGGCGGTCTGCCGTGCCTGTTCAATCTGCCGGACACGCCGTTCACCGGGCCGGACTATCCGATCCTCGCCGACAAGGAAGTGCGCCATGTCGGCGACGCCGTGGCCTTCGTGGTGGCCGAGACCATCGATCAGGCCCGCGATGCGGTCGAGGCCATTGAGGTCAACTGGACGCCGATGCCCGCCGTCATAGGCCTCGTCAATGCCGTCAAGAAGGACGCGCCGCAGGTCTGGGCGAAACACGCCGGCAACGTGCTGTTCGACGTGCCGATCGGCGACAAGAAGGCCGTCGACGCGGTGTTCGCCAAGGCGCACACGGTTGCCGAAGTGCAGATCGTCAATCCGCGCGTCATCATCAACTACATGGAGACCCGCGCGGCGATCTGCGAATACGACGCCAAGCGCGATCACATGACCCTGACCATCGGCAGCCAGGGCAGCCACCGGCTGCGCGATATCCTCTGCGACAACGTGCTGAAGATATCCAAGGACAAGATGCGGGTGATCTGCCCGGATGTCGGTGGTGGCTTCGGCACACGGCTGTTCCCGTACCGCGAATATGCGCTGGTGGCGGTGGCCGCGAAAAAGCTGCGCAAGAACGTCAAGTGGGCGGCCGACCGCGCCGATCATTTCGTCGGCGATGCGCAGGGCCGCGACAACGTCACCCACGCCCGCATGGCGCTGGCGGAAGACGGCAAGTTCCTCGCCATGGATGTCGACCTGATGGCCGACATGGGCGCCTATCTCTCGACCTTCGGCCCTTACATCCCCCATGGCGGCGCCGGCATGCTGCCCGGTCTCTACGACATCAAGGCGTTCCATTGCCGGGTGCGCACCGTGTTCACCAACACCGTGCCGGTGGACGCCTATCGCGGCGCCGGCCGGCCCGAGGCCGCCTATGTGGTGGAGCGTCTGGTCGACGCTTGCGCGCGCAAGCTCGGCATGACGCCGGATGCCATCCGCCGCAAGAATTTCGTGCCGCCGAAGGCAATGCCCTACACCACCGCGACGGGGAAGATTTACGATTCTGGCGACTTCGCCGCCCACATGAAGCGGGCGATGGAGGTCGGCGAGTGGAAGGAGTTTCCGAAGCGCGCCAAGGCTGCGAAGAAGCTCGGCCTGGTGCGCGGCATCGGTCTGGCGACCTATGTCGAGGTCTGCGGCACCATGGGCGAGGAGACCGCCAATGTGGCGCTGGGCGCTGACGGCGACATCACCATCCTGATCGGCACCCAGTCGACCGGGCAGGGCCACCACACCGCTTATGCGCAGATCGTCGCCGAACAGTTCGGGGTGGCGCCGGAGCGCGTCCACATCGTCCAGGGCGACACCGAGAAGGTGGCCACCGGCCTCGGCACCGGCGGCTCCGCCTCGATCCCCTCCGGCGGCGTCAGTGTGCAGCGCGCCACCCGCAAGCTCGGAGAGTATCTGAAGGAACTGGCCGCCGACGCGCTGGAAACCAGCATTGGCGATATCGAGATCAGCGATGGCGCGGCCCGCGTCGCCGGCACCGACCGCTCGGTATCCCTCGCCGATCTGGCGAAGAAGGCGGATCCGGCAAAACTCAACGCGTCGGAGACCTTCAGCAGCGCCGACGGCACCTTCCCGAACGGGACCCATCTGGTGGAAGTCGAGATCGATCCCGCCACCGGCAGGATCGAGATCGTCAACTATGTCATCGTCGACGACTTCGGCGTGACGCTCAATCCGCTGCTGCTGGCCGGCCAGGTCCATGGCGGCACCATGCAGGGCATCGGCCAGGCCTTGATGGAGCAGGCGGTGTACGATCCGAAGGACGGCCAGCTGGTGACCGGTACCTTCATGGATTACGCGCTGCCGCGCGCCGC
Source organism: Rhodopseudomonas sp. P2A-2r (assembly GCF_026015985.1). GTDB lineage: Bacteria > Pseudomonadota > Alphaproteobacteria > Rhizobiales > Xanthobacteraceae > Tardiphaga. The sequence goes on along the minus strand of NZ_CP110389.1, from coordinate 4,789,102 downwards.
CGATGGTGCGCCGATCACGTTCGAGACCCATAACATCCCCTGCACCACCAATCCGATGGGGGTGAAGGGCGCGGGCGAGGCGGGCGCGATCGGCTCCTGCCCGGCGGTTGTCAATGCCATCATCGAGGGCCTGCATCGCGAATATAGGATCGAGCACATCGACATGCCCGCCACGCCGGAGCGGGTGTGGATGGCGATCCGCGAACACGAGCGGCTGCACCGGCTGTAATGTGGCAGCCGCTGGAATAGACCTGCAGCAGCGGGGTTATGGGTTCGGGCGTGACAGGCGTCGCGTTCGTAGGGTCAGTGACGTATCTCGTCGCGCTGATCAGTCAACGAAACAGGGAATGAGCCAATGATACGCACTGTGGTTGTCGTGGGAGCCTTGATGCTTGGCGTGGGTGCTGTGGCGGCGCAGCAGGACGTCGTGAAGGAAGCCCAGAACATCATGAAGGCCAATGGCAAGAATCTCGGCGGCGTGCTCAGCGCCATGGCCAAGGGCGAGAAGCCCTACGATCAGGCCGCGGTCGACGCGGCGCTGGCCCAGCTCGACGACACTGCCAAGAAGCTGCCGACCCTGTTTCCGGAAAGCACCAAGGGCCTGAAGCCTGAGGGCGACTACAGCGCCTCGCCGAAGATCTGGGAAGACAAGGCCGGCTTCGACGCCAAGATCGCCAGCTTCGCCAAGGTGGTCACCGAGGCCAAGGCCAAGATCAAGGATCTCGACTCGCTGAAGGCCAATGTCGGCGGCATCGGCAAGGAATGCGGCGGCTGCCACGAGACCTACCGCGTGAAGATCTAGAGTCTGATCCATCAAGACTGAAGCGGCTCAATCTTGTCCCGGACGCGGTGCGGCGCGAAGTGCCGCTCTGCAGATCCGGGACCGTCCCGGGCGCCGGAGTTTTGGGCGGTCCCGGCTCTGCAGCGCACCACGCCTCCTGGCGGAGGCGCATTGCGCTGCGTCCGGGACACGCTTCCATTGAGCAGAATCCGGCCCCGGGACTGCGATCTACTCACGTTGAAGCGCAGCGCTGGATTCAAACTCGCGAATTAGACTCTACCCCCGCGCCACCTTGTCCTTTTCATTCTGCGACTTGATGGCGTCGCGGGCCTGGGTCCAGTCTTCGTCCGACCAGCTGCGCAACTGATAGAAATTGCCGCCCATGGCGAGCGCCTGGCCGCCGTCCATGGCAATGGTCTCGCCATTGATCCAGTCGCAGCCGCCGGAGATGAGGAACACCGCGGTGTTCTGCAACTCTTCCATGGTGCCGACGCGTCCCATGGGATTCATCGCCTTGGTACGGGCGCCGGCCTCGTCGCCGGGCTTGATGCGCTTGCTCATGCCCTCGGTGGGAATTTCGCCAGGCGCAATTGTATTGAGCCGGATGCCATAGCGGCCCCATTCGGTGGCCAGCGACATGGTCATGGCGTGGATCGCCGACTTGCTCATGGATGAGGGCACCACATAGGGACTGCCGTTGCGCACCCAGGTCACGGTGATCGACACCACGTTGCCGGGCAACTTGGCGGCAATCCAGCGTTTACCGACCGCATGCGTGACGTAGAACGTCCCGTGCATCACGGTGTTGGCCACCGCATCGAAGCCGCGCGGCGACAGGTCCTCGGTGCGGGAGATGAAGTTGCCGGCGGCGTTGTTGATGAGGTCGGTGAGCGGGCGATCGGTGAAAATGTCCTCGATCATGGCATCCACCGCCGCGCAATCGCGGATGTCGACGCCGTGGCTGGTCACCTTGCCGCCGAACTCGGCCATCAGTTCGGTGGCGGTCTCGTCGCAGACTCCTTGCGGCGGCCGCAGATGTGCACCTCGGCGCCGAGCGACAGGAATTTGGACGCCATCGATTTGCCGAGGCCGGTGCCGCCGCCGGTCACCAGTATGTTTCGACCTGCGAGAAGCTGCGGATTGAACATCGGATGGTCCTGTTCTAAGAGAATGTTGCCGGGTTAATTAGTTGATTGACTAAAACCGGTGGGCGCTTTCCTGTAAAGCGCAAAACAAAAACAAGTTTGGGGAGGAAACGCCCAGTGCAGGATGTGCAAGATCGCGTCTCGGTGTCCGTCACGGACGGTGTCGCCGATGTCAGGCTGGTTCGCGCCGACAAGATGAATGCGCTGGATGCGGCGATGTTCGAGGCGCTGGTGGCCACGTCGGATCGCCTGAGCCGTGAAAAGGGCTCCGCGCGGTGGTGCTGTCCGGCGAGGGACGGGCGTTCTGCGCCGGGCTCGACATGGGACGATTTGCCGCCATGAACGACAGCGGCGGTGAAGGGCTCGGCGGCGGCCAGAAGCGCGACCTTGCGGCGCGCACCCATGGCCTCGCCAATCATTCCCAGCAGGCCGTGTGGGGCTGGCGGCAGTTGCCGGTGCCGGTGATCGCCGCGATCCAGGGCGTCGCCTTCGGCGGCGGTTTTCAGCTCGCGCTCGGTGCCGACATGCGTTTCCTGACGCCGGACGCGCGCATGTCGATCATGGAAATCAAATGGGGGCTGGTGCCGGACATGGCGGGGACGCCGATCCTGGCCTCCCTGGTCCGCGACGATATTTTGCGCGAGCTCACTTACACCGGTCGCATCTTCTCGGCGCAGGAGGCGCTGAGCTACGGCCTCGCCACCCGGATCTGCGACGACCCGCGCGCCGAGGCGCTGTCGCTGGCGCGGGAGATCGCCAACAAAAGCCCGGACGCGATCCGCGCCGCCAAGCGCATGCTCAACAAGCTGTCGGTCGATCCAGGCCCGGCCTTGCTCGCCGAATCCGTCGAGCAGATGAAGCTGATGGGCCAGCCGAACCAGCTTGAGGCGGTGCGCGCCAATATGGAAAAGCGCGCGCCGCGGTTCGTGGACTGAACGCATCATGGCGTCCTTATTCCACGGCATCATCAGCGGCGAGCGCCGCCGCAGCTTCGCCGACGTCACCGAGCGCGCCGGCCGCATGGCCGGCGGGTTGCAGCGTCTCGGTGTCAAGCAGGGCGACAGCGTCAGCATCCTGATGCGCAACGACATTGCGTTCATCGAAGCCGCCTATGCGGTGGCCCGGCTGGGCGCCTATGGCGTGCCGGTGAACTGGCACTTCAAGCCGGAGGAGATCACCTATGTGATCGCCGATTCCGGATCGAACATCCTGATCGCCCATGCCGACATGCTGCATCAGCTGCGCGATTCCATTCCGGCCGGCACCGTAACCCTCAGCGTGCCGCCGCCGCCGGAGATCCTGGCGAACTACAAGATCGATCCGGCGCATGTCGCAACGCCGGCCGGCGCCATCGATCTGGAAGCGTGGCTGGCGGAGCAGGCGCCCTATGACGGCCCTGTCGTGCCGCAACCCCACAACATGATCTATACGTCGGGTACCACCGGGCATCCTAAGGGCGTGCGTCGCTTTGCCCCGACGCCGGCGCAGGCTGCGTCGGCGGATCAGATGCGGGCGCGGGTCTATGGCCTCAAGGAAGGCGCGCGGGCCCTGTTGCCCGGGCCACTATATCATTCCGCACCCAATGCTTTTGCTTTGCGCGCCGGCCGTCTCGGCGGCGGGCTGGTGATGATGCCGCGCTTCGAGCCGGAGGAGTTCCTGCGCATCGTGCAGGATGAAAAGATCGATACCATCTTCATGGTGCCGACCATGTTCATTCGGCTGATGAAACTGCCGGCGGACGTGCGTGCCAGATACGATGTGTCGTCGCTGCGCCATGTCATCCATGCCGCGGCGCCGTGCCCGCCCGACGTTAAGAAGGCGATGATCGACTGGTGGGGACCGGTGATCTTCGAATTCTACGGCTCCACCGAATCCGGCGCGGTCACCTTCGCCAATTCCGAAGATGCGTTGAAGAAGCCGGGCACTGTGGGCAAGATCGCCCCCGGCGCCGAATTGCGGTTCCTCGGCGATGACGGGCAGATCCTGCCGCAAGGCGAGATCGGCGAAATCTATTCGCGGATCCCAGGCAATCCGGATTTCACCTATCACAACAAGCCTGAGAAGCGCGCCGAGATCGACCGCGAGGGTTTCATCACCTCGGGCGACGTCGGTTACATCGACGAAGACGGCTACGTCTTCATCTGCGACCGCAAGCGCGACATGGTGATCTCCGGCGGCGTCAATATCTATCCCGCCGAAATCGAAGCGGCCTTGCATGCTCTGCCCGGCGTGCACGACTGCGCCGTGTTCGGCATTCCCGACGAGGAATTCGGCGAGGCGCTGATGGCGGTGATCGAGCCGCAGCCGGGCGTCGTACTCGACCTCGCTTCGGTGCGCAGCGACCTCAGGCGGCAACTGGCGGACTACAAGGTGCCCCGCCAGATGGAGATCCAGTCGAACCTGCCCCGCGAGGATTCCGGCAAGATCTTCAAGCGCCGCCTGCGCGATCCCTATTGGGCGCGGGCCGGGCGGACCATCTAGGGGGCAGACGCCGCGGATCTGTCAGGCTAGAGCATTTTTATTTTGAATTGGTTTTAATTGATCCGCGTTCACTACAAGGATTCCTCACCATGAGGACGGTGGGTGGTTTCAATCCGAAAATGCTCTAGAAGTGGCGCAATGCGCCATCAGGTACTGAGGACCAAGACATGTTGACCCGCAAAATATTCATCGGCTGTGCGCTCGCGCTTGGCCTGTTTGGACATGGCAGCCAGCTCGCGCTGGCGGCCGACAACTGGCCGGCCAAGCCGGTGACGATCTTCGTGCCCTATGCGGCCGGGGGCGCCGTCGATGTGCTGGCGCGCACGGTCGGCCAGTCGCTGTCGAAGACCTGGGGCCAGCAGCCCGTGATCGAGAACCGGCCCGGCGCCGGCGGCACCATCGCCTCGCAGGCACTGGCCCAGGCCAAGCCCGATGGCTACACGCTCATCCTGGTCGCGTCAGGTCATCCGCTGAACCAGTTCTTCTATCCGAAACTGCCCTACGACACCTTCAAGGATTTTACCGCGATCAGCGAAGTCGCCTATTCGCCCTTGGCCATCGTGGTGGCCAAGGACAACCCGGCCAAGAACCTCGGGGAATTGCTGGCGCAGGCGAAAGCAAAACCGGACGCGCTGTCCTACGGCATGTCCGGCAACGGCACCTCGGCGCATCTGGCCGGCGAATTGCTGAACTACATGGCCGGCGTCAAGATCGTCTCGATCCCCTACAAGGGCGGTGCGCCGGCGCTGACCGCGGTGATGGCCGGCGACATTCCCATCAGCATCAATCCCTTGCCGGAGATCATGGGGCAGCTTGACGGCGGCGCAGTTCGCGCCATTGCGGTGACCACCGCGACGCGGTCTCCGATGCTGCCCAACGTGCCCACTGTGGCGGAGTCCGGCGTGGCCGGTTACGACACCGCGGTGTGGTGGGGCTTTCTCGGACCCGCCAACATGCCGCCGGAACTGGTGGCCAGGATTCACGCCGACATCGCGACGGCCTTGAAGGATCCGGCTGTGCTGGAAGCGCTGAAGAAGATCGGCGCCACGCCGGCCGACAGTTCGCCCAAGGAATTCGACGCCTTCATGCATGCCGAAGCCGACAAGTGGGGACCGATCCTGAAGCAGGCCAACATCAAGGTGCAGTAAGCGTCATGTCCAACGCCTCGAACCAGTGGCGCATCGGCGTCGTCGGCTATGGCGAAGTCGGGCGCATTCTTGCCGAGGACCTGCGCAAGCAGGACCTGCGCGTCAGCGCCTACGACACCAAGCTCGGCGGCTCGCAGGCCGCCGCCTTGCAGGACCACGCGGCGATGCATGGCGTTGTGCTTGCATCGTCGCACGCCGATCTCGCGGCAAACGCGGACTTCATCATCTCCGCGGTGACGGCGAGCCAGACCGTGCCGGCGGCGCAAGCCTGCGTGCCGGGCCTGCAGCCGCAGGCCTGGTTCCTCGACTTCAACTCCGCCTCGCCCGGCGCCAAGCAGCGCGCGGCGGCGCTGATCGACGGCGGCGGCGGACGCTATGTCGAGGGCGCGGTGATGACCTCGGTGCCGCCCTATCGCCTCAGGGTGCCGCTGCTGCTCGGCGGCCCCGCCGCGCGCGAACTGGCGCCATTGCTGAATGAGATCGGCTTCGACGCCAAGGTCTCCAGCGACCGGCTCGGCATCGCCTCGGCCACCAAGATGTGCCGCAGCATCATGATCAAGGGCATGGAGGCCATGGTGATCGAGAGCTTCACCACGGCGCGCGCCTACGGCGTCGAGGATGCGCTGCTCGCATCGCTCACCGAGACGTTTCCGAGCATCGACTGGGAAAAGCAGGGTGCCTATTTCTTCCAGCGGGTGATCGAGCACGGTCGTCGCCGCAGCGAGGAAGTCCGCGAGGTGGCCGAGACGGTACGCGAGATCGGTTTGACGCCGTGGTCCGCCGAGGGCACCGCCGAGCGCCAGGGCTGGGTCGCCGACCTCGCCGACGACGGTCTGTTCGGCACAAGAGGCACGCCGGAATTCGCGCGCAGCACTGACTGGCGCATGGAGGCCGATCGTATTCTCGCCGCGTTCAAGCCCAAGGTGTGAGACAGGGCGGGCTAACCGGCCTGGCCACGCGCGTTCGCGGCTTCGCCTGATGCAGCGGCGGGAGCGGGCGTCAGCGCAAGCCGCACCATGCGCGCCAGTTCGGACTTGCGATAGGGCTTCGGCAACAGCAGCACGTCGGCATCGAGACGGCCGTGATGCACGATGGCGTTCTCGGTATAGCCGGATGTGTAGAGAACCTTCATGTGCGGCCGGCGCTGCGTCACGGCATCGGCGAGCTGGCGGCCGTTCATGCCGCCCGGCATGATCACGTCGGTGAACAGCAGATCGAAAGCGGCGCCGCCATCGACCTGCGCAAGCGCCGCGGTGCCGCTGGACGCCATCAGCGTTCTGTAGCCAAGGCTGTGCAGTTGCGTGACGACGAAGCCGCTGACCAGCGGATCGTCCTCCACCACCAGGATGGTCTCGCTGCCGCCTTCGATGGGCGCGGCGATTTCGGCCGCCTGCGACTCCGTACTGGCACAGGGCAGGTATAGCTTGATGGTGGTGCCGTAGCCCTCCTCGCTGTAGATCTTGATGTGTCCATTGGATTGCTTGACGAAACCATACACCATGCTCAGGCCCAGCCCGGTTCCGCGGCCGACCTCCTTGGTGGTGAAAAACGGCTCGAACACCTTGTCGCGCAGGCTGGCCGGAATGCCGACGCCGGTATCGCTGACGGCGATCATGACGTAGGGGCCGGGGACCACCTCAACGTTATTCTGGGCATAGGAGTCGTCGAGCACGACATTGCCGGTCTCGAGCAGCAGCTTGCCGCCGTTCGGCATCGCGTCGCGTGCGTTGACCGCAAGATTGAGCAGGGCGGCGGAGAGCTGCGACGGATCGATAAGAGCCGGCTGGGCGTCCTGCTCCAGCGTCGTTTCAATCTCGATCTGCTCGCCGAGCGACGGCCGCAGCAGTTTCACGGTATCGAGGACCATCGTGTTGACGTCGATATTGCGTGGCTGCAGCGGCTGCTTGCGCGCGAAGGCAAGCAGATGCTTGGTCAGCTCAGCGCCGCGGTCGGCGGCCTCCACGATCATGCCGGCGATCGTCAGCAGGGTCGGCCTGTCGGTCAATTCTTCCAGCAGGATTTCCGATGATCCGGTGATCACCGTGAGCATATTGTTGAAATCATGCGCGATGCCGCCGGTCAGTTGGCCGATCGCATCGAGCTTCTGCGACTGGTGCAGTTGTCGCTCGGTCTCCTTGGCTTCGGTGACGTCGCGGAACACGACCACCGAGCCGGTCTGTTTGCCGGCGGCATTGCGAATGGGACGCGCGCCACATAACAGATGTTTGAGCTTGTCGACGCCGTGCGGGCGAAAGCAGACCTCGAATCCATCGACGGTTTCGCCGCGCAGGCTGCGTCGGCTTGGCCATTGCTCCGGCGGAAGCGGTGTCATCCCGTCGGGATAGAATGCCTCGAAGGCGGCGGTCCAGGACGGGCGTTCGCCGGGGATGGGCGATGTGAGAATGGCGGTTGCCGCAGTGTTCTCGTAGACCACCGTCCCGTCCATATCGACGAGCAGAACGGCCTCGGCCATGGTCGCCATGATGCTTTCGAACACTTCCCTGTCGTGTTGCATGGCTGAGGTCCGCTCGCGGACCTCGCGCGCCATTTTCTCGAATGCGCGTGCGAGTATCCCGATCTCGCCTTTGGCCTCCAGCGGAACCAGAAGTGGTGCACCCTGCGAGAACCCCGCCACCGCGGTGGTCATCTGGCTCAGGGGCCGGACCAGGCTGCGTGCGAATGCCACCGCCAGCAGTACGGCGCCGAGGACGGCGATCGCCCCGCCGATCAGGCTGGAGTCGCGTAGCGCGGTGAGCGCCGCGCCGACAATCTTGTCCTCCGGAATCGCTTCAGCTACCGAGACGCGCGGACCGTCGGCGAGGCGGACCGACACGAATGCCACCCCGAAGCGCTTTCCCTCGCGGCTCTCGAAGAGATCCGGCTGTTGTTCGCCGGTCGCGACTGCGCGCGCCAGCCCGGGATAGTCGTCCTGGATCCGATAGGATTTGCCGAACGCGAAACCGAATTCGCGGCTGTTGTCGGGATGGGACAGATAGTCGCCGCGCTCGTTCACGACATAGGTGGCGGCATCCAGGCTGGTCTCTTCGTCGAGCCGCTTGAAAGCAGACCGCATATCGACGTTGATGATGAGCATGCCGAACCGCGCACCGTCAGGTCCGAAAATCGGCGTTGACACCCTGACTACGGGCGCACGGGGTATTTCGATCGTGTCGTTTTCCTGGTTCAGCTCGACCGCCGATACCACGACCTCGCCGTCGCGTGCCGCCATGGTCCGCGCGAAATAAGGTCGATCCGCCTTTTGCTCCAGTTCGGCGTCCGGGACGATACGGGCCGCGCCACCCGCAGTCGGTCGTTGCGCCCGCACCAGTTCGCGCCCGCCATCGGCGAGTCCGATGATGCGGAACGCCAGGTATTGCTGCTTGGCGTCGAGTTCGGCAGCAAGTCGTTGCGCGATGCGGCCACGCCATTGGGCGAGAGAGAGGCCGGTCTGCCCGGCTGCGGGATCGCGACTGAGGGCGATCACCTCGTCGAGGCCGATGATGTGGCGAAACCCCTTGAGGTCGGCGCGGGCATTTGCAACGAGATTGGACAGATCGACGGCGAGGGCGCGGGCGTTGGCATCCAGGCGCACCAATGCGCGGGGAACCGCGATAGCGGCAATGTTGCGGTAGCTCAGAAAGCCGACCGTTCCGGCCGTGGCAAGCACCAGCGCGACGATTGCGATCGTCAGTCGCGTCGATAGGCTCAGTCCCTGCTTCAACAAGCGCACCTCCAACTCCTGCTTACGCCAGATCGTCGTTGCACCGCAATGATTTAGCGCCCGCCTGCGCCATCGTTCCGTGAAGCGGCCGCGCGCTACCACGGGCCGTCGGCCAGAGGACGGTTGCCAATATAGCGCGGTGAACGGCGAGCGCGGACGCGAATGACAGTGGCGGCCAGCGATCGGCCCGTAGCTTGCATCTGATTCTGCACCACCGCTCTTGCACCGCCGCAAAAAACTTGCGACCAAAGCGGCCGGCAACCGTTGGAGCATGCGCGTGTCCAGAACCATGCCACTCGACCAGGATGTCCTTGCCAACCGCAGTGAGGACGTCGCCGCCCTCGAAGCCGATGCAAGGCTGCGCGACGATATCCGGTTGCTCGGCCGCATTCTCGGCGACACCGTTCGCGACCAGGAGGGGAGGCGGTGTTCGATCTGGTCGAACGCATCCGCACCACCTCGATCCGCTTCCACCGCGACGAGGATCTGCCGGCGCGGCGCGAACTGGAAACCATTCTCGATGCTATGTCGACCCCCGAGACCGTGCGCATCGTGCGCGCCTTCAGCTATTTTTCGCATCTCGCCAACATCGCCGAGGACCAGAACAACATCCGGCGCATGCGGGCGCAGCGCGCCCATGACGGCGCGGCATCGGCGGGGACGCTGGCCGGCGCGATCGGCCGCGCCCACGCGGCGGGCATTGATGCTGCGGCGCTGCGGCGGTTCTTCGGCCAGGCGCTGATCAGCCCGGTGCTGACCGCGCATCCCACCGAGGTCAGGCGCAAGAGCACCATCGACCGCGAAATGGAGATCGCCGCACTGCTCGACAAGCGTGAGCGGATGCAGCTTACTCTCGAGGAGGACGACCTGCTGGAGGAGCAGCTACGTCGGGCGGTGTTGACGCTGTGGCAGACCAACCTGCTGCGCCGGACCAAGCTGACCGTGCTCGACGAGGTCACCAACGGCCTGTCATTTTACGACTACACCTTCCTGCGCGAGGTGCCGCGCCTGCACAATGCGCTGCAGGACCGGCTGGATGCAGATCTGCCCGCGGACGCTAGCGAGGCGGACGGTGAGCTGGGCTCGTTCCTGCACATGGGAAGCTGGATCGGCGGCGACCGTGACGGCAACCCTTTCGTCACCGCCGATGTCATGCGCGGCACGCTGGCGCTGCAGAGCGCCCGCGCCCTGAACTTCTATCTCGACGAGTTGCATGTGCTGGGCTCCGAACTGTCGCTCGCGGCCCATCTTGCCGATATTTCCGACGAGTTGCGCGCGCTCGCCGAGCGTTCCCCGGATCGTTCGCCGCATCGCGTCGGCGAACCCTATCGCCTGGCGGTCTCCGGGATCTATGCGCGGCTGGCGACGACGGCGCATGCGCTCGGCGTCGAAGCCAGCCGCCATCCGGTCGGTGCCGCCGAGGCCTATGCCAGCGCGGGAGAATTCAAGGCCGATCTCGACGTGCTGCAGCGCTCGCTGATATCAAACAATTCCAGGGTGATCGCACGCGGCCGGCTGCGCGCGTTGCGCCGCGCGGTGGATTGCTTCGGCTTTCATCTTGCGAGCCTGGACATCCGGCAGAACTCAGCGGTGCACGAGCGCACCATCGCCGAGCTGATCGACGCCGCCATGCCCGGCACCTCCTATCTGGCGCTCGGCGAGGACGCGCGCATCGCGCTTTTGACCGGCGAACTGCGCAACACCCGGCCGCTGGCGTCGCCCTTCGTCAAGTATAGCGACGAGACGCTGGGCGAACTGGCGCTGTTCCGCGAAGCCGCCGCGTCGCATGCGCGCTACGGCGAAAGCGTGATTCCCCAATGCATCATCTCCATGTGCAAGGGCGTCTCCGACATGCTGGAGGTGGCGGTGCTGCTCAAGGAGGTCGGCCTCGTGGATTGCTCCGGCCGCAGCGGCATCAACATCGTGCCGCTGTTCGAGACCATCGAGGACCTGCAGGCCTCCGCCGCGATCATGGACCGGCTGTTTTCGCTGCACGACTATCGCCGCCTGGTCGACAGCCGCGGCGCCGTGCAGGAGGTCATGCTCGGCTACTCCGACAGCAACAAGGACGGCGGCTTCGTCACCTCGGGCTGGGAGCTCTACAAGGCCGAGATCGGGCTGATCGAGGTGTTCGAGCGCCACACTATCCGGCTGCGGCTGTTTCACGGCCGCGGCGGCTCGGTCGGCCGCGGCGGCGGCCCGAGCTACGACGCCATCCTGGCGCAGCCCGGCGGCGCTGTGGACGGACAGATCCGTATCACCGAGCAGGGCGAGATCATCTCGTCGAAATATTCCAACGCCGAGGTCGGCCGTAACAATCTGGAAATTCTCGCGGCGGCCACGCTGGAAGCCAGCCTGCTGGCGCCACGTCACAGCGCCCCGCGCGCCGAATATCTCGAGGCGATGGAAGAGCTTTCCGCGCTGGCCTTCAAGGCCTATCGCGGACTGGTCTACGAGACCGACGGCTTCGTCGACTACTTCTGGGAGTCGACCGTCATCACCGAGATCTCGACGCTCAACATCGGCAGCCGTCCAGCCTCACGCAAGAAGACGCGGGCCATCGAGGATCTCCGCGCCATCCCGTGGGTGTTCTCCTGGGCGCAATGCCGGCTGATGCTGCCGGGCTGGTACGGTTTCGGCAGCGCGGTGGAGGCGTGGCTCATCGCCCATCCCGACAAGGGCATGGCGTTCCTGCAGGAGATGCACCGCGAATGGCCGTTCTTCCGCACGCTGGCATCGAACATGGACATGGTGCTGGCCAAGAGCTCCATCGCCATCGCCTCGCGCTATGCCGAACTGGTGCCCGACGTCGCCTTGCGCGAAAAGATCTTCGGCCGTATCCGCCAGGAGTGGCACACCTCCATCGAGACATTGCTCGACATCATGGGCCACGATCGCCTGCTGCAAGACAACCCGCTGCTCGAACGCTCGATCCGCAACCGTTTTCCGTATCTCGATCCGCTCAACCATGTGCAGGTGGAGCTGCTGAAGGCCCATCGCGCGCACGATCCGGACGAGCAGGTGCTGCGCGGGATTCAACTGACCATCAACGGCATTTCGGCGGGATTGCGGAATAGCGGGTGATGTCGCGGTGGAATTGGAACGGCCGCTCACCAAACGCGGTGTCATCGCCCGGCCGGGCGACGACAGTTTTGGATGTGGCGAACATCGCCTCAACAGAAATGCGCGCCCTGCGTCTCCACATAGACCGCATACAATGACTGGCTCGCGGTCATGAACAGCCGGTTGCGCTTCTTGCCGCCGAAGCAGACGTTGGCGCAGATTTCCGGCAGCTTGATCTGGCCGATGCGGGCGCCGTCCGGCGCGAAGATGTGCACGCCGTCATAGCCTTCGCCGACCCAGCCGGCGCCGACCCAGAGATTGCCCTCGGTATCGACGCGCAGGCCATCGGGAAAGCCCGACTTGCCATCCAAGGTCATGTCGACCAACTGCTTGGCATTGCTGAGCTTGCCGCCGTCGACGTCGTACTGCCACACCACGTTTTTCGCATTCGGGTAGTGTGTGATGCCGGTGTCGCAGACATAGAGCTTCTTGTAGTCGGGGCTGAATGCGAGGCCGTTGGGCTTGAACGGCTCGTCGGCCACCTTGGTAACCTGGCCGGACTGGCCGTCGATGCGATACACCGCCTCCTTCTGATAGGGCGAGACCGAACCGGTATTGGCCAACTGGCCTTCATAGATGCTGATCGCTCCATAGCCGGGATCGGTGAACCAGATCGACTTGTCGTTGGGATGCACGACCATGTCGTTGGGGCCGTTCAAGGGCTTGTCGCCAGCTTTCTCGGCCAGCGTGGTGACGCTGCCGTTGTGCTCGAAGCGCACCAGCCGCGTGCGCTCGGCGGTGATCTGCCGGCCTTCGGTGTCGAAGGAATTGCCATTGCTCTCGTTGGACGGCTTGCGGAACTGCGGCGAGATATGGCCGTCGTCGTCGAGATAGCGCAGTTGCCGGTTGTTCGGAATGTCGCTCCACACCAGATACTGGCCCTGCGCATTCCACGCCGGTCCTTCCGCCCACAGGCAGCCCGTATAAAGCCGCTGGATCGCGGTGTTGCCGACCTTGGCCTTGAAACGTTTTGCGTCGATGACGACGATATCGGGATCGGGGTAACGCTGCGGCTCGGCGCCGCGGCCGAAATTGCGCGCCGATGCGTCGGTGGCGATCAGCGAAGTTGCGGCAAGGGTCGCAGCGCCACGCAACAGGGTTCGGCGGTCGAGGTGATTTGGCACGGCATCGCGCGTCTCAGACTGAGTCTGCATGATCGTCCTCCCGGTTATATTTTCCCCCAGCCTATGCAGCTATTAGAATACCGGTGTGACAGGGAGGCCAGCGAATTCGATGCTGCCGTGCGGCGAGCGCGATGCACAAGTCGGTGGAGGCACGTGCCCCGGACGCGATGCAACACGAAGTGTTGCTTCGCAGAGCCGGGGCCTTCCTAGGGGCGACGGCGCTTGGAACGGTCCCGGATCTGCGGAGCAGCGTCGTCGGCGACGCTTCGCATCGCCTGCGCTGCACCGCGTCCGGGAATCGAACCTCGGTTGTGCGTTACACCGGATCCCAGCTGAAAATATCCGCCGAGCGGTCCAGCTTGTAGAACGACGATTTCAGCGCGGGCATGCCGTGCTCGGCGAGGCTCTGCGGAGTCCAGCCCTCGCTGCGATGGATCGAACGCAGCGGGCGCGACTGGCCCATCAGGAAGATCTCGTTCATGCGCGCAGCGAAGATCTGCCCGGTGACGTCCTTGGCGGCATCGGAGAGCAGGAACGCCACCAGCGGCGCGATCTTTTCCGGACCCATGCGCTGCATGCGCTCGACGCGGGCCTTCTCGGCTTCGGTCTCGGTCGGGATCGAGCCGATCATGCGGCTCCAGGCGAACGGCGACACGCAGTTCGAATTGACGCCGAAGCGCTGCATGTCGAGCGCGATCGACTTCGACAGGCCGACGATGCCGAGCTTGGCCGCCGAATAGTTGGCCTGGCCGAAGTTGCCGATCAGGCCGGAGGTCGAGGTGAAGTGCACGAACGAGCCGGAGTTCTGCTCGCGGAAGAAACGCGCGGCGGCATGCGAGGTGTAGAACGAGCCCATCAGGTGCACCTTGATGACCATCTCGAAGGCGTCGATGGACATCTTGTGGAAGATCGCGTCGCGCAGGATGCCGGCGTTGTTCACGACGCCGTCGATGCGGCCATAGGTGTCCACCGCCTGCTGGATGATCTTGCTGGCGGGGATCGCCTCGGCGACGGATTCGAAGTTGGCGACGGCAGTGCCGCCGGCCTTGCGGATTTCCTCGACCACTTCCTCGGCCGGTGCGACGCTGGCGCCGCCCGATCCGTCGGTGCCGACGCCGGGATCGTTGACCACGACCTTGGCGCCTTCGGCGGCGCACAGAAGCGCAATGCCCCGCCCGATGCCGCGCCCGGCGCCGGTGACGACGATGACTTTTCCGTCGAGTGATTTTGTAGTGGCCATTCTTCTGTTTCCCTTGGTTGTCATTCCGGGGCGCGAGCAGCGCAAGCTGCGAGCGAACCCGGAATCTTGGAATGAGACGATGAACATATCGAGGTTCCGGGTTCGCGACCGCCTGGCGGCGTTCGCGCCCCGGAACGACAGTTACTTCTCGTTCGTAAAAATCACCGTGCCCGACGCCGCGAACATGCCGCCGACGCCGTGGCAGACGGAGATCTTCGCGCCCGGCACCTGTGCCGGCGCAATGCCGCGCATCTGTCGCACGCTCTCCTGCAGCGCGTACATGCCGTACATGCCGGAATGCATGTAGCTCAGCCCGCCGCCATTGGTGTTGAGCGGCAGCTTGCCGCCTGGCCTTGTATTGCCGTCGGCGATGAACTTGCCTGTCTCTTCATGCGGCATGAAGCCGAGATCGCCGAGGCCATACAATGGCAGATGCGCAAAGGCGTCGTAGATCATCAGGTGGTCGACATCCTCATGCGCGATGCCGGCTTCGCGGAACGCGGTCGGCCCCGCGACACGGAATGCCGCCGAACTGTCGAACGTCTTCATCTGGCTGACCATCGGCGTTTCCACGCTCTCACCGGTGCCGAGGATATAGACCGGCTTGTTCGGGAAATCCTTTGCCCGCTCCGCCGAGGTCAGGATCAGCGCGCCGCCGCCGTCGGTGACCAGGCAGCATTGCAGGATGCGGAACGGGTAGGCGATCATCTTCGAGTTCAGCACGTCCTCGACCGTGATCGGCGCCTTCATGGTGGCGCGCGGATTCTTCGCCGCCCATTCGCGCTGCACCACCGCCACCGAGGCGATCTGCTCGTGGGTGATGCCGTGGGTCTTCATGTAGCGCAGCACCGGGATCGGAAACATGCTGGGCGGCCCGTAGACGCCATAGGGCGCCTCGAACTGGCCATTCAGGCTGTCCGCCGGCGTCGAGCGCGGCTGCTTGCCGATCATCGACTTGCCTGACTCGGCGTGCGTAATCAGCACGGTCTTGCACAGCCCGGCCTCGATCGCCGCGGCGGCGTGGCGGACATGCAGCATGAAGGAGCAGCCGCCCACCGAGGTGCCGTCGACCCAAGTCGGCGTGATGCCGAGGTAGTGCGCGATCTGCTGCGGCGTCTCCACCGCGGTGGCGATGCCGTCGATATCCGACAGTTTCAGGCCGGCATCGGCGATCGCATTCAGTGCCGCATCGGCGTGCAACTGGATCTGTGACATGTTTGGGATGACGCCGAGCTCGGTGGTCTCGGCGGCGCCGACCACGGCGACTGCGTTTCTGCGCATGGTGTCAGCCTTTCGCCGGACGGAATACGGGGAGGGTGATCTGGTCGTCGAGCGTCTCGAACGCGACTTCGAGCTTCATGTCGAGTTCCAGAGCCTCCGGGGTCTGTGGGCAGTCGATGATGTTGCTCATCAGCCGCGGGCCTTCCTCCAGTTCGACCACAGCGATGGCGTAAGGCGGCGTAAAGCCAGGGGCGGCCGGCCGGTGGTTGATCACGTAGGAATACAGCGTGCCCTTGCCGGACGCCTTGAACACGCTGACCTTGCGCGAGGCGCAGGACGGGCAGAACGGGCGCGGCGGAAAATACACGTTGGCGCAGGCGTCGCAGCGCTGCAGCCGCAGCTCGCCGGCTTTGGCGCCATCCCAGTAGTGCTGGGTTTCCGGGGTCGGTTTGGGGCGTGCGCGTGCCGGTTCGGCCATGGCTTTCGTTCTCTCCCTGGGATCGGACCGCGGGGGTCCTGTTGTGTCTTGATGGACATTCCACATTCCGGGGGCAACGGTCCAGCGCGGTGGACGCATGGCCGCATCTGCTGGTCGCGTGGCGAGGCTTGTGCCGTCGCAACCTGCCGGGGTAGGTTCGCGTAAAATACATGCAGAAATTTGAGGGAGCCGACATGCCGGGGCGATCTTGCGCAGCATAAGAATCGGATCGGGCGCCGGCTATTCGGGCGATCGCATCGAGCCCGCTGTCGAACTCGCCGAAAAGGGCGACATCGACTATCTGGTGTTCGAATGCCTGGGCGAGCGCACGGTGGCGCTGGCGCAGCAGGCGCGGATGAAGAATCCCGACGGCGGGTTCGATCCGCTGCTCGAGGAGCGGATGCGCGCAGTGCTGCCGATCTGCGCCGCCAAGGGCATCAAGGTCGTCACCAACATGGGCGCGGCGAACCCCGAGGCGGCAGCGCGCCGTACCGCGGAGATTGCGCGCGCGCTCGGCCTGTCGCTGAAGATCGCCGCCGTCGTCGGCGACGACGTGCTGGAGGCCTGCAAGGACAGCGCGCTGCCGTTGCTGGAAATCGACGGCACGATGCGGCAGCTCGGCAACCGCGTCCTGTCCGCTAACGCCTATCTCGGTGCCGCGCCGATGGTGGAGGCGCTGAGCGCCGGCGCCGATGTGGTGATTACCGGCCGCGCCTCCGATCCTGCGCTGTTCATGGCACCGATGATCCACGCTTTCGGCTGGGCGCTGGACGACTGGAATCTGCTGGGGCAGGGCACCGTCGCCGGCCATCTGCTGGAATGCGCCGGCCAGGTCACCGGCGGCTATTTTGCGGACCCCGGCTTCAAGGATGTACCGGGTCTGGCGCGTCTTGGCTTTCCCATCGGCGAGGTCGGCGAGGATGGCTCGCTTGTCATCACCAAGGTGGCCGGCTCCGGCGGCGCCGTGACTGCGGCGACCTGCAAGGAGCAGCTGCTCTACGAGGTGCACGATCCCCAACGCTATATCCAGCCCGACGTGGTGGCGGATTTCTCCGGCGTCAGCGTCGAGCAGATCGGCCCCGACCGCGTCCGCATTGGCGGCGGTCGTGGCACGGCGCGCACCGATACGCTGAAGGTCTCGGTCGGCTATGTCGACGGCTTCATCGGCGAGGGCCAGATCTCCTATGCCGGCCCCGGCGCCGTGGCGCGCGGCAGGCTGGCGCTGGAGATCGTGCGCGAGCGCCTGAAGCTGACGGGCGTCGCCAGCAGCGAGCTGCGCTTCGATCTGATCGGCATCGATTCACTGCACGGCGAGGCGCTCAGCGCCGGCCGGGCCGAACCCTACGAGGTCCGCGTCCGCGTCACCGGGCGCACCGAAACCATGCGCGAGGCAGTTCGCATCGGCAACGAGGTGGAGACGCTGTACACCAACGGCCCGGCTGGCGGCGGCGGTGCCACCAAATCGGCGCGGGAGGTGGTGGCAGTCGCCTCGGTGCTGCTGCCGCGCGAGCAGGCGACGCCGTCGATCCGTTTCGTGGAGAGCTGAGATGAAGCTGCGCGAACTCGCCCATTCCCGCACCGGGGACAAGGGCAATATCTCGAATATCTCGGTGATCGCCTATGACGCGAAGCACTACCCGCTGTTGCTGGCGCAGGTCACCAGCGCGCGCGTGCGGGCGCATTTCGCCGGCATCGTTGCCGGCGATGTGGTGCGCTACGAATTGCCCGGCATCGCCGCGCTGAATTTCGTCATGGACCAGGCGCTGGGCGGCGGCGTGACGCGCTCGCTGGCGCTGGACGCGCATGGCAAATCGCTCAGCTCCGCGCTGCTCGATCTGGAAATCGACGGCGACTTGGGCGATACCTCTACCGCGCCGTGAGCGGTCATTCGCCACGGTCTGAAACGGGATATCCGACGCATGACAGACCAGCCCACTCTCGCCGGCCTGGCGGCCGATCTCGACTCCGGACGTACCACCTCGCGACAACTGGTCGAGGCCTGTCTGGCTGCCATCGCCGATCCCAAGGGCGAGGGCGAGCGGGTGTTCATCCATGTTGACAAGGCGGCAGCGCTGGCCGCCGCCGATGCCATGGATGCCCTGCGCAAGGTCAGAGCGGCGCCGTCGCCTTTTGCCGGCATCCCCGTCTCCATCAAGGACCTGTTCGACATCAGGGGCCAGGTGACCACCGCCGGCTCCCGCGTGCTGGAGGACTCTGCACCCGCCGAGGCAGATGCCCTCGCGGTGGCGCGGCTGCGCCGCGCCGGCTTCGTGGTGATCGGCCG
The DNA here is from genome assembly GCF_026015985.1 of Rhodopseudomonas sp. P2A-2r. Classification (GTDB taxonomy): domain Bacteria; phylum Pseudomonadota; class Alphaproteobacteria; order Rhizobiales; family Xanthobacteraceae; genus Tardiphaga. The sequence continues at coordinate 4,770,356 of NZ_CP110389.1, read as the reverse complement.
CACCAACATGACCGAATTCGCCTATTCCGGCATTGGCATCAATCCGCATTACGGCACCCCGAAGGGCGCGTGGCAGCGCGACGTTGGCCATGTGCCCGGCGGCTCGTCGGCGGGCGCCGCGGTGTCCGTACTCGACGGCATGGCCCATGGCGCGCTGGGCACCGATACCGGCGGCTCGTGCCGGATTCCGGCGGCCTATAACGGCATTGTCGGTTATAAGCCGACCCAGCGCCGCGTGCCGCTCGACGGCGCCGTGCCGCTGTCGTCATCGCTGGACAGCATCGGCCCGCTGGCGCGCACCGTGGCGTGCTGCGCGGCGATGGACGCCGTGCTCGCCGATGAGAGCTTCACGCCGCTGGTGCCGCGCCCGATCAGGGGCATGCGGCTCGCGGTGCCGACCACCATTGCGCTCGACGATCTCGACGAGGCCGTCGCAAAGACCTTCGAGCGCGCGCTGGCGACGCTGGAGCAGCACGGCGCGATCATCGAACGCATCGCGGTGCCGGAATTCCTCGACATCGGTCCGATCAGTTCCAAGGGCGGCTTTGCTGCCGCGGAAAGCTATGCCTGGCATCGCTACCTGCTGACCAGCCGCGGCAGCGAATACGATCCGCGCGTGTCGGTGCGCATCATGCGCGGCGAAAGCCAGAGTGCGGCCGACTACATCGATCTGTTTGCCGCGCGTCGCTCGATGATCGAGCGTGCCGAGGCCCGCATCGCGCCCTATGACGCGCTGGTGTTGCCGACCACGGCGAACACGCCGCCGTCGATAGCGAACATGGCCGACGACAAGGCCTTCGCCAAGGCCAACATCCTGTCGCTGCGCAACTGCACCCTGATCAACATGATCGACGGCTGCGCCATCTCGCTGCCGGCGCATCGCCAGGGCGAGGTGCCGGTCGGGCTGATGCTGGCCGGTGCTGGCGGCTCCGATCGCCGCATCTTCGAACTCGCCGCCGGCATTGAAGGCGTCATCCGCGGGTAGGACACGCAGACCTCATCCTGAGGAGCGCGCCCTTCGCGCGCGTCTCGAAGGATGAGCCACGAACTGCCTCATGGTTCGAGACGGCGCTGAAGAAGCGCCTCCTCACCATGAGGCCCGGACCATCCGAGCCAATTGCACGAAGGACCATCCTATGACCACCACCATCGCGTTCACGCTGGACGCCAGGGGCACGCAATCGCCGCTGACGCTGTCCATCACCCAGGGCGTGATCGCTGGCTGGACCGGCCGCGATCCCGTGGCGCGCGATCACCATATTGCCGAACTCGCGGCCATCGGCATCGCGCCGCCGGCCTCCACGCCGATCTACTATCGCTGCTCCGCGCGCCGCTTCACCACCGACGGCGCCATCGAATGCACCGGCGGCGATTCCTCCGGCGAGGTCGAGTTCTGTCTGTTTGGCGGCAACGGCAAGACCTATGTCGGCGTCGGCTCCGACCATACCGACCGCAAGGTGGAGACCTACAACATCACCGTGTCCAAGCAGATGTGCGACAAGCCGGTTGCCGCCACGGTGTGGGATCTCGCCGAGGTCGAAGGCCACTGGGACCAGATCATCCTGCGCTCCTTCGCCACAATCGACGGCGTCCGCGTGCTGTACCAGGAAGGCACATTGAGCGGCATGCTGCCGGTGGCCGAACTGATCCGGCGTGGCTTCAACCGTGACACGCTGCCCGAGGGCACCGCCATGTTCGGCGGCACGTTTGCGGCCAAGGGCGGCATCCGCCCCGCCACGCGCTTCGATTATGAAATGGAAGACCCGGTGCTGAAGCGCAAGGTTGCATCGGGCTACGACATCGTGACGTTGCCTGTGGTGGGGTAGTTTCTTCCCTCGCCCCGCACTTGCGGGGAGAGGGTGCCTGAGCGCAGCGAAGGCGGGTGAGGGCGGGGCAGGGCGCTCAATTCGTCACGGGATGCGAGATAATTTTGCCCGCCTTGTGCCCGGCCCCTCACCCGACCGACTTCGCTGCGCTACGCCGGTCGACCTCTCCCCGCGCAAGATGCGGGGAGAGGTTAGGTCCGCGCCCGACGTGTCGGAAATCGGGTGTCGCGACCCTCAGCGAAATCTCAATCTTGCCCAAAGGTCACGATATCCTCCACGTGATCGATGGAGACGATGGCATGGTTTCTCCCGCAAATGCGCGACGCGTCGACAGCGCTCCTGCGCAATCCTTGTTGCCGCGCCTTGCCACCATCGACTGGGCACATATCGCCGGGGAACTCGATGCCCGCGGCTGCGCCGTCATCGACAACCTGCTGTCCGCGGAGCAATGCGCCGAACTGGCGATGCTGTATCCCGACGACAGCCGGTTCCGCAGCCGCGTGGTGATGGGCCGCCACGGTTTCGGCCGCGGCGAGTACAAGTATTTTTCCTATCCGTTGCCCCAGCCGATCGCGGCCCTGCGGGCTTCGTTGTACGGCCCGCTCAGCGACGTCGCCAATCGCTGGAACGCGACGATGGGCATCGCCGTCCGCTTCCCCGGCGATCACGACACCTTCCTGCAGCGCTGCCACGCAGCCGGCCAGACCCGGCCGACGCCGCTGCTGCTGCAATATGGCGAGGGCGACTACAATTGCCTGCATCAGGACCTCTATGGCGAACATGTGTTCCCGCTGCAGGTGGCGATCCTGCTGTCGGAACCGGGCCGCGATTTCACCGGCGGCGAATTCGTGCTGACCGAGCAGCGGCCGCGCATGCAGTCGCGTGCCGAGGTGGTGCCGCTCGGCCGGGGCGACGCGGTGGTTTTCGCTGTGCATCACCGCCCGGTGCAGGGCACGCGCGGCGCCTATCGTGTTAACATGCGCCATGGCGTCAGCCGGATCCGCTCCGGCCACCGCCATACCGTTGGTGTGATCTTTCACGATGCCAAATGAGTGATGCGTGACTGACCTGTTTGCAGCTCTGGCCGATGACCACCGTCCGTCGCGCGAGGCGATGGCCGAGGGCGCGGTGTTGCTGCGCGGATTGTTCAGGGCGGACGAGCCGGAGATCATCTCCGCCTTGCGCGCGATCGTCGCGCAGGCGCCGTTCCGCCGCATGGTCACGCCGGGCGGCCACACCATGTCGGTGGCCATGACCAATTGCGGCAGCAAGGGCTGGGTCACCGATATCAGCGGCTATCGCTATGACGTCAACGATCCGGAGTCCGGCAGGCCCTGGCCGGCTCTTCCGCCTTCGTTTCTCGACCTTGCGCGTCGCGCCGCGGAGCAGGGCGGCTTCGCGGACTTCGTGCCCGACGCCTGCCTGATCAACCGCTACGTGCCGGGCGCGAAAATGTCGCTGCATCAGGACAAGGATGAGCTCGATCTCGGCGCGCCCATCGTCTCGGTCTCGCTCGGCCTGCCGGCGGTGTTCATGTTCGGCGGCCTCGCGCGCAGTGAAAAGGCAAAGCGCTATCGTCTCGAACACGGCGACATCGCGGTGTGGGGCGGCCCGGCGCGGCTGGCCTATCATGGCGTCGCGCCGCTCGCCGACGGCGAGCATCCCCTGATGGGCCGGCAGAGGATAAACCTGACGTTTCGGAAAGTGCAGTAGCAGGCGCATTCGCAGCGCAAAGTGCTCTTCTTCCCCTCTCCCACCGGCGAAGCGCAGCTTCGCTGGGCGGGGAGGGTGGATCGAACGCACGGAGTGCGTTCGAGGCGGGAGAGGGGGGCGTGCCACATACTCCGACGTCAGCTAGCTGCCAAGGGCCCTCTCCCGCCTTCGCTTCGCTCAGGCACCCTCTCCCGCGGCGCGCCGCTGGGGGAGAGGGAAGAAAGCCCGGCTTTCCTTTCTCGCTGTCGCTCCTTTATGCTTCCGCTCGGAGCAGCCCGATGACCGAAGTCGAACTCGCCGAAGATGCCGCAGCGACCAGCGCCAGCAATCGCGCCGGCGTCTATCTCGCGGTGCTGCAGCTGGCGTTCACGCTGATGTGGACCGTCTACGTCATCTTCCTGCCGAAGCTGGCCGCCAGCGTCGGCATCGCGCCGTCCGCGGTGATTGTCATCCTGATGATGGACCAGTTGATCTTCACCGTCACCGACACCGCGATGGGCATCGTCGCTGACCGCATTTCGCGTGTCGTCGGCCGGCTCGGGCTGATCGTCGGCCTGCTTACCGCGATTTCCTGCATCGCCTTTGTCGCGATGCCTTTCGTCGCCGGCAACGGTCCGAACGCCCAGGCCGCGCTGATCGCGCTGATCGCGATCTGGGCGGTGACCTCGTCGGCGCTGCGCGCCCCGCCGCTGACCATGCTCGGCAAATACGGCGCGCGGCCGAAGCTGCCGCTGCTCGCCGCGCTGGTGATGCTCGGCTACGGACTTGCAGGTGCGCTTTCGCCCTATCTCGGCGTCGCGCTGCGCGAAATCGATGCGCGGTTGCCGTTCATCCTGTCCAGCGTCGTGCTGCTGCTGGTGGCGCTGGCGCTGTCGCGGGTCGAGCGCGGCCTCGTCGCGGTGGCGGCCCGCGAGGGCCGCCCGAAGCTGGCGCCCGCCAAGCCGCTCGGCCGGGTGCCGCTGCTGTTCATCGCCTCGATGGTGATCCTGGCGCTGGGTTACCAGCTGCATTTCAGCATCAACAGCGCGCCGTTCTTCCTGCGCTTCGCCAAGCCGGCGGATCTGGAATGGCTGATGCCGGTGTTCTGGATTGGCTTCAACATCGCGATGTTCCCGGCCAGCATCGTCACCCGGCGCCGCGGCGGACTGGTGGTGATGGGCTTTGCCGGTCTGCTCGGTGCCGTTGCCGTGCTCGGCGCCGAACTGGCCGGCAGCCTCAACGTGCTGATCGTCGCGCAGTTCCTCGCCGGTGCGGCGTGGGGCTGCATGCTGATGAGCGCGGTGGCCGCGGCGCTGGCGATCGGCGAGACCGGCGCCGAGGGCAAGGTCACCGGCCTGGTGTTCTCGGCGCTGGCGCTGGCGACCTTTGCGCGCATGGCGGCGGTGGCCGGCGGCTTGCAGAAGCTGCCGGACTACGCGCCGCTGCTGTACTGGGCGCCGGTGGCGTGCTGGTCGGTGGCCGGCGCCGGCCTCCTGGTGCTGGCGGCATCGCGCGCGCAGCGGGGAGTCCCGCGACCTCATCCTGAGGTGTGCGCCCTTGCGCGCGTCTCGAAGGATGGCCACACATCTCATGGTTCGAGACGCGCGAAGACGCGCTCCTCACCATGAGGGCATCGGCTACGGCTTCGCCGGATGAATGAACGCCCACGGGCTCACTTCGGAATCCCTGGGCACCTCGATCACGATAAGGCTTGGCCCGCCATGCGCCAGCGCCTTTTCAAGTGCAGCACGAAACTGATCCGGCGCGGTGACCCGCGCCGCGGCGACGCCGAACGAATCGGCAAGTTTGACGAAATCCGGATTGACGAGATCCGCGGCGGTGACGCGGCCGTCGAACACGGTGAGCTGGTCGCGCCGCACATTGCCATAGGCGTTGTTGTTGAACACCAGCGTGACCACGCCGATGTTGAACTGCACGGCGGTCGCCAGTTCCTGCACCGCGAACATGAATCCGCCATCGCCAGTGATGGCCACCACCGCGCGGTCCGGATGCGCGACCTTGGCGCCGAGCGCGGTGGGGAAGCCGGAGCCCAGGGTGCCCTGATAGCCCGAGGTGATGAAGGTGCGTGGCTGGTAGATCGGAAAGCCGTACCACGAGGCGAAGCCGACCTGCGACAGCTCGTCGGTGACGATGGCGTCGTCAGGCAGCACCTCGCGCAGAATGTTCAGATAGGCCATCTGCGGCTGCACGGCCTGGATCTCCTGCAGCGCTTTCGCGGAGGCGTCGCGGATCGCGTCGCGGCGGCCGGCGGTTTTGCCGAAGCCCGCTTTGCTGACCGCGGCGCGCAAGGCGGCCGTGCCGGCGCGAGCGTCGGCGACCACAGCGGCATCGGCCGCGAAGCGGCGCATCTCCACCGGATCGATGTCGATGCGCACCGACTTCTGCCCGGCCGGGCGGTACGGCCAGCGCCACGCCGGCAGCTCCAGCCGTGTGCCGATGCCGATGATCAGGTCGGTCTGCGGCCACAGATGATACGCCGCCGCCATGGTCAGCCCGAGTTCATGGGCATTGCTGACGATGCCGCGTCCGGAGCGGAACGCCACCACGGGCGCGTCGAGCATCTCCGCCAGTTCGAGAATCTCGTCGGCGGCATCAATGGCGCCGGAGCCGACGAAGATCATCGGATTCCTGCTGGCCTTGATCAGGGCCGCGGCCGCCTTGATGCGCTCGCTGTCCGGCAGCGGCGCGGCGAAGCGCGGCAGCGGCTGGGACGCGCCGACATCGGCGCGCTGGGTGAACACATCCCACGGCATTTCCAGCGCCGCCGGTCCGCGCCGTCCCGACATCATCTCCTGAAAGCCGCGCGCCACTTTGGTCGGCGCGGAATCGGGATAGTCGATGCGGTCGGCCCATTTGACAAAGCTGCGCAAGGTCGCGAGCTGGTCGGGCATCTCATGCAGATGGCCGCGGCCCTGGCCGAGAAACGCCGTCGGCACCTGGCCGGTCAGGCACAGCACCGGTTCGTTGGAGCCGAAGGCGGTGAGCATTGCCGCGCCGGCATTGAGCACGCCGGGGCCGGGCACCACACTGAACACGCCGGGCCTGCCCGAAGCGCGCGCATAGCCATAGGCCATGTAGCCGCAGGCCTGTTCGTGGCGCGCGCCGATCACGCGCAGCTGCGCCTGATGGAAGGCGTCGAACAGCCCGTAGATCTGCGCGCCCGGCAGGCCGAACACGGTGTCGACGCCTTCCGCCACAAGACCCTGGACGATGGCTTCGCCGCCGGTGATTGCAGTCATGATGTGAATCCGTTGTTTGCTTGCATGCTCATGCTTCATCCACCACGCCGTTGCGCAGGACGCCGATGCCGGTGGCCTCGACCTCGACGACGTCGCCGGGGATCAGAAAGCGCGGCGGATCGAAGCGCGCGCCGGCGCCGGTCGGCGTGCCCGTGACGATGACGTCGCCCGGCACCAGCGTTGTGAAGGTGGAGATATAGGCGAGCAGATATCGGAAGCTGAAGATCAGCCGCGACGTGCGGTCGTCCTGACGCAGCTCGCCATTGACGTGGGTGGTGAGCCGGATGTCGGCGATCTGCGCTTCGTTCGTATACGGCACCAGCCACGGGCCGAGGCTGCCGGAGGAATCGAAGTTCTTGCCCTGGGTGACGTTGAATTTGGCGTGGCGCACCCAGTCGCGGATGGTGCCTTCGTTGCACAGGGTGATCGCCGCGACGTGATCCAGCGCGTCGCGCTCGGCGATGTGCCGGCCGGTCTTGCCGATCACCAGCACCACCTCGCCCTCGTAGTCGAGCTGCGGCGAGACGTGCGGCCGCACCAGGGGCGCGCCGTGACCGACGAAGGAGCGCGGCGTCCGCATGAACATCGAGGGAAATTTTGGCGCGTCCTGGCCGTCCTTGTATTCGGCATTGCGGTCGGGATAGTTGACGCCGATGCAGATGATCTTTTCCGGTGCCGGGATCGGCGGCTGCAACGCGATAGCATCAAGCGCGAAGTCGGGCGCAAGATTCGCCGCCGCATCCACCAGCCGCGGCAACGCGCCATGGGCAATCGCCTCGCGCAGCGTCGGATAGTGCCCGTAGCGCGCCGAGAGATCGACGACGCCCGCATCGGTCACGGCACCATATTTCAGCGCGCCGTTGACGGTGAAGGTGGCGAGGCGGGGAGGGGTCATGCTGTGCGATCCTTACACTCGGTTGTCGTCACCCGCGAAAGCGGGTGACCCAGTATCCGGCGTCGTCTGTGGCCAACGCAGAACCCTGCGCATATTGGGTCGCCCGGTCCAGGCGCGCAATTGCGCGCCGGCCGGGCGACGACAACATTTGCGTGGCTTCAATCCGCAATGGTCACATCCGCCGTGAACAGCGGCTCGCGCACGGCCTCACCGGGGAATGGCGAGCCCTGTTCGAACCACGAGCGCGGCGCCGGCGCGCCCCACAGGGTCTGGCGGCGCGGATCCTTCAGCGACCAGCGCAAGGGTTCGTGATCGTGATCCATGGTCTGGTAGTCGGAGGTGTAGAGTTCGAGGCGGTGGCCGTCGGGATCGCGGATGTAGAGGAAGAAGGCGTTGGAAATGCCGTGGCGGCCGGGGCCGCGCTCCATGTTCTTGAGGTATCCCGACGATGCCATCACGTCGCACAGATGCAGGATATTCATCGCGGTCGGCACCCAATAGGCAAAATGGTGCAGCCGCGGCCCGCGGCCGTTGGTGAAAGCGAGATCGTGGACGTTGCCCTTGCGATGCATCCACGCCGCGGCGATGCGGCCGTTCTCGCCGTCCTCCTCGGCATATTCGGTGAGGCGGAAGCCAAGTCGGGCATAGAACTCGACCGTATCCTGCAGTTCGGGCGCGAACACGTTGAAATGGTCGAGCCGCTGCGGATGGCAGCCCTTGTAGAGATCGAAGCGGCGCAGCAGATGCGGACGCTTGTCCATGCTGGCAACCAGTTCGATGCGATAGCCGAACGGATCGGTGAACTGCAGGGTGCGGCCCTGGAACGGGCGTGCGACAAAGGCGTAGACGATGCCGTTGGCGGCGAAGAACGACGCGGCCTTGTCGAGGTCGTTCTCGTCGCCGGCCCGAAAGCCGAGCCGGGCACAGGCGGCGTTGTCAGCCTTGCGCAGCACCAGCGAGTGATGCTGGTGCTCCTCGCTGCCGCGCAGATACACCGTATCCTCGTCGGCGTCCTCCACATGCAGCCCCACCGTGGTCTCGTAGAAAGCGCGGCTCGCCGCAAGATTGGTGACATCCAGCACCACGTGGCTGGCGCGCAGGATGTTGAAGGGGGATCGAAGACGTGCTGCGGGACCGGCATGGCGTTTCCTCATCGTCGTTTGTTGTTGTCCTCATGGTGAGGAGCGCGCGCTTGCGCGCGTCTCGAACCATGAGGCGCACCCCTCATCCTTCGAGACGCGGCCAAAAGGCCGCTCCTCAGGATGAGGGGATGCCCAGCTTCTGGATCTTGTGCGTACCCTTGGCGAGCGAAACGTGCTTGGTTTCCATGTAGAAGTCGAACGAGTAGTCGCCGCCGTCGCGGCCGATGCCCGACGACTTCATGCCGCCGAACGGCGTCGGCAGATGGCGGACGTTTTCCGAATTGAGCCAGATCATGCCGGCCTCCAGCGCGTCGGCGACGCGCAGGGCGCGGCCCACATCGCCGGTCCAGACATAGCCGGTGAGGCCATAGGGCACGGCATTGGCGATCTCGATGGCTTCGTCCTCGCCGCGGAACTGGATCACCGTCAGGAACGGGCCGAACACTTCCTCCTGCGCCACCCGCATGTCGCTGCGCGCGCCGGTGACCAGCGTCGGCTGCACATAGTGCCCTCCGCCGGGGCCGTCATGCGCCTTGCCGCCGGCGGCGATGGTGGCGCCGTCCTGCCGGGCGATGTCGAAATAGGAGCACACCTTGTCGAAATGCCGCGCATGAATCAGCGGCCCCACTTCGGTGGCCGGATCGAGTGGATGGCCGATGCGTAGCGCCTTCACCCGCGCGGTCAGCTTGGCGATGAAGGTGTCCGCGATGCTGTCCTGGACCAGCAGCCGGCTCGACGAGGTGCAGCGCTCGCCGTTCAGCGAGTAGATCATGAACACCACGGCATCGAGCGCGCGGTCGAGATCGGCGTCGTCGAACACGATCACCGGGTTCTTGCCGCCGAGTTCGAAATGCACGCGCTTCAGCGTCGGCGCGCCCTGCGCCATGATCGCCGCACCCGTGGACGTCTCGCCGACGAAGGCGATGGCCTTGATGGCCGGATGTTCGGTGAGGGCCTTGCCTGCCTCCTCGCCAAACCCATGCACGGTGTTGAGCACGCCGTCGGGCACGCCGGCCTGCTTGACGATCTGCGCGAGCAGATCGGCGGTGACCGGCGACCATTCCGCCGGCTTGTGCACGACCGTGCAGCCGGCGGCGAGGGCAGGGGCGATCTTCCAGGTGGAGAGCATGAACGGCGTGTTCCACGGGGTGATCACGCCGACCGGGCCGATCGGCACCCGGGTCGACACGTTCCAGTGTTCATCGGCCGGCATGTTCAGCCCGTCGCGGGCGTCGGTGCATTTATCGGCGAAGAAGCGGAAGTTTTCCGCGCCGCGTACCGCCGCTTTGGCCATGAATCTGTGAGCTTGCCCGGTGTCGATGCATTCCAGCACCGCGATGTCGTCGGCGCGGTCCTCGATGGCGTCGGCGACGCGGTGCAGCAGCTTCTTGCGCATGGCGGCCGGCATGTCGCGCCAGTCGCGAAATGCGCGCTGCGCCGCCTTGGCAGCGAGGTCGATATCCGCCGCATTGCCGCGCGCCACCTGCGCCAGCACGGCGCCATCGATGGGGGAGGTGGTCTCGAACACCTCGCCGGAGGCCGACGGCACGATCTGGCCATCTATGATGTGACCGATGCCGTCGCCGGTGAGTTTCTTCAGCAGAGGTGCGGCGCGGTCGCGGTTGGCCTGGAACACGGCGGCGGAATCGATGGGAGCTTTAGCCATGCCGGGCCTCGCCGATCAGCAGATCGTGGATGTTGTTGCGCTTCCAGCTGGTGGCCTTGTCGTTGATCTGCATGTCGAACGACAGCGCGAAGTTGCTGCTGGTGAAGACCGGGTCGAGATAATCGGACAATACCTGGAAGATATGCTCGCCGGCCTTGTGGCGGGTGGCGAGGTCGCGGCCTTCGCCGATCCGCAGCACCATGTCGAGAAAGCCGAGCCCCGGCCGGCCGTCGGCGATGGCGTAATGCGGGCAGCGGATGGCGCGCACGCGAATGCCGCCCAGCGGAAAAACCCCGGTCTCCACCGCCGCCTTGCGCACCAACTCGCACACCGCGCCGATATCGATCTGCGTGTCGAGATTGGCGGAATATTCGATGGTGAAATGCGGCATCTGGCGGCTCGCTTCCTGGGAATTGCCGTGCAAGTATCCTGCGCGAAACCGATTAACATGTTAAGTGTCTCCGATCAAACCGCTCCGGCGGATTTCCATTGTGCGATGCACGCGGCCGAATGCAGGATATCGATGACCTCCGCCAGCAAGGGCAGCACAGGATCCGGCACGCAAGTTCCGATGCGCGACTTTTCGCGTTCGCTGCCGATGGCGCTGCTGCGCGCCCGCGAATCCGTGATGCGGCATTTCCGCCCGTCGCTGCGCGCCCATGGGCTGACCGAGCAGCAGTGGCGCATCCTGCGCGCGCTGTCGGCGCACGGCGCGATCGAGGTCACGGAACTGGCCAATGTCGCCTGTCTGCTCGGCCCGAGCCTGTCGCGCATCCTGCGCGATCTGGAGGCGCGCCGGCTGATCAGGCGGCAATTGGTGAAGTCCGATTTGCGTCGCAGCATTGTGGCCATCACCAACAGCGGCGTGAAGCTGATCGCCGCAGTGGCGCCGTCGTCGGAGGCGATCTATGCCGAAATCGCCAGCCGGTTTGGCGCGCGCAAGCTGGCGGATCTGCAGGACATGCTGCATGCGCTGGAAGGCAGTCTCATGACAATGCCGGTGGCGGGCGACGATGCGGATGAATGATATGTCGTGCGCGGGCATGCATAACGTTTGTGCAGACACAGACTTGCCGAACGGAGAGTAGACACGCGCGGAATTTTTCGCTCAACTCTGACAATCAAAGAAGGCTGGCGCTCAAGTCCGGCCTCTTACGGGAGGATTCGATGAAGCTTACGAGACGTGATTTTACGGCTGGTCTCGCGGCCGGTATTGCCGCACCCGCTCTCATTGGCAGCGCGCGGGCGCAGGGTGCCACCATCAAGATCGGCATGTGTGCGCCCATCACAGGCCCGGCCGCCGAAGCCGGGAAATACGCCACTGGCGGTGCCAAGCTCGCGGTCGAGGCGATCAACAAGGCCGGCGGTGTGCTCGGCAAGCAGATCGAACTGATCATCGAGGACGACCAGACCACCAATCCCGGAATCGTGCTGGCGTTCTCCAAGCTCGCAGCGCAGTCCGATATTGTGGGTTTCCTCGGCTCGATCCGCTCCACCCAGGTGCACGCCATGGCGCCCGACGTGCTGAAGCTCGGCAAGCCGGTGATGTTCGGCGGCACCGATCCCAATCTCACCAAGCTTGGCAATCCCTGGCTGTTCCGCTTCCGGCCCAATGACAGCTATTCCGGCCGCGTCATCGCCGACTACGGCGTCAAGACGCTCGGCAAGAAGAAGTGGGCCGTGCTGCATTCCACCGACGCCTTCGGCACCGCCGGCGGCAAGGCGCTGACCGAGGCGCTCGGCAAGCTCGACGCCACCATCGCCATCGATCAGGGCTATGCCAACCAGAGCCAGGATTTCACCCCGGTCGTGCTGGCCATCAAGCAGTCCGGCGCCGACATCCTCGGCTCCTACTTCACCTTCGAAAACGACCTCGGCATTTTCGCCCGGCAGCTGCGCCAGCTTGGCGTCAGTATTCCGTGGGTGGGCTCGCCCTCCATCGTCAACGTCACCGCCCTGAAACTCGCAGGCCCCGCACTGTACGGCACCTACGGCGTCGCCGATTATGCGGAAGAGTCCAGCGAGGGCTCGAAGAAGTTCGGCAAGGCCTATCGCGATGCCTACAAGGTGGCGCCGGACAACCAGAGCTCGTGGCCCTACGACGCGGTTACGGTGCTGGCTGCGGCCATCAACAAGGCTGGATCCACCGATCCGCAAAAGATCCGCGAGGCGATCATCGCCATCAAGAAGTTCCCCGGTGCCGAGGGCGAATACAACTTCGACGACAAGGGCGACGGTCTGCACGGCTACAACATCGTGAAGAACGACAAGGGCAACATCGTCTTCGACAAGCACATCGAGTTTGAGGACTGACGGCCGCAGGCCGTCATCCCGGTTCGCGCGCAGCGTGAGCTGCGCGCGAACCAGCCTAACACTGTCATTCCGGGGCGCGAGCGGCGCCAGCCGCGAGCGAACCCGGAATCCCGAAATGTTCAGCGCCCTTTTCCGCAAACGCCATTTCGGGATTCCGGGTTCGCCCGCCAGACGGCTTCGCCGCTGTCGTCCGCCCCGGAATGACATCTACTTTTCTCCCACCGAGCATCCCTGATGGATCTTGCGCTTCAACTTCTGTTTACCGGAATCGGCATCGGCGCCGTCTATGCGCTGGTGGCGCTGGGCTTCGTGCTGATCTTCCGGGCCACCAACGTGGTGAACTTCGCCCAGGGCGAGTTCTCCATGGTTGCCGCCTATCTGATGGTGGTGTTCGCCGTCGACCTGCAATGGCCGTACTGGATTTCATTTCTGGTGGCGCTGGCCGGCATGGCGCTGCTCGGCGCGGTGTTCAACCTCGGCGTCTACTATCCGCTGCGCCATCGCACCTATCTGCCTGTCATCATCGCCACCATCGGCGCCTCGATCCTACTGGCCAATTCGGTGCTGGCGCTGTACGGGCCGCAGCCGCAGGTGCTCGAGGGTTGGTTCGAGACCCCCGGAATCCAGGTCGGCCCGGTCTATCTCGACAACCAGTATCTGCTGATCATGGCCGTGACCCTCGTGCTGGTGATCTTCAACTACTGGTTCTTCGAGAAGACCATGCTCGGCAAGAAGCTGCAGGCGACATCGCAGGACAAGGAGATGGCCTCGTTGCTCGGCATCTCCGTCTCCACCATGATCATGATCACCTTCATCTATTCGGCGATGCTCGGCGGCCTCGCCGGCATCCTGGTGGCGCCGATCCTGTTCGTCTCGATCCAGATGGGCTCGACAATCGCGCTGAAGGCCTTTGCCGCCACCATTATCGGCGGTTTCGGCGACGTCACCGGCGCCATCATCGGCGGCCTGTCGCTGGGTATCATCGAGACCTTCGGCGCCGCGTATATTTCGGTGCCGTACAAGGACGCCTTCGCCTTCATGGTGCTGGTTGCGTTCCTGGTGTTCCGCCCGCAGGGCATCTTCGGCGAACGCGTGGCGGAAAAAGCATGAGCGTCACCGAGAACGTCCAGCCCGTCGCCGTGCCGCGCACCACGCCGCTGCTGATCCGTCACGCGCCGTATTTCATCGGCGCCGCCGTCGTCGTGGCGCTTGCCGCGTCGATGAGCTTCGACGGCTACATCCTCAACATCCTGATGCAGGCCACCACCTTCGCCATCGCGGTGTTCGGCCTGTCGGTGGTGCTCGGCCTGTGCGGCCAGATCAACCTGGCGCAGGCGGCCTTCTTCGGCTTCGGCGCCTATGCCGTCGCCATCGGCACCGCCGACTACCAGATCAGCTACTGGCTGTGTCTCGCCGCCGGTTGCGTCATGGCGCTGCTGGCTGGCGCGGTGCTCGGCATGTCCACCCTGCGACTCGGCGGGCACTATCTCGCCATGGTGACGATCTCGTTCCAGCAGATCGTGACGCTGGTGATGATCAACGCCATATGGCTGACTCACGGCCCGGACGGCGTCGGCAAGATCGGGCGTCCGGCGCTGTTCCAGTCGTCGCAATCCTATCTGGCCTTCTGCGTGGCGATGCTGGCGCTGATCGGCTACTTCGTCTGGCATCTGCCGCAGACGCGGCTCGGCCGCGCCATGCGCGCGGTGCGCGACAACGAACTCGCCGCCGGCGTGGTCGGCATCGATGTGTTTCGCACCAAGGTCTATGCATTCGCCATCTGCGCCGTGCTCGGCGGGCTCGGCGGCGGGCTGTTCGCCGGCGGCTTCGCCTATGTCAGTCCCGACCAGTTCTCCTTCGCCGAATCCATCGTGTTCCTGACCATGTCGCTGCTCGGCGGCGTGGCCTCGCCGATCGGCTCGGCGATTGGCACCGGGCTCTTGATCCTGATCCCGGAGTGGCTGCGCTTCCTCAAGAGCGTGCCGGGTCTGTATCTGGCGATCTACGGCCTGTCGGTGATTCTGATCATCCGCTACATGCCCGACGGCATCTGGGGTTTTGTCACCGCCTTCCTCGACCGCTTCCGCGGCAAGGTCAAAATCCCCGATCCCGGCGTGCCGCTGCAACTGGCGCCCGCAAAGACCGGCGGCGAAATGGTGCTGGAAGTCACAGGCCTCGCCAAGCATTTCGGCGGGTTGAAAGCCGTCGACAATGTCGACATTGCCGTGCACCGCGGCGGCGTGCATGCGCTGATCGGGCCGAACGGTTCCGGCAAGACCACGACGCTGAACGTGCTGTCCGGCCTCTACAGCGCCACCGCCGGCAAGGTGTTGCTCGACGGCACCGACGTCACCACCATGCCGCCGCATCTGCGCGCGGCGGCGGGGCTCGGGCGCACCTTCCAGAACATCCGCCTGTTCCGCACCATGAGCGCGCTGGAGAACGTCATCATCGGCGCCGAGCGGCCCGGCAATACGCTGATCGGCAACGGCAACGATGCCCTGCTGACGGCGCGCGCCATGTCTGCGCTGACATTTGTCGGCCTCGGCCCGCGCGCCAACGAGCTGATCTCCAGCTTCTCCTACGGCCACCAGCGGCTGATCGAGATCGCCCGCGCATTGGCGGCAAACCCGACGCTGCTGCTGCTCGACGAGCCCGCCGCCGGCCTCAACTCCACCGAAAAGCTCGAACTGCACGAGCTGCTGAAGCGCATCGCGGCACAGGGCCTCACCATCCTGATCATCGATCACGACATGACGCTGGTGTCCGAAGCCGCGCAGCACATCACCGTGCTGAACTTCGGCCGCCGCATCGCGGACGGCGAATCCATGGCGGTACTGCGCCATCCGGATGTCGTCTCCGCCTATCTGGGAACGGAATGATGGCGCTGCTCGAAGTTCGCGATCTCAACGTCCGCTACGGCGAAATCGAGGCCCTGCGCGGCATCTCGTTCAGCGTCGAGGCGGGGCAGGTGGTGACGCTGCTCGGCGCCAACGGCGCCGGCAAGTCGACGACCTTGCGCGCCATCTCCGGCCTCGCCAAACCGGCGTCGGGCGATATCCTGTTCGACGGCAAGTCGATCGCCGGCCTCGGTCCGGAGCCGATCGTGCGCATGGGCATTTCGCACGTGCCGGAAGGACGGCGGGTGTTTCCCGGCCTGACGGTGAAGGAAAACATCATGCTCGGCGGCTCCAACCGCCGCGCCTCGAAGTCCGAACTGTCGCGGGAATCGGACGCCATGTTCGACCTGTTTCCGGACATCCGCAAATTCTCCGATGCGCTGGGCTGGACGCTGTCCGGCGGCCAGTTGCAGATGGTCGCCGTTGCCCGCGGGCTGATGGCCAAGCCGCGGCTGCTGCTGCTCGACGAGCCATCGCTGGGTCTCGCCCCGGTGATCGTGCAGGCGGTCTTCCGCATCATCACCGAGATCCGCCAGCACACCACCGTCTTGCTTGTGGAGCAAAACGCGCGCATGGGACTGTCCGTTGCCGACCATGGTTATGTTCTGGAAACCGGCCGCATCGTGCTCGGCGGCAAACCGGATGAATTGTGGGGCAACGAAGCCATCGCCGCCGCCTATCTCGGCGGCCACGCCAAGAAGCCGCTCGTCGCAGAACTGCACGCGCAAGAATAAGGGCAAAAGTCCAGACATGGTGACTATTCAAGTCGACAGACTGATCGATTTCGTGGGCGACATTTTTGCCCACGCGGACTCCGAACAGGCAGAAGCGACGCGCATCGCGACCTATCTCACCACAGCCAATCTCACCGGCCACGACAGCCACGGCGTGATCCGCGTGCCGGTCTATATGCGCTGGCGCAAGGCCGGCATGATCGTGCCGAACCAGACCATCGAGATCCCCGTGGACACGCCGTCGCTGGCGGTGGTCGACGGCAAGTTCGGCTATGGCCAGACCGTCGGTCCGCAGGCGGTCAAGCTCGGCATCGACAAGTGCAAGGCCGCCGGCCTCGCTGCCATCGCCACGCGCAACTCCGGCCATATCGGTCGCATCGGCGACTGGGCCGAGATGGCCGCGGCCGAGGGCCTCGTCTCGATCCATTTCGTCACCGCGGCGGGCTCGGTGCTGGTGGCGCCCTATGGCGGCGTCGAGCGGCGGCTGTCTACCGCGCCATATTGCGTCGGCATTCCCCGCCCGGGCCAGGCCCCGGTGGTGCTGGATTTTGCCACCTCGGTGGTGGCCGAGGGCAAGGTGCTGGTCGCCAGCCGCGGCGGCAAGAAGCTACCGAAGGGCGCGCTGATCGGCCTCGACGGCACGCTCAGCGAGGATCCGGCGCAGCTGTACGGACCCTATGCCGCCGACGGCCCGCGCGATCACTCCAAGGGCACCGGCGCGATCCGCGCCTTCGGCGATCACAAGGGCTCGGGCCTGGCGCTGATCTGCGAACTGCTCGGCGGCGCGCTGACCGGCAACGGCGCGACCAAATACGATCGCCCCTTCGCCAACGGCATGTTCTCGATCTACATCGATCCGAAGGTCATCGATCCCTCCAACTTCTTCGACGGTGAAGTGACGCGCTACATCGATTTTTTCAGGAGCACAAAACCCGCCGCCGGCGTCGATGCTGTGCTGGTGCCCGGCGATCCCGAAGCCGCGACCCGCGCGGAGCGCACCAAGAACGGCGTGCCGCTGCCCGACGAGACCTGGAGCGCCATCGTGCAGACCGCGCGCGAGGTCGGGGTCAGCGAGGCCGCCATTCAACACGCAGGAATCTAGAACGCCCGTCATTGCGAGTGCGGCAAGCAGTCCAGCGCAACAGGAAAGACTGGATCGCTTCGCAGCAAGTGCTGCTCGCAATGACGAATTCACTCGTCAAAAAGAAGGACCAAAATAATGGCAAACAAAGTCAAGGAAATCTGGAAGTCCGGCAAGGTCGCCGTCAACGGCTGGCTGGCGATTCCGTCGGGCTTCTCCGCCGAAGTGATGGCGCAGTGCGGCTTCGACAGCGTCACCGTGGACATCCAGCACGGCGTGCAGGACTACATGTCCATGGTCGAGTGCTTCCAGGCCATGGGTGCTCATCCGGTGACGCCGATGGTCCGCGTGCCATGGAACGAGCCCGGCATCATCGGCAAGGTGCTGGACGGCGGCGCCTATGGCGTGATCTGCCCGATGGTGAACACCAAGGAAGAAGCAGAGAACTTCGTGCAGTACTGCAAGTATCCGCCGCGCGGCACCCGCTCGAACGGCCCGATCCGCTCCGGCATGTATGGCGGCGCCGGCGACTACCAGAAGACGGCGAATGACGAGATCATCTGCCTGCCGATGCTGGAGACCAAGACCGCGGTCGACAACATGGAAGCCATCCTCGATGTCGAAGGCATCGACGGCGTCTATGTCGGCCCCTCCGACCTCGGCTTCTCCTACGGCCTGGTGCCGAAGCTGGATCGTGAAGAGCCGGAGATCCTCAAGATCTACGACAAGCTGATCAAGGAATGCGACAAGCGCGGCCTCAACCCCGGCATCCACTGCTCCGGCCCCGAAGGCGCGGCGAAGAACATCGCCATGGGCTTCAAGCTGGTGACCCTGCTCAACGACAGCGGCATCCTCGCCACCGGCGCCAAGAGCTGGGTCAACGACACCCGCAAGGGCTCCGGCGGCAAGGCGTAAGCGCGGAACACCTCGACTGTCATCGCCCGGCCGGGCGCGTGCTTACGCGCCTGGACCGGGCGACCCAGTCAACGCTGTCGTCTGCAGTCGACAGCAGACGTCTGCGTTGACTGGACCCCCGCTTTCGCGGGGGTGACGGACGGAGCGTAAAACGCGCACGCCGTCTGGGTGTCGCGCCGGCGCATCAAGAATCTGCCGGATGTCGCCACGTTCCGGCAGCTGGGCGCCACATCTCGCGCGCAGCGGCACGACAAAGAAAATAATCCGCAAGTCCATTGACGATCCTCTAATCTGGATTGTAATCCCCTGCATCCCGTCCCAAGGAGAGGGGCGTATCGCGATCGCCACGGCACGCGGGATGGGAGGCGGTGGACGCGGCAGCGTCAGGCGCGGAATTTTCGGGCAGGGCGGGCACCCACAAGGGTCCGTGAGACCGGGGAGGAAACGCTGGCGACGACGCTGCACGGACGGCGAAGACGTGTGGTCCCGATGCCCCGTGTGGCATCAAGTCGGGTGGAGAGCCGCATGCAACCGCAGGCGGACACCCTCAGCCCAGGACGACGGCGACGAAACAGCGTGTCGGCCGCCGGGGAGCAACGAGATAAGCCGTTAACACCACCGCGTGCGGAACGCCGGGTTGCTCCCGGTGTGACCGTGGCAAAGCCTCGTGTGCCTTACTACCCTACTGCACACGAGCCCATGGGTGCATCGGGCACCCGGCGTTCCGCACGCCCTCTCCATCGAGGGCGCAGCGAATGCAGCACACCCCGGGCGTAGCGCGCCGCGGGATCGCGATCACGTGAGTGATGGAACACTTGAGATCTGTAGGGTGGGCAAAGCCTCGGCCGCGCAAAGCGCGGCGAGGCGTGCCCACGATGAAGCCGCATCGATGGATGGTGGGCACGGCGCAAGAGCGCCTTTGCCCGCCCGAGTGTCGGCGGTCAAGGGCAGGGCGCCCCTGCATTGCGGGGCTAACGCGACCGCGATCTTTCCGTTAGAACTCGTTCCAAAGGCCAGTGCCCAACAAGAACATCCGGAGAAAACCCCATGGCCCCATCCCCCGTCATTCGCCTGCATGAAGACGACGTCGTGCTGATCGCGCGCTCGAGCCTGCTGCCGGGCGTCGAGGTCGCGCCGGGCGTGGTGACGTCGGAGCGGATTCCGGCCGGTCACAAGGTGGCGATCCGGCCGATCGCCGTGGGCGAGGAAGTGCGCCGCTACGGCCAGATCATCGGTTTTGCGACGCAGTCGATCGCGCCCGGCCAGCACGTCCACACGCAGAACCTCGGCATGGGCGAATTTTCCCGCGATTACGCCTATGGCGTCGACGTCAAGCCGACGCCGAATTTCGATCTGCCGGCCACCTTCATGGGCATTCGCCGCGACGACGGCCGCATCGCCACGCGAAATTACATCGGCATTTTGACGAGCGTGAACTGCTCGGCGCATGTCGCCAGCATGGTCGCCGATGTGTTCAAGAAGAACCCGTTCACCGGCCACAATCCGTTGGCGGATTTTCCCAATGTCGACGGCGTGGTGGCGCTGACCCACAAGACCGGCTGCGGCATGACCCAGAGCGAGCCGCTCACACTTCTCCGCCGCACCCTCGGCGGCTATGCGCGGCACGTGAACTTCTCCGCCGTGGTCGTGCTGGGCCTCGGCTGCGAGATCAACCAGATCGGCGGGCTGATGCAGGAGCAGAAGCTGGCCGGGCGGCTGCGCGAGCTTGAAATCCAGGAACTCGGCGGCACCCGCAAGAGCACTGAGGCGGGTGTCGCCTTCGTGCGCGAGGCGCTGGTCGATGCGAATAGAGTGAAGCGCGAGGAAGTCTCCGCCAGCGAGTTGGCGGTGGCCCTGCAATGCGGCGGCTCCGACGGCTATTCCGGCATCTCGGCCAATCCCGCGCTGGGCGCGGCCAGCGATCTCTTGGTGCGTCACGGCGGCACGGTGATCCTGTCGGAAACGCCGGAGACCTACGGCGCCGAACATCTGCTGACGCGGCGCGCGGTGTCGCGCGAGGTCGGCGAGAAGCTGGTCGGGCTGATGCGCTGGTGGGAGGCCTATTGCGAGCGCGAGGGCGCCGAGATGAACGCCAATCCTTCCCCGGCAACAAGGCCGGCGGCCTCACCACCATTCTGGAGAAGTCATTGGGTGCCATGGCCAAGGCCGGCTCGACCAATCTGGTCGACGTGCTGAACTACGCCGAGGCGGTGACGAAGAAGGGTTTTGTGTTCATGGACACGCCCGGCTACGACCCCGTCGCGGCGACCGGGCAGGTCGCCGGCGGCGCCAATCTCGTGTGCTTCACCACCGGCCGCGGTTCGGTGTTCGGCTGCAAGCCGGCGCCCTCCATCAAGCTCGCGACGAACACGCCGATGTTTAAACGCATGGAAGAGGACATGGACATCAACTGCGGCACCATCCTCGACGGCGACGAGTCCGTGCAGGCCTGCGGCCAGCGCATCTTCGAGAAGATGCTCAAGACCGCGTCCGGCGAGCCGACCAAGAGCGAGAGCTTCGATTTCGGCGGCGCCGAATTCGCGCCCTGGGTGCTTGGCGCGACGATGTAGAAGAGGCGAGGCGCAACGGCCGCCCCGCACGCGGTTGTCACCACCCGCGAAAGCGGGTGGCCCAGTAAACGCAGGCGCCGGCGCTTAGGCACGAATGCCGACGTTTACTGGGTCGCCCGGTCCAGACGCGTAAGTACGCGTCCGGCCGGGCGACGACAGCAGAGGGTGGTGCGGCATGCAGGCATCACAAACGCTGTTGTCACCACCCGCGAAAGCGGGTGGCCCAGTAAACGCAGGCGCTGGCGCTTAGGCACGAATGCCGGCATTTACTGCGTCGCCCGGTCCTGACGCGCAAGTGCGCGCCCGGCCGGGCGATGACAGCGGAGAGTGGGCCATTGCAAGCGCCACCCTTTCAGGCACATCGTGCCCGTTGTTAGGCCTTGATCCGCACCTCCCGCAGTGTTCTGCTCAAAAAAGCTGCTGGAGTTGCCCATTGTCGATCTTCGTCGCATTGCATCACGTCACCCATTACAAATACGATCGCCCGGTCGATCTCGGCCCGCAGACGATCCGGCTGCGGCCGGCACCGCATACCCGCACGCCGATTCTGAGCTATTCGCTCAAGGTGACGCCGACCAACCATTTCGTGAACTGGCAGCAGGATCCGCAGGGCAACTGGCTGGCGCGCTACGTGTTTCCGGAGAAGGCCACCGAGCTGAAGATCGAGGTCGACTTCACCGCGGAAATGACGGTGATCAATCCGTTCGACTTCTTCGTCGAGCCCTATGCGGAAAAATTCCCGTTTACCTATCCCGACGACCTCAAGACCGAGCTGGCGCCCTACATGGCGACCACGGAGCCGGGGCCGCTGTTCGAAAAATATCTCGCTGACATCGCGCGCGAGGCGCCGAGCACCGTTAACTTCCTGGTCGACCTCAATGCGCGGCTGCGCAACCAGGTCAACTATATCATCCGCATGGAGCCGGGCATCCAGACGCCCGAGGAGACGCTGGCCAATCGGTCCGGCTCGTGCCGCGATTCGGCGTGGCTGCTGATCCAGACGCTGCGCCACCTTGGCCTCGCAGCGCGCTTCGTGTCCGGCTACCTGATCCAGCTGCGGCCGGACATCGATCCGCTGGAAGGTCCGCGCGAGGTCGAGAACGATTTTACGGATCTGCACGCCTGGGCTGAAGCCTACATTCCCGGTGCCGGATGGATCGGTTTCGACGCCACCTCGGGCATGCTGACCGGCGAGGGCCACATCCCGGTCGCCGCCACGCCGCACTACCGTTCGGCCGCGCCGATCTCCGGCGCGGTCGGCTTTGCCGAGGTGGAATTCGGTTTCGAGATGGCGGTGAAGCGCGTGCGCGAGGCGCCGCGCATCACAAAACCGTTCTCCGACGCACAGTGGAAACTGCTCGACGACCTCGGCGACAAGGTGGATGCCGACCTCAAGGATGACGACGTCCGCCTCACCATGGGCGGCGAGCCGACCTTCGTGTCGATGGACGATCTGGAATCGCCGGAGTGGAACACCGCAGCCGTCGGCCCCACCAAGCGCGGCCTCGCCGACGACCTGATCCGCCGGCTGCGTACGCGCTTCGCGCCGGGCGGGTTGCTGCATTTCGGCCAGGGCAAATGGTATCCCGGCGAGAGTCTGCCGCGCTGGGCCTTCGGCCTGTACTGGCGCAAGGACGGCATTCCGATCTGGAAGAACGACGCGCTGATCGCCAGCATCGAAGGCAAGCATGATGCCGGCGTCGCGCAGGCCGAGCAATTCGCCGAAGGCGCCGCGAAGCGCCTCGGCGTGCCCAGCGAGTACATCATGCCGGCGTTCGAGGACCCCGCGCACTGGCTGCAGAAGGAAGCCGGGCTGCCGCCCAACGTCGATCCGAGCGACTCAAAACTGGCCGATCCCGAAGAGCGCTCGCGCATGGCAAAAGTGTTCGACCAGGGGCTGAACACGCCGAAGGGCTTTGTGCTGCCGATCCAGCGCTGGAACGCCGACGTCGCGCCCGACACGCGCTGGCGCTCCGAGCGCTGGAAGCTGCGCCGCGGCAACCTGTTTCTGACGCCTGGCGATTCGCCGCTCGGGCTGCGGCTGCCGATCGCCTCCTTGCCGCATATTCCGGAAGAGGAGTTTCCCTATATCGTCGAGCAGGATCCGCTGGAGCCGCGTGACGAACTGCCGGTGTTCGATTCCGAGCCGTCGCCGGAGAGTCTGGCCGCGGCGCAAAGGTGCAGGAGCAGCAGCTGAAGCGCGGCCCGGTGCGCACCGCGATGTCCATCGAAGTCCGCGACGGCATTCTCTGCGCGTTCATGCCGCCGGTGGAGAAGCTCGAGGACTATCTCGAACTGGTCACGGCGCTGGAAGCCACCGCCGAGGAGATGCAGATCCAGGTCCACGTCGAGGGCTATCCGCCGCCGTTCGATCCGCGCGTCGAGGTCATCAAGGTGACGCCGGATCCCGGCGTGCTGGAGATCAACATCCATCCGGCGCAGACCTGGCGCGAGGCCGTGGACACCACGATGATCCTCTATGAGGAGGCCGCGCGCTCGCGCCTCGGCGCCAACCGCTTCCTGGTCGACGGCCGCCACACCGGCACCGGCGGCGGCAACCACGTGGTGGTCGGCGGCAGCAAGCCGGAGGATTCGCCGTTCCTGCGCCGCCCGGATCTGTTGAAGAGCCTCGTGCTGTACTGGCAGCGCCATCCGTCGCTGTCCTACATGTTCTCGGGCATGTTCATCGGGCCGACCAGCCAGGCGCCGCGCATTGACGAAGCCCGCCACGATGGGCTCTACGAGCTGGAGATCGCGCTGGCGCAGGTGCCGCCGCCCGGCGTCAAGGCACCTTTGTGGCTGGTCGACCGGCTGTTCCGGCATATCCTTGTGGATATCACCGGCAACACTCATCGCTCCGAGATCTGCATCGACAAGCTCTATTCGCCGGATGGCACCACCGGCCGGCTCGGCCTGGTCGAATTCCGCGCGCTGGAGATGCCGCCCGATCCGCGCATGAGCCTTGCCCAGCAATTGCTGGTCCGCGCGCTGATCGCAAAAATGTGGCGCGAGCCGCAGACGGGCAAGTTCGTGCGCTGGGGCACGACGCTCCATGATCGCTTCATGCTGCCGCACTATCTGTGGGAGGATTTCCAGGGCGTGCTCGCCGAGCTCGGCGACGCCGGCTATGCGTTCTCGCCGGAATGGTTCGAGGCGCAGCTCGAATTCCGCTTCCCGGTGTTCGGCCATGTCACCCATGGCGGCGTGACGCTGGAAGTGCGCCAGGCGCTGGAGCCATGGCATGTGCTGGGCGAAGAAAGCTCGGCCGGCGGCACCGTGCGCTACGTCGATTCGTCGGTGGAGCGACTGCAGCTCAAGGCCAATGGCTTCATCGCCGGGCGCC
This sequence comes from Rhodopseudomonas sp. P2A-2r, assembly GCF_026015985.1. Classification (GTDB taxonomy): domain Bacteria; phylum Pseudomonadota; class Alphaproteobacteria; order Rhizobiales; family Xanthobacteraceae; genus Tardiphaga. Next base: position 4,746,019 of record NZ_CP110389.1, on the reverse strand, counting down.
ATCTGATCACCTGCAACGGCCGGGCCTTGCCGATGACCGCGACCGGCCGCTCCGGCGAGTTCGTCGCCGCGGTGCGCTTCAAGGCGTGGCAGCCGGCGTCCGGCCTGCATCCGACCATTCCGGTGCATGCGCCCTTGGTGTTCGACATCGTCGACACCTGGAATCGCAGGTCGCTGGGCGGCTGCGTCTATCACGTCGCCCATCCCGGCGGCCGCAGCTACGACACCAAGCCGGTGAATTCCTACGAGGCCGAGGCGCGCCGGCTGGCCCGATTCGAGGAAATCGGCCACACGCCGGGGACGATGGACGTGCCGCGCGAAGAACGCAGCCTGGAATTTCCTTTAACCCTCGACTTGCGGACGCCGCTCCTGCATTGAGAATGCTCAGGGTTTCGGCAGGAGAGTCGTATGACGGGTCAAGCCGGCCAGGGGAAGAAGCCCCGACCGGGAAGTCGCAGGGTCGCGCAGTGGACTCGCGATTACGAGCGGCTGCCCGGAATCCCGGACGAATTCATCGATCAGGACGGCAATGCGCGCGACGTATGGGCCCGGTTCTTCGACGCCTTCGGCGCGCTGGCCCCGGCTGACATCGAGCGCCGGTTCGGCTCCGCCGACCGGCATCTGCGCGAGGCCGGCGTCACCTACCGCGCCCCCGGCGAGATCGCCGACCGCGGCTGGCCGCTCAGCCATGTGCCGCTGCTGATCGACGAGAGCGAATGGCAGCAGATTTCTGCGGCGGTGACCCAGCGTGCGCAGTTGCTCGAACTTGTGCTGGCCGATCTCTATGGCGACGCGAGGCTGGTGGCCGAGGGTGCAGTGCCGGCAGCGGCGATCGCCGGCAGCGCCGAATATCTGCGCTCGGTGTGCGGCATCGCGCCGCCCGGCGGCAGGTATCTCAACGTCTACGCCGCCGATCTCGGCCGCGGCCCCGACGGCCGCTGGTGGGTGCTCGGCGATCGCACGCAGGCGCCGTCCGGCATGGGCTACGCGCTGGAAAACCGCCTGGTGCTGTCGCGCGCCTTCACCGACCTCTACAAGTCGATGAATGTCGAGCGCGTCGCGCCGTTCTTCGAAGCCTTCCGCGACTCTTTGCGCGCGTCCGCCGATCGCGACGAGCCGCGCATCGGCCTGCTGACGCCCGGTCCCTTCAGCGAAACCTATTTCGAACACGCCACGCTGGCGCGCTATCTCGGTTTCCTGCTGGTGGAGGGCGACGATCTCGCGGTCTCCGGCGACCGCGTCCACATACGCACCGTTGCCGGGCTGAAGCGGCTCGACGTGTTGCTGCGCCGGGTCGATTCCAACTCGCTCGACCCGCTTGAGCTCGATGCCTCGTCGCAGCTCGGCGTGCCCGGACTGATCGATGTGCTCAGAAAGAACGGTGTGGTGGTCGCCAACATGCCGGGCTCCGGCGTGATGGAGGCGCGCGCGCTGCTCGGCTTCCTGCCGAGCCTCAGCAAGCGGCTGCTCGGCGAAGAGCTGAAGCTGCCGCACATCGCCACTTGGTGGTGCGGTCAGAAGAAGGCGCGCGACGAGGTGTTGTCGCGACTGGATGATTTCGCCATCGAAGGTGCCTATGGCGCCTCGGTGCCGGGATTCCCCGGCAAGGGGCCGGTGCTGGCGGCCAACCTGTCGGCGCGCGAGCGCGACCGGCTGAAGGACGCCATCCACAATCGCGGCATCGACTATGTCGGCCAGGAAGTGGTGCGGCTGTCGACCACGCCGGTGTGGGACAACGGCAGGCTGGCGCCGCGGCCGTTCGTGCTGCGGGTATTCGCGGCGGCGACGCCGAATGGCTGGACGACGATGCCCGGCGGCTTCTGCCGTATCGCCGACCGGCCCGACGCTCGCGCGGTGTCGATGGGCGCCGGGGCGCGCGCTGCGGACGTCTGGGTGGTCGCCGACAAGGCGGTGGTGGCATCGACGCTGCTGCCGGCGGTGGAGACCGTGCGCATCAGGCGTATCGCGGGCTGGGTGCCGAGCCGCGCCGCCGACAATCTGTTCTGGCTCGGGCGCTATCTTGAACGCGCCGAATCGACCTTGCGGCTGGTGCGCGCGCTCAGCGTGCCGCAGCGCGATCCCGGCAAGGCGCAGAATGCACAGCAGTCGGTCGAACGCATCCAGCGTCTATTGCTGACCTGGGGCGCCACGTCGCTCGGCGCCCGCTCGCAGCCGTACAAGGTGGCCGCGCAGGCATTGCAGGACGAAGAGCGCTTCGGCTCAGCGCTGTCGCTGGTGCGGTCCGCGCAGCGCACCGCGACCTCGTTGCGCGAACGGCTGTCGCCGGACGCCTGGCAGGTCATCACCGAAATGGCCGAACGTCTGTCTCATGAAATCGAGGATGACGACGGCGTGGTCAGCGCTGCCGAACTGACGCTGCAGGAGCTGGCGAGCTTCGCCGGTCTGGCGCAGGAAAACATGAACCGCGCCGCCGGCTGGCGTTTCCTCGAGATGGGCCGCCGGGCCGAGCGCGCCATCAACATCACCCGCTTCGCCCGGCAGTTCGCCTATGACGAGGCCAGCAGCGACGATCTCGACATCCTGCTGACGCTGGTGGATTGCCAGATCACCTATCGCTCGCGCTATCTGGTCGGTCCATTGCTTGCGCCGGTACGCGATCTGGTGCTGCTCGACCCCTACAATCCGCGCTCGGTGGCGTTCCAGGTGTCGGCGCTCAACGAGCACATTGCGATGCTGCCGTCGCTCAAGGAGAACGGTCTGATCGAGCGTCCGCAGCGACTCGCGGTGGCACTGCAGGCTTCGTTGGTCACCGGCGAAGCCGATGAATTCCATACCAAGGCGCTGTTCGGTCTTGAGCAGGACCTACTGACGCTCGCCGATGCCATCGGCTCGCATTATTTCCCCCATGGCAGCAACGCCACGCGGCCGGAAAAGCTGACGGGGCTGGCGTGATCTACGATATCCGTCATGTCACCACCTACAGCTACGAGAGCCCGGTCAGCTTCGCGCGCTGCTCGCTGCGTCTCGAGCCAATCGGCGGCAACGGTCAGCAACTGGTATCGCACAGCGTCGAGATCAAGCCGGCGCCGGCGCTGCGCACCACGCGCACCGACTTCTTCGGCACCCGGACCGAGAGCGTGCTGATCGAGGCGCCGCACAAGGTGCTGCGCATCGACAGCCGCTCGCGCGTCTTCGTCTCGCGCCGGGCGCCGGGCCGTGGCGACCCAAGTGCCGCCTGGGAAAATGTGCGGCAGGCCTCGTTCAAGTCGAGCGACCTCAGCGCTGCGTCGCCGATCGGTTACGTGTTCGCGAGCCCGCTGGTGCCGATCCTCGATCCCGTCACCGCCTATGCGGCGGTCAGCTTCCCGGAGGGGCGCGGCATTCTCGAGGGCGCCGTCGACCTGATGCATCGCATCCGGACCGAGTTCAAATACGATCCGAAGGCGACGGTGATCTCGACGCCGCTCGCGGAGGTACTGGAAAAGCGCCACGGCGTTTGTCAGGATTTTGCCCACATCATGATCTCAGGCATGCGCGGTCTCGGTCTGCCGGTGGCCTATGTCTCCGGCTATCTGCGGACCATTCCACCTGAGGGCAAGGAGCGGCTGCAGGGCGCCGACGCCACCCACGCCTGGGCCACTGCGTGGTGCGGCGCCGAGCTCGGCTGGATCGGTTTCGATCCCACCAACGATATCCTGGTCGAGAACGATCACATCGTCCTGGCAGTCGGTCGCGATTTTTCCGACGTCTCGCCGGTGGATGGCATCATCGTCGGTTCGCGCAAGCAGAAGCTCGCCGTCGCCGTCGACGTGTTGCTGGTCGAATGAGCGCCCGTCCGCACAACAGCTATGACGTCATCATCCTCGGCGCGGGCGCGGCTGGCCTGATGTGTGCCGGTGTCGCCGGCCAGCGTGGCCGTTCGGTCATGGTGCTGGAACAGGCGAGGGCGCCCGGCGAAAAGATCCGCATCTCCGGCGGCGGCCGCTGCAACTTCACCAACCTGCATACCTCGCCGCAAAATTTCCTGTCGCAGAATCCGCAGTTCTGCAAATCGGCGCTGAAGGGGTTCACCCAGCGCGACTTCATCGCCATGGTCGACCGCTACGGGATAGCCTGGCACGAGAAGACCCGCGGCCAACTGTTCTGCGACGACTCCGCCCAGCAGATCATCGACATGCTGCTCGCGGAAGCTCGCCGCGGCGATGTGCAGATGCGGCTCGGCGCCGGCATCACCGGCGTGGCCAAAAGCGACAGCGGCTTTGTCGTGACCACCGACCAGGGCGAATATCGCAGTCCGTCGCTGGTGGTCGCCACTGGCGGGCCGTCGATTCCGAAAATGGGCGCCAGCCCTTTCGGCTACAAGCTCGCGCAGCAGTTCGGCCTGAAGATGGTGGCGCCGCGCGCCGGCCTGGTGCCGCTGACTTTCGACGTGGCCGCGCTGGCGCAGTTGAAGGAACTGTCGGGCATCGCCGTCGATGCGGTGGTCAGCGTCGGCAAGACCAGTTTCGACGAGGCGCTGCTGTTCACCCATCGCGGGCTCAGCGGCCCGGCCGTGCTGCAGATTTCGTCCTACTGGCGCGAGGGCCTCGATATTGTCATCGACCTGGCGCCCAACGTCGATCTGCTCGCCGTGCTGAAGCAGGCGCGCCGCGATCGCCCGCGGCAGGAACTCGCCACGGCGCTCGGCGAAGGGCTGCCGAAGCGGCTGGCGCAGATGATCGCGGAGCGGATCGATGGCCCGGCGCGGCTGGCGGATTTCTCCGACAAGCTGCTGCTCAACGTCGTTGCCGCGGTGAAACAGTGGCATCTTCGTCCCAATGGCACCGAAGGCTATCGCACGGCTGAAGTCACCCTCGGCGGCATTGATACCACCGAGCTGTCGTCGAAAACGTTCGAGGCGAATGCGGTCCCCGGACTCTACTTCATCGGCGAGGTCGTCGACGTCACCGGTCATCTTGGCGGCTTCAATTTCCAGTGGGCATGGTCGTCAGGCTTCGCGGCAGGACGATCACTGTAGCCATCGCGAGTCGGTGTGCCCTTTTGCTACTATCGCTGCAGCTGCGAATACCACCGCTGGAACCAGGCTCGTTCTAGTGCAGTGCAGCGCGGCCGGTTTAATGGTTGCTTTTCCTTTTTCTGCAATCCTGCCGATAGAAATTCCTATTATACCATCGCAGGAGAAAATTATGATCAAGTCCAGCTTGAAGCGGATTCTGCCACTGATCGCGGTCGTTGTCGCTGGCAGCGCTTTCGCAGCCGACGGTGCCGGCAAAGATGATGCCGTGAGCATGGTCAAGAAGGCGACCGCCTTCATCAAGGCGCAGGGCCCCGACAAGGCCTATGCCGAGATCAGCAACAAGGCCGGTCAGTTCATCGATCGCGATCTTTACGTCGTGGTCTATCAACTCGACGGCAAGGTGCTGGCACATGGATCAGAATCAAAAGTTCGTCGGCAAGGACATGATCGACGCGCAGGACGTTGACGGAAAACTCTACGTCAAGGAACGCGTCGAACTCGCCGCGCAGCAGCCCTCGTTCTGGCAGGACTACAAGTTCGTCAATCCGGTGAGCAAGAAGGTCGAACCGAAGCAGATGTATTGCGAGAAGTTGGACAACACCGCGGTTTGCGCTGGTATTTACAAGTCCTGACAGGTCGCGCGCGCGAGGACTTCCTTGCGCGCGCGCCCACGACCTCCGTTCCCGGGACGAACCGGCGTCCGATCTCGCACAGTCGTGCCGGGTCGCTTTTCCCGGCGCGCTGTTTGATGGATTCAGAATATGTTCAAGCGAGCCAAGAATATCGGCCTAGCGTGGAAAGTCCAACTGGCCCCGGCCTTTCTGGTCATGGTTCTGATCGGCGTTGGCGCATATGCCCTGCAGAACCTGCGCATGAACCAGGCGAGCGTGGACGGTCTGATTTCCGGGCCGGTACGGCAATCCGAACTGGTGAACGAACTCAATACGGTGATCTGGACGGCGCACGCCAAGCTTTACCGACTCGCGGCGACTGCGGCCAACGAGCAGGACGAGAAGAAGATCCAGGGCGTCTCCAAGGAGGCGTCGGTCGCCTCGGCGAGGATCTCCGAGGCGCTGAAGGCGGTCGAAAGCGGGCATGATGGGGCGTCGGTCAAGCCGGCGGCCTTTGAAAAATTGAAGACGTCGGTCGCCGGCTATCTCAAGCAATCGAAGAATGCGATCGAGATGGCCGATGGCGATGCAGGATCGGCGCTGTTGTTCATCAAGGGGGCCGAGCGGCACTTCAAGGATATCGAGGCGCTGACCGACGATCTCATTCTGTCAAGCAATGACGGCAAGGATCGCGAGATCGCGCGCGCCGGCATGCGACTTGAGCAGCAGCAATGGACGCTGGGGGAATTGTTCTGGCCATGGCCGTTGTCGGTGTGATCGTCTCGTTCCTGATCGGCCGGAGCATATCCCGCCCCGCGATCGTGATGTCCGCTGCGATGCGTGAACTGGCGCAGGGAAATTTTGGCGTTCAGTTGCCCGGTCTCGATCGCTTCGATGAAATCGGCCAGATGGCGCGGGCGGTGGAAGAGTTCAAAATTCAAGCGATAGCCAGGGCCGAACGGGAAACCAGCGGGCGCGAGGCGAGGAGCCGAGAGCTGGCCGAGACGCGACGCCGCGAACTGCACAATCTCGCCCGGAGTTTTGAGTCCGCGGTTGGAAACATCGTCGAGGCGGTCGGCACCGCATCGAGCGAACTTGAACATTCGGCGACCATTCTGACCAAAAGCAGCGCTGAAACCCAACAACTCGGTGGCGCAGTTGCGGTGGTCTCTGATGCGACCTCCGGCAATGTCCAGTCAGTCGTATCTGCGACCGAGGAGATGGCAGCATCGGTCGCGGAGATCGGCAGACAGGTGACGAATTCCAATGCGATCACCAACGAGGCGGTCGGTCAGGCGGAACGTGCGGACGCGCGTATTGCCAAGCTGTCGCTCGCGGCGAGCCGGATCGGTGACGTGACGAAACTGATCACGAGCATTGCAGCCCAGACCAACCTGCTGGCTCTCAATGCCACGATCGAGGCCGCACGCGCCGGCGAAGCGGGACGGGGGTTCGCGATCGTCGCCCAGGAGGTGAAGGCACTGGCGTCGCAGACAGCCAGCGCGACCAGCGAGATCAGCAACCAGATCGCCGAAATGCAGTTGGCCACGGAAGAATCGGTGGTGGCGATCAACGAGATCAGCGGGACGATTGGCAGGGTGTCGCAGATCGCGTCGACGATCGCTGCTGCGATCGAGCAGCAGGGTACGATGACACGGGAGATTTCCCGCAACGTTCAGCAGGCTGCGAACGGAACCGCGCAGGTCGCTGCCAGCATCGCTGAGGTCAATCGGGGCGCCGGCGATACCGGCACGGCATCGTCGCAAGTGCTGACGTCAGCGCAACTGCTGTCCGGGGAGAGTGCGCGGCTCAGGGGCGAGATGGAGAAGTTCCTCGCTACGGTCCGGGCCGCGTAGCATACGCTGCATCGAAGACGGCAACGTTGCCGCGGATGCCGGGCGGGCGGAGACGACCGAATTGTCTTTCGAAGCCTTCGATTCGCAATCGGTGTATGGAATGCACTTCATCGACAAAAGGCGCTGACGTCCGGCGGCTTCAATTCCCAAGGGGCGTGTCGTCCCGTTCGCCGCCGGTAACCAATTCCGGAAGACAGGGACGAGTTGCTTTTGTTAAGCAAATCCCAGTAATTCTACGGTGCCGGGCACCCACCCCCAGTTAACCCTCTTGGCGCTATGTTTGATAGCGAGCTTAAGACGTCTGAAAGCATAAGCTTCGTGATGTCGAGGTCGCGCTTCCAGTGCGTATTGCGGTGGGCTGGTTCAGCCACGGGCGACATCTGTTGCCCATCAATTTTTCGAACACAGAATTCGAGCGGAGCATTCCCATGAGCAGCAACAATACGATTTCCGAGCGCCTGAAGTTCAATCTGATCGATCAAGAGACGATTGCAACCTTGCGCAACGGGAAATCATTCGTGCTCGCTGAGCTGCCGCAAATCATGGACCGGTTTTACGACCACATCTCCAAATTTTCCGAGACCGCCGCGTTCTTCAAAAGCCGCGAGCACATGATGCACGCCAAGAAGATGCAGATCCAGCATTGGACGGTGATCCTCGACGGCCGTTTCGACGATACCTACCAGGCGTCAGTGACGAAGATCGGCCAGGTGCACAACAAGCTCGGCCTGGAGCCGCGCTGGTACATCGGCGGTTACAACGCGCTGGTCACCGGGCTGGTTGACGCTATTGCGCAGCGGATGCCGTTCGGCCGGTTCGATTCCAGCGCCAAGACCAAGCGCGCCGCATTGCAGACCGCTATCATCAAGGCCGCCATGCTCGACATGGATCTGGCGATCTCGGTCTATATCGAGGAAGGCCGCCGCGATCGGCGGGCGACGCTGGACCGGCTGGCGGCGGATTTCGAGAAGACGGTCGGCGGCGTGGTCACCATCGTGGCCTCGGCCTCCAACGAATTGCAGACCTCGGCGCAGAGCCTGACTTCGTCGGCCAGCTCGGCCGCATCGCAGTCGCAAGTCGTCGACATGGCCTCGCGTGAAGCGACATCCAGTGTGCAGGCCGTCGCCGTGGCCACCGAAGAACTCACCAGCTCGATCAGCGAGATTTCGCGCCAGGTCAACGAATCCTCGCGGATCGCGAGTGCGGCCGTGCGCGACGCGGACGAAACCGCGGTGAAGATGAATCGTCTCGCGGAGGGTGCGCAGAAGATCGGCACGGTGGTCGAGCTGATCAACAACATCGCGGCGCAGACCAACCTGCTGGCGCTCAATGCCACCATTGAAGCGGCGCGCGCCGGCGAGGCCGGGCGCGGTTTCGCGGTGGTGGCGCAGGAGGTCAAGTCGCTAGCCGAGCAAACCGCCAAGGCGACTGCGGAGATCGCCGAGCAGGTGGGCGACATCCAGAGCTCGACCACCGAATCGGTGGCGGCGATCGGCACCATCACAAAGGTCATCAATGCGCTGAACGAGATCTCGACGGCGATTTCAGCGGCGGTCGAGGAGCAGGGCGCGGCAACCAACGAAATCTCGCGCAGCGTTCAGGAAGCATCGCGGGGCACCAGCGAAGTATCGTCCAACATCTCCGGCATCACGGCGACCGCCGGCGAAACCGGCGCGGCTGCCTCGCAAGTGCTGTCGGCGGCTTCGGAACTGTCGCGGCAATCGGAGCAGTTGCGCAGCGAGGTCGATAAATTCCTTGCCACCGTCAAGGCTGCGTAAGCTCCGTTTCGGTGTTAGCTTGCGACACGGCTGCCGGACCTGGACTTCTTCAGGCGCGGCAGCCGAGGGGCTGCAATGATCTATCGCCAGACCGTCGGTGCGCATTCATTCGTCTTTGACACTCTGCGCGACCTGCTCGCCAAAGCGACGCCACCGCGATCCGGCGACCGGCTGGCCGGCATCGCCGCCGCCACCGCCGAGCAGATGATCGCGGCGCGGATGGCCCTGGCCGATCTGCCGCTGACGCAGTTTCTGCAAGAGACCGTCATTCCCTACGAAGACGACGAGGTCACCCGGCTGATCGTCGACAGCCACGATGCCGTGGCGTTTGCGGCAGTATCGTCGCTGACGGTCGGCGGCTTGCGCGATTGGCTGCTGTCGGATGCCGCCACCCTGCGGTGCTGCAAAAGCTCGCCACTGGCATCACCCCGGAAATGGCGGCCGCGGTGTCGAAGCTGATGCGCAACCAGGACCTCATCCTGGTGGCGAAGAAGTGCCAGGTCACCACCCGGTTCCGCAACACCATCGGTCTGCGCGGTCACATGAGTGCGCGGCTGCAACCCAATCATCCATTCGACGATGCCCGCGGCATCGCCGCGGCGATTCTCGACGGTCTCATGCTCGGCTCCGGCGACGCCTGCATCGGCATCAACCCGGCCAGCGACGATCCCGCCGTGCTGGGCTCCTTGGTGTGGCTGCTCGACGACGTCATCACCAGGTTGCAAATCCCCACGCAAAGCTGCGTCCTGACCCATGTCACCACCACCATCGACCTGATCGGGCAGGGCTTCCCGGTCGATCTGGTGTTCCAGTCGATCGCCGGCACCGAGGCCGCCAACAGCAGCTTCGGCATCGACCTTGCGCTGCTGAGAGAGGCGCATGCCGCCGGCCTGTCGCTGAAGCGCGGCAACATCGGCAATAATGTGATGTATTTCGAAACCGGACAGGGCTCGGCGCTGTCGGCCAATGCCCATCATGGCGTCGATCAGCAGACTTGCGAGGCCCGCGCCTATGCCGTGGCCCGCGCCTTCGATCCACTGCTGGTCAACAGCGTGGTCGGCTTCATCGGCCCGGAATATCTCTATGACGGCAAGGAGATCATCCGGGCCGGGCTCGAGGACCATTTCTGCGGCAAGCTGCTCGGCCTGCCTCTTGGCGTCGACGTCTGTTACACCAACCATGCCGAAGCCGATCAGGACGACATGGACAACCTGCTGACGCTGTTGGCGGCGGCCGGCGTCACCTTCATCATGGGGGTGCCGGGCGCTGACGACATCATGTTGAATTACCAGTCGACTTCGTTTCACGATGCGCTTTACGTCCGCGACCTGTTCAACCTCAAGCGGGCGCCGGAATTCGACGCCTGGCTCGTGCGCTCCGGCCTGGCCGGCGCCGATGGCCGGCTCACCGCGCAGGATGGCCTGCTGCCGGAACTCGCGGCGCGGCTGATCGCGTGATGATGCAGGCGCACGGTGGATCACGCCGGCCATAAATTCAGCCATCTGGCCGCTGCGAGCGAAGAGGAGATCGGCGCTGTATCCACAGGCCGTGTGGTGGTCCTCAGAAGGATAGGCCGAATCCGGCGAGCTGTGCGATCAACGGTTCCCGATGTTGTCGCGAGAGGGGAAGACATGAAGAACGTTGATCGAAAATGGTTTGTGCTGCTCGCCGTCGTGGTGATTGCCGCGGTCGCGGCAGGCACCTGGTATTACCGCAGCAAATGTCACGGCGTTGACGCGTGTGCCGCTGCGGAAGCGGAAAGTCATGAGCGGGACAGACCCAGCGAGCCTCAGTGAGCGCGGTTCCCTTCAGGCAAGGCCCTGCGGATTTCGTGCGACGGCTTCAGGCAGGCGAGACCTCTTTACAGTTCCGACAACGAATGTCTGAGGTGTCGGTGCGCGTTCGAGTTGGTCAGAAGCGTGGCGATGGCGCAGCAAATATAGGGCGCATGCATCGATGTGTGAATAAAACGCTCGTGCATATCGTCATCAGCTTTTTATCCATCGTCGGTGGTGAAAGGGCGCGTCTGTTGCGGGAGAGTGACAGTTATCTGTGCGCAATAGTCTAGGTTCACGGACGAACGCGATGGCCCATACGGGGCTGAAATTTAGGAACGACAATGAAAAAGCTTCTTCTGGCCTCGGCTGCCCTCTCCCTGATCGCAGTTGCCTCGCAGGCTTCGGCTGCCGACCTCGCCGCCCGTCCGTACACCAAGGCACCGGCCATGATGGCTGCGCCGATCTACAACTGGACCGGCTTCTACTTCGGCGGTCACGTCGGCGGCGCGTTCGCGGGCAGCAACAACACCGTTCTCGGAACCGGCAACGATGGCGTGTTCATGGGCGGCGCCCAGGTCGGTTACGACATGCAGTTCTCCCCGAACTGGGTGTTCGGCGTGGAAGCCAACTATAGCTGGCTGGACACCGCGAGCAGCTTCGCCAACCGCGGCCTCGGTTCGGTCACCGGCCGTCTCGGCTACACCTGGGGCAGCCCGGCCCTGCTGTACGTCAAGGGTGGTTACGCCTGGGCCGACACGCGCTTCAGCAACGGCTTCTCCGGCAACGGCGGCCGCGATGGCTACACCGTCGGTGGCGGTCTGGAATATCTGTTCACCGCGAACTGGTCGGGCAAGATCGAGTACCAGTACTATGACTTCGGTACCGCGAACTTCACCGTTCCTGTCGTTGGCAACATCAAGAACGACGAGCACACCATCAAGGCTGGCCTGAACTACCGCTTCAACCTCGGCAGCCTCGGCGGCGGCTTCTAAGCTTCCGCTCTGCTCCAGACAAACGAAGGCCCGCAACGATGCGGGCCTTTTTGCTTTCGCATCGACGCCGACGCAGGGGCCGGCAGGTGTGCCGGAGTCTTTTCCGACCGCGCCCGCCGACCGAGCCGATCGCCGACGTCAAAAAGATGTCATCCCGGCTTCAAACAGGCGCGCTCGCCGGGATTGGCCGGGTCGGGTTCCGCCACAATCTTGAAGAATTTGTAGCCCAGCCTGTCCAGCAGTGATTAAATTGATTACTGTTACGTTTGACGGAACCGCTTGATATCCAAGGGATTAGACTGAGCGTTGCGCGACCAAGGGGCGGTGCGCGGACGACTTCACAGAGGACACTCGATGAGAGCTGAGGGCAGGCAGACGGCACGGCGCATTTTGTGCGTCTTTCCGCGATACACCTCTTCGTTTGGCACGTTCGAATACGCTTATCCTCTCACCGATGGTGTGCAGGCCTTCATGCCCCCGCAGGGCCTGCTGCTGATCGCGGCCTACCTGCCAGCGAACTGGCAGGTCCGCTTCATCGACGAAAATATCCGTCCGGCCACGCCTGAAGACTTCCTGTGGGCCGAGGCCGTGTTCGTCAGCGGCATGCATATCCAGCGCCCGCAGATGAACGAGATCTGTCACCGCGCCCACGGCTACGACCTGGCGGTGGCGATCGGCGGGCCGTCGGTGTCGTCATGTCCAGAATATTATCCGGCCTTCGACTATCTGCACTGCGGCGAACTTGGCGACGCCACCGACCGGCTGATCGACATTCTTGCGGCCGACACGAGGCGTCCGGCGCAGCAGGTTGTGCTGAAAACCGCTGACCGTCTGGATATGACCGAATTTCCAATCCCCGCCTACGAGCTGGCGGAGATTCCGCGCTATTTCCTGGGTTCGATCCAGTATTCCTCGGGCTGTCCGTATCAGTGCGAATTCTGCGACATTCCCGGCCTGTACGGTCGTAATCCGCGGCTGAAGTCGCCGGAGCAGATCACCGCCGAGCTCGACAAGCTGCTGGAATGCGGCATCATGGGCTCGGTCTATTTTGTCGACGACAATTTCATCGGCAACCGCAAGGCCGCGCTCGATCTGCTGCCGCATCTGGTGGAATGGCAGAAGAAGACCGGCTATGTGCTGCGTCTATCCTGCGAGGCCACGCTGAACATCGCCAAGCGCCCGGAAATCCTGGCCTTGATGCGCGATTCGCTGTTCGGGACGATCTTCTGCGGCATCGAGACGCCGGACCCGGTGGCCCTGAAGGCGATGAAAAAGGACCACAACATGGTCCTGCCCATCATGGAATCGATCGAGGTCCTGAACAGTTTTGGCATGGAGGTGGTGTCCGGCATTATCCTCGGTCTCGACACCGATAGGCCGGAAACCGGGCAGGCGCTGCTCGACTTTGTCGACGCGTCGCAGATCCCGCTGTTGACGATCAACCTGCTGCAAGCCTTGCCGCAGACTCCGTTGTGGGATCGCCTCAAGAAGGCCGACCGTCTCAACGAGGACGAGGGCCGCGATTCCAACGTCGAATTCCTGCTGCCGTATCACGACGTGGTCAATTCATGGCGCGCCTGCATGGGCGCGGCCTACCAGCCGCAAAAGTTGCTGGACCGCTACGAGTACCAGATCACCCATACCTATCCGAACCGCATCATGCCGCGCACCAAGCAGCAGATGTCCTGGAAGAACATCCGCATGGGATTGATCATGCTGCGCAACATCTTCTGGAAGGTCGGCGTCCTCGGCGATTACAAGGCGGTGTTCTGGAAGTTCGCACTGCGCCGCCTGGCCCGCGGCGAGATTGAATACCTGATCTCCTCGATCATGGTTGCGCAGCACCTGATCATGTTCTCGCGGGACGCTTCACAGGGCACGACCAGTGCTTCCTATTACTCGATGAAGATGCCGGACGCGGTGCCGGCGGAATAGGCCGGCGTGGCGCCGGCTTCACTGGGCGGGACGAAATGACTTTGCCATCGCGCCCGCCGCGGACGCTGGACGATCTCAAGGCGCTGACCCCGGCGCGGGTGGCGCTGGGCCGCGTTGGCGGCGGCCTTCCGACCCGTGCACTGCTGGATTTCACCCTCGATCACGCCCGCGCCCGCGACGCGGTGCATGCGCCGTTCGATGCGGAACGGCTCGCCTCCGATCTGGCCGGCCTCGGCCTCACACCGATCCTGGTGACCAGCCAGGTCGCCGACCGCGGCGATTATCTGAAACGCCCCGATCTCGGCCGGTTGCTCGATGCTGCCTCGGAGACGCGTTTGGCGGAGCGCCAGCAACCGCCCTGCGACATGGTGCTGGTGATCGGCGACGGGCTGTCGCCGGCCGCCGTCAACGCCCATGCCGCAGGCCTGGTGCGCGGGTTGCTGCCGCGGCTGGCGGAGGCGGGGATCGGCCTTGGGCCGGCGGTGGTGGCAGGCGGTGCCCGCGTTGCGCTTGGCGATCGCATCGGCGCCTTGCTGAATGTGCGAATGGTGGTGGTGCTGATCGGCGAGCGGCCCGGTCTGTCGGCGCCGCACAGTCTCGGCGCCTACCTGACCTTTGCGCCCAAGCCCGGCCTGACCGATGCCGAACGCAATTGCGTCTCCAACATCCATGCCGCCGGGCTGAGCTACGACGAGGCCGCCTTCAAGATCGCCTGGCTGGCGCGCGCGGGCCTCGCCCGCGGCGTCACCGGCGTGGCGCTGAAGGACGACAGCGGACGACCGTCGCAGATTGCCGGTCCTGGCCCGGTTGCGAGCTCAAGGGCCTGAACGAAAACATCGCGGGTGTTCGCGCCATTGTGACCGGGAACGCAATCGCCGCGCTGCCGCCGCCTTGCGAGTCGTCATGCGGACCTGCTAAACCTCGCAACGCCAAATTTACTGCATGTTTTCAAGGGCCAATGCTGGTCGCTGCGGCGCTCTCAGCCTCATTCCTGCCCGGGACGCTAGCTAGGCAAACGACGCCGACGACAGGACTGGACGCACCATGCACGACAAGAATTCCCGCGACGCCGATCTCTCTCCATCGGGTCGCCGGTCGCTGAGCATCGCCTTCGGGCTGGAGCGCATCGGCCTGATTGCGGTCAAGGCGCCGGTGCTGTCCTGCATTATCCTGCTGGCGCTGGTGGTCGGCGCCATCTTCGGCATCCAGCGCATCAAGATCGACGATTCGCTGAGCCAGCTGTTCCGCTCCGACAGCAAGGAATATCGGCAGTACGAGGAAGTGACGAAGCGCTTTCCGTCCAGCGAGTTCGACGTGCTGGTGGTGGTCGAGGGCAAGACCCTGCTGGAACGGCAGAACCTCGAGAAGGTGCGCGACCTCGTCACCGATCTGCAGCTGGTCGACGGCGTGCGCGGGCTGATCTCGCTGTTCTCGGCGCGCCAGGCGCCGGCGCCCGGCAAGCTGCCGGCGGCGCTGTTCCCGTCGGAATTGCCGGAAGGGGCCGCCTACGACAAATTCATCGAGACGGTGAAGAACAACGAGATCATCCGCGGCAAATTGCTGTCCGATGACGGCACGCTGGCCCTTGTGGTGCTGTCGCTCGATCCGGCGGTGGTCAGCAACAACAAGCTGAGCAAGGCCGTCGGCGAGATCCGCAAGATCATGAACGACGATCTGGCCGACAGTGGGCTGACCAAGCAGCTCTCCGGCGTGCCGGTGATGCAGCTCGAGATCCGCAACGCGGTCGAGCGCGACGGCCTGATCTACAACGTCGCCGGCATTCTCGCCGGCTGCCTGATCGCCATCATCTTCTTCCGCAAGGTGTCGTTCATGATCGTGGCGGCATTCCCGCCGCTCCTGGCGATCCTGCTGGCGCTGGGCGCGCTGGGCTGGGCCGGCTTCAGCCTCAACATGTTCCTCAACGTGATGACGCCGCTGATCATGGTGATCAGCTTCGCGGATTCCATGCAGCTGACCTTCGCGGCGCGCGACCGGCTGATTGCGGGCGAGGACAAGTATTCGGCGTTCAAGAACGCGGTCCTGGTGGTCGGCCCGGCCTGCGTGCTGACCCACGCCACCGCCGGCATTTCCTTTCTCGCCTTGCAGTTCTCCGATTCGGATCTGATCCGCGCCTTCGGCGAGGCGGGTCTCGCCGCCACCGTCATTGCGCTGCTGGCGGTGCTGTCGCTGGTGCCGGTGTTCGGCGTGCTGCTGGTACGCAACGAAAAGGTGTTTGCCGCCAAGTTCCAGACCGCCGACGCCGGCGTCAACGCGCTACGCTCCTTCTGTTACTGGATCGCGGTGCGTATGGTCGGCCGTCCGGGCCTGTTCAGCCTGATCTCGGTCGTTCTCGTCGGCGGCCTGGCTGTCATCTATGCCAATCTGGAACCGCGTTATCGCCTCGCTGACCAGGTGCCGGACAAGGAGCAGGCGGTGGCCGCCTCCGGTCGTCTCGATGCCAAGCTGACGGGCGCCAATCCGATCGACGTGTTGATCGAGTTCCCCAAGGGCGAGACGCTGTATTCGCCGCAGACCCTGCAGACCATCGCCGACGTGCATTCGATGGTGGAGAAGTCGGCTGGCGTCGGCAATGTCTGGTCGCTGGAAACGCTGCGCCGCTGGCTGGCTGAAAAGGCGGGCAGTAACGACGTGGCGACGCTGAAGGAATATGTCAGCCTGCTCCCCGAACATCTGGTGCGGCGCTTCATCTCCGCCGATCAGATGGCGGTGGTGGTGTCCGGCCGGGTACCGGACCTCGATTCAAGCGCGATCCTGCCGGTGGTCGACAAGCTCGACAGCCAGTTGAACGACATCCGCAAGAAGCATCCCGGCTACGAAATCGCGGTGACCGGCCTGTCGGCGATCGCGGCGCGCAATTCCGCTGGCATGATCGAGAAGCTCAACCACGGCCTGACCATCGAATTCGGGCTGGTGGCGATCTTCATCGGATTGGCGTTCCGCTCCTGGGTGGTCATGTTCGCCTGCATCCTGCCCGGCATCTTCCCGGTGGTGCTGTCGGGCACGGTGCTGTGGCTGCTCGGGGAGGGGCTGCAATTTGCCAGCGTGGTGGCCCTCACGGTGTCGTTCGGCCTCGGCCTCAGCGCCACCATCCACTTCCTCAACCGCCTGCGGTTGGAAGATACGCCCGGCACCGATCCCGCGATCGCGGTGGAGCGGGCCACCGTGCTGGTCGGGCCGGCGCTGATCCTGACCACGGTGGTGCTGGCCTGCGGCCTCGTCGTCACGGTGTTTTCGGATCTGCCGTCACTGCGGCTGTTCGGCTGGCTCTCGGCCTTCGCCATGGTCGCGGCCCTGTTCGCCGACCTTTTCATCCTGCGTCCGACCGCAATGTGGCTGATCAACCTGCAGCAGAAGATTTCCGGGACGTCCGTGCTGGCCAAGCCGGCGGAGTAGGGACTGGGGCACCACGCACGCGACTGTCATCCCCCGCGAAAGCGGCGGACCCGGTATACGCAGGCGCTTGTGATAAATCGCAACTGCCGGTGCTGCCGGGTCGCCGGGTCCTGGCGCGCAGTTGCGCGCAGGCCGGGCGACGGCAGGGAATGTACCTCAGCCCTTGACCATGCTGATCTGTACGCCGCGGATCTCGCCCTTCGAACTGATCGACACCGACTGCCGGTTGCCGCGGGTCGTCAGGGTGATGGTGGCTGCGAAACCGGCCGCTTCGACGAACACGTCAATCTGGCCGCCGCCAGCGCGGCCATTGAGGTTGCCGTAGACATTGCGGCTGGCCTCGCTCCAGCTTCCGGTCACCTGGTTGCCCTGGCTGGTGACGTCGCTCGAGAGGTCGAACTTGTAGCTGTCGCTGGCGCAGCGCAGGGTCTGCTTCAGCGCGTTACCGCCGTCGACCTTGTAGGTTGCCCGGCAGCGAATCCGCTCGGTGGTACCATCCGATAGCGAGACCGTGCCGTTGCCGCTCCACGAGCCGTCGAAGCCGGCAAACGGACCCGATTGCGCATGGCCGGCGGATACCGAGAACAGCAACGCGGCGCCGATGCTCGCCGCCTTGATCGCGCGCGCGGTGAAACTTTCAGCAAAGCTCTGCATATCGACTTTCCCCATCAAGATGACGATGCCGCGTCGAGATATACGTCGCGTCCTATCGAAGTTTAAGTGTCGCTGCGGTGCTTTTGGTTCAAGCGATGGTGTGCTCCGCGATGCGATGTTATTCCGCAGGAGGTGAAGCATTTATGTTGCCGGGTGGCTTGCGACCAAAAGTTCCCGCAGAGCCGAATGCCTGGATTGCGGGCGAGGCCACCTCCTCGGCGTAGCGTGGACACAAATTCGGCCTATCGCAATGTTTCCTGTGGCACGGCTGCATCGTTCGCCGCTAAACAGCGCGAGGGCCTGACGTTCAGGCCTTGCCAACGGTGCGAACCACGCTGGATATGCTATGCAGAATCCGGGCTGAATCCCCCTATATTGAAGGAAGACAATGCGTAAAATTTTCTTGGTACTGGCGGTGGTTTCTGTTTCTGCCTCGACGGGCGCATTGGCCCAGCAGCAACAGCGAAGCGGCACCGAGCAGGAACAAAAGGCCTGTACCCGCGACGTCCAGCGCTTTTGCCGCCCCCTGATGGATCAGGGTGACCTTGTCATTCTGTCCTGCCTCAAGGAAAACCGCCCCAAGCTGACCAAGGCCTGCAACGAGGTGTTGGTAAGCCACGGCCAGTAAGGCCTGGGCCGCGCGGAGGGCGGGCCAACTGCCCAGTCCGCCGCGGAAAGTTCCGGTCGGCAGATTGGCGTTGGTCTAGCCGGCGGATTTCCCCTATATGGGGGCGCGACCCGATCCGTCCATGGCCCTTTTCGGGCCCGGGCGGTACGCGGGTGACCATGTTCCAACCAACGTAGCCAGTTCCTGATGACCCCTGCGAGCGACCTGCGATCTGGGAAGACCCATCGCGACGAGAATTTCCCGGTGGCGTCGTGGATCATTCATCCGCGCCACCGTGCCCTGATTCTCGCCTTCTACAATTTCGTCCGTACCGCCGACGACATCGCCGATCACGCCGAGCTTGGCGATGCGGCCAAGCTGGCGTTGCTCGACGAGCTCGAGGCGGGGCTGCTCGGGCAGGGCGATGCCCAGCCCGAGGCGCTGGCGCTACGTTCGGCACTCGCGGAGCGGGCGATGCCGCCGCGCCACGCCTGTGACGTGCTGACGGCATTCCGCATGGACGTCACCAAGCGGCGCTACGCCAATTGGGATGAGCTGATTCATTATTGCTCGTTTTCCGCCATGCCGGTCGGCCGCTTCATGCTGGATGTGCACGGCGAGAGCACGGCCACCTGGCCGGCCTCTGACGCGCTGTGCGCGGCCTTGCAGATCAACAACCATCTGCAGGATTGCGCCGCCGACTATCGCGACCTCGATCGCGTCTACATTCCCGCCGAGACCTTTGCGCGCCACGGCGCCGGCATCGCGGATCTCGCCCAACCGAAGTCTTCGCCAGCGCTGCTGGCCGGTATCCGCGAACTGGCGGCCAAGACCGAGACCCTGATGGTGCAGAGCCAGACCCTGGCTGGGCACGTGACGGACATCCGGCTCGGCTGCGAGATCGCGGTGATCGAAACCTTCGCCTGGCAGATCCTGAACCTGTTGAAGGTGCGCGATCCGCTCAGCGACAATGTCCACCTGTCGAAGCCGGCGATGGCCGGTTTCGCCCTGAGCGGCATCGCCGGCTTCCTGTGGCGCCGCGCCACCGGCAGCGCGCCGTTGTCCCGATCGACGCCCCGCGCATGAACCAGCAGATGACGTCCGAAGTCGAACAGCCTCAGGGCATTGCGGCAGGCAGCTCGTTTTACGCGGCGATGCGGATCCTGCCGCGCGCCCAGCGCGAGGCCATGTTCCAGATCTACAGCTTCTGCCGTCAGGTCGACGATATCGCCGACTCCGATGGCCCGCGCGACGTCAGGCTTGCCGACATGGCGCAGTGGCGGCGCGATATCGATGCGCTCTATGACGGCCATCCGCCAGCCCGCGTGCGCGACTATGTCGGCCCGATCAAGCAGTTCGGCATGCGCAAGGAAGATTTCATCGCCGTCATCGACGGCATGGAAATGGATATTCCCGCCGACATCCGCGCGCCCGACGAGGCGACGCTGGATCTGTATTGCGACCGTGTCGCCAGCGCCGTCGGCCGGCTGTCGGTCAAGGTGTTCGGCCTGCCGGACGAGGACGGCATTCTGCTGGCGCATCACCTCGGCCGCGCGCTGCAATTGACGAACATTCTGCGCGACATCGACGAGGATGCCGGCATCGGGCGCCTGTATCTGCCGCGCGAGATGCTGTTTCACGCCGGCATCACGTCGAGCGATCCCCAGGTGGTGATCGCCAGCCCGGCGCTGCCGAAGGTCTGCGCGCCGCTGGTGCTGCGGGCACGGATGCATTTCAAGAAGGCCGACGAGATCATGAGCCGCAACAAGCGGCGTTTGGTGCGGGCGCCGCGCATCATGTCGAAATACTATCGCAAGATTCTCGAACTGCTGGTCAAGCGCGGCTTTGCGCTGCCGCGCGATCCGGTGCGCCTCGGCAAGGCGTCCAAGATTGCCATCCTGCTGCAATACGCGATCATCTGATGCCCAAAACAGTTCACATCATCGGTGCTGGAATTTCCGGCCTTTCCGCGGCGGTTCGCCTCGTCAATGCCGGCTGGCAGGTCGAGGTGCACGAGGCCACCCAGCAGGCCGGCGGTCGCTGCCGCTCCTATTTCGACGCAGCGACGCAGCTGACCATCGACAACGGCAACCACCTGCTGCTGTCGGGCAACAGCCACGCCGTCGCCTATGCCAGGTCGATCGGCACCGAGGCAGGCCTTGTCGGGCCGGCAACCGCGCAGTTTCCGTTCATCGACCTGGCGAGCGGAAAACGCTGGCTGCTCGATCTCGGCAACAGCAAAATTCCGACCTGGCTGTTCGACAAGTCCCGCCGTGTCCCGGACACCTCGGTGATGGATTATCTGCGGCTGATGCCGCTGGTCTGGTCGAAGCCGAGCCGGCTGGTCGGCGATGCCATCCCCTGCACGGGCACGCTTTACGACCGGCTGGTCCAGCCACTGCTGCTGGCGGCGCTCAATGTCGATCCGCCGGAAGGCTCGGCGGGGCTGGCCGGCGCCATCGTCCGCGAAACCCTGTTAGCCGGCGGGCGGTCCTGCCGCCCGCTGATTGCCCGCGACGGCCTGTCCGCGGTGCTGGTCGAGCCGGCCATCGAGCTGCTGCGGGCCGGGGGCGCCGGCGTGCATTTCGGCCACGAGCTGCGCGGCTGTGAGATGCAGGGCGACCGGGTCGGCGCGTTGAATTTCGGCGCCGGCGACAGCATTGCGATGGGCATCGACGATGTCGTCGTGATGGCGGCGCCGCCGCGGGCGGCCATGTCCATGCTGCCCGGACTGACCGCTCCGACCAAATTCCGCGCCATCGTCAACGCGCATTTCCGCTTCGATCCGCCACCGGGATTGCCGGACCTGACCGGCGTGGTCGGCGGGCTGGTCGAATGGCTGTTCGCGTTTCCGCAGCGGCTGTCGATCACCATCAGCAACGCCGACCGGCTCATCGACATGCCGCGCGAGGAACTGGCGCGCGCGCTCTGGCACGACATCTGCCGGACCGCCGGCATCGACGTCGCCACCGAGCTGCCGCCGTGGCAGATCGTGCGCGAGCGCCGCGCCACCTTTGAAGCCACGCCGGAGCAGAACGCGCTGCGGCCCGGTCCCGTCACCGCCTTCAAGAACCTGTTTCTCGCCGGTGACTGGACCGATACCGGGTTGCCGGCGACCATCGAGGGATCGGTGCGATCGGGCGATCGCGCCGCCGATCTCGTGCTGGCGATGCGCCGGGCCTGATCCCACAGGCGCGCGACCGGCTCGCGCGGCGACCACGGAGAAGTCGAGCAGGATGGATGTCATGAACGACCACGTCGAAGTTGAACGCGCCACGCTCGATGCGAGCATCGCATCGGCAAAGCACGGCCTGCTGAGTTTCCAGCAGCCCGACGGCCACTGGGTGTTCGAGCTCGAAGCCGATGTCACCATCCCCTCCGAATACGTTCTGCTGCGCCATTATCTCGCCGAGCCGGTCGATCACGAACTGCAGCGCAAGATCGGCAACTACATTCGCCGGACGCAGGGAACCCATGGCGGCTGGGCACTGGTGCAGGACGGTGCGTTCGACATGAGCGCCAGCGTGAAGGCCTATTTTGCGTTGAAGATGATGGGCGTCGATCCCAACGAGCCGTGCATGGCGAAGGCGCGCGAGGCGATCCGGTCGCGCGGCGGCGCCATCCACGTCAACGTGTTCACGCGTTTCATGCTGTCGATGTTCGGCGTGCTGACGTGGAAGAGCGTACCGGTGCTGCCGGTCGAGATCATGCTGCTGCCCTTCTGGTTTCCGTTTCACCTCAACAAGATTTCGTACTGGGCGCGCACCACCATCGTGCCGCTGATGGTGCTCGCCGCCCTGAAGCCGCGGGCGCAGAATCTCGGCGAGATCGATATCCGCGAACTGTTTCTGCAGGATCCCAAGCTGATCGGCCGAACGCCGCGGGCGCCGCATCAGAACCGCGCGCTGTTCGCGTTCTTCAGCGGCATCGACATCGTCCTGCGCGCCACCGAGCCGTATTTTCCCAAGCGGCTGCGGGCGCGTGCGATGGCCAAGGCGGTGGCCTTTGTCGAGGAGCGGCTGAACGGCGAGGACGGTCTTGGCGCGATCTATCCGCCGATGGCCAACACCGTGATGATGTATGAGGTGCTCGGCTTTCCCGCCGACTATCCGCCGCGGGCGGTGACCCGCGCGGGTATCGACAAGCTGCTGGTGATCGGCGAGGAGGAGGCCTACTGCCAGCCCTGCGTGTCGCCGGTGTGGGACACCGCGCTGACCGCGCATGCGCTGCTCGAGACCGGCGGTGACGACGCGGTGGCCGAGGCCAAGCAGGGGCTGGACTGGCTGCGGCCGAAGCAGGTGCTCGACGTCAAGGGCGACTGGGCGGTGAAGCGGCCGGAACTGCGGCCGGGCGGCTGGGCCTTCCAGTACAACAATGCGCATTACCCCGATCTCGACGATACCGCCGTGGTGATGATGGCGATGGATCGCGCGCGCCGGCGCAGCGGCACCAGCGACTATGACGTGGCCATCGACCGCGGCCGCGAATGGATCGAGGGCATGCAGAGCCGCGACGGCGGCTTCGCGGCGTTCGATGTCGACAACCTCGAATATTATCTCAACAACATCCCGTTCTCGGACCACGGCGCGCTGCTCGACCCGCCGACCGAGGACGTCACCGCGCGCTGCGTCTCGATGCTGGCCCAGCTCGGCGAGACCATCGGGTCCAGCAAGCCGATGGCCGACGGTGTCGACTATCTGCGCCGCACCCAGCTGCCGGAAGGATCCTGGTACGGCCGCTGGGGCCTGAATTACATCTATGGCACCTGGTCGGTGCTGTGCGCGCTGAACGCCGCCGGGGTGGACCATCAGGAACCGACGATGCGCAAGGCGGTGGGCTGGCTGCTGTCGATCCAGAACGCCGATGGCGGCTGGGGCGAGGACGCAGTCAGCTACCGGCTCGACTACAAGGGATATGAGCCAGCCCCGAGCACCTCATCGCAAACGGCATGGGCCTTGCTCGCGCTCATGGCTGCTGGTGAGGTCGA
Organism: Rhodopseudomonas sp. P2A-2r; assembly: GCF_026015985.1. Classification (GTDB taxonomy): domain Bacteria; phylum Pseudomonadota; class Alphaproteobacteria; order Rhizobiales; family Xanthobacteraceae; genus Tardiphaga. Next base: position 4,722,430 of record NZ_CP110389.1, on the reverse strand, counting down.
ACATCCCGCCGTCGCCCGCGGAATGCGTTACCTGATTGACACACAAGGCGAAAAAGGCTGGTGGGACGAGGCGCGTTACACCGCAACAGGGTTTCCGCGGGTGTTTTATCTGCGCTACCATGGCTATGCAAAGTTCTTCCCGCTCTGGGCGCTGGCGCGGTTCCGGAATTTGAAAAGCACCAATAGCAGGGTGGTAGGGGTCGGAATGTGATTTTGGCGGCTGTGGATGCGTCGGCGGGCAATATGATGGACCCGCGGCCGGTGTTGATCGTGACTGGTCTGGTTCAGGAAGCCCGGATTGCCACCGGGCCCGGTATGACCGTCATCTGCAGCAGCAGCGACCCCATGCAGCTGCGCGCGCTGCTGGCGGAATTCGATCACAGCTCCATTCGCGGCGTCATCAGCTTCGGCGTCGCCGGTGGCCTCGATCCCGAGTTGAAATCAGGCGCCGTGGTCATTGCCACGGAAGTGATGGGCGGCGACCGCCGCTGGACGGCCGCCGAATCGCTCAGCGACGAACTGATCGCCGGTGCCGGCCTCGGACGCCAGACCGTGTTCCGCGGTGGCCTGGTCGGGGTCGAGAAAGTGGTGACGGGGCAGGCCGGCAAGGCCGCGTTGCGCTCGGAAACCGGCGCCGTCGCCGTCGACATGGAAAGCCACATCGCTGCCGATTTCGCCCATGCGGCGGGTCTGCCGTTTGCCGCCCTGCGGGTGGTCAGCGATCCCGCGCACCGTGCGCTGCCGGAACTGGCGACCACCGCGATCAAGCCGAATGGCGATGTCGACCTGCGCAAGGTGATGCGCGGCATCGCCCGCAATCCCATGGTGATCCGCGCGCTGGTGTCCACCGGCCGCGATTTCAACCGCGCCCTGCGCAGCCTGCGCGGCTGCCGCAGCTTCATGCTCGGCAGCAGCAGCCTCTCGGCCGCCGAGGTCTAGACGTTCCCGGATCGCGCCACCCCGCGGCCCTCTGGCGAGGACCGCGCTCCCCAAGATGAGAAGCGCTTGCCGGTCTTCAAAATGACGGCGGCGTGCACGCGCTGATGATTTCGCAAGGCGCGTCCCCGACGCAGCGGAATCGATGCGGGCGGCGGCTTTCGAAATAATAGGCATCGCCCGGGTTGAGAACGCGGCGCTCGTCGTCCACGGTCACTTCGAGCCGCCCACTCACCACGATGCCGCCTTCCTCACCCTCATGCACCAGCGGCACGCGGCCGGTGTCGCTGCCCGGCTCGTAGCGCTCTTTCAGGATCTGCAGGCTGCGACCGAAAAGATTGTCGCCGATCTGGCGGTAGGAAATCGGCTTCTTGCCGATCTCGGTCAGCTCATCGGACCGATAGAAGGCTTTTTGCCGCGTCTCCGGTTGCATGGCGAAGAATTCGGCCAGCCCCATCGGGATGCCGTCGAGAATGCGCTTGAGCGCGCCAACCGACGGATTCATCTGGTTGGACTCGATCAGCGAAATCGTCGAATTGGTCACGCCCGCGCGTTTGGCCAGTTCGCGCTGCGACAGCTTGTGATGCCCGCGAACAAACCGCAGCCGTTCGCCCAGATCGATGGTCATCCCGAATGCCTGTTGGAAGTGTTTCGGATCCGGCAAATATGCGCCGTCGTATACAGATAAATCAATGGCTTACCTGGACCAAGAAAAGGACTTGTTGTGCCTTGGGCGAACGTGATCTCGTGCAGACAGCCAGAGGAGCGCCCCGTGACCATTCATCAAATTCCGAACAGCCTGCAACTCGAATCGTTCTGGATGCCGTTTACCGCCAACCGGCAGTTCAAGTCGGCGCCGCGCATGTTCGCCTCCGCGCAGGGCATGCACTACATGACCGAAGACGGCCGCAAGGTGATCGACGGATCGGCGGGCCTGTGGTGCACCAACGCGGGCCACGGCCGCCGCGAGATCGCCACCGCCGTCGAGCGTCAGCTCACCACCCTCGACTTCGCGCCCGCGTTCCAGATGGGCCATCCGCTGGCTTTCGAGTTCGCCAACCGGTTGGCCGAGATTGCACCCGAAGGCCTCGACCGCATCTTCTTCACCAATTCCGGTTCGGAATCGATGGACACGGCGCTGAAGATCGCGCTGGCCTATCACCGGGCCAATGGCCAGGCCACGCGCACGCGCTTGATCGGCCGCGAGCGCGGCTATCACGGCGTCGGCTTCGGCGGCACGTCGGTGGGCGGCATGGTCAACAACCGCCGCGCCTTCTCATCCGCCCAGCTGCCGGGCGTCGATCACATCCGACATACCCATGACCTCGCGCGCAATGCGTTCGCGAAGGACCTGCCGGAGCATGGCGTCGAACTCGCCGACGACGTCGAACGGCTGGTCGCGCTGCATGGCGCCGAGACCATCGCAGCCGTCATCGTCGAACCGGTGCCGGGTTCGACCGGCGTGCTGCCGCCGCCGCAGGGCTATCTGAAGCGGCTGCGCGAATTGTGCACCAAGCACGGCATCCTGCTGATCTTCGACGAGGTCATCACCGGTTTCGGCCGGCTCGGCACACCGTTCGCGTCAAATTTCTTCGGCGTCACGCCGGACCTGATGACCACCGCCAAGGGCATCACCAACGGCACCGTGCCGTGCGGCGCGGTCTTCGCCAGCCGCAAGATCTACGACGGGCTGATGCACGGACCGGAAGGCCAGATCGAGCTGTTCCACGGCTACACCTATTCGGCGCACCCGGTGGCCTGCGCGGCCGGCATCGCGACGCTGGACATCTATAAGGCAGAGGGGTTGCTGACGCGTGGCGCCTCGATGGCCGAGTACTGGCGCGATGCCCTGCACCAGCTGCGGGATCTGCCCAACGTCATCGACATCCGCAATTGCGGCCTGATGGGCGCCGTCGAACTCGCCCCGCGCAAGGACGCCCCGGCCGCGCGCGGCTATGAAGTGATGGTCGACTGCTTCAACCACGGCCTGTATCTGCGCCAGAGCGGCGACGCGTTCGCCATGTCGCCGGCGTTGATCGTCGAGAAGAGCCACATCGACGATATCGTCTCGATCCTGGGCGATGCCATCAAGCGCGTCGCCTAAGTCTGATACCGCAGACTGCGACGCTGCTGTTTTCCCTGTCCCGCAAGCGGGGAGGGGACGCACCGCCGGTCCCAGGTTTCTAAAAGTGCGAAACAAAGGGGCGCGATTTGCATCGCGCCCTTTTTTCGATTTCGTAGTTCGTTGCCTTACGCCGCGGTGGTGGCCTTCTGCTGCGCCTTTTGCGCGGCGGCTTCCGCCTCGTCCTTGCGGATGTCGGAAAGCCGCTTCTGGACTTCGGCGGAGAAGATGTACTGCGCCGGGCGCTGGTGATCGAGGTTGATCTCCGGCGCCATCGGGCCTGACGTCTTGACGCCGCGCAACGCGACCCACAAAGCCTTGAGCGGGTTGGTGATGGCGTTGTCCGCAGCGGTCGGCTCGTAACCGCAATGGGCCATGCAGTCGGCGCACTTTTCGTACTTGCCGGTGCCGTAGGTGTCCCAGTCGGTGGTGTCCATCAACTCCTTGAAGGTCTTGGTGTAGCCTTCGCCGAGGAGATAGCACGGCTTCTGCCAGCCGAAGATGTTGCGCGCGGGCATGCCCCACGGCTTGCATTCGTATTCCTGGTTGCCGGCGAGGAAGTCCAGGAACAGGCCGGAATGCATGATGTTCCACTTCTTGCCCTTGCCCAGCGCAAAGACGTCGCGGAACAGCTTCTTGGTCTTGGTGCGGTTGAGGAAGTGCTCCTGGTCCGGCGCGCGCTCATAGGCGTAGCCGGGCGACATGGAGACGCCGACACCGAGCTCCACAGTGTAGTCCAGGAACTTGGCGATATCCTCGGCCGAGTGACCGTCGAAGATCGTGGCATTGACGTTGACGGCAAAGCCCTTGGCCTTGGCGGCCTTGATGGCGGAGACGGCGCGGTCGAACACGCCCTTCTGCGACACGGCCTTGTCGTGATGGTCCTTGAGACCGTCGAGATGCACCGAGAAGAACAGGTAGGGCGACGGCGTGAACAGGTCGAGCTTCTTTTCCAGCAGCAGCGCGTTGGTGCACAGCGAGACGAACTTCTTGCGCTCCACCAGGCCGCGCACGATCTCGCCGATCTCCTTGTGGATCAGCGGCTCGCCGCCGGGGATTGCGACCATGGGCGCACCGCACTCGTCGGCGGCATCCCAGCACTCCTGCGCCGACATGCGGCGGTTGAGGATGGCGTCGGGATAATCGATCTTGCCGCAGCCGACGCAGGCCAGGTTGCAACGAAACAACGGCTCGAGCATGAGAACCAGCGGATAGCGTTTCCGGCCGAGCAGTTTCTGCTTCACCAGATAGCTGCCGATTTTGATCTCTTTGAAGAACGGAATTGCCATTACAGTTTTCTTTCTCGGCGTCGTGGATTCAATCAACCGCGGTCAGTTCGGCAGGCAGCCGGAATTCAATATTCTCTTCGCGTCCCGGCAACACCGACACGGCCACCGGCCCGATGCGCCTTAAAACCTCAATAACATCATCTACAAGCACTTCTGGCGCCGAAGCGCCAGCCGTGATGCCCACTGTGCGGGCGTCTTTCAACCAGTTCGGGTTGAGCTCGCTGCCGTCGGCGATCAGATAGCTCGGCACGCCGACTTCGGTTCCGATCTCCCTCAGCCTGTTGGAATTGGAGCTGTTGGTGGCGCCAACCACCAGGATCACGTCAACGAGCTTGCTGAGGTCTCTTACCGCAGATTGGCGGTTTTGTGTCGCATAGCAGATATCTCGGATGTCCGGGCCCTGAATGTCGGTAAACTTCTGTTCAAGCGCGACAATAATGTCCCGGGTGTCGTCGACGCTGAGGGTGGTCTGGGTGATATAGGCGATCGGTAAATCTACCGGAAGTTGCAGGGATGCCACGTCCTCAACGCTTTGTACCAGATGTATCGGTCCGGGAACCTGACCCATGGTACCGACCACTTCGGGGTGCCCGTCATGGCCGATCAGCACCAGCGTCCGGCCCTTCGACACGTAGCGCTTGCCCTGATTATGGACCTTGGTGACCAGCGGGCAGGTTGCATTCAAGACAGGCAGGCCGCGGCTTTCAGCCTCTTCCTCGACGCTCCTGGCCACGCCGTGGGCGCTGAACACCGTCACCGCCTGCGGCGGTACCTCGGACAGGTCCTCGACAAAAATCGCGCCCTTGGCCTTGAGGCTTTCGACCACGTGCTTGTTATGGACGATTTCGTGGCGGACATAGACCGGTGGGCCGTATTTCTCCAGCGCCCGTTCGACGATATCGATGGCGCGCACCACGCCGGCACAAAAGCCGCGGGGCTGCGCGAGAAGCACTTGCAGAGGATTCTTACTCAGCACAATTCACCACGTTCATGACTGATTCCGTTCAATTCCGGTCAGGCCGCTCGTCGATTGTTGCGTTACGGCCGAGGGCCGGTCTGTGTGACAAAAATCCCGCACCATGCAATCAAGATGTGGCAACGTGGGTTCCCCGGCGATGGCGGGTGGTAAAATTACTGCATTCTGCAAAATGGGCAAATCTGTCCGAGAACTAATCTGTTCGTCACTTTGCAGCCTTGACGTCCAACTATATCAGCCCTTAGGGCATGTTTTATGCCATTTTCCCGGTCGATTGAATAAAGTGTGTTCAACCGCAAAGAATGAGCCGTGCGCCTCGCAAGGTTATCCGCCTTCCTTGCAAGCCTACCCTGAAAAGAAAGAAAAAGTGTGCTGACAACTTTTGTCGTCTCCATTGTTAGAGCCTGCACTCGCTTTGCGATTCCTACGGTCGTCGTCTCCCTCATCCTGGCGATTGGCGCGGGCTTCTACACGGCCAAACATTTCAGCATCAACACCGACATCAACACGCTGATCTCGCCGGATCTCGACTGGCGCAAACGTGACATCGCCTTCGACAAGGCGTTCGACCAGGAGCGGCTGATTCTGGCCGTGGTGGAGGCGCCGACGCCGGAGTTCGCGAATGCCGCGACAGCCGCGATGGAAAAGAAATTACATAGTAATACCAGCAACTTCGACTCGGTTCGCCGGCTCGGCGCCGGGGATTTCTTCGAGAAGAACGGGCTGTTATTCCTGCCCACGGCCGAGGTCGCGGAAATGACCGGCCAGTTTCAGTCGGCGGCGCCGTTGATCGAAATCCTGGCTGGCGATCCGAGCCTGCGCGGCCTGACCGGCGCATTGGAAACCGGCCTGGTCGGTGTCCGGCGCGGCCAGCTGCCGCTGGACAATACGGCGAAGACATTTTCATCGGTCGCGCAGACCGTCGAAACGGTGCTGAAGGGCACCCCCACGGCCTTCTCGTGGCGCGAGCTGGTGAGCCCGGAGCCGCTGACCGACGCCGACAAGCGCGGTTTCATCGAAATCAAGCCGATCATGGATTTCCAGGCGCTGGAGCCGGGCAAGGCAGCCACCGACGCGATTCGCCAGGCGGCGGTCGATCTCAACATCGCCGGTGAGTATGGCGCGCGGGTCCGGCTGACCGGCCCGGTGCCGATCGCCAACGAGGAGTTCGCGACGGTGCAGGACGGCGCGGTGGTCAACGGCATCGGCACGATCCTGATCGTGCTGCTGATCCTGTGGATGGCCCTGCATTCGGTGAAGATCATCTTCGCGGTGTTCGTCACGCTGATCTCCGGACTGTTGATGACCACGGCCGTCGGCCTGATGATGGTCGGATCGATGAACCTGCTGTCGATCGCCTTCGCGGTGCTGTTCGTCGGCCTCGGTGTCGACTTCGGCATCCAGTTCAGCGTTCGCTATCGCTCGGAACGCTACAAGAGCGGCGACCTGCAGGGCGCCCTGATCAAGGCCGCGGAGTATTGCGCGATCCCGCTGTCGCTGGCTGCGTTGGCCACGGCCGCGGGCTTCCTGTCGTTCCTGCCGACCGACTACAAGGGCGTTTCCGAGCTTGGCAAGATCGCCGGCGCCGGCATGATGATCGCCTTCCTCACCAGCATCACCATCCTTCCGGCGTTGCTCGACCTGCTGAACCCGGCCGGCGAGAAGGAACCGCTGGGCTATGCGTTTCTGGCGCCGGTCGATCATTTCCTCGAGAAGCAGCGCTACTGGATCATCGGCGGCACCCTGCTGGTCGCCATCGCCGGGCTGCCGCTGCTGTACTTCCTGCAGTTCGACTTCAACCCCATCAACCTGCGCAATCCAAAGGTCGAATCGATCGCCACCTTCCTGGACCTGCGCAAGGATCCGAACACCGGTGCCAACGCCGTCAACATCATGGCGCCCAATGAAGCCGGCGCCCGGCAGGTCGAGCAACGCCTGAGCAAGGTGCCGGAAGTCAGCCGCACCATGTCGCTGGACAGCTTCGTGCCCGAGGACCAGCCGGCCAAACTGGCGCTGATCAAGGCGGGCGCCAAGATTCTCGAGCCGGCGCTCAATCCGGATTCGGTCGATGCGCCACCCACGGATGCCGAGAATGTCGCGGCCCTGAAGGAGTCGGCCGACAGCCTGCGCAAGGTGGCCGGTAACCAGACCGGGCCGGGTGCTGTCGCGGCTAAGCGTCTCGCCGACGCCTTGGCCAAGGTGGCCGAAGCCACGCCGGCGCTCCGCGACAAGGTGCAGGCCACATTCGTGGCGCCTCTGCAGATCGCCCTGGCGCAGTTGCGCGGGCTGATGCAGGCCGCACCGGTCAGCCTGGAGACCTTGCCGCCCGACCTCGTCGATGCCTGGAAAACCAAGGACGGTCAGATCCGCGTTCAGGCGCTGCCGGGCGGCGATCCGAACGACAACGACACACTGCGCAAGTTTGCGGGCGCCGTGCTGGCGTCCGAGCCGCTGGCGGTCGGCGGTCCGATCTCGATCCTGAAATCCGGCGACACCATCGTCAAGGCGTTCATCCATGCCGGCATCTGGGCGCTGCTGTCGATCTCGTTGCTGCTGTGGCTGGCGCTGCGCCGCATCACCGACGTGCTGCTGACGCTGGTGCCGCTGCTGGTCGCCGGCGCGGTCACGCTGGAGATCTGCGTGCTGATCGGGTTGCCGCTGAACTTCGCCAACATCATCGCGCTGCCGCTGCTGCTCGGCGTCGGCGTCGCGTTCAAGATCTACTATGTGACGGCATGGCGTGCCGGCCACACCAACCTGCTGCAGTCGGCGCTGACCCGGGCGATCTTCTTCAGTGCGCTGACCACGGCCACGGCCTTCGGCAGCCTGTGGCTGTCGAGCCATCCGGGTACCGCGAGCATGGGCAAGCTGCTCGCGCTGTCGTTCGTGGTGACGCTGGCGGCGGTGCTGTTGTTCCAGCCGGCGCTCATGGGCAAACCCCGCGAACCGGGCGAATAGGCCCGGTCAACGAAGGCTACCTGGCGCCGTGCTGCCGATCAGCGCGCGGGGCGGGCAATTTCCGGCAGCAGGCAGATATCGCCGATATCGGCGGGCTGCCCGGTCGCAGCCGTCGCGGCCGCGGTCTTCGGAGTAGGGGCCTTGGACCCGGCTGCTGCGGTGGTCGGCGCCGCCTTCGGGGCTGCAGCAGCAGCCGGGGCCTGACCCGCGGCGGGCGCTGCAGGCTTCGGCGCCGTGCCGGTGATCCGCGCTATGATGCCCGGCTTGGCAGGCGCCGGTGTTGCGGCGCCCTTGGGTGGGTTGGTGGGGCTGGAGGGAATCGGCGGGCTGACGCGGGTCCAGGTCTGGCTGCCGCACAGCGGCCACACCAGGCAGCCCTCGATCTCTAGTTCGTCCGGGCCCTTCGGGCGAATGGTCGCGTCATAAAGCTTGCCGGAGTCCTTGGCGTCGTAGACCTTGCCCTTCCACTCATCGGCCTTGGGATTCTTCTTCATGTCGATCAGCGTCACCATGCCCAGCGTGGGCCGATTCCGCTTCGATACGTCGGGATTGTTCTTGTCGATGCCCCCGACACGCTTTTCCCAGGACACTGCTCCCCACATACTGCCATTGCACTCGGCCACGCGGATGTTAGCTACACCGTCTTCGACCTGCCAATCTCCCGTCGGGTCGGTGGCGTGCGCCGGCGTCAGCCCGGCCGAGACAAGGCCTGCCGAGAAAAGAATTCCGCAGTAAATTGAGTGCCGCATGGTAAAGTTGAAGCGCTGCAACATGGTTAAGGCCTATGCATAAGTAGCTGTTTTCGGCAAAGTCAAATCGCCGCATTCAAGGTTTTCAGTTGACGAAACGATCTTCAACCGACGTAAGTATCTCATGCTATATCCGAATCTAGACGTTTCCGAGATGTTTGTTGACCGGCAGGCGCAGCGCAGCACGATGCATGCGCGTCACCTCAATGAACAACTGGTGCGAGTGCTCAAGACCATCGGCTATGATGTCGGCTTCCAGCGCGGAACCGGCCAGTACCTGTTTGATCGCGACGGTGCCCGCTACCTCGATCTATTGAGCGGTTTTGGCGTTTTTGCGATTGGTCGGAACCATCCCGTGTTGCGTCAGGCGCTGAAGAGCGTGCTCGACGCCGACATGCCCAATCTGGTGCAACTGGACCTGTCCACCCTCGCGGGTATTCTGGCTGAGCGCCTGCTGGAACATACGCCCTATCTTGACAAGGTATTTTTCGCCAATTCCGGCGCCGAAACCGTCGAAGCGGCAATGAAATTCGCGCGCAACGCGACCGGGCGAAATGATATTCTCTATTGCGACCACGCCTATCACGGCCTGTCCTATGGCGCGCTGTCGCTGACCGACGATTCGAATTTTCGCGGCGGCTTCGGCGCGTTGCTGCCGGGCTGCAGCTCGGTGCCGTTCAACGACCTCGAGGCGCTGGAAAAGGCGCTCTCGACCAAGCAGGTGGCAGCCTTCATCGTCGAGCCGATCCAGGGCAAGGGCGTCAACATACCCACCGACGAATTCCTGCCGGGCGCTGCCGCGCTGTGCCGCAAATATGGCACGCTGTTCATCGCGGACGAGATCCAGACTGGTCTGGGCCGCACCGGCAAGTTCCTGGCCATCGAGCACTGGAATGTCGAACCCGACATGGTGCTGCTCGCCAAGGCGCTGTCCGGCGGCCATGTGCCGATCGGCGCTCTGCTGACCCGCAAGAGCATCTTCGACAAGATCTTCAACCGGATGGACCGCGCCGTGGTGCATGGTTCGACCTTCGCCAAGAACGACCTGGCGATGGCCGCGGGCATCGCCACGCTCGAGGTCATGAAGCACGAGCGGCTGGTGGAGAATTCCGCCAAGCGCGGCGCCGAATTGCGCCTTGCGTTGCAGAACATGATCCCGGGCTTCGAACTGCTGAAGGAAGTGCGCGGCAAGGGCCTGATGATCGGCATCGAGTTCGGCCCGCCGAAGTCGCTGCGGCTGAAGGCCTCGTGGAATATCCTGGAATCCGCCAACAAGGGTCTGTTCTGCCAGCTCATCACGGTGCCGCTGTTCAAGGAACAGAAGATTCTCACCCAGGTTTCCGGGCACGGCAGTCACACTATCAAGTTGCTGCCGCCACTGACCATCACCGAAGCCGACAGCAAGTGGATCGAGACCTCGTTCGAGACCGTGATCGCCGACAGCCATCGCGTGCCCGGTGCGATCTGGTCGCTCGGCAAGACGCTTGTCGACAACGCTGTCCGCAAGTCCGCCTGATCGTCAGGTTGCGTGATCCGTCACGCCGCGTGCATCGCGCTTTCGAACTTCTGGCCGAAGTCCGATAGCTCCTCGACGCCGAGATCGCTGACCGCCCAATAGTTCAAACCGCGGTCGCTCCAGCGCCTGATATTGAATCCCTGCACCGTTTCGATCCGCGCCGCGTGCGGCTCCGCGCTGGCCGCCGGCGCCACGAACAGATTGATCACGTGGGTGCGCCGGCGATAGACGATGGCGCCGACGGCGCGGCCGTCAATGGTGTCGAGCCGGCCGCCGATCAGGGTGAAGCCCTGTGCCGTCAGATCGATCACCGGCGGCGCCACGTCGAGGCGACCGTTGAACCACGGCTTGACAGTGTGCTGGTCGCTCGACAGCACGTCGGTGAGATGCCCGGCCTGCAGCGAACGCAGATGCGCCGAGACCACGTCGGAGGCGATGCGCTGCTCGCCGTTGTCGCGCAGGACGATGGCAACGAGTCCGGTCGCAGCGAGCGCCGACACCGCCGATCCCATGGCAAAACCCTTCAGCACCGCGCGCCTGTCGCTGACGCGGGGCTGCGGCAGCGCGGCCTCGATCCGCTGCCGCAGCCGCGGCGACGCCGTGAAGCGCAGGTCGCCGGACGACAGGGCGTTCTTCATGTCGCGCGCCATGCGCAACTCCGCCTGACAGCGCGGGCAGCCGGCAATATGCGTCTCCACTGCGCTGGCGTGGACAGCGTCGAGTTCGCCGTCAACCAGCGCATGAATGAGGATCTCCGCCTCGTCGCAGGTCATGTCTTGGGCTCCTCTTCGGCGATCCAGGCGGCCCGCAGCAAAGCGCGGCCTCGGGCGAGGCGCGACATGACGGTGCCCACGGGGGCATCGACGATGTCCGCGATCTCGCGATAGGACAGGTTTTGGACCTCGCGCAGCACGAGAGTTTCGCGAAACGGTTCGGCGAGTGCGGCGACGAGGCGGCGGACGGTGGCGGCATTCCGGCGCCGCAGCAACTGGGTCTCCGGCGTGTCCTGCGCCTCATGCCACAACGGCGCGGCATCGCTCTGCTCGTCCGCGACGTCTTCGACCGCGGCCGGCGCGCTGGCACGACGGGCGAATTCGGCATTGCAGACATTGCGCAGGATCGCCAGCAGCCAGGGCCTGATCGCCGGCCCGCGAAAACTGTCAAAGTGCTTCAGCGCGCGCAGATAGCATTCCTGCACGGCGTCTTCGGCGGCATCGGCGTCGCGCATCAGGTAGCGCGCCAGCGTGTAGACGTCGTCGAGATGCGGCAGCGCGGCGTCGCGAAACCGCCGCGTCCGGTCCGGATCGTTGGCCTGTGCGTTCAGCGGCATCGTTCTGTCCGTGGCAGCCGGTGCCCGGCCGGTGGATGACCACCGTCCGGGCATCGTTTTGATGCCTTGCTTTGCACCGCTACTCAACCTTGATCGTCCCGGTCATGTGCGGATGCAGCGAGCAAAAATACGTGTAGTCGCCCGTGCTGGTGAAGGTGAACGAGAAGCTGTCGTCGGTATCCAACGCCTTCGACTTGAACTTGCCGGCCGAGACAACGGTATGCGGGATGTCGTCCTGGTTTTTCCAGGTCACGGTGGTGCCGACTTTCACGCTGAGCGCCGCTGGCGCAAAGGTGAAGTTGTCGATGGTGACCTGGACGGTTTCGCAGCGCGCCGCGCTGATCTGGGACGCCAGGACCGCGGCCACGGCGCCGCGGATCGCGAGAGTGCGCAAAGTCAGGAACGTCATGCTGTTGTCCTCAGCCTTGCAGCGGGGTGTCGATGATGGCGAGACGTTGGTCGCCGGGCTTGAAGATGACGCTGGCGATGCCGAGCAGGCCGCGCAGCTTTTCGTCCGCAACCTTCATCGGGCCGGGCGAGGGCGCGATGCCTGGCGTGCCCTGCGGAAAGGCCGTGGAGCGCGCGGTGTGGAAGGTGACGTTGCCCTCGACCTTCTGCATTACCTGATGGATGTGGCCGTTGAGCACGGTCACCGAGCCGAAGCCCTTGAGATAGTCGAGCGCGCGCGCGCCGTCCTCGGTGCCCCAGCCCCAGGTCGGATAGACCGCCCATAGCGGAATATGGGCGAATACCACGATCGGCGTCGATTTCGACTTTCCGCGCAGGTCGTCCTCGAGCCAGGCCTGTTGCTCGGCGCCGAGATTGCCGAGCCCGCCGGCCTTGAGGTCGACCACGTTGACGAGGCCGATGAAGTGCACGCCGTTGGCATCGAAGGAATACCAGCCGGCGCCCTTGCTGCCGCGGCCGTAGCGCTCCTTGTACAGCTTGACCTCCTCGTCGATGAAGTCGTGTTCGCCCGGCACATAATGCACGTCGAGCTTCGCCTGCGAGATGATGCGGTCGGCGTCGTCGAATTCCGACGCCTTCGACAGATGGGTGATGTCGCCGGTGTGGATCATGAACGACGGCTTCACCGGCATCGCTTTGATTTTGCCGATCGCCTCTTCGAGGGTGCCGATGGCGTTGGGATTGGCCGGTTTGTCGAAGCCGATATGGCTGTCGCTGATCTGCAGGAAAGTCAGGCCGGTGGGTTCTGCGGCCTGTGCCGAGTCGACCAGCCCGAGCGAGCGCGGCACGCCGCCGGAAATGGTCCACAGCACGCCGGTCCCGGCCCAGGTCATGCACTCCAGCACCTTGCGGCGGCTGAGGCGGGGGTCGTCATGGTCGTGATCGAAGGCGCTCATCGCAAATCTCCATCACCCTTGATTGGGTCACGGGGACTGGATCGGCCGGGCCGGCGGTTTATTCCCGGGCAGGGCCGCACGATGCGCGAAAACGCCGGCGCGCCGATGACGATCGCGTGAACGGTATCAGCCGGCCTCGGCCGCGAAAGCGTGTAGTGCGCGCAGCAGCAGTGCCGGCGCCTCCTGGGCGACGCAGTGGCCGACGCCTTCGAATGTGACGCGGCTGGCGCTCGGCATCAACCGGGCAGCGCGCGACGCCATGTCCTTGTAGACCGACCAGGAGGTCTCGGCGGTGGCGATGCGCACCGGGCAATCGATCTCGCCGAGCCAGCCGAATGGATTGCCGCTGTGGTCGCCGCGATAGACCTGCTCCATCGCCTCGAAGATCGGCAACAGTATCGCGGATTCGACCTCCGGCCTGCAGAGCAGTTGCACCCGACCGTCCGGAAGCCGCCGGAAGCCGTGCGCGATGTAGGCATGCAACGCCGGATCGGTCCATTGCGCGAAGGCGGGCGCCGCGCGATAGCGCTGAAAGGCGGCTGCGGTGCTCGCAAATTCGGACTGGCGGCGCAGCACGCCTTGCACTGAAGCCGCGCTCTGGTCGCTCAGCCGGGCATCGTCGCCGGGATAAGCGGTCGGATCCATGATGGTCGGCTCCATGACGAACAACCGCGTGAAGCGCCCGGGCAGCAACTTCGCGGCGAGCAGCAGGTCGGTGGCGCCGGCGCTGTGTCCGATGCCGTAGATGCCCGACAGGTCGAGCGCCTCGATCGTCGCGCAGACGTCGCGGGCAAAATCCACGAAGTGGTAGCGGCCGGGCTTGTCGCTGGCGCCGTGGCCGCGGCGGTCCAGCGCGTAGACCGTATAGCGCTCGGCAAGCCCGTGGGCGATCTCGTCCCATGTCTCGGCAACGAAGCTGGTGCCGTGCAACAGCAGCGCCGGCGGCTTGTCGGTGGCCTCGCCCCAGCGCAGCGCAGCGATGCGCACGCCTTCGCTATCGACCCACAGCCGATGCCGCTGCAGGCCGACGGTCATCGCGCATCCGCGACAATCATCGCCGCGCCCTTTTCGGCGATCATCGCGGTGGGCGTATTGGTATTGCCCGAGGTGATGGTCGGCATGATGGAGGCGTCGACCACGCGCAGCCCTTCGATCCCGTGGAGTCGCAACCGCGCGTCGACCACGGCCATCGGATCGGTGGCTGCGCCCATCTTGGCGGTGCCGACCGGGTGGAAGATGGTGGTGCCGATGTCGCCGGCGGCCTTGGCCAGCGACGCCGCGTCGTCGCCCACCGAGGGACCGGGCAGATATTCTTCCGGATGGTAGGCCGCCAGGGCCTGCTGCTTCATCAGCCGCCGTGTGGTGCGGATGGCATCGGCGGCGACCTCGCGGTCTTCGTCGGTGGACAGGTAATGCGGCGCGATTGCCGGCGCGTCGTCGGGCTTGCCGGAGCGCAGCCGAATGGTGCCGCGCGAGGTCGGCTGAAGGTTGCACGCGCTGACCGTGATCGCCGGAAAGCGATGCAGGGGATCGCCGAACTTGTCGAGCGACAGCGGCTGCACATGAAACTGGATGTTGGCGCGCTCGCGGTGCGGATCGGAGCGGGTGAAGATGCCGAGCTGCGACGGCGCCATGGTCAGCGGTCCGCGCCGGCGGAAGGCATAGTCGAGTCCCATCAACCCGCGCCGCATCAGGTTGTAGTAGGTCTCGTTCAGGGTGCGCACGCCGGAGACTTTGTAGATCGCGCGCTGCTGCAGATGGTCCTGCAGATTGCGGCCGACACCGGGACGGTCGAGCACGGTGTCGACGCCGGCGGCGGCCAGCCAGTCCGAGGGACCGATGCCCGAGCGTTGCAGCAGATGCGGCGAGCCCACCGCGCCGGCACACAGGATGACTTCGCCGCGGGTGCGGACCTCTTTGTCACGCCGTCCTGGGTGAAGCGCACGCCGACCGCGCGGCCGTTCTCCAGGATCAGGCGATCGGCCATGACGCCGGTTTCGAGGCGCAGGTTCGGCCGGTGCAGCACCGGCTTCAGGAAACCGCGCGCCGACGACCAGCGCCGGCCGCGCTTCTGGTTGACGTGGAAATAGCCGATGCCTTCATTGTCGCCGGTGTTGAAATCGGAGGTTTTGCGGATGCCCATTTCGGCGGCGGCGTCGGCGACCGCGTCGAGCACCTTCCATGACAGCCGTGGCGCCTCGATGCGCCAGCCACCGCCGGTCGAATGATGTTCGCTGTTGCCGAGGAAGTGGTCCTCGAGGTTCTTGAACGCCGGCAGCACGTCGTCCCAGCCCCAGCCGTCGAGGCCGAGTTGGCGCCAGTGGTCGTAGTCGGCGGCCTGGCCGCGCATCGAGATCATCGCGTTGATGGCCGACGAGCCGCCGATCACCTTCCCGCGCGGATAGGCGAGGGAGCGGCCGTTGAGGCCCGCTTCCGGCTCGGTACGGAACATCCAGTCTGAGCGTGGATTGCCGATGGCGAAGAGGTAGCCGACCGGGATGTGGAACCAGATCCAGTTGTCGCGGCCGCCGGCTTCCAGAAGCAGAACCCGCTTGCCGGGGTCGGCCGACAGCCGGTTGGCGACGATGCAGCCGGCCGTGCCGGCACCGACGACGATATAGTCGAAATCACCTTCAAGCTGTGTCGTCATCGTCTCCATCCGCCCACGGTCGGATCGCCGGGTCGGAAGCCCATAGCCTTGTCGCGGCCGGCTGTACAGCGTCCCTGCCATGAGCGAGGCGGTTGGGCGGGTGGCACGTAACGTGCTAGACAGACGGGGTAATCCCGCAAATGTCCTTCGAGAACTGAATCATGCCCATCATCAATCGCCTCGCCGATCTGCAACCGGAAATCATGGCGTGGCGCCGCGACCTCCATGCCCACCCCGAACTGCTGTACGACGTCCACCGGACATCGGCCTTCGTCGCCGAGCGGCTCAAGGCGTTCGGCTGCGACGAGGTGGTGACCGGCATCGGACAGACCGGCGTGGTCGGCGTGATCAAGGGCCGCCGGCCGGCGAATGGCGGCGAGGTCAAGGTGATCGGGCTGCGCGCCGATATGGATGCGTTGCCGATCGAGGAAGAAACCGGGCTGGACTACGCATCCAAGACGCCGGGCAAGATGCACGCCTGCGGCCATGACGGCCACACCGCGATGCTGCTGGGCGCGGCGCAGTATCTCGCCGAGACCCGCAACTTTGCCGGCGACGCGGTGGTGATCTTCCAGCCGGCCGAGGAGGGCGGCGCGGGCGCCGCCGCCATGATCCGCGACGGGCTGATGGATCGATTCAAGATCGACCGTGTCTATGGCATGCACAACGGCCCGAACCTTCCGATCGGCTCGTTTGCATTGCGGCCCGGCCCCATCATGGCGGCGATGGACGTCATCACCATCGAGATCGAGGGCGTCGGCGGCCACGCCGCCTATCCGCACAACACCATCGATGCGGTGTCGGTCGGCGCGCAACTCGTGGTCGCCCTGCAAACCATCGTGTCGCGCAGCGTCAACCCGCTGGAATCCGCGGTGCTGTCCATGTGCGCATTCAATGCCGGCACGGCCCACAACGTCATCCCGGCCACGGCCACGCTGAAGGGCACTGTCCGCTCGCTCAAGCCACAGGTGCGGGACCTCATGGAGAAACGCATGAACGAGGTGGTGGCCGGCGTTGCGCTGCAGACCGGCGCCAAGATTGTGCTGCATTATGACCGCGGCTATCCGGTCGTGGTCAACCATCCCGCGGAAACCGAGATGGCCGTACAGGTCGCCAGCGAGGTGGCGGGCGCCGCCAACGTCAACGCCGACATGATCCCGATCATGGGGGCCGAGGACTTCGCCTATATGCTCGAAGCCCGACCCGGCGCCTTCATCTTCTGCGGCAACGGCCCCAGCGCCGGCCTGCATCACCCCGCCTACAATTTCAACGACGATGCCATCGTGTTCGGTACCTCGTACTGGGTGAAGCTGGTGGAGACCACGCTGGCCGCGTGATCCTGCTTTGTGCGGTGCCGTACATGAAAAGTGTCGAACTACACTTTTTTCGTCACGGCATCGCAGCCACAGGAACCAAAAACATAAAGTGCCGTTGGGGAGGCGGAGCAACCTGCTACCGCAACGGAGTAATGTCATGGCCGAGAAGAACAAGGACCTCAACGATCTCTTCCTCGATACGTTGAAGGATATCTATTTCGCCGAAAAACAGATCCTCAAGGCGCTGCCGAAGATGGCGAAGGCCGCCACGTCCGACAAGTTGACTGCGGCCTTCGAAAAGCACCATGACGAAACCGAAGGCCAGGTCGAGCGTCTCGAGCAGATCTTCGAGCTGCTGGGCAAGCCGGCGCGCGGCAAGACCTGCGACGCCATCATGGGCATCCTCGACGAGGGCAAGGAAATCATGGACGAGTACAAGGGCACCGAGGCGCTCGATGCCGGCCTGCTCGCCGCTGCGCAAGCCGTCGAACACTACGAGATTTCCCGCTACGGCACGCTGAAGCAGTGGGCCACCCAGCTCGGCATGAAGGATGCGGTACGTCTGCTCGACCAGACCCTGCAGCAGGAAAAGAAGACCGACGTTGCCCTGACCACGCTGGCCGAGGCTTCGGTGAACACGGCTGCGGCGGCTTAAGCCTACCTCAAACACAGTTGTCATCGCCCGCGAAAGCGGGCGATCCAGTAAACACGGCAGCCGCTGCTTCGGCACAGGCGGCGGTGTGTACTGGGTCGCCTGGTCCAAGCGCGCAGTTGCGCGCTAGGCCGGGCGATGACAGGCGTGTGTATGGTAAGTCACGCCGCCTGATTTTTCCTGAGATGCTCTGCGACGATGCGCAAGTCATCCACAAAGTGCGCATACTCCCGTGCCTTGGCCTCCTCATCGGGCAGCCGTAGCAAATAGGACGGATGCACCGTCACCAGCACGCGGGTGCCATCGTCAATTTCGATAATGCGACCGCGGCTCTTGTTGATCGGCGTGGCCTTGCCGAACACGCTGTGCGCCGCGGTGGCCCCCATGGCAACGACCAGTTCCGGCTTCACCGCAGCCTTCTCGCGCTCGTACCACGGCCGACAGGCCTTGATCTCTGCGGCGCTCGGCTTCTGGTGCAGGCGAAATTTGCCGCGCAGCACGAATTTGAAATGCTTGACCGCATTGGTGACATAGACCTTGCCGCGGTCGATGCCCGCTTCCTGCAGCGCGCGGTCGAGCATTTGCCCGGCCGGGCCTACAAAGGGTTTCCCCGCGAGGTCTTCCTTGTCGCCGGGCTGCTCGCCGACCATCATCACCGTGGCGTGCGGCGGGCCTTCGCCGAACACGGTCTGCGTGGCGTCTTTCCACAGATCGCAGGCGCGACAATGGCTGGCTTCATCGCGCAATGCGTCTACGCTGTCGCTGTTCGCATGGGCTGTTCTTGTCATTGGCGCCTCCCGACGCTGCAGTTTCTTCGGTTCGGTGGGGTCGGCTGCGATCATCGCACCGCTCAGCCGTTCGGCCTCCGCGATCAGCGGCTTGATGAGGACCGCTTCGGGCAGGTTCTTCCAGTATTTCTTCGGCATCTCCGACTGCATCGCCTTGGTCTTCAGCCGCGCCGGATTGAAGATGCTGGCGTAGTAGGTCAGCCATGTCTCCTCCAGGCGATCCTCCGATGGCGCGTCGCTCTTCGGCACGCCCGGCGTGATGGAGATGGCATGGCCATCCCAATGCGCGCAGACGTCCGGCGTCAGGATCGACCATGCCATGTCGGCGAAGCGTCGTGCAAAGAACGGCGCGGTGGCCGCGACGATGTGATGCGCCGGTTCGAACCAGGCGACGTAGCGCGATTTCGGCTCGCGACCGATCTCGCGAAACCGTACGAAGGCCTTCATCTTGTGCCGGTCGCGGTGCATCGCCTTTGCTAGGGCCTGCAGTTTTGCCACGTCCGGATCTGTCGCGACCTGCAACAGATCGTGGCTGGACCGCAGCCGCCACAGCACGCGGTAGAGCAAAGCGAAGCGTTCGGGATCGCGGTTGAGGATGACGGATTTTGCGAGGTCGACGAAAGCGGCCGGTACGCTGAAGGTGCCTTCACCCGCCTCGAGCGGAGCTTCATGGGACGCGAACAATTCCTGCTCGTCGTCGCGCACCGACCACGTCACATCGGCCGGCTTGATACCGTTGAAGATCAGCGCCCGCGCCGCGCTGCGCCAGCCGTCGAAATCGGTGTCGCTGTCGAGGGAAATGAAATGCATTGAAAACTCTCAACCATCAAAGCTGCCACAAACTCTCCGTCATCCTGAGGTGCCGTCGCGCAGCGGCGGCCTCGAAGGATGGGCCGCAAGCGCTGAACACCCATCCTTCGAGGCTCGCCGTGGCGGCGGAGCAAGAGCTCCGCCGCCACGGCGAGCGCCTCAGGATGACGGGAGAATGTGCGGCGCTATTAGAATCCAAATCCCAGTTGCCTCGCCTTCGGCCTGAACCGCTCCGCTAGCCCTGCGCTGTCCAGCACGGATGTCGCCGGCCGGTGGTCGGGGAGAACGATGAACGGCAGCGCCTTGTTCCTGATAATGTGTAGTTTGGCGAGGTCGCCGATGCGGATCGACGAGAGCCGGCGTGTGGCAATGATGCGATCGACGGCCCTGGCGCCGAAGCCGGGCACGCGCAAAAGTTCTTCGCGACTGGCACGGTTGACGTCGAGCGGGAAGCGTTCGCGGTGGCGCAGCGCCCAGGCCAGCTTCGGGTCCATCTCCAGCGATAGCATGCCGTCATCGGCATCGACGATCTCGTCTGACGCAAAGCCGTAGAATCGCATCAGCCAGTCGGCCTGGTACAGCCGGTGTTCCCTGATCAGCGGCGGCGCGCGCAGCGGCAGCGAACGGCTGGCATCGGGAATCGGGCTGAAGGCGGAGTAATAGACGCGCTTCAGCCGATAGGAGCCGTACAAATTGGCCGAGGTCGAGATGATGGTCTGGTCGGTCGCGGCATCGGCACCGATAATCATCTGCGTGCTCTGGCCCGCAGGCGCAAAGCGCGGCGCGACGTTGCCCCTGGGCGTCACCTTGCGGCCTTCGCGGGCTTCGTCGAGTTTCAGGCGTAGCTGGCCCATGGTGCGGCGAATGGCGTGCACGTCCTTCTCCGGCGCCAGCCTGGCCATGCTGTCTTCCTCGGGCACCTCGATATTGATGCTGAGCCGATCGGCATACTTGCCGGCTTCGGTGATCAGCGCCTCGTCGGCCTCCGGAATGGTCTTGAGATGGATGTAGCCCTTGAAGTGATGCTCCTCGCGCAGTTTTCGCGCGACAGCGACGACCTGTTCCATCGTGTAGTCGGCGCTCCTGATGATGCCCGATGACAGGAACAGGCCTTCGATATAATTGCGCCGATAGAAGTCGAGCGTCAGCGTGACGACTTCATCGACGGTGAAGCGAGCGCGCGCCACGTTGCTGGAGGCGCGGTTGACACAATACAGGCAATCGTAGTTGCAGGCGTTGGTGAGCAGGATCTTCAGGAGCGAGATGCAACGGCCGTCCGGGGCATAAGAGTGGCATATTCCCATACCGGCATCCGTCGAGCCGATGCCACGGCCATCGCGGGAGTCCTTTTTCTCGCTGCCGCTTGAAGCGCAGGACGCGTCGTATTTTGCGGCGTCGGCCAGGATCGCCAGCTTGCGTTGCACGTCCATTGCAAAATCCCTTTGATTCCATTCGCGAAAAAATCTGCGTGCCGGAGGGCGGTCGATCCCGATTGACTCTGCCGGCCGTCTTAGCTTTATATTAGAACATATCATGAACAAATGAGCCAATCATTGGTTCTCCCGGAACCCGTGATGCCAACATCTGCAGAGGAGCGGCGCATGAGCGGCGCGCGCACGGACACGCTTGCGCATTTGCGCGGGCACATCGAGCGCATGGAGAGCCATGGCGATGCGCAGGCAAAGGATCGCCTGCCGCGCGTGGCGCTCGGCCATGCCGAGGCCGATGCAGCTTTGCAGGGGGCCTCGCGCTCGGCGCGCTGCACGAGGTGTTCGCCGAGGGACGGCAGGGCGCCGCGGCGACAGGCTTCATCGCCGGCCTGGCGCGGCGGGTCTCGATGCTGCGACCGCTGCTGTGGGTGCGGCAGGATTTTGCGCAGATGGAAACCGGCGCGCTCGACATGAGCGGCTGGGCCGAACTCGGCCTCGATCCGCGCCTGGTGGTCACCGTGCGCGCGCCGGACGGCGACACCGCGCTGCGCATCGCCGCCGATGCGCTGGCCTGCGATGCGCTCGGCACCGTGGTGCTGGAAGTGTGGGGCGAGGCGCGGCAACTCGATCTCGTCGCCAGCCGGCGGCTGACGCTGGCGGCGCGTGCCTCGGGTGTCACCGGACTGCTGCTGCGCATGGCGGCGGTGCCGTCGCCGTCGACGGCGGAGACGCGGTGGATCGTGCGTTCCGCGCATTCGCCGCCGGCGTTGCCCTGGCAGGCATGGGGCGCGCCCGCGCTCGATGCCCAACTGGTTCGCAATCGTCATGGCCCCAACGGCCACTGGATCATGGAATGGAAGTGTGATGAGTGCCTTTTCCGTGAAGCGCCGCATTCTCAGCCTGTGGCTGCCGCGGCTGTCCACCGATCGCCTGCAGCGCGCCCGCGTGCGCAGCGGCGCGCCGGATAACGCCCAGCCGTGCCTCGTGGTGGCGAAGCACAGCAATGCGCTGCAGATTGTCGCGCTGGATGACGCTGCGGCGCGGCTCGGACTTGACGTCGGCTTGCCGCTGGCCAATGCCCGCGCGGTATGCCCGGAGGTTCAGGTCTACGACGCCGATCCCGCCGCCGACCGGCTGCTGCTCGATCACATCGCCGACTGGTGCGACCGCTTCACACCGCTGGTGGCGCTCGATGCGCCGGATGCGCTGTTCCTCGACATCACCGGCTGCGCCCATCTGTTCGGCGGCGAGGCGGCCTTGATGCAGATGCTGTGCGGCACGCTGATCGCACAGGGGTTTACGGTGAGCGCGGCGATCGCCGGGACCTCGGTGTGCGCGCGCACGCTCAGCCGCCATGGCCATGGCCGCATCGTTGCCGACGGCGAGGAGGCCAGGGCGGTCAAGCCGTTGCCGGTGTTCACCCTCGGCGCCGACGACGCCATCACACGCGGGCTGCGCCGCGCCGGTCTCAAGACGATCGGCGATGTCGCTGCGCGCGGCCGTCACGAGATTGCCGCGCGGTTCGGCGCCGGCTTCACCGCGCTGCTGGAGCAGGCGCTGGGACAATCGGATGCGCCGATATCCCCGCGAAAACCGCTGCCGGATTACATCGTCGAAAAACGCTTTCCCGAGCCGGTCGCCACCGACGGCGTGATCGCGGCGACGTTATCCGGCCTCGCCCGGATGCTGATCGACGCCATGGACAAGCAGGGCAAGGGCGCGCGGCGGCTGGAGGCCAGCTTCTTCCGCACAGACGGCGCGGTGCGCAGCATCACGGTGGAGACCGGGCAGGCCGTGACGAAAGTCGCGGTGATCGAGCGCCTGTTCCGCGAACGCATCGATGCCATCTCCGATCCGCTCGATCCCGGCTTCGGCTTCGATCTCATCCGCCTGTCTGCGGGCCGCACCGAGATCGTGGTGCAGCAGCAGCGCGATCTCGACGCCAACGTCCACGACAACGATGAGCTGGCGGCGCTGGTCGATCGCATCGCCGCGCGGGTCGGCCCCCGCCGCGTCATGGTGCACCTTCCGGTCGAGACCCACATTCCCGAACGCGCGGTGTGGGCGGCGCCGGCACAGCACCATCTCGCCGCGGCCTCGCAGGCGGTGTGGCCGGCCCGCACTCCGGACGAGCCGCCATTGCGGCCGCTGCGGCTGTTCGAGCGCCCAGAGCCGATTGATGTCGGACTCGTCGAAGCGCCCGACAAGCCGCCGAAACATTTCACTTGGCGGCGCGCCTTTCACCGGATCGTCCATGTGGAAGGGCCCGAGCGGGTCAGTATGGAATGGTGGCGTGCGCAGGACGCGATGCCGACCCGCGATTATTTCCGGATCGAGGATGAAGCCGGCCAGCGCTTCTGGCTGTTCCGCGATGGCCTGTATGGCGAAGTGACCGAACCGAAATGGTTCATGCACGGACTGTTCGCATGAAGATTCTGGAAGGCGGTGCTTCGTTTACCCTCCCCTCCAGGGGAGGGTAGAAAAATGACCCCCGGCTATGCCGAGATCGGCGTCACCAGCAATTTCTCGTTTTTGCGCGGCGCCTCGCATCCGCAGGACTATGTGCACCAGGCCAGCGAATATCGGCTGCATGCCATCGGCATCGCCGACCGCAACACCTTGGCCGGCGTGGTGCGCGCCTATGCCGAGCTGGACAACAAGGACCTGGGCTACAAGCCGAAGCTGCTCATCGGATCGCGCTTGGTGTTTACCGATGGCACGCCGGATCTGCTGGCCTATCCGTGCGACCGCGAGGCCTATGGTCGGCTGTGCCGGTTGCTCAGCCAGGGCAAGTTGCGCGCCGGCAAGGGCGAATGCGATCTGCAGCTCGGCGATCTCGCCGAATTCAGTGAAGGGCTGCTGCTGGTGCTGATGCCGGCCTATCGCCTCGATGCAGAGGCGACGCAGCAGACGCTCGACGCCTTGTCGCGGCTGCCCGCGGATGGCGTCTGGCTCGGCGCCAGCCTGTTCCACCGCGGTGACGACAAGCGCCGGCTGGCCAAGCTGCATCGCATCGCATCGACCGCACGCGTGCCGGTTATTGCGACCAACGATGTGCTCTATCACGCCTCTGACCGCCGCATGTTGCAGGATGTGGTGAGCTGTATCCGCGAGAAGACCACCATCGAAACCGCCGGCCGGTTATTGGAGATGAATGCGGAACGGCATCTGAAACCGGCTGCGGAGATGGCTCGCTTGTTTCGCGATTATCCCGACGCGATCCACGAGACGGTGCGCTTTGCTGAGCGCATTTCGTTTTCGCTCGAGCAGTTGCAATACCAGTATCCCGACGAGCCCGTGCCAGCAGGAAAAACCGCGCAGCAGCATCTGGAGGATCTGACCTGGGCCGGCCTGAAAAGACGTTTTCCGAATGTGTATGACGAGAAGCTCGAAGCCACCTTGAAGAAGGAGCTTCGCCTCATCGCCGAGCTCGACTACGCCCATTACTTCCTGACGGTTCATGACATCGTACAATATGCGCGCGGCCAGAACATCCTGTGCCAGGGGCGGGGATCCGCGGCGAATTCGGCGGTCTGCTACATGCTGGACATCACCGCGGTCAATCCGGCCGAGGTGAATTTGCTGTTCGAGCGCTTCATCTCCAAGGAGCGGCTGGAGCCGCCGGATATCGACGTCGATTTCGAGCACATCCGGCGCGAGGAGGTGATGCAATACGTCTATCGCCGCTATGGCCGTCATCGTGCGGCGATCATCGCTACCGTCATTCACTACCGGCCGCGCTCGGCGATCCGCGATGTCGGAAAGGCATTGGGTCTGACCGAGGATGTCACCGCGGCGCTGGCCGATACCGTGTGGGGAAGCTGGGGAACGGGCCTTAACGAGATGCAGGTGAAACAGGCCGGGCTCGATCCGCACAATCCGATGATCGGGCGTGCCATTGCGCTGGCCACGGAGCTGATCGAGTTTCCCCGCCATCTGTCGCAGCATGTCGGCGGCTACGTGCTGACGCAGGACCGGCTCGACACCTATGTCCCGATCGGCAATGCCGCGATGGAGGACCGTACCTTCATCGAATGGGACAAGGACGACGTCGCGACCATGAAGATGATGAAGGTCGACGTGCTGGCGCTGGGCATGCTGACCTGCATCCGGAAATGTTTCGACCTGATCCAGCTGCACAAGAACCAGCGCTTCGAACTCAGGGACATCAAAGCCGAAGCCGAGGATGCCAGGCCGGTTTTCAAAATGCTTCAGCGCGGTGAATCGCTCGGCGTCTTCCAGGTCGAAAGCCGCGCGCAGATGAACATGCTGCCGCGGCTGAAGCCGAAGACGTTCTACGACCTGGTCATCGAGGTCGCCATCGTGCGGCCCGGCCCGATCCAGGGCGACATGGTGCATCCCTATCTCAAGCGACGCTCCATGAGGGAGGAGGATATCGAGTATCCTTTTCCCAAGGGCGGCAACAGGAACGAGCTGCGTGACGTTCTCTGCAAGACCCTTGGCGTGCCGCTGTTCCAGGAACAGGCGATGCGGATTGCCATCGAAGCCGCAAAGTTCACGCCGGAGGAGGCCAACGGACTGCGGCGTGCGATGGCGACATTCCGCAACATGGGCACGATCGGCACGTTCGAAGCCAAGATGGTCGGCAACATGATCGGGCGCGGTTACGATGAGGCGTTCGCCAGGAACTGTTTTGAACAGATCAAGGGCTTTGGCAGTTACGGTTTTCCGGAAAGCCATGCCGCCAGCTTTGCCCAGCTGGTCTATGTCTCGTCATGGCTGAAGCACTACCATCCGGACGTGTTCTGCTGCGGCCTGCTGAATTCGCAGCCGATGGGGTTCTACGCGCCGTCGCAGATCGTGCGCGATGCCCGCGAGAACGGTGTCGAGATCGGGGCTATCGATGTCTCCTTCAGCCACGGACAGAACACGCTGGAAGATCATGGCCGGAGATATCGCGACGTCCGCCTCGGCTTCCGCCAGATCGACGGTTTCAAATGGGCCGATCCCGACGAGGCGCGGGTACGGGAGGAGGCTGGCAAGCCTCCAGAAGAAGACTGGGCCAAGCGCATCGTCGATGCGCGCATGAAGAAGCTTTTCACCTCGCTGGAGGATTTTGCCCGCGACACCGCGCTGCCGAAGCGGGCGTTGATCCTGCTGGCGGACGCCGATGCATTCCGCTCCATCGGGCTGGATCGCCGCGCGGCGTTGTGGGCCGTCAGGCGGCTGCCCGATGACGTGGCGCTGCCGCTGTTCGAGATCGCCAGCGCGCGCGAGCAGCCCGACGAAAACGCGCAGCCGCTGCCGCAGATGCCGTTGCCCGAGCAGGTCGTGGCCGACTACCAGACCATTCGGCTGTCGCTGAAAGGCCATCCGCTGGAATTCCTGCGCGAGAGGCTGGCGGCCAAGGGGATTGTGACCTGCGCATCGATTGCTCACGTCAACGATAGAAAGCGGGTGCGTTGTGCCGGCGTGGTGCTGGTGCGGCAGCGGCCGGGCAGCGCCAACGGCGTGGTGTTCATGACGCTGGAGGACGAGACCGGCATCGCCAATGTGGTGGTGTGGCCGGCGATCATGGAGCAGTTCCGCAAGGAGGTGATGGGCGCGCGGCTGGTCATGGTCGAGGGGCGGATCCAGAGCAGTCCGGAAAAGGTGGTGCATCTCGTCGCCGAACGGCTGTTCGACTGCTCGGAGGATCTGAAGCAGTTGAGCAATGAAGCGCTGGGCCGAAATTCAGACTTGCTGACCGGTCCGCCCGCCGAGCCGCTCAACGACGACCGTCGCGAGCATCCCGACACCCCCGCGCAAAAAATCCGTCATCCCCGCGATGTCCGGATCCTGCCGCGGTCGCGGGATTTTCACTAAGGTCTGCTTCAGTCGTTGGACTCGTGTCCCGGACGCGGTGCAGCGCTCTTGCGCTGCTCCGCAGATCCGGGACCCATTGAAATGAAAGAGTGGGCCCCGGATCTGCAACGCACCACGCTGCAAAGGCAGCGCGTTGCGCCGCGTCCGGGGCACGATCTACGCCGGATCGTTAAAAATCCAGCGGCCGGTTGTCGACGACTTCCTTCATCACGAAAAACGTCCGGGTCTGGCGCACGCCGGGCAATGCAATCAACTGCTCGCCGTGCAGCCGGTTGAAATCGGCGATGTCGCGCGCGCGGATCTTGAGGAAGAAGTCGAAGTCGCCCGCCACCAGATGGCAGTCGAGCACGAAGGGCAGCTTGGCGATGGCGGCCTCGAAGATGGCGAAGCTTTCCCGGGTCGAGCGGTCGAGCACCACGCCGACCATCACCAGCGTGCCGCGGCCGACTTTCTCCGGCGCGATCTCCGCCCTGACCGAGCGGATGACGCCGTTGTCGAACAGTCGCTGGGTGCGGCGGTGGCAGGTCGCGGCACTGGTGCTGGTGGCCTTGGCCAGATCGGCGTTGCTCAGCCGCCCGTCGCGCTGCAGCCGATGCAGGATCTTGCGGTCGATCCGGTCCAGCAAAATGTCGTCGGAAGAATCTTCCATATAATTCCATTTGATGGATGTTATTTATAGATATTCTTGCATCTGCGGACCAAGAAGTAAATCAGATCCAGTTATTCGAGAGCACCTTTCGCGGCCAATATGCTAATTTTCGGGCCTGCATCACCCCCGGAGATCGACATGCTGAGACTGGACAAGTTCGAACGCTACAAGCTGACCTACGGCCCCACCCCGATCGAACATTTGCCGCGGATGACCGAGGCACTGGGCGGCAAGGTGCAGATCTACGCCAAGCGCGACGACTGCAACTCCGGCCTGGCCATGGGCGGCAACAAGCTGCGCAAGCTCGAATACATCGTGCCGGACGCCATCGCGTCGAACGCCGACACGCTGGTCTCGATCGGCGGCGTGCAGTCCAACCACACCCGACTGGTAGCGGCGACCGCTGCCAAGATCGGCATGAAGTGCGTCGTCATCCAGGAGAGCTGGGTGCCCCACGAAGACGCCGTCTATGACCGCGTCGGCAACATCATGATGACGCGCCTGATGGGCGCCGACAGCCGCATTGTTGACGACGGTTTCGACATCGGCATCCGCAAGAGCTGGGAAGACGCCATCCAGTCGGTGAAGGATGCCGGCGGCAAGCCCTACGGCATTCCGGCCGGCGCGTCGGTGCACAAGCTCGGCGGCCTCGGCTATGTCGGCTTCGCCGAAGAGGTGCGTGCCCAGGAAGCGGAGATGGGCATCAAGTTCGACTACATCATCGTCTGCGTGGTCACGGGCTCGACCCAGGCCGGCATGATCGTCGGCTTCGCTGCCGACGGTCGCGCCGACCGCGTCATCGGCATCGATGCCTCCGGCACGCCGGAGCAGACACGCAAGCAGGTCCGCGAGATCGTCGACAACACCGCCGAACTGGTCGAACTCGGCCGCAAGGTGCGCGACGACGAGATCGTCATTCTGAATGACTACGCCTATCCGGCCTACGGCGTGCCGAGCCACGAGACCAGCGAGGCGATCCGCTTCGCCGCCAAGACCGAAGCCATGATCACCGACCCGGTCTATGAGGGAAAGTCGATGCAGGGCATGATGGATCTCGTCAAGAAGGGCTACTTTCCCGACGGCTCCAAGGTGCTCTACGCCCATCTCGGTGGCGCCCCCGCGTTGAACGGCTACAGCTACACCTACCGCAACGGGTGATCCGAGACGGGAGAGGGGGACTATCGCGTGAAACTCCGGCTCCCCCTCACTCGAAGCCTCGCTGGCGCTCGGCTTCACCTCTCTCCGCAAGCGGGGAGAGGTGAAGCCCAATCCCATCTTGAATCCTTATCCCGTTCAGCAATCGTTCAGCCAGGCTGCCGCCTAGAATATGGTTGCGCTGACGCTGAAGGGGATTCGATGCTCACGCCTGCCGAGTTGCTCTCCACTCTCTGGACAGACGCCGGCGGCGATGTCGCGGCGCTCGAGGCGGTCACGCTGACCGGTAGTGAGCCGCAATTGCCGTCGTCGTTTCGTGTCGGCGCCGCCGCGCAGGTCGGGATTGCGGCGGCCGGCCTGGCTGCAGCGGAAATCTGGCGATTGCGCAGCGGGCAGGCGCAGCGCGTCAGCGTCGATATGCGCCATGCCGTGGTGGAATGCCGCTCCGAACGCTACCTGCGTCGCGACCGCGCGCCGCCGCCGCCGGCCTGGGACGCCATCGCCGGGATCTACCGGACCGGTGACGGAAAATTCGTCCGGCTGCATACCAACTTCCCGCATCACCGCGACGCGGTCTGCGCGGTGCTGAACTGCTTGCCCGAGCGCGAGGCGGTGCAGGCCGCGCTGATGCACTGGGACGGCGAAGCCTTCGAGACCGCGGCCTATGCCGCAGGCGGCGTCGTCGCGCTGATGCGGTCATATGCGGAGTGGTCGGCGCTGCCGCAGGCCGCGGCCATCGCCGCATTGCCGTTGATCGAGATCACCAGGACCGGCGACGCCGCGCCAAAACCATGGCCGGTCGGCGATCGTCCGCTGTCGGGGCTGCGCGTGCTCGATCTGTCACGCGTCATTGCCGGGCCGGTCGCCGGCCGCACGCTGGCGGTGCATGGCGCCGACGTCATGCTGGTCTCAAGCCCCGAACTGCCGGCGATTCCGTGGCTGACCATCGACACCGGCCGGGGCAAGCTTTCCAGCTTCGCCGATATCGAGACGGAGCAGGGCCGCGCCACGCTGCGCACGTTGCTGGCAGATGCCGACATCTTCTCGCAGGGCTATCGTCCGCAGTCGCTGGCGGCGCGCGGCTTTTCGCCGGAGCAGGCTGCTGCGATCAGCCCGGGCCTCGTCTATGTCTCGTTGTCGGCCTATGGCCGGGCCGGACCGTGGGCCGGACGCCGCGGCTTCGACTCGCTGGTGCAGTGTGCCACCGGCTTCAATCACGCCGAGGGGCAGGCGGCCGGCGTCGACGGGCCGAAGGAGTTGCCGGCGCAGATACTCGACCATGCCACCGGTTACCTGATGGCGGCTGGCGCCATGCTGGCCCGTGCGCGGCAGGCGCGTGAGGGCGGCAGCTGGCACGTCCAGCTATCGCTTGCGCGCACCGGCAAGTGGCTGTGGGATATGGGCCGGCTCGCCGATGG
Organism: Rhodopseudomonas sp. P2A-2r; assembly: GCF_026015985.1. Classification (GTDB taxonomy): domain Bacteria; phylum Pseudomonadota; class Alphaproteobacteria; order Rhizobiales; family Xanthobacteraceae; genus Tardiphaga. The sequence continues at coordinate 4,692,496 of NZ_CP110389.1, read as the reverse complement.
CCTGCGGGCGGAGGATCTCGCGACAGAGGCCATCACGCCGTTTATCGAGCAGACGGCGTCCGGCTTCGGTTCGCTGTCGGCAGTTCGTCATGCCGCCATGCTATCGACCACGCCGGCCCGCTGGGCACGGCCGGCCGTGCCGCTTGGAAATGACGCGCCGACATGGCCGCGGTGTGACTGAGGCTCTCAAATTTTTAACTTAAAAAGCCGATGGGGCACGCGTTTTTAGATTGTTTGAACTGCAAATTGCGTACTACTAGCGCCCAGATGAGACAAATCGCCGCGGCCAGTCCGCGCCTCCGAGATAGGTTGTGGTGTGACGAATATTCGTGAGCAGTTTCAATCACTTGGAAGACGTCGCCTGATCCTGGGGGCAGCCCTTGTGGCAGTCGTTGCAGGGGCAGGGTTCGGCTGGACGCGGCGCGTCGAGCCTCCGCAGGGCCACTCTGACGTCTCCAGCCAGTCGCGCCGGCAGCTGCCGCGCTATGCCACCACGCCGGCCGAGTGGGCCAGCCTGACCATCGAGTCGGTGACCTCGCGCGCGTTTCGTGCCGAGCTGGTGACCGAAGGCAAGATCGCGGTGGACGAGGATCGCTCTACCCCGGTGTTCTCGCCCTATGCCGGTCGTGTGAAAAAGCTGCTGGTGCGGCCCGGCGACACTGTCGTCCAGGGCCAGCCGCTGTTCATCATCGAGGCCGCCGATACGGTGCAGGCGCAGAACGATTTCGTCACGGCCGCGACCGGCCTCAACAAGGCCAGGTCGCAGCTCGAACTGGCTGTCATCCAGGACAAGCGCGCCAAGGACCTGTTCGAGGGCCGGGCGGTGCCGTTGAAGGACTATCAGCAGAGCCAGGCCACCTTGCTGCAGGCGCAGAACGATCAACGCTCGGCCGAGACGGCACTGGAAGCGGCGCGTAACCGGCTGCGTATTCTCGGCCTGACCGAAGAGGCGATCACCGCCTTCCAGACCAAGGGCCAGATCGATCCGAACACCACCATCTACGCACCGATCGCGGGCACCGTGGTGCAACGCAAGATCGGGCCGGGGCAATATGTCTCCTCCGGCGCCGCCGATCCGGTGTTCGTCATCGGCGATCTCTCCACGGTCTGGCTCACCGGCTTCGTCCGTGAGACCGAGGCGGCCGCGGTGGCGGTCGGCCAGGAGATGACTTTCAACGTGCTGGCGCTGCCGGGCCGCGAATTGACGGGCCGCATCAACTATGTCGCCACCGCCATCGATCCGGCGACACGGCGACTGATGGTGCGCGCCACCATCGACAATCCCAATGGCGCGCTCAAGCCCGAGATGTTCGCCACCGTGACGATCTATTCGCCGGGCGACAAGATGTCGGTCGGCGTGCCCAAGCAGGCGCTGATCTATGAAGGCGACCAGGTCCGGGTCTGGGTCGCCCATGAGGACAAGTCCATCGAACTGCGCCAGATCAAGGTCGGGCTTGCTAACGGCAATCTGGTCGAGGTGCTGGGCAATCTGAAGCCCGGCGAGAAGATCGTCACCAAGGGCAGCCTGTTCATCGACCGTGCTGCTACAGGCAGCTAACTCCAGCTTCGGCTCGTCAACTAAGGTCCGATCTGGATGAATCGTCTCGTTGCCCTTGCCGTCAACCGCCGCTTTCTGATGGTGGCGATGTTCGTCGCCGTGCTGATCGGCGGCCTTATCGCCTTCAACCAGCTCAACATCGAGGCCTATCCCGATCCGACCCCGCCGATGGTCGACATCGTGACCCAATCGCCCGGACTGTCGTCGGAAGAGATCGAGCGCTACATCACCATTCCGATAGAGACCCAGGTCGCCGGCATCAAGAACCTGAAGACGATCCGCACCATCTCCCTGTACGGCCTCTCCGACGTCAAGCTGCAGTTCTCCTTCGACTACACCTATGACGAGGCACTGCAGCAAGTGCTGAACCGGCTGTCGCAGCTGTCGCCGCTGCCGGGCAATGTGCAGCCGGGCATCTCGCCGCTGTCGGCGATCGGCGAAATCTATCGCTATCGTCTGGTCGGGCCGCCGAACTACAGCGTGCTCGATCTCAAGACCCTGCAGGACTGGGTGCTGCAACGTCGCTTCCGCGCGGTGCCGGGCGTCATCGACGTCACCGGCTGGGGCGGCAAGACCAAGACCTACGAGTTGCAGGTCGACTTCAACAAGCTGGTCGCGTTCGGCCTGACGCTGCCGCAGGTGCTGACCGCGGTCGGCAACGCCAACATCAATGTCGGCGGCAACACCGTCAACATCGGTTCGCAATCCGCGGTGGTCCGCGGCGTCGGCCTGATCCGTTCCATCGACGATCTCGCCAGCACCATGATCACGCAGAGCAACGGCAATCCGGTGCTGGTCAAGGATGTCGCCACCGTCACCATCGGCGAGAAGCCGCGGCTCGGCATCGCCGGTATCGACCAGGCCGACGACATCGTGCAGGGCATCGTGCTGATGCGGCGCGGCGAGAAGAGCTCGCCGACCATCGAGCGCGTCCATGCGCTGGTCGCCTCCATCAACAACTCCTCGATCCTGCCGCCAGGGGTCAGGATCGAGCGCATCTACGATCGCAAGGACCTGATCGACCTGACCACCCACACCGTGCTGGAAAACATGGTGGTCGGCATCGGCCTGATCGTGCTGCTGCAGTGGCTGTTCCTCGGCAACCTCAGAAGCGCGCTGATCGTCGGCGCCACGATTCCGTTCGCGCTGTTTTTCGCGGTCATCATCCTGGTGCTGCGCGGCGAGTCCGCCAACCTGCTGTCGGTCGGCGCCATCGACTTCGGCCTGATCGTCGATGCCACGGTGATCATGGTGGAGGCGATCTTCCGCCGGCTGTCGCATACCACCGAACTGTCGGAAGCCGAGCGCAGCCACATTTCGCGCGACACCGTGATGGGCATGAAGAGCCATGCCATCCTCAGCGCGTCCGCCGACGTGTCGCGCTCGATCTTCTTCGCTGCTGCCATCATCATCGCCGCCTTCCTGCCGCTGTTCACCCTGTCGGGCGTCGAGGGCAACATCTTCGGGCCGATGGCGCGCACCTATGCCTATGCGCTGGCCGGCGGCCTGCTCGCGACCTTCACCGTGACGCCGGCCCTGAGCGCCCTCATCCTGCCGTCGCACATGCAGGAGACCGAGACCTGGATCGTGCGCCAGTTCCACAGGCTCTATATGCCGGCGCTGCACTGGGCGGTCGATCATCGCAAGCTGGTGATGGGCGCCGCCGCCGGCCTCGTGGTGCTCACGGTGATCTGCGCCCGGCTGCTGGGGCTGGAATTCCTGCCGAAGCTGGAAGAGGGCAATCTGTGGATCCGCGCCACATTGCCGCCGACGATCTCGCTGCAGGAGGGCAACACCTACGTCAACGAGATGCGCCGCATGATCCGCGCCCGGCCCGAAGTGGAGTCGGTGGTGTCGCAGCATGGCCGTCCCGATGACGGCACCGACGCGGCCGGCCTGTTCAATGCCGAATTTTTCGCGCCGCTGAAGCCCGTCAAGGATTGGCCGAACACCAAGGACAAGGACAGGCTGACCGCCGAATTGCTGACGGACCTGCAGACCAAATTCCCCGGCGTCGAATTCAACTTCTCGCAATATCTGCAGGACAACGTCTCGGAGGCGGTGTCCGGCGTGAAGGGCGAGAATTCCATCAAGCTGTACGGCAATGACCTGCAGGCGCTGACCGACACCGCCAACAAGATCAAGTCGGTGCTGGCCACCGTGCAGGGCGTCACCGATCTTGCGGTCTTCACCTCGCTCGGCCAGCCCACCATCCAGATCGATATCGATCGCGCCAAGGCCGCCCGTTACGGTCTGGCGCCCGGCGACATCAACGCCACCATCAAGGTGGCGATCGGCGGCGACACCGCCGGCGATCTCTACGAGCCGGGTAGCGACCGGCATTTCCCGATCATCGTCCGGCTGGCACCGGAATATCGCAAGAGCGCCGAGGCGATCCAGAACCTGCGCATCGGTGCCCCCGGTCCGAACGGCAGCATCACGCAGATTCCGCTCAGCGAGGTTGCCAATATCTCGCTGGTGTCGGGCGCGGCCTATATCTATCGCGAAGGCCAGGAACGCTATCTGCCGATCAAGTTCTCGGTGCGCGAGCGCGATCTCGGCAGCGCCATCCGCGAAGCCCAGGACAAGGTCGCCGCGCAGGTCCAGCTGCCGCCGGGATCGCGGGTCGAATGGGTCGGCGAGTTCGGCAACCTGCAGGATGCGATCAAGCGGCTGTCGATCGTGGTGCCGATCAGCCTCGCGCTGATCGGTGTGCTGCTGTTCTTCAACTTCGGATCGATGGTCGATACGATGCTGGCGATGAGCGTGATCCCGATGGCGATCTTCGGCGGCGTGCTCGGGCTGCTGATCTCCGGCATTCCCTTCAGCGTGTCGGCGGCGATCGGCTTCATCGCGCTGTTCGGTATCGCGGTGATGGACGGCATCATCATCCTGTCGCAGTATAACCAGCTGATCGACGAGGGACTCGACCGTATCAAGGCAGTGATCCGCACCGGCGAGCTGCAGTTGCGGCCGGTGCTGATGACCTGCATCGTGGCGGGTATCGGTCTGCTGCCGGCGGCCATGTCGTCGGGCATAGGCTCTCAGGTGCAGAAGCCGTTGGCGGTGGTGGTGGTGACCGGCATGATGCTGGCGCCGCTGGTGATCCTGATCACGCTGCCGGTGCTGATCTCGTTCTTCTCGCGGCGAACACGCTGATTCGGCGATCCCCATCGGGCGCTCGGGCGTTTTTCCAGTCCTCCGTGGATCCAAACCGGCCACTCTGCCGTTATGCTCTTCCCGCAGGATAGACCGGCGCTCCTCGCGTACCGGCGAATGGAAGGTGGCGGCATTTGCAATGCCGCGTCCAGAGATCAACATGCACGACATGCTCGATACCGCCGTCGATCTCTCCAATTGCGATCGCGAACCCATCCATGTGCCCGGCAGCGTGCAGGCCCATGGCTGCCTGCTGGCCTGCGACAGTTCGCTGGGGACGGTGCGGCGGCACTCGGTCAATGCCGGGCAGATGCTGGGTCTCGGCAGTTCCGAGATCAACGGACGCACGCTCGACGCGTTGATTGGCGCGACGGCGGCCCACGACATCGGCAATGCCATCGCGAAGTGGGGCAACATGACGCGTGCCGGCCTGTTGCTCGGCGTCAGCGTCGCGCATTCTCCGCTGATTTTCAACATCGCGGCGCACCGCCATCAGGGCGTCAACATCATCGAATTTGAACCAGTCGATGCGGCTGATGCCACGCCGCCGCTGGAACTGGCGCGGCTACTGATCGGACGGATCGGGCAGTGTTCGACGCTCGAAACGCTGTTTGCCACCGCGCCGCGGCTGCTGCGCGCAGCACTCGGCTATGACCGTGTGATGGTCTATCGTTTCGCCGAGGACGGTTCCGGCGAGGTGATCAGCGAGGCCAGGCGCGGCGATCTGGTGAGCTTTCTCGGCCAGCATTTTCCGGCCAGCGATATCCCGCAGCAGGCGCGGGTGCTGTACCTGCAGAACACGCTGCGCATCGTCGCGAACGCCAATGGCGAGCGCATCGCCATCGAGCCGGTGCTGGACCAGTCCGGAGAGCCGCTCGACCTGTCCTACGCGCACCTGCGCAGCGTCTCTTCCGTGCATTGCGAATACCTGCGCAACATGGGGGTCGGCGCCTCGATGTCGATCTCCATCGTCAGCGACGGCAGACTGTGGGGGCTGATCGCCTGCCACCACTACGAGCCGCGCACGCTGTCCATGGAAAAGCGCGTTGCCGCCGAGATGTTCGGCGAGTTCTTTTCGCTGCAATTGCAGGCGGTGGTGCAGAAGCGCAAGCTGGAAGCCAGCGAGCGGGCGCAACGCTATCTCGACCGGCTGCTGCACAGCGTCTCGCATCATGCCGATGCCGAGGATTTGCTGAAGAGCAGCATCGCCGATTTCGGCGAGCTGATGTCGTGCGACGGCGTCGGCCTGTTGTTCAACAAGAGCTGGACGTCTCACGGCAGCGCGCCGCCGCCCGGCGCGGTGCCCGGGCTGATGGCCTTCATCAGCTCGGTGGCGGAGGGGCGGGTCTGGGCGACCAGTGCGCTGTCGGAACGGTTGCCCAGCGCCGATGGCTATCGCGCGGAGGTGTCGGGTGTGCTCGCAGTTCCGCTGTCGCAACTGCCGCGCGACTATTTGCTATTTTTCCGCCGCGAGGTCGCGCAGACCGTCAACTGGGGCGGCGATCCCAACAAGACCTATGAGAGCGGTCCGCTCGGCGACCGGCTGACGCCGCGCAAGAGCTTCGCGATCTGGAAGCAGGAAGTGGAGCGACAGTCGCTGCCGTGGCTGCAGGGCGAGCGCGACAGCGCGGAAGCGGTCCGCGCCGCGCTGGTGGAGGTGGTGCTGCGGCACAACGAGGTGCTGGCGGATGAGCGGCACAAGGCCGACCTGCGCCAGAAGATGCTCAACGAGGAGCTCAACCATCGCGTCAAGAACATCCTCGCTCTGATCAAGTCGCTGGTGTCGCATCCGGTCGCCAACGGACGCAGCATTGCGGACTACGTGGTGTCGTTGAAGGGACGCATCCAGGCGCTGTCGCTGGCCCATGACCAGGTGATCCGCGGCGCCGGCGGCGGCGCATTGAAAGCGCTGCTCGATGCCGAACTGTCGCCGTACCGCGGTACGGTGGCAGAGATCGCCGTGGACGGCCCCGACGTGCAGCTCGACGCGCGCGCTTATTCGGTGCTGGCGCTGGTGCTGCACGAACTGGCCACCAATGCCGCCAAGTACGGCGCGCTGTCGTTCCACGGCGGACGGCTCTCGCTGCGCTGGGAGCGCACCGGGCAGGACGATTGCCACATCAATTGGATCGAGCGTGGCGGACCGGCGGTCGCGCCGCCGGAGCGGACAGGCTTCGGCTCGATGCTGATCGGCCGCAGCATCCCCTACGATCTCGGTGGCCAAAGCGACGTCGACTACGCGCCGGACGGCGTCAGCGTTCGGCTGCTGATCCCGGCGCGGTTTGTGACCTGGCCCGACGCGGCGCCTGTAGCGGTGGCCCCGCCGCGCGCGGTCGAGGACAAGCCGATGGCTTCGATGCGCGGCCTCAGCGTGCTGATGGTCGAGGACCAGCTGCTGATCGCCATGGATGTCCAGACCATGCTGGCCAACGAGGGCGCCTCGAATGTCGAGACGGCGTCGTCCGTCAAGGAAGCGCTGCACAGCCTGTCGATCATTCGGCCCGACGTCGCCATCCTCGATGTCAATCTCGGCAACGGCAGTTCGCTGCCGGTCGCGCATGCCTTGAAGGAGCAGGGCATCCCGTTCGTCTTCGCGACCGGCTACGGCGAAAGCAGCCTGATCCCGCCGTCGCTCGCCGAGGTGCCGATCGTGCGCAAGCCCTACGATATCGACGGGCTGATCGCGGCGCTGACCAGCGCCATGGCCAGGGCGAGGCGGCCCTGACCGCTGCGCGGTTGGTGGCGATCATGCCATCGTGGAGATCGCGTTCGCCGTCGTGGATACGGGTTGCCGGTGGCCCGTCCGGCATGCATCATGCATGAATAGTGCTGCCATCACGCCATGACCCCGCCCGAACTGGACCTTGCCACCGATGCTCTGGGAATCGATCCTCACCGAATGGGGCAGCTTGATCTTCCGCTGGCTGCACGTCGTTGCCGCCATGGCCTGGATCGGCAGTTCGTTCTACTTCATCCACCTCGACCTCAGCCTGAAGCCGGGCCGCGATCTGCCCGATGGCGTCAAGGGCGAGGCCTGGCAGGTCCATGGCGGCGGCTTCTACCGCATCGTCAAATACATGGTGGCGCCGAAGGCGATGCCGGACGAACTGACCTGGTTCAAGTGGGAGGCATATACCACCTGGCTGTCCGGCTTCGTGCTGATGCTGATCGTCTATTACCTCGAGGCCGACTTGTTTCTGGTGGACAAGTCGGTGCTCGACCTCACGGCGATCCAGGCCGGCCTGTTCAGTCTCGTCAGCCTGGCGCTGGCCTGGCTGCTGTATGAGGCGGCATGCCGCTCCGGCCTCGCCCGCAACGAACTGGCGTTCTCGATCGGCGGCTATGTCTTCCTGGTGGCGCTGACCTATGCCTTCACCCATGTGCTGAGCGGCCGCGGCGCCTTCAACCAGATCGGCGCCATCGTCGGCACCATCATGGTCGCCAACGTGTTCGCCACGATCATTCCGAACCAGAAGAAGATCGTCGCCGCCTTGCTCAAGGGCGAGACGCCCAATCCGGCCTGGGGCGAGGCCGGCAAGCTGCGCTCGGTGCACAACAACTACCTGACGCTGCCGGTGATCGTGTTGATGATCAGCAACCACTACCCGCTGCTCTACGCCACCCGCTACAACTGGCTGATCGTGGCCATCGTGCTGGCGCTCGGGCCGGTGATCCGCCACTTCTTCAACCAGCGCCACGCCGACAAGCCGTCGCCGTGGTGGGTGTGGGGCGTTGCCGCGGCCGGCATGATCGCCATCCTGCTGCTGTCCGGGACAGGGCCACGCATCGCGAGCGGGGCGGCCGCATCGGCGACGCCGACCTTCGCCATGGTGGAGGAGATCGTGTCGACCCGCTGCAGCATGTGCCATGCCGTCGAGCCGTCATGGTCGGGAATCGTCACCGCGCCGAAGAACGTACAGCTCGACGATGCCGCGCACATCAAGCGCTACGCCCGCCTGATCGGGCGCAACGCCGCCTGGTCGAGCGCCATGCCGCCCGGCAACGTCACCGAGATGACGCCCGAGGAGCGCGCCACCATCGCCGCCTGGCTGGCGGCGGGCACGCCGAACTGACGGCCCGCCGTCAGCACCTCATCAGCGGATCGCCACCGGGTTGATCATGCTCTGCACGCCGCCCTTGAAGCGCGGCTGGCCGAGCACGAACAGAAACTCGTAGGCCTTGTCCTTTGCCAGATCGGCCGTGTTCATGACTTCGAGAATGTAGGTGCCGTTCATCGCCAGCAGGATCTGGTGCACCTCGAACACGTTGTTGGTCTCGAAGGGCACCACCTCCACGCCCCAGGTATCGGCGCCGACGGCCACCACGCCCTTGCCTGTGAGGTATTTTGCGCCTTCGACGCCCAGTCCCGGTTCGCCGGCACCGAAGCGCGTATTGTCCTTGCCGATCAGGCCCGCCCAGCCGGTATGAAACAGCACCACGTCGCCTTCGCGGATCTCGACGCCCTGCTTTTTCGCCACCTCCTCGATTTCCTTGGTGTTGAAAGCGGTACCTTCCTTGACCACGTCGGTGCCGTAGTAAGCGGCCATATCGAGCAGCACGCCGCGGCTGACGAGCGGCGGCACCTTGTCGATACCGAGCTTCTTCAGCCCGGTGGGGTCGGCGAAATCGGCCAGTTTGTTGCCGTTGTAGTAGACGTGTTCGATGCCGAGATGGCCGAGGCCGTCCATCTGGCTGCCGACGCCGACCCAGCCCTGCAGCATGTCGTCATTGTAGGTCGCCTTGTTGGGGCCAATGCCGGGGATGCCGGCCTGGCCGGGCTGCACCACGGTGATCTTGAAGCCGCGCGGCGGATAGGCCGGCATCTCCGCGCCGACGGGAAAGCCCAGCGCATAGGCCTTTCCGGTCTTCACCAGTTGCGCCGCCTTCAGCACCAGTTCCGGCTTCATGTAGTTGGCGGCGCCGATCTCGTCGTCGGGGCCCCACTTGGATTTGGTCCAGTCTTGCGCGCCGGCGGTTGTGCAAGCGAGCAGCGCCATGGCGCAGCCGAGAGTCCATGTCTTCATCATGCGATCCTCACCTGATTCTCACTCCTGGTTATTCTCCGGGAGTGTCAGATTACCAGAGGGCGCATTTCCGCGGAAGCGCGATCAGGACTTGCGGTGCGCTTCCTTGAAGGTCTCGATCAACCTGGAGACGCCGCTACTTCCCCGACGGCGTGCGCAGGCCATGCCAGGCGTCGCGGACCTGATGGTAGTGCACTTCCGGCAGGTAGTCCGGCGTGTTGAGGCCGAGCGTCCGGACGTCAAGCTTTCCGACCGCCGCCAGCAACTGGTAGGAGGCGATGACGCGGTCGCGCTGCGCGCCGATCAGCCGCGCCTTGGCGGACACCAGGTCCTGTTGTGAGTTCAATACGTCGACGGTGGTACGCTGGCCGCCCTGGGCCTCGCGCTGCACGCCCTGCAACGCAACGCCGGCGGCGCGCACCTCAGCCTCAGCGGCAGCGACCGCGGCCTTGGCGCCCTCGTTGGACACCCAGGCGCCGATGGCGGCGGTGCGCGCCTGGTTGCGCACCTGTTCGAGCACCAGGCGGCTTTGCGCCGACAGTTCCTTGGCCTGACGGGTCTGCGCTGCGGCGAGGCCGCCGTCATAGATCGGCACCGTGGCCTGGCCGAGGATCGAGGCCTGGTCGGTGCGTTTGGTACCCAGCGTCTGGTCAGTATCGTTGGAGCGGCTGGCGCTCCCTTGCAGGGTGACGGTCGGATACAGGCTGCTCTCGGCAACGCTGATGGTGGTGGTGGCGACGTCGACGTCGTAGCCGGCAGCCAGCACCGCGGGATTGGCCTTGAAGGCCTGCGCGGTGGCCTCTTCGCGGCTGCGCGGCAGCAGCCGGTCGACCGGCTCGGCGGGGCTGAGGCGCGACGGAAGATTGCCGACAATCTGCGCATAGGTGGCCTGGCTGATCGCCAGGCTGACCTCGGCGGCGTTGAGGTCGGCCTGGCCGCGGGCAAACCGCGCGTCGGCCTGCGACAGGTCGGTGGGCGTCACGTCGCCGGCATTGAGCCGCTTCTGGGCGATGCCCTGGGTCTCGCGCAAGGAGGCGACGTTGGCGCGCTGCGCCTCCACCAGCGACTGGTTGGCGAGCACGTTGGTGTAGACGGTGACCGCATCGAGCAGCACACCCTGGCCGACGTTGCGCAGCGCCTCGCGGCCGGACTGCACCTGAAATTCGGCGACGCGCACGCTGTTGGCGGTCTTGAAGCCATTGAACAGGGTCTGCGTCACGGTGACGCCGATGGTCCACGGCTTCAGGGTGGCGCCCTGGATGGTGTTGTCGGGCAACAGGTTGCGCACCGCCTGCAGGCCGACGCCCAGGGTCGCGGCCACCTGCGGCCGGTAGCCGGCCATCGCCTGCGGCACGCCTTCATCGGTGGCGCGCTGGCGGGCTCGCTCGGCATTGAGCTGCGGGTTGGACTGGTAGGCCTTGGCCAGTGCTTCCGCCACGGTCTCGGCTTGTGCCGCGGTGGTGGCGGACATTGCGGCCAAAGCGGAGACGCCGAGCGTCAGTGCCCTGATGGTGATGCCCATTCGCGGCACGCGCCGTCCGGCGAGGCCTGATCTCTCGTGATGACGCACCATGTGATCCTGAACAATTCCGACATCTGCCCCCGCCGACGTCAATTGATGTTTAGAGGGCGTTGCCTTGTCAGGCAAACCATCCGGCGCACAAGCCGGGCTTCGCGTGCGGTTCCCCACAGGGCATTTCGCGGCTCCGATTTGCTTGATGAGTCAGGACCCTACGGCGAACGGCGGAGGCGGGGAATGCGACAATAAACCCGCACCGTTTCCTGCCGTGTGTGGCGTCGTCGCCACATCGTCGGGACCAGGCTTGGGGATGGTATCGACGTCTGCCGGCAACCGTTCGGGCGCCTCAGCCATGGCTGGCGTGTCTCTGCCAGACATTCATGACAGGGCGATTTTAGCGCAACAGCCGCGGGGTGGGTTCGCGCGAAGCGCGTAACCCGCCATCCGCGCGCGATGACAGCCAAAGCCACACCGGTGGGTTACGGCGCAAGCGCGCCTGACCCACCCTGCGGTTGCAGCAGAAGCTCAGCGGTTCTTGTTGACCGGCTTGCGCTTCTCGATGAACGCCGCCATGCCTTCTGAACGATCCTCCAGGGCGAAGGTGGCGTGGAACAGGTCGCGCTCGACCTTGAGGCCCTCGGTCAGCGGCGTTTCGAAGGCGCGGTTGACGGCGCTCTTGGCCATAGTCGCAACCGGCCGCGACATGCCGGCGATCTTCTCAGCCATCGCCATGACCTCTTCCATCAACTTGTCCGCCGGCACGATGCGGCTGACCAGCCCCGAACGTTCAGCTTCCGCGGCGTCCATCATGCGGCCGGTGAGGCACAGGTCCATGGCCTTGGACTTGCCGATGGCGCGGGTCAGGCGCTGGGTGCCGCCGATGCCGGGAATGGTGCCCAGCGTGATCTCCGGCTGGCCGAATTTCGCGGTGTCGGCGGCGATGATGATGTCGCACATCATCGCCAGTTCGCAGCCGCCGCCCAGCGCATAGCCGCTCACCGCGGCGATGGTCGGCTTGGTGCAGGTGGCGACGCGGTCGCCGCCGATCTGGGTGAAGTCGCTGCTGAACATGTCGATGAAGCTCTTCGGCTGCATCTCCTTGATGTCGGCGCCCGCGGCGATGCCTTTTCGCTGCCGGTCAGCACGATGCAGCCGACGGCGTCATCGGCCTCGAGCGCGTCGATCGCGAGTTTGATTTCGGAGAATACGCCGAACGACAGGGCGTTGAGCATCTTCGGACGGTTGAGGCGCAGCACCGCGACGGCACCGGTACGTTCGACGATGATGTGTTCGAAGCTGCTCATGTTTCATCCCGCATTGTTCTGACGGCCGAGTGGCCGCGCGCAATGTGCCCGTTGGCGGGATGAGCTTCAAGGGGAGGGACCCGGATGCGCCGCATCCGGGTCCCGAAAATTCTAGGCGATGAACATCCGTGCCGCGGAGGCCAGCGTCAGCAGGCCGCCGAAGGCGATGAAGATCTTGCCGATCAGCGAGGTCTGCTCGAGCGTCGTGCTGTTCGATTGGCTCACCACCACGGGTGCATCGATGGTCGCGGAGGCGAGGGTCAAGGCCGGCTTGTCGCCCGCTAAAGCCGGCTTGTCGTCGGTGATGGCGCGATCGAGCTCGTTGAGCTGATCGGCTGCCACCACCTGCGCGCCCGGGTCGGCGGCAGGTTCTGTCACGGCGGGGGCGCCACCGATGCCCTTGAACACGCTGTCGGCCTTGGCCGATACGGACTGGGGCGTTTCGGCCGGTGCATCCGCGGGCAACTGAGCGTTGGCGTTGGCGACCGCGGGGGCATCGGATTGGTGCTGTTGGTGTCGACGCTCTTGGCGTTCTCGACGTTCTTGGCGTCGGAATTCGTCGTCGCGGCGGCCTTCGCCGCCTTGTCGGGTTTCGCGGCCTTGGCGGTCTTGCGGGTGTGGTGCGGCTTGGCGAACTTGTTCAGCGCGATCGGCTTGCCCGTTGCACCATCGGCCTTCGCCGACGAATCGGCCGGGCTGGCATCGGATTCGGTCGCGTGCATCGGTCCGGCGACGCAGAGCCACAGTCCTGCTGCAAGAATCAGCGCCGAGCGCCCGCTGGTTGCGATGGTCATGGATGTCTCCCCAAAATGTCCGTCCCCAACGGCGCCAAGGGAGACTGCGGGCGTGTTCACAGCGGGGCAAAAAAGGGAATCTTCGGGAGAGTCCGGCAAAAACGCGGCAGCGAAACCGGGGCCGGCAAAATTCGGCTTTGGAATCAACGCGCGAGCAAGACGTGGGGAACAGTGCTAGGAGAACTGTCGTGCCCTTTTTCTTCATCGGGGGTGTAACAAATCGATGGCCGAGCCGAACAGTTTGTGAGGGCGCTTGCACGGACGCGACGACGAATGGACGGACCTGATGCTGGCGGCCAATGCAGGCGACAGCATCGCTTACCACCGTCTTCTCAAAGCCGTGACGCCGGTGCTGCGCGCGGGTGCGCGCCGCGGACTGGCGCGTGCCGGGCAACCTCCCGATCAGGCCGAGGACATCGTGCAGGAGATCTTGCTGGCAGTACATTTGAAGCGGCAGACGTGGAACGCCGAGGCGCCGTTCGCGCCGTGGTTGTTCGCCATCGCCCGCAACAAGCTGATCGATGCGCTGCGCCGCCGCGGCCGTCGGGTGTTCGTCAATATCGACGATTTCGCCGAAGTGCTGCCGAGCGAGCCGGTGGCCGAGACCTTGCCGGTGGGCGAGATCGCGGGGCATCTCGAGGCGCTGCCGGCGCGACAGCGCGATGTGCTGCAGTCGATCGCGGTGAACAGCGCCTCGATCCGGGAGACCGCTGCGAAGCTGACCATGAGCGAAGGCGCGGTGCGGGTGGCGCTGCATCGCGGGCTGGCCAGCCTCGCGGCGAAGTTGCGGAAGGAATGACGATGGATACCGATCGCCTGATCCAGACCCTGGCCGCGGACAACGAGTCCCGCGCCTTCCCCGTCGGCACCGTGCTGGCGATGGCCTTGCTGGTGGCGTTACCGGTCGCGGCGGCAATGCTGCTGGTCACCCTCGGCTTCCGTCCGAATTTCATGACCGCGATGCGCAATCCGTTCTTCGACCTCAAATTCGTGGTGACCTTGGCGCTGGCGATTCCGGCCATCGTGATCAGCCTGCATCTGTCGCGGCCGGAGGCGGTGCTGGGACGCTGGATCTGGTTGTTGCTGCTGTCGCCATTCATCCTGGTCATCGCGATTGTCGCCGAGATGATGTTGCCCCAGCGCATGCCGATGATGGCGCGGCTGGTGGGCCGCAATTCCATGCTGTGCCTCACCGCGATTCCCGTGCTGTCGCTGCCGATCCTCGCCGCGACGCTGCTGGCGCTACGCCATGGCGCGCCGGCGCAGCCGGCGCTGGCCGGGGCGCTGGCCGGCCTGCTGTCGGCGGGGCTGGCGGCAACGCTCTATGCCGCGCATTGCGTCGACGACTCGCCGCTGTTCGTGGCCACCTGGTACACGCTGGCGACCGCATTGGTCACTGCGGTCGGCGCGCTCGCCGGCGCCAGATTGTTGAAATACTGAAGCTCCGGCGCAGCCCGGCGAGGGCATCCGGGCAGCCCATATCGATGGGCCGCCCCGATGTCGCAACAGCTCATCCGGGCTGCGGAATGGCCGCCTGCAACCGGCTGCCGCCATTGTTCAGAAAACATGTCTTGTCGAACAGCGTCAGGTCGAGCGGGTTGGGCAGCCGCACATCCTGCATGTCGGGATAGGGCTTCCTGGCGGGATCGTAGCTGCGATCGATCTGGGAGACGAAAACGACCATCAGTCCGCGCGCCCGCGCGAATGACCTTAGCGCGATCACTTGCTCGGCCAGAGGCCGGCTTTCGCGCCTTTGATCGAGCAGTTGCAGATAATCGATGACGACCAGCGTACCCGATGGTGCCGATTGCAGTATCTGAATGATGTGGTCGGCATTGATGGCGTCGGAGCAATCGAAGGTGAACTGGCTGGCAAATTGTGCAGGTTTGACGCCGAGCGCATCGAACCGATTCAGGATATCCTTCTCGGTATATTCCAGCGTGAAGAAGACACCTCGGTGGCCGGACTTCATCGCCTCAATGGCCAGTTCGAGCGCCATCAGCGTCTTGCCGTGGCCGGGCCGCGCGCCGACCAGCAGAAGATCGCCTTGCGCCAATTGCGCGAACAGCTTTGCAGCGGGGGAACCGGCGGCATGCCGGGCGGCAAGCAAACTCCAGCCGCCAAAGCCTTCCTGACTGGCTATGCGATCGAGCGCGTCGTGCAACGGAATGGCACGTTCGCGAGCCAGCAGCTTCGCCTTGCGCTTCAAGAAATAAATAGGCGCGGATAGTCTCATCGAAAACCTTCCATCGCGAGCGGTCTTCGCAATCCCCCTTTGCTTTGGCTCGAACAGTCGGTTTGCGATCGATGTACCCTGTATGAATTCTACTTTCCCGAGCGGGGGAGGGAGGCGTGGGCCGCGCCAGAATCAAATTCTAACCCAAACCCTGCGCGTTGAAAATCTCGCCAAGGGCGTTGGCGTAAAAATCTGCAGGTGGGCTCGCGCAGATAGGGAGGCCGCGGCGATCAGGCCGGGGTCTTCGATGCACTCTGCTGCATACGCTGGAAGCGCAGCACCTGCTGCGCGGTCGAGAGCCGCAGCCGTTCATAGGTCTCGCGGTCGTCTTCGTCCTCGTGCGGATCGGCACCGGCCAGGTGCTGCCGCATCCGGACGATGGCCTGCACTGTCGGCCAGGAAAAGCCCGCGACCTTGGACAGGATGAAGATCCCCTCGTTGCGGGACTCGATCATCATGGTTTCGGCTACGGCCACCGGCACATGGGCGAGGCAGGCGATGGCGGCATTGGTTTCGTCGAACTTGTTGGCTTCGGCAAAGGTCGCCACCTGGCATTCGTCGAGCCGGCCGTCCTCATACAGCGAACGCACCAGGCCGTGGGCAATGGTGGTCTCGCGGGGCAGCGCCGAGGGCGCCGAACGGGCGCGCCGCGCCACTTCATGCACCGCCTGCGATACGTCGGCGGACGACGATGGATTGGCCGCCTCGAGCCGCGCGCGCACCGAAGCGGAGGCCTTGGCAACCAGCTTCAGATAATGATGTCGCGGAATCTCGGTCTTCATGCTGATGCAGATGGCAAAGCCGTCCTCGCGTTCGGCGCGCGACAGCAGCGTCGTATAACCCTGTTCAGAGATTTGCGCGCCGGGATTGCCGACCGTGCTCTTGACCACTTCCTCGTTGCCGCGCGCGACCAGCACGTCGGTCACGGCGCCGCTCAACACCTTGCGTATCGAAATCGCCAGCAGGTGCTGCTGGCTCTTGGTGCGGGCGTTCTCGATCAGCGAACTCTCATCGAGCTGCACCGATTGCGAAAGCACCGGTGCGGCGACTTCGATCGCATCGTCGAAGGCCAGCGTGCGGATGGCCCGTGGTGGCGCGTCGGCGATCGGAGCCAGCCGCTCGGCCAGCAAGGTCCTGGCGCAGGCTTCCATATGTTCGAGCAGGCAGCCGAAGATGTCGTCGAAGACGGCGATCTGCTCAGGCGAGCATTCCACGGCGTGGTCGAGAAATAGGTCGGTGACCCGGCGCAACGTTTCGACCCGGCGCGCCACCGTGCCGTGGGCGAGCGTGTTCTGAAGCTCATCGAGCAGATTGGCGGCGGATTTCGACTTCATGACTCTGTCCTAGAGCTTTGCAATTGGCACCGGCGACGTTCCCTGCCGGCGATAGCGAAAAAATAATCAGGCACTGGCAATACGATTTCGTCCCTGCTTCTTGGCTGCATAAAGGGCACGGTCGGCGCGTGCAAGCAACGTATCGGCGGTGTCGTCGGGGTCGAGTCTAGCAATCCCGGCCGAGATGGTGACGCTCATCCCGTCGGAAAACGCGCTCCAGTCCAGCACAGTAATGAGGGCGCGCAGGCGATCCAGTATCTGGACCGCCGTCTCGTGGGGCGTATCGGGAAGTACCAGCAGGAATTCCTCGCCGCCGTAACGGCCGAACCTGTCGGAGCTGCGAATGTTTGCGTAGACGGTGATGGCAAAGGTCCTGAGCACCTCGTCGCCGGTCGGATGTCCGTAGGTGTCGTTGATGCGCTTGAACCAGTCGAGGTCGATCAGCGCGACGCAGCACGGGACACCGATGCGCTGCGCGCGCCCGATCTCGTCGTCCAGCATGCGCATGATGCAGCGCCGGTTGAACGAACCGGTCAGTTCGTCGAGTTCGGCGAGCTCCTCGATTTTGCGGTTGGCGACGGTCAACTCCACGCCGCGTCGGTACAGCGAAGCTCTTTGCGAGCTGGCGAAAATCCCGATGAACATGCAGCGCCCGGTGGTGGTCGCCAGCATCAGCACCGTCACTAGGCGTTCGAACAGGGTGCCGTGCGGCAGCCCCACCCGCAGGTCGTCGATCAGAAACAGCGCCGCCAGACCTCCGCCGACCAGCGTCCACAACGCCGCGCTTTGCGGCAAGGTCGTCCGCAGCGAGCTGAAGCTGATGACGATGAACTGGGTGCAGATGAACAGTGCCCCCACCTCGGGCGCGAGATAGATGAAGGCCATGATCTGCAGCGAGCCGGCGATCGCCTGCGGGCAGACCAGATAATGGTCGCGGAAGCGGTCGTTGAATCCGGTTTCCGACATGGTGCCGAACACCGCGACGAAAGCCGCGCCGCACGCAGCATAGGCCGCGGCAACCGAAGCCGGCACGGTGCCGGCAGCGGCGTAGAGCAACAGCAGAACGACGTCGACCAGGTAGGAGGCGGCAATCATCTCCAGCAGGTGGCGTCGCCGATGCGTGCGCCGCCTGAGAACGTCGGGTGTCAAGACGGCTGGCGCCGTCTCGACACCGCCGTCCACCGCGTTCTGGAGGATGTGATGAGCCGTCGGCATGGTCTCGCCATTGAGGGATGCAATACCGTTACCGTAAACGGCAAGCCTTTAGGTTTGGTATCTTTGGCCGGCGCAGGACATTCGGCCCATCGCGGTTACCTCGTTTGTTTCAAAAGACATTTTCCGCTTTTTCAACTGTATGGGGGTAGAGGTCCACGACTGACGCAAGGTTTCAGGCCAAGGGCGTCGGCCAGCCGGTTGCGTCCCGACGGCCGCGCCGAAAGCATCCGGATGGAATTCCTTCGACGCTGAACCTTTTTCGGCCGGCGCAGACTACCCTTTGCTGGGGATTGCAGGGTCCAGAGTTGAAGCAGTGCCGCTGAGCATGAATTGCGCTTGGCGGCATTGTGCTTTTCGGCCCACAGAGCGCCATACCGCCCGTTGCGCGGGGCCGCGCCGCACGGCGGGCCAGGTTCGCCGGACGGTCCGCCGGATGGGGGATCCAGGCCGGATGTGATAGCATGGCGAAATTCAAGGGCTGAAGCGCCCGACCAGGCGGCCTGTGTGCGCTGGGTCACAGACACCGCGGACGGTTCTTGTAATTTGAGAAGATTTTGCCTTGCTGTTCGAACCTTCGATGCTTTCATTCCGACCAACCTGACGAGACGGCCATTGACTGCGACACAGGCGACCTCGGATGACGTCCTGATCGCGCGGATCGCACAAGGCGACCGGCTTGCGATGCAGGTTCTTTATGGCCGGCATCATGTGCGGATTTTTCGTTTCGGGCTTCGGTTGGTCCGGAACGAGCAGATTGCGGAAGACTTGATCAGCGAGGTGTTTCTCGACGTGTGGCGTCAGGCCGGCAAATTCGAGGGCCGGTCCGCGGTGTCGACCTGGTTGCTGGCGATCACGCGGTTCAAGGCATTGTCGGCGCTGCGCAAGCGCAAGGATGCCGAACTGGACGACGAGACCGCCAACGCGATTGAGGATACCTCCGACGATCCGGAAGTGACGGTGCAGAAGAAGGATACCAGCGTTGCGTTGCGCAAGTGCCTGACCGCGCTTTCGCCGGACCATCGGGAGATCGTCGATCTCGTCTACTACCACGAGAAGTCGGTGGAAGAAGTCGCAGAGATCGTCGGAATTCCCGAAAATACTGTGAAGACGCGGTTGTTTTACGCGCGCAAGAAACTGGCCGATCTGCTCAAGGCAGCCGGCGTGGAGCGAGGCTGGCCATGATGGCGACGAACAAGAAGATCGAGGCCGAGACGGCACCCGGCGAGATCGAGGCGCTGCTGCCGTGGCATGCGGCCGGCACGCTGAATGCCCGCGATACGCGGCGCGTCGACGAGGCGCTGGCCCGCGATCCCGAACTGGCCCGGCAGTATGCGGCGATCCGGGAAGAATATGCCGAGACCATCCTGCTCAACGAAAGCCTCGGCGCACCGTCGTCGCGGGCGATGCAGAAGCTGTTCGCGGCGATCGATGCGGAGCCGGCGCGCGAGTCCTATGCGTCGTTCAACATTTCGGCGCGGGTCGCCGGCTTCTTTGCCCGGCTGTCGCCGCGCACGCTGGCGACTGCCGCCGCGGTCGGCGCGCTGGCGCTGCTGGTGCAGGCCGGCGTCATCGGCGCCGTACTGATGAAGCAGCAGGGCACGTTCCAGACCGCATCGGCCCCGAAGGCCGATCGCCAGCCGATCGATGCGCGACCCTATGCGCTGGTGCGCTTTGCCCCGGATGCCAAGGTGGCCGATATCACCGCCTTCCTCGACAGCTACCAGGCGTCGATCGTCGATGGCGCCAAGGGCGGCATGTTCCGGCTGCAGTTGGGCGACAAGGCGATGTCGAAGGACGAACTGGCCGCGCTGATGGGCCGGCTGCAGAACGAGAAGATCATCAGCCTGGCGGTTGCAGCGCAGTAAACCGGCGTCGGCGACCGACCCTGTCCGTCGGAAGGCGCGATGTGCGTGCGAGGAAGTCCCATGGCCGACCATCATGACACCGGCCGGCGCTTGCCGCTGCGTCGGATCTCCGTAGCGCTTGTCGCCGCCCTGCCGCTGCTGCTGGCCGGTAGCGCCGGACATGCGCAGGGCATGATGCGCTCGCCCACCATCAACATCGGCTCGCGGGTTCCCGGCATCGCGCCGAACGTCGCGGCGCGGGCCAATCCCAACATCGCCGGCGGTGGCGTGGCCAATATCGCCGGACGCGCAGGCGTCGGGATGGCCGCAACGCCAGGACGTATCGGCATCCCCTCGGTGGCGGTGAGGCCCACCATGCCGGGCCGGGTGCCGGTGGTGCTACCGAGGATCGCCCGGCCGTCCATCGGCGATGTGCGCTATTCGCCCAACACCTATCCTGGCTGTGCCGCCGCCAATCGCGACGCCAGCGGCGCGTGCCGGGACGGGCCCCTCGCCGCCGACCGCGGTGGCGCCGGCGGTCCGCCGCGGCGCAGCCAGAATGCCGGCGCCGCGCGCCGCAACGCCGGCGTCAGCGCCGTCAATTCGCGCAGCGTCCCCGGCCAGATCGTCGCCGAACTCGATGGCGCGCTCAGCGATGCACAGATCGACGCGCTGGCGCGGCGCTATCGCCTGACACGACTCGGCGCGCAGAATTTTCCGCTGATCGGCGCCACCGTCGGTCTGTTCCGCATCGCCGATGGACGATCCGTCGACGCGGTGCAGAGCCAGTTGCGCACCGACGCCGGCGTGCGCGCGGTGCAGCCGAATTTCCGCTACATGCTGCAGGATCAGGCCCGCGGCCCGGCGCCGGTTGAAGGCGATCCGGCGCAGTATGCGCTGGCCAAACTGCGGCTGCCCGAGGCGCATCGGCTGGCGCTCGGCGGCGACGTCACCGTCGCGGTGATCGATTCCGGGATTGACGTTGCCCATCCCGAACTGGTGGGCGCCATCGCCGGCACCTTCGATGCGCTCGGCAGCAAGGAAGGCGCTCACGTCCACGGCACCGGCATCGCCGGCGCCATCGTGGCCCATGGCCGCCTGATGGGCAGCGCGCCGCGCGCCCGCATCCTCGCCATCCGTGCCTTCGGCGGCGGGCAGGGCGCTACTGAGAAGTCAGGTGGCGCCGAGAGCACGTCGTTCGTCCTGGTCAAGGCGTTCGACCATGCTGCGTCCCACGGCGCGCGGGTGATCAATATGAGTTTCGCCGGTCCGCAGGATGCGCTGGTGGACCGCGCGGTGACTGCCGCGGCGGGCAGGGGCATTGTGCTGGTGGCTGCCTCCGGCAATGCCGGTCCGAAATCGCCGCCGCTGTATCCCGCCGCCAATGCCGGTGTCATCGCGGTGAGCGCCACCGACGCCTCTGACCGGCTGTTCGCGGCCTCGACCCGCGGCCGTCACATCGCCGTCGCAGCACCGGGCGTCGACATCTTTCTGCCGGCGCCCGACAACAAGTACCAGATGATCTCGGGCACCTCGTTCTCCGCGGCCTACATCAGCGGCCTCGCGGCGCTGATGCTGGAGCGCAACCCGGCGCTCAAGCCGGAGGAGCTGCGCGCCATCCTGATGCAGACCGCGCGCGATCTCGGCGCGCCCGGCCGCGACGACCTGTTCGGCGCCGGCATCGCCGACGCCTATGGCGCGGTATCGGCCGTGCCGTCCGCGACGCCGGTCGTTGCCGCAGCGCCGCCGTCACCGGCACCGGTGTCAGATCCACAGCCGGCGCCAGCCACCCGCGCGCTCGAGCAGGCCGCGCCGTCGATGGCCTCGGATGCGTCGGCTGCGCGATAATGCGCGGATGGCCGCAGGCCGAATTCGTTAAAATTATTCGCGCCGCTTTGAACGTGCCCAAGCGTGCGCGCGACTGATCTGTGTGGGAGCGGCAATCCCTCCCCAACGAGGCCGTATCCGGCGCGAGCGCCCATCCACCCCAGCGTCCGATACGGCTTGACCCGCCCGGTTGTCCCCCCGGGCGGGTCTTTCGTATTTGGCACTTGTGTCGCGGTTTCTTCTCGCCGTCGTGCCGGTGTCGCAAGGCCCGAATATCTCACCTGAACACTTGGCCGCTGCGTTAACGCCAAGTTAACCATGCTCTGGTCAGCTGCCATTCGGTCGGACGGGTTGACTGGCGAAGTGCCGGTGCCATCGAGACTTCAGGGCCCTTTCGTGTCGACACTGTGCAGAATTGAACACATTTTGCTGGACGCCGCGAACTTGTCCACAGAAACTCGCTCCATTCAGTTTGTTGATTCGTCGTTGCTTTTGCGTCCATTTCCCTCTTTTCGAGCACTTTCATGACGCAACGACACGCGCCGGTTCACGGGCGCGAGATCATTGAACGCTGGCGCGCACTTGCCGAACGCCGGCTGGACTATCTCACCGATCTGTTCGAGAGCGGCCGCTGGCGGCGCTTCCACAGCGAAGCCGACTTTCTCGACAACATCCGGGAAGCCAAGGCGGCGGTAGAGACCTGGCGCGGCCTCGCTACCGCAGAAGCCGCCCGCAACACCCCGTCATGGCTGGATCGTCTCGGCAGCACTCCGGCCTATCACGGCACCGTGCTGTACGAGGAGCCGCGTCCGCGCGCTTTGCAGCCCTCCGAGCTCCGCAACGTCCCTCTGGTCGCGCGGGCCCCGTCGCCGCCGCTGCAGCCCGATGCGATCGCTTCCGCTGTCGAGCCGACCCGCGAGGCGCAGATCGCGCTCGCCCCGCTGGCCAGGGCTACTGTCGCCGACCAGGCGTCCGAGTCCGAGGCCGACTGGCAGAAGTTGCTCGAGCCGCTGGTGCTGCTTGAGCGCTACCCGATCCTGCGCAACGCCATTTAACGGCGGCGCGGTCCGTCAGCGGACCGCGTTGTTGCCCAGCGCCACCTGCGCATAGCGCTGCGCGCCGTCGGCGGTGAGGTCCGGCGTCACCGGCCGGGCATGGTCGAGGCCGACCACCGCGCCGCGCGGCGCGCCGGAGATCATGTTGCCGGTCACCAGCGTGGTGCCGGCCCCTGGGCCACCGAGACGCCGATGCCGATGAAGGCGTTGCGGATCACGTTGCCGGAGATGGCGACGTCGCGCAGATACCTGCCCCAGCCGCTGACGATGCCGAACGACGGCGCGTTCTCGATCACATTGCCGGTCACCGAACTGTCGGCCTCGATATAGATGCCGATCCCGGCGTCGTCGTCGGGCTTGGTGCCGGCCGGCCGCTTCGGGATCAGGTTGCGGATGATGTTGCCCTGGACCACGGCAATGCGGCCGCCCTCGTTGAAGTTGCATACGGAGACGCCGACCGCCGCGCCGTCCACCGTATTTCCGGAGATCACCGCGCCCTCGAAGGCGAATTCGGAATACAGCGCGACCTCGCGAACGTCGCTGACGCTGTTGCCGGAGATGTGGATGTTCGACGCCGAATTGCCGCGCACTGCCGAGTAGTCGCAGTTGCGGATGCGGTTGCCCGACACGATCACATTGCCGGCGCGAAATGCGTTGATGGCGTTGCCGTACTGGCCGGAGCCGCCGGGCCCGGCCTTGATGTCCTCGATGCGGTTGTCGATCACCAGCGTGCCGTCGTCGCCGATGGCGGTGCGCAGGATCTCGATGCCGTTGTCGTTGGTGCCGAGGATGGTGTTTTGCGCCACGATCAGGCCGCGCGCGTCGAATGACACGATGGCGGTGCCGGCGATGTTGGTGAGGATATTGTTGCTGATGGCACCCGCGACGTTTTCCAACCAGATGCCGTTGCCGCCGCTGCCGGTGATCTCGCAGTCGCTGATGCGCAGGTCGCGCCCGCCGAGGCAGTGTAGCAGCCCGCGCCGCGCCGGCAGCTTGATGCTGCCGCCGTCGAACGTGATGCCGCTGATGCCGATGTGATCGGCGCCCTGGCTCTCCAGCAGCGACGCGCCGCCGTTGAACGCCAGTCTGGTCGCGCCGCGCACGCCGACCAGTTGCGATCCGTTCGAGAGTTTCAGCGACGTGGTGCGATAGATCCCGGGCGGCAGCGCCAGCGGCGCCTGCGCGCGCGCGGCGTCGTCGATGGCGCGCTGCAGGTTGCGCGTCTGGTCGTCGGGGCTGTTCGGCCGCACGCCGTATTGCGTGACGTCGCGGCCCATCGTCGAGGTCAGCGGCGCCGCGCGTGCAGCGTCGGTCGTTGCGGCGGCGAGCGCGCCCGCGGTCAACCCCGCGACGGAGGCATTGAGCAGATGGCGGCGGTTGACGTCCATGGCGTGGCTCCCGGCGGAAGCAGGATTTCCGCAAGCTGACCTAACCCAGAATGCAGCGGCGCGATCGCGCAGGCGAGGGCGCGCGCACGCGATTGTGACAGTAGGGTTAACCCTGCGATCGCCCTCAGCGGCGTGTTCCGCGATCCGCCGGTCGATGTCGTGATCCCTGAATGTTGATCTGGGACAACGACGGCCGCGAGCGCGCGGATTATCTGGACGCACGAGCTCCAGACAGAGCCATCAGAGGTTCAGCAAGCGTCCCCCAGCAATTCTCTCCCGGATAGCCAAGACAGTGTCGCGTGGTTCCCGCCGCGCAGGCGTCCCAGTCGCACGACAACAGTAACGAGAACAGCCATGGCCTATCAGAGTCTCAATCCCGCCACCGGAAAAGTCCTCAGGACATTCGAACCGCTGACGGACGCGCAGCTCGAGCAGAAACTGGCACAGGCCGCGCAGTGCTACGAGATGTGGCGGCGCAAGACCTATGCCGAGCGCGCGGTGATTGTCGCCAGGGCGGCCGAGCTGCTGCACGAGAAGGCCGACCTCTATGCACGCACGCTGACCCTGGAAATGGGCAAGCGCATCCATGAGGCGCGCGGCGAGGTCGAGTTCAGTTCGAGCATCCTGTCTTACTACGCAGAGAATGCCGAGCGCTTCCTGGCGCCGCAGCCGCTGCATCCGACCGCCGGCGAGGCCCATATGGAAAGCACGCCGATCGGCGTGATCTTCTGCGTGGAGCCGTGGAATTTCCCCTGCTATCAACTCGCTCGCGTCGCCGGTCCGCATCTGATGGCCGGCAATGTGCTGGTGGTGAAGCATGCGAGCAATGTCCCGCAATGCGCCATCGACTTCGAACAGTTGTGGATCGACGCCGGCGCGCCGGCCGGGCTCTACACCAACCTGTTCGTCACCCATGACCAGTCGGACCGCGTCATCGACGATCGCCGCATCAAGGGCGTGGCATTGACCGGCAGCGTGCCGGCCGGCCGCAGCATCGCCGCGCGCGCCGGGCAGAACCTCAAGCCGTCGTCGATGGAGCTCGGCGGCAGCGACGCCTTCATCGTGCTCGACGATGCCGACATGGAGCATACCGTCAAATGGGCGCTGTGGGGCCGCATGTACAACACCGGCCAGACCTGTTGTGCGGCCAAGCGCTTCATCGTCGTCGACAGCGTCGCCGATGCGTTTCTCGAAAAGTTCAAGCTGGCGCTGGGCGCGCTCGAGGCCGGCGATCCGCTGGATGAAAAGACCACGCTCGGCCCGATGTCGTCGGAAGGCGCACTGGTGGAGCTGCTCGGCCAAGTCGACGTTGCGGTCGCCAACGGCGCCAAGGTGGCGATGGGCGGCAAGCGCGTCGATCGCGTTGGCGCCTACATGCAGCCGACGATCCTGACCGATGTGGCGCCCGCCAATCCGGCCTTTCGCGATGAGTTCTTCGGTCCGGTGGCGATGTTCTTCCGGGTCAAGGATGAGGACGCGGCGATTGCGCTGGCCAACGATTCCGACTTCGGCCTCGGCGGGTCGGTCTTCACGGGGGATATCGAGCGCGGCAAGCGCGTCGCGAGCCGGGTCGAGACCGGGATGATGTTCATCAACAATATCTCCTGGTCGGACGCCGAACTGCCGTTCGGCGGCATCAAGAATTCCGGCTATGGCCGCGAACTGGGCGACATGGGCATCCAGGCCTTCGTCAACAAGAAGCTGGTTCGCATCAACATCGTTGACGCACCGCTGTAGCGCCGTTGCGCAAGGTTCCTTTCATCGGGCGATGCGCAGGCGTCGCATTGTCCATTCCGCTCACTCTCTGAACAGGACATCGTCATGGCACTTAAGATGCAATGCGCCGTCGTCGAAGAATTCGGCAAGCCTCTGCAACTGCGGGAGTGGGATGTGCCCACGCCCGGTCCGGGCCAGATTCTGGTGAAGACCGAGGCCTGCGGCGTTTGTCATACCGACCTGCATGCGGCGAGCGGCGACTGGCCGCTGAAGCCGAATCTGCCGTTCATTCCCGGCCATGAAGGCATCGGACGGGTAGCTGCGGTGGGCGCCGGCGTCACCATCGTCAAGGAGGGCGATCGCATCGGTGTGCCATGGCTGTATTCGGCCTGCGGTCACTGCGAGCATTGCCTGGCTGCCTGGGAAACCGTGTGCGGCGAAGCGGAGTTCGGCGGCTACACCAAGAACGGCGGCTTCGCCGACTACATCATCGCCGACCCCAACTATGTCGCGCACATTCCCGATGGGTTGACCCCGCAGCAGGCCGCGCCGCTGATCTGCGCCGGCATCACCACCTACAAGGGCATCAAGGTGGCCGACGTCCGGCCCGGCGAATGGATGGTGATTTCCGGCGCCGGCGGTCTCGGGCACCTCGCGATCCAGTACGCCAAGGCGATGGGCCTGCAGGTCTGCGCTGTCGACATCGACGACCGCAAGCTGGCCCACGCCACCAAGCTCGGCGCCGACCTGGTGGTCAACGCCAAATCGCCTGACGCGGTGGAAGCGGTGCGCAAGGGGACCAGCGGCGGCGCCCATGGCGTGCTGATCACGGCGCCATCGCTCGTCGCCTTCAAGCAGGGCATCGGCATGGCGCGCAAGCGCGGCACCTGCGTGCTGGTCGGTCTGCCGCCCGGCGATTTCCCGGTCCCGTTGTTCGACGTGGTGGCCAACTGCATCACCATCCGCGGTTCGTTCGTCGGCACCCGCGGCGACATGGCCGAGGCACTGGCGTTCGGCGCCGAGGGCAAGGTCAAGGCAGACATAGAGCTGCAGCCGCTGTCGGCGATCAACTCGGTGTTCGACCGCCTGAAAAGCGGCGACGTTCCGGCGCGAGTGGTGCTTGATATCAGCGCAAGCTGAGCCGGGATTGACACTCCTGTCCCGGATGTCCGCAAGAAACAAACCTCGCTGCGTTGGCAGCGAGGGGGATCAGGCCGAACGCTTCAGCGGGCTGAGATCTTCGTTCGGCTCGGACTTCGGCGATTTCAGCTCGAGCTGAAAGTCTTTTTCTTCGCGCGCGGCGACCTTGTTCTTTTCCGGGCATTCGCCGGGCTCGGCCTCGCATGGCCGGATTTCGTAGTCGTTGTCGAGCACGCGGCGCGGCGTCGGCTGTGCGGCCTTGGTTTCGATGTCGGTCACGAGTCCGCTGTCGCGCGCCAGTTTCCAGACGTCGGCTTCGGTGGGGTAGGACCTGCTCAACTTGGCATCGTCACAGAACAGCGCATAGGGCATCGGATCGCTCCGGTAAAAATGGACAACGTTCAAACGGGTTCCGGGTTCACCCGGGAGTCGCCAATAATGGCGACGGTCAGCACACCCTCTTGTGGGGTGCGAACAGGCGGCCCTTTTCCACCACCGCCACGACGGCCAGCGCCGCCAGGGTGCAGAGGAAGAAGCCGGTAGCGAACGGCAACAGCGTGCCGTTGTAGGCTTGGCCGATGGTGTAGCCGATGCCGATTCCCAGCAGGGTGGTCACGGTGCCGTACAGCGACGAGGCGGTCCCGGCAATGTGGCCCTGCGGCTCCATCGCCATGGCGGTGAAGTTGGCGAACATCAGGCCGAAGGTGAACATCATCGTCGCCGACAGCGCCATGAACAGCGCCAGCGGCAGGAAGTTGAGCTTCGCCGCTGCGAGCATGGCCGCGCCGACAGCGACATAGGCGACCAGCCCGCTATGGGACATCACCCGCATGCCGATCGTGCCGACGAAACGCGAATTGATGAAGCCCGCGATGGCGATGCCGAGGGCGACGCCGGCGAAGGCGAGCGGAAAGTAATGCCCGAGGTGATAGATCTCGGTGAAGATCTGCTCCGACATGAAGACATAGCCGAACAGCGAGCCCTGCACCGCGCCGGCCGCCAGGGCATAGCCCAGCGTCTGCCGGTTCGAGATGGTGGTCCAGTAGGCGCCGAGGACATCGCGAACTGCCAGCGATTTGCGCTCCGACAGCGGCAGGGTTTCCGGCATCCGCAGCGCGCTCCAGATCAGCGCCAGCACGCCATAGACCATCAGGACGATGAAGATGCCGCGCCACTGGGTCATCAGCATCACCGCTTGCCCGAATGACGGCGCGATGATGGGCACGGAGATGAACACCATCATCGCCAGCGACATCACGCTGGCCATGCGGCGGCCGGTGTAACAGTCGCGCACGATCGAGGTGGCGATGACGCGGGTGGCGGCGGTGCCCAGTCCCTGCAGCACGCGGGCCAGCAACAGGGTTTCGAATGACGGCGCCACGATCGCCAGCAGGCTGGCGATGCAATAGACGGTCATGCCGATGAGCAGGATCGACCGCCGGCCGAACCGGTCCGCCAGCGGGCCGATGGCGAACTGGGCGACCCCGAAGCCCACTAGGAACGCCGACAGCAACAGCTGCAGCCGGTTGCCGTCGCTGATGCGGAACGCCGCGCCGATCTCCGGCAGCGCCGGCAGCATGATGTCCATGGCCAGCGGGTTCAGCGCCATGATCGCGGCGATCATCAGCAGGAACTCGGGAAACCCCATGGGGCGGTGGGTGGAAGATACCCACGCGTCGGCATTGATGTCGGTCACGAACGGGCGTCCTTTCGAGAAGGCGCCACTTAGGCCATCCATGCTGCGGTGCACAAGCGAGCCATCTGCATGGCTGCCGCACGCAAACAAGGGCGCCTGTTCAGGTTCTTGGCAAGATTTAGGCAAATACCGGAGTGAGTCCCGGCAAGTTCCCTCCGCGGGCCTCCCGCAGCCGCGCCCGCGTCAGCCGGATCATTTCCAGCAGCAAGGCTTCGCCGGCGTCCACCAGCTGTTCCCCGGTCATCCGCCTGGAGGCGGCATCGCGCGCCGGCAGCGGCACGTGGATGAAGGCGGCGAGCCGCGGGCCGTCGGGCAGCCTTGTGGTCTCGATGCCGCGCCAGCTCAGATAGTTGCACAGATAGCGCCCGGCATCGCGCGAGGCGCGGACGTCGACGCCGCTGGCCAGCGCCGCGCGCAGCAGCCTGGCGGTGTGCGGACCGAAGTTTTGCGCGTCCTTGCCGGGCACGATGCAGGCCTGCCGCACCCGCGTATGCGCGGCGTCGGGCCACAGCATGGTGACGGCATTGCGGGCGCGGGTCTCGACGCGGATGAACGGCGTGCGCGCAGCGAGGCCGAACATCAGCAGCGCATGCGGCCGATGCTGGGCCAGCAGTTGCGGCAGGTCGCGATCGACCGCGCCATAACTCACCGGAAAGATGTGCGCGATGCGTTCCACCTCGGCGAACGCCGGCCGTCGCAGTCTTTGCAGCCGCGCCACAAGCGGCTGGGTCGGATTGACCGGCGCGCCGGGGAAGGGGCCGAAGCCGGTGATCAGGATGCGCAGGGGAGCGGTCATGTCACTCCTTCAGCAATGTGGCTATCTGCTCGGCGGCCAACGCCGGGGTGATGCGACCGTCGGCCACCTCATGCTCCACCTGTTTGACCCGCGCGCGGATGGCGGGATCGGCGCGCAGCCGCGCCATCATGCGCTGCTCCAGCATGGTCCACATCCACTTCACCTGCTGCTGGCGCCGTCGCGCTTCGAAATCGCCACAGGCCAGCATCGCGGTGCGATGCTCGCAGATCTTCTGCCAGAGTTCGGCGATCCCGGTGCCCGCCATCGCCGAATAGGTCAGCACCGGTGGGTGCCAGTGTTCGCTGCGCGGCGCCAGGATATGCAGCGCGCCGCGATAGTCGCCGGCAGTGATAGTGGCGCGCTTGAGGTTGTCGCCGTCGGCCTTGTTGATGGCGATCATGTCGGCGAGCTCGATCAGGCCCTTCTTGATGCCCTGCAACTCGTCGCCGCCGCCGGGCAGCATGAGAGCGAGAAAGAAGTCGGTCATGTCGCAGACCGCGGTTTCCGACTGGCCGATGCCGACGGTTTCCACCAGCACCACGTCGAAGCCCGCGGCCTCGCACAGCAGCATCGCCTCGCGGGTCTTCGCCGCGACGCCGCCCAGCGTGCCCGAGGACGGCGAAGGGCGGATATACGCCGCCTCGGACGCCGACAGCTGCGCCATTCGCGTCTTGTCGCCGAGGATCGAGCCGCCGGTGCGCGCCGAGGAGGGATCCACCGCTAGCACCGCGACCTTGTGGCCCTGCGCGATGAGATACATGCCGAGCACGTCGATCGTCGTCGATTTGCCGACGCCGGGCGAGCCGGTGATGCCAACGCGCATGGCGCGGCCGGTGTCGGGCAGCAGTGCCTGCACCAGTTCGCGCGCCTTGGCCTGATGATCGGCGCGGCGGCTTTCCACCAGCGTGATGGCGCGCGCCAGCGCCGCGCGCGAGCCCGCGCGCACGTCCGCCGCCAGCGCGATGATGTCGATGGGTCTAGGGCTCGTCATCGTCGCCCTTCGGCCGGTCGCCGCCGAAGATCGCGACGCCTTCCGCGCTCAGATAGGGCTTCAGCACCGGCCAGGGCACGAAGGCGACATAGCCGCCCTCCACATGTGAGCCTACGGCATCGGGCGGATAGTGGAACGTCAGCCCCGAACTCTTGCCGGCCTCGGTCGACGGCGCCAGCGTCACCGCGCCGAGCTTCAGCAGATTGGGCTCGATGCCCTTGGCCCAGTCGCTGTCGGCGCGCGGATCGATGCCGCGCTTCTTCTTCTCGGCGGTGAGCGCAGCGACGACAGCATTGCGGATCGCAGTCAGCGCCGGTCCGTTGTTGGCGGTCTCGGTGAAGAACGGCCGGATGCTGATGCGCTTGGCCGCTCGCCGGTCCCACAGGATGGTGTCGAGGTCGGTGTTGGGATGCGCGCCGCCGGTGTTGGTATAGTCGTTCCTGACAATGCTGACATAGCGGTCGGCGACCACCGAGCGGGTGTCGTAGCTGCGCTCGACGGTCCAGGCGCCGTTGCGGAACATGTCCGGCGTTGCCTTGCGCTCCTTGTCGGCATCGGCGCGGCTGGTTGCCACCCATTTCTTGCCCTCGGCAAGGCAGTTCGCCGCCAGCGCCGGATCGGCCTTGACGTTCTTGTCCAGAATGACCGACGCATCGAGCGATTTTGTTTTCAGCGCGAAATCCGGTTTCGGCTGGGCGGCGAAGGCGGGCGCGGCGAGCGCGAAACAGGCGAGCAGCAAGGAGGCGCGGACGAGGAAGGACATTTTAGTACCGGTGCAGTGGGAGGATACGGGCGCGGCATTAGCAACATGTCAGTTGCCGGATTCAGCGATGCGGCGTTCGACGAAGGATTTCAAGAATAGCAAGTGAACCTGCATAATATCCCAATCGTCACATGCTTCATCGCGCTACTCTGCCGCCTCGCTGTGCCCCAGTCGCGCATTGAGCTTGTGGATCAGTTCCTCTGCCGCATCCGCGATCACCGTGCCGGGCGGGAAGATCGCCTCGGCGCCGGCCTTGTAGAGTTCGGCGTAGTCCTGCGGCGGCACCACGCCGCCGATGATGATCATGATGTCGTCACGGCCGAGCTTTTTAGCGCGGCCTTCAGCTCTGGCACCGCGGTAAGATGCGCTGCCGCCAGCGACGACAGGCCGAGGATGTGCACGTCGTTCTCCACCGCCTGGCGCGCCGCCTCGTCGGCGGTGGCGAATAGCGGCCCGATGTCGACGTCGAAGCCGATGTCTGCGAAGGCGGAGGCGATCACCTTCTGGCCGCGGTCGTGGCCGTCCTGGCCGATCTTGGCGACCAGGATGCGCGGGCGGCGGCCCTCGGCGTCTTCAAACGCATCGATCAGCGCCTGCACCTTCTCGACGCGATTGGACATGGTGGAGGCCTCCCGCTTGTAGACGCCGGTGATGGATTTGATCTCCGCGCGATGCCGGCCGTAGACCTTCTCCAGCGCATCGGAGATTTCGCCGACGGTGGCCTTGGCGCGCGCGGCATCGATGGCCACCGCCAGCAAATTGCCGTTGCCGTCTTGCGCGCTACGCGTCAGCGCGGTCAGCGCCACGTCGACGTCGGCCTGGCTACGCTCCTTCTTCAGTCGCGCCAGCTTGTCGATTTGCAGCCGGCGCACGGTGGAGTTCTCCACCTTGAGCACATCCAGCGGCGCCTCATCGACTGGCTTGTACTTGTTGACGCCGATCACCGACTGCCGGCCGGCATCGATCCGCGCTTGCGTCTTGGCGGAGGCTTCCTCGATGCGCAGCTTGGGCACGCCGGCCTCGATGGCCTTGGCCATGCCGCCCAGCGCTTCCACTTCCTGGATATGGCCCCAGGCCTTGGCGGCCAGCTCCTGCGTCAGCCGCTCGACGTAATACGAGCCGCCCCAGGGATCGATGATACGGTTGGTGCCGCTCTCCTGCTGCAGGAACAGCTGGGTGTTGCGGGCGATGCGCGCGGAGAAGTCGGTCGGCAAAGCGAGGGCCTCGTCGAGCGCATTGGTGTGCAGCGATTGGGTATGGCCCTGCGTCGCCGCCATCGCCTCGATGGTGGTGCGCGTGACGTTGTTGTAGACGTCCTGCGCGGTCAGCGACCAGCCGGAGGTCTGGCAGTGCGTGCGCAGGCTCAGCGACTTCGGGTCCTTCGGATTGAACTGGGTCAGCAGCTTGGCCCACAGCAGTCGCGCCGCGCGCAGTTTTGCGACTTCCATGAAGAAGTTCATGCCGACCGCCCAGAAGAACGACAGCCGCGGCGCAAAGCGGTCGACGTCGATGCCGGCGGCAAGACCCGCGCGCAGATATTCGACGCCGTCGGCCAGCGTATAGGCCAGCTCGAGGTCCTGCGTCGCGCCGGCTTCCTGCATGTGATAGCCGGATATCGAGATCGAATTGTATTTCGGCATCTTCTGCGAGGTGTAGGCGAAGATGTCGGAGATGATCCGCATCGACGGCGCCGGCGGATAGATGTAGGTGTTGCGCACCATGAACTCTTTCAGAATGTCGTTCTGAATCGTTCCGGTGAGCTTCTCCGGTGGCACGCCCTGTTCTTCGGCGGCGGCGACATAGAGCGCCAGGATCGGCAGCACCGCGCCATTCATGGTCATCGACACGCTCATCTGGTCGAGCGGAATGCCGGAGAACAGCGTGCGCATGTCGTAGATGGAATCGATCGCCACGCCGGCCATGCCGACATCGCCCGATACCCGCGGATGATCGCTGTCATAGCCGCGATGGGTGGCGAGATCGAAGGCGACCGAAAGGCCCTTCTGGCCGGCTGCGAGATTGCGACGATAGAAGGCGTTGGAATCTTCCGCGGTGGAGAACCCCGCATATTGCCGGATGGTCCACGGCTGGTTGACATACATGGTCGGGTAGGGCCCGCGCAAAAACGGCGCGATGCCCGGCCAGGTCTCGAGAAAATCGATGCCGTCGAGATCGGCTTCGGAATAGCCGGGCTTGACCAGAATGCCTTCGGGCGTGAGCCACGGTTCGCCCAGCGATGGCGCAGCGGTTGCGGCTGATGTCGCGAAGGCGATGTGGGCAAAAACGGGGATCTTGCTCATTCTGATTTCTCAAGTCGTCGATTGCGTTCGATCAAGTCCTGAACGTTCTTTTTGTAAACGGGGTCATCCGGTCGCCCTTTGGACAGCACTTTCTTCATCACTTTCTCGAAAGGCCACATCAGGACATCGAAAAGCAGACCAATCATTTTGCTACGTCCTTGTGCCTCACTCATGATCCGGATGCTGGTAACTGGCAATACCGCCAAGCTTGTCGGCGCCGTAGTTCTGCAGCGTGCTCTTGCTGGGCATGTTGGTGATGGTGGCGACCCAGCCCAGCCGGGATTCGGTGCCGAACTGCTGTGATGGGATCACGCGATCCGGCCGGTCGAAGGCGCCGGTGGTAATCTCGATCTTGGGCCCGCCGGTCTCGCGATAGCTGAGCGGGGTGCCGCAGGCGGCGCAGAAATCGCGTTCGCCGATCGAGGACGAGCGAAATGTCTCGGGCGTGCCGCGTGTCCAGGTAAAATTCTCCAAGGGAATGTCGGCCAGGGAGGCGAACGGCGCGCCGGTTGCCTTCTGGCACATCCGGCAATGGCAGATGGCGACGCGGGTCGGCACGGCGTAGACGGCGAAGCGCACCGCGCCGCACTGGCAGCCACCGGTCAGGACGGGGTCGCGCGCCTCTGCCATGTTCAACCCATCAGTCTGTAAGCGGCATTCAGCATCGCCAGCGCGTCGCCGCCGGCGAACACAAAGTCCTGCACGCCGGCATCGCGCAGCGCGGCTTCCTGCTCGCCGGGCTTGCCTGCCAGATAGATATGCTTCGGCCCGGCGGCTTGAAGGGCCCGGGCAGCCGCGGCCGCATGGGCGGCGTAGACCTTGTCGGACGAGCACAGGCAGGCGAAGGACGCGCCGGACGCCTTGAACGCTTCGGCCAGCACCGCAGGATCGGTGAAGCCGTCGCTATCGATCGCCTCGATGCCGCCGGTCTCGAACAGGCTCTTGGCGAAGCCG
The DNA here is from genome assembly GCF_026015985.1 of Rhodopseudomonas sp. P2A-2r. Classification (GTDB taxonomy): domain Bacteria; phylum Pseudomonadota; class Alphaproteobacteria; order Rhizobiales; family Xanthobacteraceae; genus Tardiphaga. Next base: position 4,657,883 of record NZ_CP110389.1, on the reverse strand, counting down.
GCGCGGGCGGTGAAGGCGGCTGGCGTGCCGAGATTGGCGAGAAACACTTTTGGCCGCGCGCCCTTGCGGGCGAGGATATGGTCGGACTTGTCGCGCAAGACTTCGAACGGCACGGCCAGCCGGATCGGCTCCAGCGGATTGAACTTGATCTTCTGCTTGCCGTAGGGCGCGGCCTCCACCGGCTTGGCCTTCAGCACGGTCGCGCGCGGCTCGTGCAAATTGGGAAATTCGCTGGCGCCGGTCAGCACTTCGCGTCGCCGGGCGATGCTGGCCTGCCGCGCCGCGCGGGTCGCCGCCACCTTGGGCTGGATCAGGTTGTTGCCGATTGCCTGAAACAGGCCACCGTTCTTCTCGATGTCCTGGAATTGCGCCCAGGCGGCGTTGCACAGCTCCTGGGTCAGCGCCTCGATGCCGCCGGCGCCGGCGGCCGGATCGGACACCTTGGCGAGGTTGGCTTCTTCCAGCAGCACCAGCTGGGTATTGCGCGCGGCGCGGCGGGCAAAGGCATCCGGCAGGCCGAGCGCAAGCGTATGCGGCAGCACGCAGATCGCGTTGGCGCCGCCGAGGCCGGCGGAGAACGTTGCCACCGTGGCGCGCAGCATGTTCACGTAAGGGTCGCGCTGGGTCAGCATCCGCCACGCGGTTTCGGCGGCGATGAACAACGGCTTCGGCTTGAGCCCGCAGCTTTCCTCGACCCGCGCCCACAGCAGCCGCAGCGCGCGGAATTTCGCCAGCGTCAGGAACTGGTCGGCATCGGCGGAGAGCCGCGCATAGATCATACGGCGGGCATCGTCGACCGCGACGTTGGCATCCTCCAGCGCGCGCAGATAGGAGACCATGGTCGCCAGCACGAAAGCCAGCTCCTGCACCTCGGAGCCACCGGCGTCGTGAATGACGCGGCCGTCGGCGACCACGAACGGTCCCTTGAAGCCGGCATCCGTGAGCTTCTTCACCGCGCCGGTCATGGCCGGCGCGATCTCCCACCAGTTATAGGCGCTGGAGCCCCAGACAGCGCAGGCGCCGAGCGGATCGAGGCCGAAGCGGATGTTGCATTTGGCGGGATCGATGTCTTTCGCCGTGATGTATTCGGCGAGATGGATCGCGGCCATCCGAGACTGCGGCCCGACATTGAGCTCGATACTGATGCCGGCATCGATGAAGATGCCGTCGAGAACCGTGGCGATGGTTTCGGCGGTCGGCTCCAGCCCGAAGCCACGCGCGCCGTTGGACGCGCCGAACACCAGCGTCAGGCCGGTGGCGCCGTTCTCCAGATCGTGCAGCGCCTGGACGTTGGCCTTCTTCGCGTCGGGATGGTCGATGCGCTGCATGATCTGCCATGGCGCGGCGACAGCGCGGCCGGCGATCGGTGCGGCGCCGTGGGCGCGCTCGTAGATCGGCGCGATCTTCAGGCCGTCATAGGTCTTGCTCACCAGCTTCTCGAACGGCGCGCCCTTGAGCACGCCGTCGACCAGCTTGCGCCAGTCATCATAGCTGGCCGGCGCGAAATCCGCGGCCAGCGTGAGGGCGTCAGTTGCAGTCGGCATCGCGGAATATCGCTCCCGGGGACATGTTCGTTGTTACCCGGAAAATGCCACGTGGCGGCGGCAAATCCAAATGGAAGTTTTGCCGTAAAATCAGGGCATTGCGAGAGGTTTGCAAAAGCGGGGTCGGCTGCCGCAAAACGGTCGCGGGTTTGCCGCATCGATTCCGCACCGAATCCGCGTCGTTCAGCGTTCCGGTTTCGGGGTCAGGCGAGGTCGGGCAGGCGCTCGATGCCGTCGGTCGACAGCCCCGCCAGCGCGGTGCGTGCGGTCTTGCCGGCGATGACACGGTCCGGCGCGATCTCCGCCAGCGGCACCAGCACGAAGGCGCGCTCGAACATGCGCGGATGCGGCAGCATCAGCTCCGGCTTGGCGATGCTGAAGTCGTCGTAGGCCAGCAGATCGAGGTCGAGCGGACGCGGTCCCCAGTGCCGCTCCTTGAGCCGGTCGCGGCCGAATTTGTGTTCGATCCGATGCAGCGTGAACAGCAAAGCGTGTGGGTCGAGTTCAGTCTCTATCTCGATGCAGGCATTGATGAAGCGCGCCTGCTGTTCGTCGCCCCACGGCGGCGTCGCGTAGTCGGCGGAGCGCGCCAGCAAGGCGGCTTGCGTCATGCCGCAGATATTGGCGATGGCTTTCTGGAAGGTGGCGCGGACGTCGCCGACATTGCCGCCGAGCGCGATCAGTACGCTGGCCACGGCTACGACCTGACGCGATTGATGACGACCCCGACATCATCGAAGATCGCAGCGATCGGCGCATGCGGCTTGTGCACGGTGACCTTGATGGCGGTGACCTTCGGGAATTGCGCCAGCACGGCATCGGCGACGGCACCGGCGGCGCGTTCGACCAGCTTGTAATTGACGTCCTTGAAGGCGGCGATCGCGGTCGCCACCACGTTGGCGTAGGAGACGGTGTCACTGAGGCGATCGCTGTGCGAGGCGACGGCGATGTCCGCGGTCAGTTCGATGTCGATGACGAAGCGCTGCCCGACCACGCCTTCGTAGTCGAGAATGCCGTGATGGGCATGGACCGAAACGCCCTTGATGAAGATGATGTCGCTCATCGGAACTCCTCGATTGCCGCAGCCACGCGCAGCGCCTGCACGGTTTCCGCCACGTCATGGGCGCGGATGATCCTGGCGCCGCGCTGCGTGGCGAGCAGGTGCGCCGCGATCGAACCGCCGAGCCGCTGCTGCGGTTCGGAAGGCGTCACGGTGCTGATGAATTTCTTGCGCGACGCGCCGACCAGCAGTGGCAGGCCGAAGCTCTGCAATTCGCCGAGGCGCGCCAGCACCGTCATGCTCTGCTCCGGCGTCTTGCCGAAGCCGATGCCGGGATCGAGCACGATATGCCCGCCGGGGATGCCGGCCTTTGCCGCGATCTCCAGCGAGCGTGCAAAAAACGCTAAGATATCCTTGATGATGTCGATGGTCGGGTCGACGGTGTCGCGGTTGTGCATCACCACTACCGGCGCGCCATGTTCGGCGACGACGCGCGCCATGTCGGGATCGCGGTGCAGGCCCCAGACATCGTTGGCAATGCTTGCGCCAGCGCCGAGCGCCCAGGCGATCACGCTGGCCTTCATGCTGTCGACGGAGACTGGCACACCGAGCGCAACGACATCGCCGAGCACCGGCCGCAGGCGCTGCAACTCTTCGTCCGCCGAAATCGGTTGTGACCCGTAGGGCCGCGTCGACTCCGCGCCGAGGTCGATGATCTCCGCACCCTCGGCGATCATCCGCCGGGCCTGCGCCAGCGCCTGTTCGGGCGCCGTAAAGTGACCGCCGTCGGAGAACGAATCCGGCGTCACGTTGAGCACACCCATCACCGCCGGGACCGCCTGCGACAGGAACGCCTGCAACGCGGGGTGGTGTTCTGGCAGGGCCGCGGGTCTTGAATGGGGCGCGATCATGCGGTGGCTTTGCGCGGTCCGATAGGCAGAGTCAAGCCGCAGAACAGGCGTCAACTGATGCCAATATAGCGGCCGGGGCGGTGGTTCATGCCGACGATGATGTTCAATACGGCGGCACCGATCGCTGACAAAATGACCTGCTGGAGATCGAGGATGAAAAGGGCCAGCAGCATGATCACGACATCGACGGCGAGCTGAAAATAGCCGGCCCGAATGCCATAGTGGTCCTGCAGGTAGAGCGCCAGGATATTCATGCCGCCGAGCCCGGTGCGATGGCGAAACAGGATCAGCATGCCGACGCCCATCAGCGCGCCGCCGATCACCGCAGCATAGAGCGGCTGCAGCATCGAATAGCCAATCCACAGCGGCGTCAGCCGCGAAAATACCGACACCAGCAGCACCGCGATGAAGGTCCTGATCGTGAAGGGCCAGCCCATGCGCTTGATGGCGAGATAATAGAAGGGAATGGTGACCGCGAAGAAGACCGTGCCGAACCCGAAGCCGGTCGCGTATTGCAGGAGCAAGGCGATGCCAGCCGAACTGCCCGTGATCAGCATGGCCTTCGAGTACAGGCTGATGCCGAGCGACACCAGCAGCGTGCCGGTCAGTAGCGCCAGCATGTCCTCGTAAAACCTGTGGCGTTGCGGCTGCATGCGTCAGGTCAGATGGATCTGGCTGGCGGACTTGAGGCCGCGGGGCCGCCACGCACGGGAAGATCGAGACGGGCTCAATAGGTGATCTTCAGCGGCAGGCTGCGTGCCTTCTCGATCAGCTGTCCGACTGACTTTTCCGACGGCATCACCTGGACGAGCTTGCGCTTGTCATTGGCCTCTTTCATGGCCTGGGCCAGGCGGACGGGATTGCGATGCGTGAGTTCGCGCACGGTATTGACGCCCGAGGCCCGCAACAATTCAGCCTTTGCCTTGCCCATCCCGGGAATCCGCAGGTAGTCCGCAAGGTTGGCCCATTCCAGCAACTGCTGCTCGCTGAATCCGGTCTTGGCCGAAAGCTCCTTTCGGCCTTTCGCGGTGTGGGCGGCCTCAAGCAGACCTTCCATGGTGCGAATGCCGGCGGATTTCAGTTTGGACGCTGCGAAGGCCGTCAGGCCGTCAATCTTGGAGATGGGATATGTCATGGTACTCAGAAAAATGAAGGTGCTTAAGCGAACTGGCTGAGACCGGGCGTCCCGGCGATGATCTCGCCCATCTGATCCGCCCCGATTTTGTCGCGACCGAATTTGAAAAGTTCACGGGCGACGCTCTGGATTTCGCCCATGCCGAGGCCGAGGCCCATCAGCTTGCTGCCAAGCGCCATCAGGCCGCCGCCCATCAATCCGCCGAGCCCGCCGGACGTGCCGGAGGATTCAATCGCCGCTTCCGCACCGGGGATCTTGTCGATCAGCGCCTGGACCTGAGTGGAAGGCCCTTCGTTGCGAAGGAAGCCCAGGATGATGCCGATGGTCTTCTCAGCCACAGCCTTGTCTATGCCGACCTTGGTGGCCAGCTGTTCGATCAACTCGTCCATTGCGCCCCGCCTCTGCCGGCTTTTCGCCGGTGTTTTTGAATTCCGGAATGATCTTGAGCCGCTGTGATCCGAATTACAAGCGTAGGCGGGTGGAAACGCCGACGCCGATTTCAATCACGCGATGAGTGTTGCATCAATGCAAGATCAAATATGAACGTCTCGTCAATTTTATTCTATCGCGCTACGTGGTCGGCCGTATTGACGTCCGTCAATGGGGCGCTCGATTTTTGTCTTGCGGTGCGGCAGCCGCGCGCTTTGAACGTTTCAATCGACCGTCAAGATGCCATAAGCTGTCGGGATTGCGACGATGAATCACATTGCGCGGTTGAGATATTCTCCTTCCTGCGCGTGAAGAGGCGATACCGACCATGGGAACCGGCACCGGGGATACTGACGACAAGATCTTCATCGGCAAGGGCGAGCAGCCGGCCTGGCTGACGCTTGGCCTCGCCAATCGCCATGGCCTCGTGACCGGTGCGACGGGAACGGGAAAAACCGTGTCGCTGCAGGTGATGGCTGAAGGATTTGCCCGCGCCGGCGTTCCTGTTTTTGCCGCCGACATCAAGGGCGACCTGTCCGGCATTGCCGAAGCGGGAGAGGGCAAGGATTTCATCCTCGCCCGCGCCAAGGAAATGGCGTTGACGTTCCAGCCGGACCAGTTCTCGACGATTTTCTGGGATGTCTTCGGCGAGCAGGGCCATCCGGTCCGCGCCACCGTTTCGGAAATGGGGCCGCTCTTGCTGAGCCGGATGATGGATCTCAACGAGGTCCAGGAAGGCGTATTGAACATCGCATTCCGGGTTGCCGACGAGCAGGGCCTGCTGCTGATGGACATGAAGGACCTGCGGGCGATCCTGTCATATGTGGCTGAACACGCATCCGAACTGACGACGCAGTATGGCAACGTCTCCAAGCAGACCATCGGGACGATCCAGCGCCAGCTGCTGGTGCTGGAGAACCAGGGTGCGGACAAGTTCTTCGGAGAGCCGGCACTGCAGTTGAAGGACTTCATGCGTACCGACCGCGACGGGCGCGGCATGATCAATATCCTGGTCGCCGACAAGTTGATGCAGAGCCCGCAGCTCTACGCCACCTTCCTGCTGTGGATGCTGTCGGAGCTGTTCGAGGAATTGCCTGAAGCGGGTGACCCGCCGAAGCCGAAACTGGTGTTCTTCTTCGACGAGGCGCACCTGTTGTTCAACGATGCGCCCAAGGCGCTGATGGACAAGATCGAACAGGTGGTGCGGCTGATCCGCTCCAAGGGCGTCGGCGTCTACTTCGTGACGCAAAATCCGATCGACGTCCCCGACAAGGTGCTGGCGCAGCTCGGTAACCGGGTCCAGCACGCGCTGCGCGCCTTCACCCCGCGCGACCAGAAGGCGGTGCAAGCCGCAGCACAGACCTTCCGTCCCAATCCCAAGCTGGATACCGCTGCCGTCATTACCCAACTCGGCAAGGGCGAGGCGCTGGTGTCGTTCCTGGAAGGTAACGGCACGCCAGCCATGGTTGAGCGGGTGATGGTGCGGCCGCCTTCAGCACGGATCGGGCCGGTCACGCCGGAGGAGCGCAAGGCGATCATGGCGGCGAGCCCGGTGAAGGGCAAGTACGACACCACCATCGACTCCGAATCCGCCTATGAGGTTCTGCAAAAGCGCATCGCCGGTACCGCGGCGACCGCAGGCGCGTCAGGCGGTGGCATCCTCGGCCAGCTTGGCTCCATCGTCGGCAGCATTTTCGGCACCGGTGTTTCACGTGGCAAACTGTCGACCGGACAGGTGATTGCGCGCAATGTCGCGCGCTCCGTCAGCAACCAGGTTGTTGGCGGCATCGCAGCCAGCGTCGGCAAGTCGGTGGGCGGTTCGCTGGGCAGTTCGATCGGCCGCGAGATCGTGCGCGGCACACTCGGCGGGATCCTGAAGCGATAGGGTTCGTCCCTCCCGTCCCGAAGGCCGGGAACGCTCTCATTGGAAGCAATTGATGGATCGACAATCGAATTCGACGGCGCCGATCACCGACGTCGCCTATGGCTGGTTTCTCGCGCAAGTGGCGCGGCTGCGCAGCCTCGACATTCCGGGCTGGGTCTGGGTGGTATTGCTGTGGGCGGTGTTCGCTTTTCCTGCGGTGGCGCTGCGTGGCGCGCATTACGAGGAAGGCACGGTGATCGGGCTGGCGCGGGGCGCGTTCGAGGACGGCAACTGGCTGGCGCCGCATCTCTACGGCAACCGTTTCGTCGAGCGACCGGTGCTGCTGTCGTGGATCGCGGCGGCGCTGAGCTGGCCGTTCGGCGGCGTGACGCTGTGGAGCGCCCGCGTCCCGCATCTGCTGTTCCTGCTCGCGGGCGGGCTGATGGTGTTCAACCTGGTGCGCCCGCTGACGCGCACGCCGCCGGCGGTGTTCGGCGCGCTGTGCTGGTTCGCCTGTTCCATGGTCGGGCAGAAATTCGTCACCGCCGAGCCCGATGTCATGCTCTCGGCGCTGCTGTTCGCCGCTTTCCTCGTCTGGTGGAGAGGATCCGAGAGGGGAGCAGTCTCGTTCCCGCGCTGGCTGCTGGTCGGCCTGCTGCTCGCGGCCGCGGGGCTGACCAAGGGGCCGCAGCCGATCGCCTATTTCACGCTGGGCGTTGGTGCCTATCTGCTGATCCGGCGGCGCTGGCGCGACATGCCCGGCTTCATCATTGCCAATGCGGTGGCCGCGATTCTCGTCGGCGCCTGGTATTTTGCCGTGATGCAGCCCGGCGATCTCGCGGCCTGGCGCAATCATTCGCGGCTGGCCGAAGGCATGGGGATGGGGCGATGGCTGCGCGATCATCTCGACTTCATCGTCAGCATCTTCGTGGAATGGCTGCCGGGCTCGCTGCTGCTCGGCCCGGCGATCGTGGCGCTGGCGCGCAAGCAAGACCTTCGCGACAACGACCTTGTGCTAGCCGTCGTGCTGTATGCCGGCGTCGGCACGCTGGCACTGCTGGCGTGGCCGGGCGGGGTGGCGACACGCTATGCGATGCCGGCCAATCTGGCGCTCGCGGTACTCGGCGGCATCCTTTACGACAGGTGGTGGAGCAGCCATCCGCGGCTGATCGGTGCCGGCAATACGGTGGTGATCGCGATCTCCAGCTATCTGATCCTGCTTGGCTGGATCGCCATGCCGTTGGCGCCGGATGCGTTCCGGCAAGCCACGATCGCGGCGCAAACCATCGAGGCGGTGCGGACGCTGCGGCCCGGCACGCTTTACGTGAGCAGCGACGTAGCCAACGTCAATATCCTGGCCCATGTGGCGGCGCCGGTGCGGGTCGTCTCGCTGGCACAGATCGGCCAGCTGACGGCGCCGGCGCTCGCGCTGCTGACGCCGGCGGACGTGGCGGCGCTGTCGGCCGGCAGGCCGGATCTCCGCTTCGTCGCCCATGCCGCCATCAGGGACAAGAGCGGCGCCAATATCGTGGAAATCGTGCCCCATTGAGGGTGTGAAGCCCCGATAAGGTCGCGGCGCGGGCGCCGGCAGCGGTCAATTGCAGCCGATTTCCAATGCTGCTACCAAGCGCGAACCTGCTGCTGCCAAAACCGTGAGAACCGCTTGTGCTGAGATGGCCATCTTTGCGGCGTCCGCTGGATGTCCTGTTTTTGTTCACCTGCCTGCTGCTGACGGCAGACGTGTTGGTCCCGGAGATCTTCGGCGCCGGCAAGACCAAGGACTATTCGCTGTGGTTCTGGGCCGGCCAGCAGGTGCTGCACGGCGGCGATCTCTATACGCGGCTGACACGCGGTACGCTGGATTTCATCTATCCGCCGCCGCCCGCGATCATGCTGGCGATCCCGACCTTCTTCGGCAAGATTCCGTTCTATCTCGCGCTCTCGATTCTGAACTCGGTGGCCTGGGCCCTGACCAGCCAGCTCAGCAACGCGATGACCGGCTCCGAAAAATCCCGGGGCCATGGCTGATGGCGCTGCCGGGCTTCGCCACCATTACCTTCGTGTTCGATCAATACGATCTCGGCCAGCCCAACCTCGTGCTGCTGGCGCTGATGCTGCTCGGCTTCTGGCTGATGCAGAAGGGCCGGCCGGTGTGGGGCGGGGGCATGTTCGCGCTGGCCACCGCCATCAAGGTGTTTCCGGTCGCGGTGCTGCCCTATCTGCTGTGGCGTCGCCGATGGGCCGCGTCCGCGAGCATGATCGTCTGCACCTTGCTGCTCTTGTATGTGGTGCCGGCGCCGGTGCGCGGTTTCGAGCGCAACGCTGCCGAGCTCAAGACCTGGTTCTCCGCAATGGTCGGCTCCAGTTCCGAGAAGGGATTTGGCCAGCGCGACGAGCAGAACTGGTCGTGGGTCAACCAGTCGCTGATCGCGGTGACGCACCGTCTGGTGCGGCCGATCAACTATTACATGGACGAACCCCAGAAACAGCCCGGTTACATGAACGTGGTCTCGGTCGACTACAAGACCGCGAACTGGATCGTGCTGGCGGTGGCCGGACTGATCGGGCTTGGCTTCATCCTAGTCATCCCCGCGCGCAACAGAATGACGCCGCGATCGACGGCGGAAGAGCTCGGCATCCTGTTCTGCCTGATGACGGTGGCCTCGCCATTGTCGCGGCAATATTACTTCATCTGGCTGTTCCTGCCGCTGACGGTGCTGATGCATCGCGCCGCGTTCGACGCGCGGCCCGCGGTGCGCACGGGAACGTGGACACTGCTCGGTCTGGCGGGGGCGCTGATGGCGCTGTCGCTGCCGCTGTTCCCGACCATGCTGCAGGCGTGGGGTAACAACCTCGCCGCCACCGCGCTCATTGTTGCCGGATTGATCTGGCATATGCATCATGCGCCTGCGTCGACACTCGTCGACGCGTCAAAAGGTTCACGCCCCGCCTGAGGAAGATCTGATGTCCAGCACGTCGCAACTGCAGCCTGTCCTCGATCGCATCGATGCCGATTTCGACCAGAGCCTGGAGCGGCTGTTCGCGCTGCTGCGGATCAAGTCGATCTCGGCCGATCCTGCCTTCACCGACGACTGCAAGAAGGCGGCCGAACATCTCGCCGCGGACATCGCCTCGCTTGGCTTCGACGCCGAAGTGCGGCCGACCGCCGGACATCCGGCGATCGTCGCCACGGCCAAGGGGAACACCGGCACGCGGCCGCATATCCTGTTCTACGGCCATTACGACGTGCAGCCGGTCGACCCGTTGAATCTCTGGAACCGCCCGCCGTTCGAGCCGGTGGTGACCAAGCATGCCGACGGTCGCGACATCATCGTCGCGCGCGGCGCGCAGGACGACAAGGGGCAGCTCTCCACCTTCGTGGAAGCCTGCCGCGCCTGGGTGAAGGTGACTGGGGCGTTGCCGGTCGATCTCACCATCTGCATCGAGGGCGAGGAGGAAGTCGGCTCGAAGAATTTTGTGCCCTTCCTCGAGGCCAACAAGAAAGATCTTGCCGCCGATTTCGCCGTGGTCTGCGATACCGGCATGTGGGATTCCGACACGCCGGCGATCACCACGGCGCTGCGCGGCCTCGTCTATGAAGAAGTGAAGATCACCGCCGCCAACCGCGACCTGCATTCCGGCATCTATGGCGGCGGCGCGCAGAATCCGATCCGGGTGCTGACGCGGATTCTCGGCGGGCTGCACGACGACAACGGCCGCATCACCATCCCCGGCTACTACGATGGCGTGAAGGATCTGCCGCCGGAGATCCTGGCGCAGTGGAAGAAGCTGGGCCTCACCGCCGAGACATTCCTGAAGCCGATCGGGCTGTCGATCCCAGCCGGAGAAAAGGACCGCGAACTGATCGAGCAGATTTCGTCGCGGCCGACCTGCGACATCAACGGCATCGTCGGCGGCTACACCGGCGAGGGCTCCAAGACGGTGATCGCGTCGCACGCTTCAGCAAAAGTCTCGTTCCGCATCGTCGAGGGCCAGGATCCCGTCAAGGTCCGCGATGCATTCCGCGCCTATGTGCTGGCGCGTCTGCCGGGCGACTGCACCGCGGAATTTCTCGATCACTCCAACGCGCCGGCGATCGCGCTCGACTGGAACATGAAACCGCTCGCCGCGGCGAAGGCGGCGCTGACCGACGAGTGGGGCAAGGATGCACTGCTGATCGCCTCGGGCGCCTCGATCCCGATCGTCGCCGACTTCAAGCGCACGCTGGGCCTCGACACTGTGCTGGTCGGTTTCGGGCTCGACGACGACAACATCCATTCGCCGAACGAGAAGTACGACCTGAAAAGTTTCCACAAGGGCATCCGTTCGTGGGCGCGCATTCTCGCGGCGTTCGCGGAGGGAAAGAAGTAACGGCGTTCTTCAAGAAAGAGCGAGCAGTAATTGTTGCTGTTGTCGCCCGGCTTGACCGGGCGATCCAGTATACTCAGGCCGGCGTCTACTGGGTCACCCGGTCCTGGCGCGCAATTGCGCGCAGGCCGGGTGACGACAGTTGAGAAGTTTGCGCCTCCAGGCGCTCGGCGGATCATCTTGACTCAGATCAAGACATCTCCGCGCCTTCGTGACAGAAATGCAGCAGAGGAAGCCCGGATGACAGCAACCGAAATCGCAAAACTGCATTTTTTCGCGGCGATGAGCCAGGCACATGCGGAGGGCGTGGATTCCGACAGCACCTGCCGCGCGCTGCTGAGTCTGGTCGTCGGCAAGTACCTTGAGACCCGGCCGGTGCCCGACGTGCAGTCGGAGCTTCGTTTTGTCGCCGACAATTGCGACCCGGAAACCAACTTCATGTTCATGCGCCCGTAAAATCTCGTCCGCGGGAGCTCGTTCCAAAAATAAAAACGCCGTCCGGAATTGGACGGCGTTTTGATTCAGTGCAGAGGTTTGTGGGACCACTATAGCTGAAAAATCAGTTCTTGTAAGAGGGATCGAGGCGGTCGAGCTTGCGCAACAGCGGCGGCCAGACCAGCCGGGTGGACCGCAATTCGGCGCGGTCGGGATTCGACACCACCTGGGTGTTCTTGTCGATGACCGCCTGGTCGACCGGATAGGCGACCGGACCCAGCATCCGGGTGCGCACCTGCATGGTGCAGGCGCGTTCCAGATGGAACATGCGCTCGAATGCAGAGGCCACCGAGCGGCCGACGGTCAGGGTGCCGTGGTTGCGCAACAGCATGAAGTTGTGCTCGCCCAGATCCTTCTGCAGGCGCGGGCGTTCGTCATGGTCGAGCGCGATGCCTTCATAGTCGTGATAAGCGAGATCGTGGGTGACCAGCTGAGCGGTCTGGTTCAGCGGCTGCAGGCCTTCCAGGCAACTCGCGACCGCGGTGCCATCCGGCGTGTGCAGATGCATGACACAGCCGGCGTCCTCGCGGACCTCATGGATGGCCGAGTGGATGGTGAAGCCGGCCGGGTTGATGCTGTAGTCGCTCTCGGTCAGCTGGTTGCCGTGCAGGTCGATCTTGACCAGGCTGGAGGCGGTGATTTCGTCGAACATCAGGCCGTAGGGATTGATCAGGAAGTGATGCTCCGGGCCGGGGACGCGAGCCGAGATGTGGGTGTCGACCAAGTCGTCCCAGCCGTAATAGGCCACCAGCCGATACGCCGCGGCCAGATTGACGCGCTGGGTCCATTCGGCCTCGGTCATGTCGGATGGCACTTCCTTGAGGCGCGCTTCTGCTGGTGACATGCCGATTTCTCCCGATGATTGCTTGTGACCGTTGACCAAAGCCTAGTCCGGCTCCTGCGGGGCAGCAAGCCAGCCGCTTCGCGGGCCAGTCATGCTTTTCGTCGGCGTTTCCCCGCGGGTCCGCTCATGTCCCCGAGCACCCGGCCGATGGTCGCGGCGGCAGCGTCGATCTCCGGCTCGTTCCAGGCGGCAAAGCCGAGGAACAGACCCTGGCCGCCGATCGCACCCGTGAAGTGCGGCGACAGCGGCCGGGCGGTGACGCCGGCTGCGGCCAGGCGCGCGGCGACCGTGCGATCGTCGAGCCGGGCATCGAGATGCGCCAGCAACTGGACGCCCTCGGCCGGCGGCTCAAGGGTGAGATGCGCGCCGGCGGCGGCCGAGAGCGCCTGCACCAGCCGGTCGCGCCGGGCGCGGTAGATGCGCGTCATCTTGCGAATGTGCGCGGCGAAGTGACCGTCGTCGATGAACTCGGCCAAGGCATCCTGCACCGGCGCCGGCATGATCTGGCCGCTGTGGCGCTGCGCTGTCTCGAACAACTCGGCCAGATCGGGCGGCACGATCACATAGCCGCAGCGGATATCCGCAAAGGTCGATTTCGAGAAGGTGCCGACGTAGAACACGCGGCCGGTGGCGTCGAGGCCCTGAAGCGCCGCGACCGGCCGGCCGTCATAGTGGATCTCGCTGTCGTAGTCGTCCTCGATCACAGTAGCGCCGGCCTCATCGGCGAAGCGTAGCAGTTCGCGCCGACGGTTGATCGGCATCAGCCGACCGGTGGGATGCTGATGCGAAGGCGTGACGAAAATCAGCCGCGGCCGGTCGCGGCGGCCATTCCATGCGAGGCCGTTGCGATCCAGCGGCACGCCGCGCACCTCGGCGCCGGCAGCTTCCATTGCAGCGCGCGCGCCGCCATAGCCGGGGCTCTCCACCCAGGCGATGTCACCGGCATTGAGCAGCATCCGTGCCGTCAGTTCGATCGCAGACTGGGCGGATGGCAGGATGATGATCTGTCGCGCCTCGGCGTGCACCCCGCGATGCTCGACCAGATGGCGGAGCAGGGCGGCGCGCAGCGACATACGGTTGAGCGCCGCGGCGCCCGCGGGGCATGCCGCGCGGCGCGGCGCAGGCAGCGCGCCCAGACATCGTGGGGAAACGTCCTTGCATCGGCGTGGGCCGGCGCCAGCGGTCGCGCCGGGCCTTCCTGGAACGGCCAGTCGGCCTTTCGCAGCCGCTCGGCCCATCGGGAGGTATACCGCGGCTTCCGGGCATGGCGCGCCACGGCGTTGCCGCCAACGAGCTTGGTAGCGGCGCTCGCGGCGACGGTGGGACGGCGGCCCTGCGCGACGTCGAGATAGCCTTCCATGGCCAGTTGGTCGATGACCCCCGACACGGTGTTGCGGGAGACGCCGAGCTGGCGTGCCAGGTCGCGGCTCGACGGCAGGCGATGGTCCGGTGGCCACGCGCCGCTCAGCATCGTCGCGCGCAACTGGTCGTAGAGCTGCCGGGTCAGCGTCACGCCGCCGTCCGTGCGTTCGACATCGACCAGCCCTGCGAGAACTTCGTTCATCCAACTGGCTCAGTCATATTTCGCAAAATGGATCTTTCGTGAAGGCCAGTAGATCCTAGGGTGGATCGCATGTCGAGTGCCGCGGGCACCAGAAAGCGATCGAACGATGACCTCACATTTTCTCTCGCGCCGAGCGGCGCTGCTGCTGTTCGCGTTCGTTGTCGTGGCGTGGGGGCTGAACTGGGTCGTGACGAAAGCCCTCGTGCAGAGCGTATCGCCGCTGTGGTCGGTCGCGATCCGCTCCGGGATCGCTACGGTGACATTGTTTGTCGTGCTGCTGCTGCGCGGCCAACTGATCGTCCCGCGCCGCGGCGGCGTCCCGGTGATCGTCGCTGTCGCGGTCCTGCATATGGGCGCCTTCTCGGTGCTGGTCGGCTTCGGCCTGCAATCGGTGGCGGTCGGCCGCTCCATCGTGCTGGGCTACACCACGCCGCTGTGGGTCGCGCCCGCAGCATGGCTGCTTTTGCGCGAACCGACGACGCCGCAACGGCTGGTGGGGATAGCGCTGGGCATGGCGGGCATCGCCTGGATGTTCAATCCGCTGGCGTTCGACTGGCACGACCGCCGCGCGCTGCTCGGCAACGGGTTGTTGCTGCTCGCGGCATTGTGCTGGGCCGCCAACATCGTCTATGTGCGCAGCCATCGCTGGGTATCGACGCCGTTCCAGCTGGTCTTCTGGCAGGCATTGCTTGCCACTTTGCTGCTGGGGGCGATCGCGTGGCTGCAGGATGGCCCGCCGAGCGGCATCGTCTGGACCCGTGAGCTTGCCGGCCTGTTCCTGTTTGCCGGAATCGTCGGCACCGCGCTCGCGCACTGGGCCATGGTCTTGATCAACCGCAGCCTGCCGGCCACCGTCACGTCGCTGGGCCTGCTCGCCACGCCGGTCATGGGCGTCGCGGCGTCGGCGCTGCTGCTCGGTGAATCCGTCAGCCTTTCGCTGCTGTTGGCGATGGCGATGATTCTCTGCGGCATCGCGCTAGGTACGATGTCGAGCGGCCGCATGACCGAAGCGCGGACCGGCGTAGCCGATGTCGTTCGCACTTGATCCGTTGTGGCCGCCCGGCAACTTGGGCGGAGCGCTGAAGACGCGCGACGCCTGACGCACCGTGCAGACGATCGCAGGGTCGCCTACGGCGCCGGGATCGCCAGCAGGCTGGAAATGCTGCTGCCGCGGATGTCGTAGACGCGGGCGAACACCACGTCGTCGCGCTTGATCTCGGCGATCACCGGCGCGGTCAGGCCCTTGCAGTAGAATTCGCCGAGCGTCATGGCGAAGTCGGCGGCGTGGCTGTCCCAGCCGATGGTGAAGTCGGGACCGAGTGCGACCTGCGCCGGGCGCTGCGGGCCGCACACCGCGACTTTCCACTTGCGGCCGGCGGGCGGGTGTTCCTGCCGCTCGATGATCTCTTCCTTCAGCGCGTCGGACGCCTGCTTCAGAGCCAGGCCCCAGTAGTCCAGCATGAACAGCGAGTCGGCCTGGCGCACGGTGCCGGCGATGTAGTTGAAGTGGGTGTATTGGTAGGGATGCAGGCGGATCATCTCGGCCGCCGGCAACGCCAGACCGAACGCGAACACGGCGACGGCGGCGGCCTGTGCGCCGCGGTGGTTGATGCGCAGCCAGTCCATGCCCCAGGCGAAGGCGGCGCCGGCCAGCACGGTCATCGGCGGGATCACGAAGATGAAATGCCGAATGCCATTGTACAGGGCAGGGCGTTTCACCATCGCGATCAACAACGGCAGCATCGCGGCCATGGTCAGCATCAACAGAATGGTCTTGCGCCGCGCCGGCACGCTGTCGCGCGACAGCGACAGGATTGTCATCACCACGCCGCCGAGCGTCAGGAACAGCAGCACTTCGGGAAGCTGAAGCGCAAACAGGGTCGGCAGATACGACCACGGCATGTCCGGCACCGAGATCATCGCGCCGTCGAACATTTCCTTCCACGGCTTTTCGAAAAAGGCGGAGAAGTAGCTCAGGGCATGAAACGGATTGGCCGGCTCGAGGATCGACCACGGCCAGATCAGGCCCATCACCAGGTAGCCGAAGGCGAGGCCGGGCAACAGCACGTAAAGCATGTGAAGGAAGCGGCGCGCGGCGTTTCGCAGGCCGTGGCTGCGCAGTTCTTCCAGCAGCAGCGGAATGAAGCCGATCAGCGCGTAGACCAGCGCCAGCCCGCCGAGGATGCGACAGCCGATCGAGGCGCCGGCGCCGAGACCGACGATCAGGATCGTGCGCGGCGACGGCTTCGGATACTCTTCCGCCAGCCGGACAAGCCCGAGCATCAGGATGACCATCGCCACGGCGAAGGGCGCATCCTTGGGGTTCATGAACATGTGGCCGTAAAACGTCGGGCACAACGCGAGCAGCAAAAGCGTCGCCAGCCCGCCCGCCGCACCGCCGACGCGGCGGCCGAGGCGCCAGGTGACGGCGAGGCCGATGACGCCGACGATGGCGCCGAGCAGGCGCCTGGTCTCGAACAGCTCCAGCGGAATGATCTTGTGCAGCAGCGCCGCGGCCATGTCGAAACCGCCGCCGTACATGTAGAGGTTGGCGAACGAGAGCGCGCCGGTATCCCGGAAACCGGATCCGTACATCTTCAACAGCAGGTCGGCATATTCAGCGTGGGTATAATCGTCCCACCCGAGGCCATAGTCGCGGAAGGTAAAGCCCGCGATGATGCCGACAACGGCCAGCGTCAGCATGGCAAGGTCGTCGCAAGTCCGTTCCATCGAGCGCCGCAGCGGCGTGTCGATGGCCGAAGTCGTAATGGATGACATGGCTATTGGTAACCCGGCGTCCCCAGTGGCTCAGCTTCAGCGCTCTTTGAGCCTCGTTTCCCCGGCATCCATATAGCGCACTTCTCTTTTAAGTAATTGAGAATTGTGGCTAAAAATTCTTAGTGCGTTGCACCAAAACGGACAAGGTCAAATCGTTGCTCGCGTGGCGTGCGGTTGGCGACATCAATCCGCACCACGGTCAGGAATAACGCATGATATTTGAACGATTGCTGAATGGCCGCAATAATTAACAAATGGCACCCGTACAAGTTGTGAACGCAAATTGCCGTTTGCTGCAGCAAGCCATATATGACGGTATAGTGGCGTCGGCGACAGACTCGTTCAGCCTGCCGCCGGGGGATTCGGACGATGATTGTGCTCTTTTTTGCCGGGATGGGTGTCATTCTGGCCGGACTGCTGGCGATCGGCTTCGGAATTCCGGTCAAGGAGTTTGGCTTTGGCAATACGCTGATTCTGACCGGTACCGTTGGTGTTTGCACCGGCTTGATCATGCTCAGCCTGGCGGCGGTCATCCGGGAGTTGAAGACCCTGGCGCAGGGGCTTGTGCCCGCCGACCGGGCTGTTGGCCTGCGGTCAAAGCGGGAGGCTCCGGTTCGCGGGGCCGCCGGCGGGCCGGAAGCGGATACGGAAGAGCGGAGTTCCGAGGAGGGCCCGTTGTTCAGTCGCGACCAATCCGCCGTCGAGCGCGCTGCCACCGGGGATGCGGCGGCGCCGCCATGGCAGCAAGAAGTGCTGCGCGAGCGGTCGCGGGGCAGCAGTCCCCCGGTCGAGACCCCCGCCGAACCGGCCGAACCCAAACGGCGCAACCTGCTGTTTTCATCGTCGCGCCGCGAACGCGAGCGGGCGGCCTCGGAACGGGCGTCAGAGACATCCGATCGCGATCAGACGACCCTCGCCCCGGAGACGACTGCTGCCGACACCTCGCGACCGACGTTCGAGGATTCCTGGCCGCAAATCGACCGCACCAGGCCCGATTCTCCGCGGCGTACCACGTCCCGGAGCCCGTCTACCTTCCGGGATGCCGAGGCCGTACCGCCGCCCGAAAGTCCCGCGCCGCCGCGCCACGACGCTGCAGCCGAAGTGACGGTGCTGAAATCCGGCGTTGTCGATGGCATGGCCTATTCGCTGTATTCGGACGGCTCGATCGAGGCGCAAATGCCGGAGGGTATGATGCGGTTCGCGTCCATCGACGAACTGCGGGAGCATCTTGATCAGCGCGCCTGATGCGGTCGTTCGACCGTTGATCGTGACGACATCCGGCGCTGGATGAGACGCTGCGGTCGAAGCATTTGGTATCGCCATGCTGAGCGCGTTGCGCGCCTATTCGCCAAGAAGAGACGGCTGGTATATCAAGCCGTTCGTGCGGCTTGCACCGTCCCGACACCGCCCGGATCCGCGAAAGAGTTGATGCCATGACCGACCCTGCCGGCAAAACCTTCATCGATCTCACCGCAACGATCGTGTCGGCCTATGTCAGCAACAATCCGATGCCGGCCTCCGACCTACCGGCACTGATCGGTCAGATCCATGCCGCACTGTTGCGGGTCGCCAGCGGTCGCCCGGAAATCCCGCTCGAGCCGGCAAAGCCCGCGGTATCGCTGAAGAAATCGATGACCGCCGATTATCTGGTGTGTCTCGAGGACGGCAAGCGCTTCAAGTCGTTGAAGCGTCATTTGCGGACCCAGTACAACATGACCCCGGAACAGTATCGCGAGAAATGGAGCCTGCCGGCGGACTATCCGATGGTCGCTCCGAACTATGCGGTGGCCCGGTCGCAACTTGCCAAGAAGATGGGTCTTGGCCAGCAGAGGCGCCGACGGAAGTAACCGTTCGCTCGAGGTTCACGGCGCTGGTTCGAACGGATCGTGCGATTTAGGAAAATAAACAATAATAAGGATAGACATCCTTTCCGACTCGTGGGAATAATTTCTTCCACAGGAGGTCGGCGATGACAGTGAACGTACCCCCCACATTGAAATGACCGGCAATGCCTTCAAAGGAGGGCGCCGATGACCGCTTCCGATCGCAACCGCGACAAGGCCGCCCTGCGGCGAGCGAAAAGCGGGACCGCCGAACCCATCGATGGGTTCCGCGCCCAGCATCTCAGCCTCGCGATGCGCCAGATCGCGACCGAGACCGGTTTCGACAGCGTCCTCGTTAACGACAGCGAAAGCCCGCTGGCCTGGCTGGCGCGCCGCAAGGGGCGCGACGGCCACGCGATGATCAGCCCGCACCAGTTCCTGGCGGGTGAACGCCTGCGCGCGGATTTCACCCTTGGCCACATGGCGCCGCGTGTCACCGCCAACTGGGCGGCGCCGACCGGCGGTCGTCCGAAAGGGGCGGCAATAATGCGGCCGAGATGACCGAGCGCATGATGTCCGCGCGGCAGCGCGTCAAAATGGCAATGGAGGCGTGCGGCCCGGAATTTGCGGGGCTACTGATGGATGTCTGTTGTTTCCTGCGCGGCATCGAGGATGTCGAACGCGAGCGCGGCTGGCCGGCGCGATCGGCCAAGGTGGTGCTGCAACTGGCGCTGGATCGCCTGGCGCGGCACTACGGTTTCCTGCGCGAGGCGAGGGGGCGGGAGAAGGCTGACATCCGCACCTGGCTGGCGGAGGATGCGGCGTTCGAAAGCGGCTGAACGGGCGCTCAGGACGCTGCGGCGAGCGCCTCGCGGGCATCGGAGCGAATACGCTCGACCATGGCACGCAGGCCGTTGGAGCGCTGCGGCGTCAGGTGTTCGCGAAAGCCGAGCGCATCGAACTCCGCGAGCGGATCGGACGACAGGATCTGCTGCGGGGTGCGGTTGGAATACAGCGTCAGCAGGATCGCGATCAGGCCGCGCACGATGTGGGCGTCGCTGTCGCCGAGATAGGTCAGCACCGGCTCGCCGGCATCGGTACGCGCGAGCTGACGCGATAGCCAGACCTGGCTGGTGCAGCCGTTGACCTTGTTGGCGGCCGAGTGTTCCGCGTCGGGCATCGGATCGAGGGTGCGGCCGAGTTCGATGACGTAACGATAGCGGTCGTCCCAGTCGTCCAGCAGTGAGAAGTTCTCTTTGATTTCGTCAATCGTCATCGCGGCCTGCATCTGTTGCTGGCCCTATATAGGGGCGCGGCGGCGCGAAAGCGACCGCCGGACCGCGCTATTCCGGTAAATGTTCCGATTGACGACCGCTACGGTTCAGCCACTGGCTGGCGCCATTCCGCCTGCAGATCGGCCGGGATCAGGGTGTCCGGAACGGTCGATGTCGGATCCTGCTCGGCACCGTCCATGCCGCCGATCGAACCGGTATGGTCGGGCGGGCGTTTGTCGGTGATGATCTGGTAAAGCTTACGGGCACCCTCCTGGGCGCGCTGGCCAAGGACTGTCGCTGCCTGGCCGCCGACCTCGCAGGCTGCAGGCTGGCGCTTGCAGAACTGGCTCATATCGGACACAGCGGCAGATGCCGCCGACACCGCTTCGGACGCGCCGACCTGCGGCAGCTTCTCGGATTCCGGCGTCTTCTCTCTGGGCAACAGCACGAGCACCAGCCCGAGCCAGAACGCCATGCGAAGCAGGAAAAACATCGCGCAACCCCGTAAACTTCTCTTCGTCCGGTTGCGATTAGTTTCGCAATCTGGTCCTGACTAACAGGCGTCGATAAACCGCAAGTGTTTGAGGTGCGGTTAAAACGTCGAAAATTTGCGTAAAATCCCGATCAATGGATTCGCCGTAAATTTTTCATTGCCGGGCGTGCCAGCCGTCTGTGCGCGTCGCCGCGATATGCACCCTTTCGAAACCATAGCGAGAGGGCGCCGGAAACTTGTCGTTCACCATCTGCGCTGAATGAACGCGATGCAGCGCGCGAAACCGCCGTCAGCGGCGTTGGTTTCGGAATCGGGCGTCCGGCTTTAGCGTTAGCTTAATTTCGCTCTGACACGGTGAGGCAACGATAAGGAGGCGTTCCGGCACGTCTGACACGACGAGCAGGCCGAAGCGCGAGAACCGTGACCGTATTGAACATCTTCCGCGATTGTCTCGATGCATTAGTGCATCCGTCTGTGCGCTACGATGCGCTGACGAGTGCACGTCATCGTGCCTTTATGGCGCCGCGACTGCTCGGAAGCCTCGCGGCGTTCGCTGCGTTTCCGGTGTACCTGGCGCTGCGCGGTGCACCCAGCGCTTTCGAGGTCGCTGCCTTTGCGTGGCTGATCGCGCCGATCCTGCTATCCTATTTCCTGTCGCGCACCGGTCGCTATGAGAGCGCACAACTGTTGTCTTCGCTGGCTCTGGCCGGCCTGTTGATGATGATTGCCATCGCCACCGGTGGCATCGAGATCTTTCGCGGCGATCTGGCTGGTGGTGGTGCCGCTGGAGGCTGCGCTGTCGGCGTCACGTCGTGTTGTCGCGTTTGCCTCCGCGTTGGCGTTGGCCTGCGTCTCTATCCTGATCGTGCTGAGCGGCTCGCATCTGCTGCCGGTGTCCGAGGCAGGCGCGGTCGCGCATGGCGTGTTCACCGCATTCGGTATCGCCTCCGCCACGTTGTATGCATCCGGTCTGGCTTTCGGCGCCGAGTCGCTGGCGCGCACCGGCGTATCTCTCCTCAATGTTGAGGAGGATCGCTATCGCTTGCTGGCGCGCAATATGAGCGACGTGATTTCACGTCACCGCCGCAACGGCGCCATTCAGTTTATTTCGCCGGCTGTCGAAGCCTTGATCGGCGAAGCGCCGGCGCGGCTGCTCGGGCATGGCCTGTTTGATCGCGTGCATGTGGCCGACCGTCCCGCCTATCTCACTGCGCTGTCCGACGCCGCGCGTGGCGGCGTGGCGCGCAGCGTCGAATTCCGGCTGCGGCGTGATAGTCGCGGCGGCGCCGACGGGCGTGTGGCGTCGGCCGAATTCATCTGGGTTGAAATGCGCTGCCGGCCGCTGGAGCAGGGGCGGGACCGGTTGAGCCTCAGGACGTCGAAGTCGTCGCCGTGATGCGCGACGTAACCGACCGCAAGACCCAGGAAGAGGCGCTGGCGCTGGCGCGCACCGAGGCCGAACGCGCGGATGCTTCCAAAACCCGCTTCCTGGCTACGATGAGCCACGAACTCCGCACGCCGCTCAATGCCATCATCGGATTCTCCGAGATGATCGTGCAGGAAGACGTGCTGATGATCGATGCAGCCAGGCGCAAGGAATACGCGCAGCTGATCAACGATTCCGGCCAGCACCTGCTGTCGGTGGTCAACGGCATTCTCGATATGTCAAAGATGGAATCCGGGAGCTTCGAAATCACGCCGGAGCCGTTCGCCCCGCGTCCGGCGATCATCAATTGCTGCAATCTGCTGGCCCTCAAGGCGCGCGAGAACGGCATCGACCTGGTGACCGATGCGCCGCAGGATCTGCCGGAGCTGAACGGCGATCCGCGCGCGTTCAAGCAGATCCTGTTGAATATCGTGTCCAACGCCATCAAGTTCACCGAGCGCGGTGGAACCGTCAGCGTGACCGCTGCCGTGGAATCGTCGCGGCTGATCCTGCGCGTGACCGATACCGGGGTCGGCATCGGCGTCGAGGATCTCAAGCGCATCGGCGACCCGTTCTTCCAGGCCGGCAAGACCTATCAGCGGCGTCACGAAGGCACCGGCCTCGGCCTGTCGATCGTCAAGAGTTTGGTCGGCATGCACGGCGGTGATATGCAGGTGCATAGCCGCATCGACGAAGGCACCACCGTCGTCATCGCATTGCCGCTGGAATTCGCGCCGGCGGTTGAACCCGCGAGCAATATCGCAACGCTCACGCCCGCGGTTCGTCACGTGCCGTCCGACCACACCCGTCAGGTGAAGAAAAGTGCCTAAAGCAGCATCTCCCAAGCAAGCCAAGTCTCAGCGCGGTCGCGGATCGCTCGCGATCGAAGAACCGACGGAGCGCAGCATCTTCCTGCGCATGCTGCTCCACAGCCCCAAGGACATGGTGGCCGGAACGGTCGCTTTTGCTGCCGTCTCCGCCATCATTGGCAACGCGATCTTCCTGCAGGCCGGACGCCATCCGTCGCCGATGTTCGGCTCAAGCGTCACCGTTCCGCTGCCTGCGCCGTTGACGAGTCCGTTGCCCAAACCACGCCCGCTAGATGCCAGCGCGCAGCCAGATGCAAAGTCGCTCGACGCGCGTCTGCTCGATTCCCGATCGGTCGACGGCAAGGCGGTGCCCAAGGCCGTGGAGCCGCGCGCGACCGATCCGATAGCCAATGTGATGAAGCCCGCAACGCCGCCGCCGAGTTCGGTTGCGGTGGCGCGCCCGCCGGCACCGATTCCCAACGCCGCTCGCCACGATCCGCTCGGCGATCTGATCGTCAACTCGCGCCGCGTGGCGGCGGTGCAGCGGGCGCTGACGGAATATGGCTACGGCCAGTTGAAGGCAACCGGCACGGTCGGTTCGGATACCCAGGCCGCCATCCAGCGCTTCGAGCGCGAGCGCAAATTGCCGGTGACGGGCCAGATGTCCGACCGGCTGGTGCGCGAGCTCGGCACCGTGACAGGACGGCCGATCGACTAGCGTCGATCCGCTCGCTGGCCTATCGTCCCCGCCATGAGATTGAAATCGTCCATATGGGTGGCCGCGTATCTGCGCCGCTGCCAGTCCGAAGGTGTATTCGGTGCTGTGCGCCGGCGTGGCGCCGAAGAGGCGGGCGCCGTGTTCGTCAAGGTGGCGCTGATGAACGGCAACGCGATGCTGTACGCGCCCGCGCCGCAGACCGTCTATGACGACAGCCGTCCGATCGAACGCATCTTCATGCCGTCACCGCCACAGCCGGTGGAGGAGCGCAAGATCGAGGAGCGGCTGATGAAGGAGATGTCATTCGATCCCGACGTCTGGATCGTCGAGATCGAGGACAAGGCAGGCCGGCATTTCCTCGATCTGGCGAAGCCGTAGCGACCTTCCTTGCATTCGCCGACGGCGAGGCGGAAGTCGCCTCAGCCCGGCTATTTTCTGCCGTTGCGCACCCGGGTGATGTCCACGCCCGGCTGCACGGCGGGGCGCGCTTGGGCCGGTGCCGACCGCGCGCGCTGACGTTCATCGTCATAAAGCGCGGGGCGGTACTTCGTGCGGGTCGCGGCCATGTTGGCGCCGCGCCATGCCGCGACCATGATCAGCGCCGAGCGTTCGCTCAGGATATCGTAGAGCCGCGACAGCCGGTACACGTGGTGGACCGACGAGCCGAGCTCGGGGTTGAGGAACATCAGCACGCGCTGATACATGTCGCTGGGCATCGCCAGCGCCTTGGCCATACAGGCCAGCGGCTCGCCGCCGGGATCGCTGACGACCCGATCGGCGACCTGCGACGGCAGCAGTAGCGCGTCGCCCAATTCGCGCGCAAAATTGTCGCGGTCCTCGGCAAAGGCGGCCATCTCCAGAATGTGCAGCGCGCGGGCTGCCCGGGCCGCGGGGATGCGTGCGGCCGGCTTCAGCGGCTTGTCTGACAGACTATACAGTATCTGCGCACGCTCACTGGCCGTACCTGCGAAAAACATGTCGCTGATTTCGGCGGCGTCGGTCGGCTGCATCGTCATGGTTGTCGACATGCGCAGCTGCGTTTCCGTCAGGGGCTTGGGTTCGACGGCCGGCGCAACCGGCTGCGCGATGCTGGCAGCGAGGGGGACGCGCTGCTCCGGTGCCGGGGCATGAAGCCGGAGCTGCTGCATGATGGCCACCGGCGTGCGCGGGTAGATCGCGAGCCGGGCACGGACCGCTGCGCGGGTGGCATCGTCGACCTGATCGATCAGACGCGACGCCAACTCCACGAATTGCCGTTCTTCATCGATGCTGTGCGTGTTGGCCTGGACGTAAAGGTCGGTCAAGACGCGCAGCAAGGTCGGGCGGATGTCGACACCCTCTCGCCGAGACAGTGTCATCAACCCGTCGAAACCCGGAAACATCGGAGGTGCGGTCATATGGCGATACGCTTACGGAGGGAAAACCTGACACGACTTTACGCCCCACCGCTTAAGACGCCGTTAACCATGCGCCTCGGCGTCAGGGGACAACGGCGAAGCCTGCTCGACATTGCAAACAGGGTGAGATTTCAGCAACGCGGGGAGGGTTACGGTATGGGCCGTTAAGACCGCATTAACCATGATCGCTCTTAGATGAAGTCGCGCCGGCCATTTTTGGCGAAGCGGCGCGGAGACAACGAATGAGCACGATCATCAAGTTCCCGGTGGATGCGGCAGCACGACGGCCGGGCATCAATGCGGGTGTCGGCTCGGCCCGCGAAGGCGGCGCGACCATCGTGATCCTTCCGGTCGTCCGCATCGAACGCGACACCGATGGCACCAACGGCAGCGGCCCGGAAGAGGGCACCGCACCGGGGCGCCGCCGTCGCCGCCGCGCACGTTCCTGACACCGGACCCTTTCAGATGCCGGATACGACGTCACCGATCCGGATACGGCCTCGGCTCATACCTGCACCACTTCTGTCTATTTCGCTTGTGCTGAGCGTCCTGCTCGCCGGCTGCAGCGGCGGTGATTTCGGCCGCGTGCGCCAGGACGCGCTCAGCGACAACATGCATCGCTGGATCGGCGAAGAGGCCACCGCAAGCGTCGGACTACGCTCCTCCGAATTCCAGTTGACCGACAACGAACGCCTGATGCGGGATCTGGCCTATCCGCTGATCGAGCCGCCGCATTCGCGACCGCTGTGGAAGAATGTCTTCGGCGAGTACAAGCCACTACCTTCACCATGGCGCCAGGCGCCGGTCTTCGATCGCACCGCCTATGGCCGGCTGCTGATCGACGAACCGCGTCGCTCGCCGACATCGCGCTACGCAACGCTGGCGGATGACGTCCGCAACGACATCGTGCGGTTCGAGCCGTTCTTCGCCAATGCGGCGCGCGTCATCGAATTGGACGGAAAACGCAATGCCAGCTTGAATCTGGTTTCCAGCCTGTCGCCCCGCGAACGCGCCGACGCGATCGCACGGATGGACGAAAACGCGCTGATCGTGCAGTGGGTCGAGCAATGCCTGCAGCGCCGGGTATCGTCCTATCGCTGGGCGCTGGAACGGCTGGTGATCCAGACGCCGGACAACATGGCAGCCAATGTCGACATGCTGATCGGCGAGTTGTCGTCGCAGACGGCGAGCGTGGCCATCGGGCGGTCGGGGCGGTCCGGCGTGGTGAGCAAGGGTTAGCGGGCGTCACACGCGGTCATTCCGGGGCGTGAGGCTGTGCTATCGCTTCCCCGGCACGGTCTTCGTCGGCGGTTCGGTCTGCACCCGGCAACTCGCCGCGGCCAGCGAGGCCTGCGCCTGTGCCATCAGCCCGGGTTCGGGCGCCAGCGCCTTCAGCACGATCAGGCCATCGGCCGTCGGTGCGTCGATGATCAGCCGGTCAGCCGCCGTCACGTCCTCATCCTCCGGCAACGCCGCGTGCTGCGCTTCGGTCATCAGATCGAGCTCGATGACGCGGCGGCCGGCCGAGCGATCGTTGATGGCGTAATAAGCGACGTCGCTGCGCGTATAGAATGACACCGAGGTGTAGGACTGGCTGACAGGCACCGCGAGCTTGATCGGACCGCTCGACAGGTCGTAGCGGCACACGGCAACCGCGAAGGCGGGATCCATGAAGGGCAGCAGCGTATTGCCCGGTTCGGTCGGCGGCAGCGGCGTCACTGCATTCAGCTTGGTGATGGTCGTCAGCCGCGAATAGGCGTCCTGCGTTGCGATCCGCGGCAATGCCAGCACGCTGACGAGGTGCACCACGCCGCCAAGCAGGATACCGCCGACGATGGCGAACAACAGCCGGATCATGGGCAGCCTACCGTGGCGATGGAGGGCATCGGCGCATCGCGCTGCGTGCGCGTCGCCACTCCGACCGGCGTATCGTAGAGCCGCAGCATCAGCACGTAGCGTTCCAGCGCGCCGGTCGGCAGCCAGTTGCCGGCGCGCGAGCGCGACGCGATGCGCACCTCGAAGCTCCCGTCGGCGCGGCGGACGATCTCCTGGCTGGTGAAGCCGTAGCGCTGCAGCGAGTTCGGCACCAGGCGTCCCTTGGTGTCGTACAGCGACAGCGTCCAGAATCGCGCGGGCGGCGTGACGCCGCCGACGACCACATCGCAACGGCCGTCCAGCGGGCGCTTGTTGTCGTCGGTGGTCGCGGTGAAGGCGATGCCGTCGCCGGTGCCAACCGGCAATTCGCCGGATCGCGCGATCGAAGCACGGGCATAGGGATCGATCTCGCTGGTACCGGTGCGCGGCCTTGCGGTCCACGCGCCAATGGTCAGCGTGCCTAGATCGGTGCCGCGCGTGGCGGTCATCCAGGTGAGGCCGAGGCCGACAACGGCGGCGACGATCAGGCCGAGCAGGGTGAAGAATATCAGCCGCACGTGTGCATCATTTTTTGCGCGGCGAGGGCGCCGTCGGTGTGGCCACGGCCAACGGCGCTTCGGGGGTGGCCGAGGCAAAGCTGTCCGGAAATGCCAGCGCGCTGGACGCGCGCGGCTTGGCCGGTTCGCTGGACGAAGTGGTGC
Organism: Rhodopseudomonas sp. P2A-2r; assembly: GCF_026015985.1. Classification (GTDB taxonomy): domain Bacteria; phylum Pseudomonadota; class Alphaproteobacteria; order Rhizobiales; family Xanthobacteraceae; genus Tardiphaga. Next base: position 4,630,435 of record NZ_CP110389.1, on the reverse strand, counting down.
CCGCGGTCTTGCCGGCTTCGTCGAGCAACTTTTCGACGCGCACGAGAATATCGGCGCCGCGCCGGGTCAGGATCGGTGGCGGGCCGGGCTTGGCATCGGGCGCGCTCGAGGCGACGTTGGCAGCGGCGGCAGTGGCGGGCAACTTGGTGCCGGCGCCGATGCCGGGAATTTCCTTGATCTCGACGCCCTGATGCGCGGCGACCATGATGTCGTGCCAGGTCTGCGCCGGCATGGCGCCGCCGGTCAGCCGGTTGGTCGAGGAATAGTCGTCGTTGCCGTACCACACCGCGCAGGTGAAGTTGCCGGTGTAGCCGACGAACCAGGCGTCTCGATACGCATTGGTGGTGCCGGTCTTGCCGGCGGTGGGAATGCCGTCAAGTGCCGCGCGACGCGCCGTGCCCTCGGAGACCACGTGACTCATCATGCCCGCCATGTCGGCGGCGACCGAAGCGGAATCGCCTGCAGCGGCTTCTTGCCGTCGCGGTCGAAGCGCCAAACTGAATCGCCGGCACCGGTGCGCACTTCCAGCACCGCATGCGGCGTCACCGACTTGCCTTTGTTGGGGAAGGTGACATAGGCGACGGCGTGTTCGAGCACGCTGACCTCGGCCGAGCCGATCGGCAGCGACGGCGTGTCCAGCAGCGGCGCCGTGATGCCGAAGCGGCGCGCCACTTCGACGATCTTGGCGCGGCCGGCCTTGGCTGGATTTGGCGATTTGCCGCCGAGCGCGATCGACAGTTTCACTGGCACGACGTTGATCGAGTGGGTGATTGCCTGGGTCAGGGTCACAGCGCCGGAATAGGAATGGCCGTAGTTCTGTGGGCACCAGTTGCCGATGCATACCGGGCCGTCGACGACGATTGACGTCGGCTTGAAGCCGTTGAGCAGCGCGGTCGTGTAGACGTAGGGCTTGAACGACGAACCGGGTTGGCGCATCGCGTCGACCGCGCGGTTGAACTGGCTGGCGCCGTAGTCGCGGCCGCCGACCATGGCGCGCACGCCGCCGTCGAGATCGGATACCACGGTCGCCGCCTGCGTCGCATGATAGTCGCGGCCGAACTGGCGCAGCTGGTTTTCGATCGCGGCTTCCGCCGCGCGTTGCACGTTCATGTCGATCGCCGTGCGCACCACGAAGACGCGCTCGGTGTAGGATTTCGGAAACGTCTCGACCAGCCGGCGCATCTCGTCGAAAGCCCAGTCGAGATAATAGTTCGGCGACACTTCCTCGCGGCGATCGACGGCGGTGGCCGGGTTGCGGCGGGCGCCGAACACCTGGCCCTCGGTCATGAAGCCGGCATCGACGAGGTTATCGAGCACCTGGTTGGCGCGTGCGCGTGCGGCCGGCAGGTTGATATGCGGCGCGTACTTCGTCGGGGCCTTGAACAGGCCGGCGAGCATCGCGGACTCCGCGAGATTGACGTCGCGCGCCGACTTGTTGAAGTAGAAATGCGCCGCGCCGTCGACGCCGAAGGTGCCGCCGCCCATGTAAGCGCGATCGAGATAGAGTTTTAATATCTCGTTCTTGGTCAGGCGGGTCTCGAGCCAGATCGCCAGGAACGCTTCGTTGACCTTGCGTTCGATGGTCCGCTCGTTGGACAGGAACAGGTTCTTGGCGAGCTGCTGCGTGATCGAGGAGCCGCCCTGGCGCACGCCGCCGGCCTGGGCGTTGGTGACCAGCGCGCGCGCGGTGCCGGCCACGTCGATGCCGAAGTGGTCGTAGAAGCGGCGGTCTTCGGTGGCCAGCGTCGCCTTGATCAGGTTGTCCGGAAAATCTTCCAGCGGAATCGAGTCGTTGTGCTTGATGCCGCGGCTGCCGATCGGATTGCCGTAGCGATCGAGGAACGTCACCGCGAGATCGGATTTCTTGAGCCAGTCGTCATCGGCGGTTTCGCGGAACGCCGGCTGCGCGAGCGCCAGCATCAGCACCAGGCCGCCGAGGCCGATGGTAGCCATTTCCGACAGCGGCTCGATGAACACCCAGCGCTTCCAGCGACCGACATAGAAGCGGTCCATGAAGGTGGAGTAGCGCTCCCAGAGTTCGCGCAGCCCGACGCCGGAGGAAAACAGCGTCGAGTCGATACGCGCATCGAAGTCCAGCAGGAAATGCCGGAGCTTTGTCTTCCATGCGGATGGCACGATCTGGCGCACCGGGGCCCTTGGTCGGTTGGTCGGCAGGCCCCCCATCGGGAACCGCGCTGCGACGTCTTGCGGAAGTGATGCGGCAAACCCAAGGCGCTTTTGCGACCGCGGGAGTGCCGCCCAACTTCTAGCCGAGGCCACCCGATAAACCAATGGCGCTGCAGGGATTTTGCGGGGCAAGACTAACGTCTCCCCGGCTTTTGCGGCGGCTGGCGCACCATCATGCTTGCGAAGTGCCTGTCACACCTCATAGAAGGGCGTTTCGCCCCCAGCACGGATCGTCGACACGGCATGACCACGCGGCCGCCAAAACCATCGCCCCAGGCAGAAATGTTCTGGAAAACCAAGACGTTGGAAGAGATGTCCGGCGCCGAGTGGGAGAGCCTGTGCGATGGCTGCGGACGCTGCTGCCTGGAAAAGCTCGAGGACGAGGATACCGGGAAGATCTATTTCACCCATGTGTCGTGCAAATTGCTCGATGCCGGGCTGTGCGCCTGCAAGGACTATGAGCATCGCTCGGCCCAGGTTCCGGATTGCGTGCGGCTGACGCCGGCGAATGTCCGCACCCTGAACTGGCTGCCGCCGAGCTGCGGCTACAAGCTGGTGGCCGAGGGGCGGGATTTGTACTGGTGGCATCCGCTGATCTCCGGCAGCCCGGCCACCGTGCATGAAGCCGGGGTGTCGGTGCGCGGCCGGGTGGTCGGCACCGAGGACACGATTCCGGATGCCGAGTTGCAGGACCACATCGTGTCCTGGCCGGCCTTGCTGCCACGGCTCGCAAAGCTGAAGAAGCGGCCGGCGTAGATCCGACGCCAAGACTTGATGCGGAGGTCTGATGCGGCGCGAGGTAACAGCGTCCCAGTCCACTTCACAGTCCGTCCATTGCCCTCTAACGTATCCGGCAGAAATACACCCTTAGGTCGAACGCGCGCGGCGCGCGGGCGATCGCGCCAGGGAGGTGTTCGATGTCCGATATTCCCGTTGCCGCAAATTCCCCCGTCAAGGAAATTCCCGGCGAGGTCAGGAAGCCGCTGGTGGACCTGCCGGGGTTGTGCCTGTCCGGCGGCGGCTACCGCGCCATGGTGTTTCACATCGGGGTGCTGTGGCGGCTGTACGAGGTCGGCATGTTCGGCAAGGACGGCATCGCGCGGATCTCCAGCGTGTCGGGCGGCTCGATCACCGCGGCGTTTCTCGGCCTTGTCTGGAACAAGCTCGCCGTTGCGGCACCCGATATCAAAGGCAAGTTCGTTCCGCATTTCGTCGACCCGCTGCGCGCGCTGGCCGGCGAGACCATCGACGAAGAATCGGTGATCTTCGGCGTGCTGCTGCCCGGCACCGTCAGCGACCGCATCGCCAGCGCCTATGACGACGCGCTGTTCAAGGGCGCGACATTGCAGGACCTGCCGGACGCGCCGCGCTTCGTCATCAATGCCACCAATGTGCAGTCCGGCGTGCTGTGGCGGTTTTCCAAACCGTTCATGCGCGACTATCGCGTCGGCGAGGTGAAGAACCCGACGGTGCCGCTGGCGCGGGCGGTGGCGGCGGCGTCGGCGTTTCCGCCGGTGCTGTCGCCATGCGACCTGCGGCTCAAGGACAGCGACTTCACGCCGAATTCCGGCATGGACCTGCAGCGTCCGCCGTTCACCACCAAGGTGGTGCTCACTGACGGCGGCGTCTACGACAATATGGGGCTGGAGACGGTGTGGAAGTCGTACAAGACAGTGCTGGTCTCCGATGCCGGCGGCAAGATGCAGGCCGAGGAGGAGCCCAAGCGCGACTGGGCGCAGCATGCCTATCGCGTGCTCAACATGATCGACAGCCAGGTCCGCGCGCTGCGCACCCGCCAGGTGATCGACTCCTTCACGCTGCAGGCTAGCAAGCCGGACAGCGACGAGGCGCGCAAGGGCGCCTATTGGGGCATCCGCACCGACATCGCAAACTACAAATTGCCAGACGCGCTGCCGTGTCCGCACGCGCGCACCATGGAACTGGCCGGCATCGCCACGCGGCTGAAGCGGCTCGACGACGAGACCCAGAACCGGCTGATCAACTGGGGCTATGCGGTGTGCGACGCGGCGTTGCGCGCGCACGTCAACGCGGCGTTGCCGCGGCCAGCGGGATTTCCTTATCCTGCGTCTGCGGTGTGATGGTACGGTTTCGTGACCTGCCATTGCATGCTGTGAGCGAGAATGCAGCGGACGCCGCGTAAAGGCGCGCACGTTGCATTTAGTACACTTGGTTGCCGAACCGTTTTGGTAGTATGGACGCCGGGAATCAACGAGACCACCGGGGACCATGTCGACGCGGCCGAAGTCAGTATCCAGCAACGCGCCGCGCTTTTCCGCTACCGTCGCAACCACAGCGTTCGTTGTGGTCGCATGCGTGGCGCTGGTGGCTATGCAGTTCTTCAACATTGCGCACTCTCGCGAAGAAACGCTCGCCACTGCGCGCAAGGAGACTGCCAACCTCACGATATCGCTGGTCCAGCACGCAGAGCTCACCTTTCGCACGGCCGATGCCTCGTTGGCTGCCATCACGTCGCAGATCGAGCGCAGTCCAGCCCCAACCGGCATCAGTCCCGGCCTCAGGGACTTCCTGGTTCGGCAGGTCAAACAGTCGTCGCTGTTCGCCAGCTTCGCCGTGGTCGGCCGCGACGGCAGGATGGTCGTGAATACGGGCGGCGAGAATTTAGTCGCGAATTTTTCAGACCGCGATTATTTCATCTATCATCAGGACCATGCCGACAAGGACATGCGCATCGGCAGCCCCATCGAGGGTCGCACGACGCCCGGCTGGCTGATCCCAGTGACCCGGCGCATCAACCGGCCGGACGGCAGTTTCGGCGGCGTGGCGATTGCGGCAATCAATCCGGCGTATTTTCAGGACTTTTACGACGGGCTGGAGATCGGAAAGAGCGGCGCCATTATGCTGGTGTCGGGCGACAAGCTCCTGGTGCGGCGGCCGTTCCTCGAATCCAATCCAGGACGCGACATGGCGGATAGCAACGTCGTCAGGTTGATGAGGAGCAAACCGTCCGGAAGCGCCGAATATTCTGCCGCGACCGACGGGGTCGAACGTCTGACCAGCTATCGGGTCGGGCAGACCTATCCCATCGTGATCGCCGTCGGCATCCAGATGGACGAGTTGCTGGCGCCGTGGCGGAGCGACACCGTGCGCCGCGTTGTGGAAACCGTCGTGATCGTTGCGATCCTTGCTTTGCTGGGCGTCATCGTCGGGCGGATGACGTTGCGGCTGGCGCAGGACGCCAGGAAACTTCGTCGCAGCAACGAACGCTTCGATGTGATGATGGACACCATGTCGCAAGGCGTCTGTCTTTTCGACCATGAGAAGCGGATCGTCATGGCAAACCGCAACTATGCGGAAATCTATCGTCTTGCGATCGAGGATGTGCGGCCGGGAACCCGGCTGGTGGACGTGTTGCGAAACCGGCAAGAGATAAGGCGTCGGCTTGCCGACGCCGGACGAATACTTCGCCGACGCCGCCGTCTCCGATGCCGCGGAGGACCACAATCTGTCCGACGGGCGCGTCATCTCGATCACCCGGCACGCCTTGGAGGATGGCGGATGGCTCGCCATCCATGAAGATATTACGGTTCGCGCCAGTGCCGAACGGCACAGCGCCTATCTGGCCGGGCACGACCAGCTCACCGGCCTGCCCAACAGATATCAGTTTTCCGCGTTTCTCGACGACATCGCCTGCAAGCGGAGACGGATCAGCGATCAGGTGGCGGTGTTCATGCTCGACCTCGACGGGTTCAAGAATGTCAACGACACGCTGGGGCACGGGGCAGGAGACCAGTTGCTCGCCACGGTGGCGCGCCGGCTGCAGGATTGCCTGCGCGAGACCGACCTCGTCGCCCGTCTCGGCGGCGACGAGTTTGCGATCGTCCAGATGCTGGACGGCGACGAACGTCCTGCTATCGAGGCGCTGGCATCGCGGATTGTTGCGGCCGTTGCCGCGCCGATCGCCATCGACGGCTATCCCATCGGCATCGGCGTGAGTATCGGCATCTCGCTGCTGCCGGGCGATGTGACGGATCCGCAGGAGCTGCTGCGCAAGGCCGATCTTGCGCTCTATGCGACGAAGGCCGCCGGCAAGAACGGCTTCCGGATCTTTCATCCGGACATGGCGGCCAACCACATTGAGCGGAGGTCACGCAAAAGGATCTGCGCGAGGCGCTTCAAAGTGAAAGCTGCGCGCGCACGTCAACCCGGCGTTGCTGCGGCCGGCGGGATTTCCGTATCCGGCGTCGGCGGTGTGAGGGCCATGTCCGCGCCGTGATAGGCAGGCGGGGACGGCGCACAAGCTGCCGCGGGCCGCGGCAGGCCGCGATACCACGCGCTGTCCCCTCTCGGAACTTGAATCATGTGCCGGGCAGCGCCATCAACCCGCCAAGCTGTGCAGCCGCTATGGAGTTGTTCCGCTTCCGGCGCAATACGGACGTCGCCAAACTTGTTGCCGATGCGAACCTGACGCGAATGACCCAAATCGGACCTGCATCACTTCGGGCTATCGGGGGATGAAGTCGAGCTAGAATGATCGATTGGAACAGTTGCCGATGCCGCGCGCAGGGCGTTTGACGAGTGCGAGTATATTGCGGCCGACATAATTGAACAGAGCACCAATGGGCCATAAAGCGAAGGCCTGCTCAGGCGGAGCGTCATTAGCAGCCACGATTCTTGGATGCTGAAGGGCAAGAGTGAAGAACCCACGCCCAACCACGCGACGATTTGCCATAGGAGTGGGACGTATAGATATTCTGTCTTAAATAGGGGCTTCGTCGGTTCAGGCGTCACGAGATGTCGGAAAGCAGGGTCAGGAAGCGTGTTCAAAGCCGCGTAACGGGCGATGAAGTAGCTGAATCCTATCATTGCGGTCAGAGCCACGAAGACAACAACTATTTCTGCTTTGGTTGCAGAGTTGTCGCTACTGGTGACACGTTCGTTCGGCATCCGTCCTCGCGTAAATCGTCTCGTTGGAAATAGTCATCCAAGATACCTTAATTGACGCTCATCGCACCTCTTCGGGCAATCTGCTTTTTGTCTCTTTTTGGCACAAGGCGTCGTTACTGCGCTGCAGCGGCTGTCCGGAGTTGAGGGTAGACTGGAAGTGATCGGCGCACAGCCAGAGTGACGCGATTGACCCGGTACGGACATCGCTAAATACTCGAGCTAGTCTTGAAAGCGACCGAATGGCGGAGAAAACATATGACGCGTATATTGTTCGTCGGCCAAAAGCCCGAAACCGTAGACTTCTCCGACCCGGCTTTGCCGCCAGGTTTCGATGCGGAGAAGATTAACGCTGGCATTGCCGTGGCCGTGGCGAAGATCGGAGAACGCGGATGGGAAGGCGACACTTGCATGATCACACCCGATGAAGCCGGGCGCGATATGCTTGAAAAAAGCTGGAGGAGGCTGCCTATGACTGCGTCGTGATCGGTGGCGGCCTTAGGATTCCGCCAAAAAGCTTGGCCCTGTTCGAGATGGTGGTCAACTCCGTTCATAAAGCAGCACCCGGCGCAAAAATCGCATTCAACACGCGCCCAGAAGACACCGCTGAAGCGGCAGCACGCCAGCTCAATGCCGGCTAACGGCGTGCCCTAGTGAACCGCATATGCAGAAGGTCAGTAGCTAACTTGGTGCTGGGGTATCACTCGTTCTGTTCTGAGCTTATTTCTACCTTGTCTGTTCATTGCACTTTTGCGAAGTGCCAACCGGCCGTGGGAATGTCTGGTTATTGGGATAAGGCGGAAGTCATCGATACATTGCCAAATCGACGCGAATGACCCATTAGGGAACTCATCTCAGATGGCAATTGATGCCGGCGTACTCGCGCGGAGAATGGGTCATGCATGTATTGCCGCGTGAGCTGCACCGTTCTTCAGGTCGGCGCGAAGTCACCACGTGACGCGGAAGCCACCGTTGCCCTTATAGCTGTGGCTGTTCGCGCTGTCGTTCAGGCTCGCATTGTAGGACACTTCGCCGAACACGGCATAGCGGCCATCGGCCCAGCTGTAGGTACCGCCACCGCCGATGCTGCCCCACAGCCGGTCTTGCGCGCTGGCCAGGCCGGTGCCGGCAACATCGACGTTGGTGCCGTCAAGAAACTCGTAGCGCAGATTGCCGATGCCGTAAATATCCGAGCATACGATGCCCGCGCCGTCGTTCCAGGTCTTCTGGTGGTTGAGCGCAAGTCCGGCGCGACCGAGCAGGCTGTCGCCGCTGCGCAGCGACACCGTCGCGCCGAACCGGTCGGTGAAGCCGTCGAACTCTGCCTTCGAATAGGATAGTTGCGCCTGCGGTGTCAGCGACCAGCCGTTGCCGACGGCGTATCGCTTGCCGGCTTCGGCGCTGAACGCATAGCCGACGCCTTCGTTGCCGCGCGCCATGATTCCGGTCAGCACCGAGGACAGATCGCTGCGGTAGAACATCGATTGCGCCTGGCCGTCGACATAAAAGCCGTTGTCGCCGAACCAGGTCAGCGTGCCGCCGACACCGGAGCCTTCGACGCGGATCCGGCCATCACCGGAGACCGATGCGACGTTGGCGGTCGTCAGGCCATATTGCCCGGTGAGTCCGACGATCAACCGGCCGCGCTCGGTCTCCATCAGCAGACCGTCGAGGCCGGTCTGCACCTTCAGCTGGTCGGCCCGATAGGTTGCGCCCGTCGTACTGGACGGCTGCAGATTCGATTGGCCGCCTTCGATACGGCCCCAGAACGCCGTCGACGCGGCCGGTGCTGCGCCTGGCGCCGGCGCCTCGCCGATCCGCGCCATGGCATCGCTGCCACCCCAATAGCGGTTGCCGACGCGCTGCTGCATCGTCGGCAGTTCATTCATGCCCAGCAGCACCTGCGCATAGTTTTCGTAAAGCGGAACGCCGGGCTGGTAGAGCGGCCCCGCAGGCGCCGCCGGTGCCGAACCGGGCGCCGAAGGCGGATTGATCAGGCTGGAGCGCAGATACCAGTCGCCGTCGGTTGGCGTGCTGACGCCGTTCTTCTGCAGCGTATAGCCATAGGCACCGGCGACCACCGCCTGCTGGCCCCGGATCACGTAATCACCGAGCAGCGCGAACGCCCCGTTGGAGGCGCCGCCGACGTCGACGATCTTGATGCCTTCGACAGTCTGCGCGCCGGTGCCGCCGAGGTTGGTGACCCGCACATTGGTGCTGCCCGCCGTGTTGCCGGTGACGACAAGCCGGTCGGTCGGCGAAGCGTCGCCGCCCAGCACCGTCTCGATCTGCAGCGTTCCGCCGTTGCCGGTGTAGTTGCCGGCGACGGTGAGCGTGCCGATGGAATTGCCGGGCGCCACAATGCCGGCATTCGACGTGTCGCACACCGTGCCGGTGCCTTGCAGCGTGCCGCCGGCCAGAACGGTCATGGCGCCGCACACGCTGCCGTTAACGGCGAGCGCGCCGCCGCTCACCGTGGTGCCGCCGGTGTAGGTGTTGACGCCTGACAGGGTCTGCTTGCCGCCGCTAAGCGTCAGCCCGCCGGTGCCGGAGATCACGCCGGAAAACAGGTCGTTCGCGTTGGTCAGCGTCAGGTTCTTGGCGCCCAGCGCCACGGTGCCGCTTCCCGCCAGACTCTGGATACTGGTGCCGGCCGCAGTGATACCCGAGACATCGAAGGCGCCGTTCGCGATTACCTTGCTGGAACTCGCGATGGCGCCGACGCCCTCAAGCGCGAGGCCGCTGCCGGACTGGATCGAGGTTGCGCCGGAATAGGAGCTGCTCGCCAGCAGGTTGAAAGTGCCGCCGCCCGTCACGGTCAGGCCGCCGGTGCCGGTGAAAGCGGACGTCGCGTCGGTGCCGACGGTGAAGCTATTAGTATCGATTGTTACTCCACCCGCGAGAATATCGAGCTTGGTGCCGGAAAATCCATTGATGAAGGTCGCGTTGCTCGCTGTGGCCCGGAGAATACCATCGTCGAAACTGGCCTGGACCGTGCCGGTTCCACCCCGCAAGGACTGGGTTTGCAGCGTGCCGCCGCCACTGACGTTGAGCGTACCGGAAGAGGCGGCGCCGCTGCCTAGGGTCGTACTGGATCCTACTGTAACTTTCGCGCCGTTTTGAATGTTGAGCGTGCCGACACCGAGAAAGCCGACGAAGAAATTGCCGCCGGTGATGTTCCACAACGATCCCGGTCCGGTCACCGTCCCGGTTCCGATTCCTGTTGCGCTAATTCCGATCCGGGCTTGACCTGTACTTGTCAGCGTACTGCCATTCTGGATCGTAAGATTGCCGGCCGTTCCGCCGCTATTGCCAATGTTCGTCGTCCCCACCGAAACGCTGACCGGACCGCTGAGGCCGAGGACCGCGTCCCTGGTCGGCGGTGCTCCGAGAACACCAATGTTGACGGTTTGACCTGCGGCGGGAGGGCCGCCTGAGGCCCAGTTGGTCGCGAGCATCCAGTCAGTGCTGGTGTTTCCCGTCCAGTTCACCTGGGCCGACGCAGACCTCGCGGATAACGCCGTCAGCGCGATCGCCGACGCGCCGACTAGAAGTACTCGAAGCATTCGGGTTCCGTCGGGACTCGTGGGGCGCATGTCATCCGGCTGTCGCCGGCTCGTCGCATCCCCCATGCATTGGCGCATGATCGTCATCCTAATTTCGCATGGCCGCACGGTTCGAATGCGAATCTTTGATCGTGCAATCCGCAAATCATAGGTATGAAAGTAAGTGGGCTGAACCAGTCGGACAAGAACAGGATCTGCTCAGGCTGAATAAACAGGCGGCATGTGCCGTTTTCGCAACGAAAGACAGTTAATCAAGTCTTTCGAGATCAGATCTGGTTATCCGCCTCACCCGGTGGTCGGCAGGCGAAGACAGTTATGTCGCCTATTGGCACAAAGCGTCGGTTACTGCGGTGAAGCGGCATGTCCGTAGTTGAGGGTAGACTGGAAGTGATCGGCGTACAGCGAGAGTGACGCGATTGACTCAAGTCGGACATCGCTGGGAAGTAAGATCGGACTGCGCCCTTCACACCATAGCCTTCGATTTCGTTTTGCTCCCGATCTACGGAGAGGGCTTCTGCAGGAGACTGATTTAGCGACCGCGTTGATCCGTGAATGGACGCACATCGAACGCCTTAACAAATTTGACTAGGTCTTCCGCGCCTTCCGACACGAGCACCCGCCCATCCGCAAATTGCACGATCAGAAACTCTCGACCTGCTGTGCCGTCGCTGGCGGTTGCCAGCCAGAGTGATCGCCCAGAGGCTATGTCGCACAGCTTGATCGACATGTTCGAAGTTGAGCGCAAATCCGCACATGGGTCGACGCCGTAAGCTGGCTGAACGACCTCGAGCTTGGCTCTTGGAGATTCGTTCGATTGATATCCTCGGATGGCTTCATCGGGAGCGGAAGGAAGGACGAAAGAGGACAACTTGGTGTTGCTCGCTGCGTTCCAGGCCGACCAACCAGCATTCGTTCGTGCAAAGATCTTGCTTCCATCTTCGCCAAGACGAATCTCAAGAACCTCCTCATCCGTCCGGAAGAATAGCTTCTTGGCCGATCGGACGACCTCAACCCCGTATCCTTGCCGCTCCTTAGTCGTCCGCTGTTCATGAAATCCGACCGCGAACGTCGAGAGGTCGGTGGACCATGCGAGGACGTCGCTGTCGTATATATCCTCGAGATGCATAATGCGGCGTGCTGTCGCCGGGTCCCATATCGTAGCCTGATCTGGTGTTGCTCGAACGATGATCAGCCCACGAGAAAACGTAATGCCCGAAACCTGGGTGTCCTGACAGGGCCAGGTCCATTTGAGTGCCGGCGGCGTTGCGCTGACATCAACTAGCAACGCATTTACGTTGGAACTGCTGGCATCAAGTTCCGTTGGTGCAAGCAAAAGATGTTGTTCGTCGAATGCGAAAGCACCATGCGGACGACCGCAGAAGGTGCGTAGCGTCTTTCCGGAAACGTCGGCGACGATCTCCTTCCTGATCACGTCGATGAAATACACATGGTAGGACCAACCTGGTTCGGCGTTATTATCAAATGGGTCAAAACCATCCTGCCTCTCGCCTGCGGTCGTCACTTGAATGAAGTCTTGCCGATCGGTCGATTCGACGCTTTCGACCTTCTCTAGATCAATCAGGGAAGCCAATTTCTGATCTACGAGATATTGTTTCTCGGTCGCCGGATCGCGCGGCCCGTCCGGATCGCGCGGCCAAGACGACGGCCATTTGTGCTCGATCCATGTCCAGTTGTACGCTTCAAGAGGTGGGGCAAGCATCCCCGCATTCTCGATCCGCAGGCCAGTTGCTGGGGACCAAGCGGCGGTCTCCACTTCACCGGTGTCCCGCGCAACCCGTGCAAAAACAACACTCCCGTCACGCGAAATGGCCATGCGCGTAAACCGTGTGCCCCCGCTGGCCACCAGACTACGAAATATGATTCCGGTGTTCACGTCGCGGACAGTGACCTCGCGCTGGGTTCCCGTGAGAAACCATGTGCGGTCAGGGGCAATCTCAATGGCGGAGGTGCCCTGGGAACCGATCTGCAAGACGGCGTCAAAACCGAGCCGAGGTTCGGCCGCGCTGCCGATTTGTGGTGAAATTGCTGAGACGAGCCCAAGGACGGCAGCGGCAATAGACGATAGCGATAGCTCTGATCGTATGCTGCGTTTCATCGAGCACCTTCGGGGGTTAGAGCAGACAATCCTCGGCTGCATATATGAATAATGTTTTCTGCGGCAGGACTCAAATTCTCAGGATTCCGCTTGGTGGCCGCCGCATCGCGCCGCGACGTGCAGCGAGCCAGCTCGTTGAAGCACAAGTGGACTGGCCGGAACGAACATGTGCGGGTGATTGACAAGGCTATTCCCGCAATTGGCACAAATGCGAAGCGCCGACTGGCTCGGAAATTGTCTGCAGATGGGGATGGTCCGGAAGTCGTCGCGCACTGTCAAATCGACGCGAGTGACCCAGAGCGGTCATTTGTCCTCGATGCCCATCATGTCTTATGTTCGCCAGCAACCAAGCACTATCTAAGCTCAGCAGGCTGGAGGCCAGCAATGCTTCGACTTGTATCGTTCACGCTGTTTGCCGCACTGTTCGCGATTGATGAGCCAATCGCCGCTTCCGCGCGAGCCGCGGAATGCCTTCAGATGGACTGTCGTGCGATTTACCGCTTTACGACATGCGATAAACCGCGACCGGGGGCAAAGCTCTTATCAGGACGCGTCCTCGCTTTATCGCGCGAGTGCTCAGGCGAAATTATTCGGATGCAGGTGGAAAATTGGGAGGCGGAAAAGGTGCCGCCGGTAATTGACTTCGTCGTTCAGGCTTGCGGGCGCTTCGCGGGGAAGGCAGGTGATCTGACTGAGGTCGCTGTGATGGACCCCAGACCGGACGTTCGACGCTATAAGCGAGCTTGTTTGCTCTTCTGAGGCTGCACTGCTTCATTGGCTCGTAGAGCCATGATCGCGCCATCTGCTTCCGGATTTGACCCTTAGCGGACTTCGACTCGAATTATAAAATTGCGCCTTTCTCGAATTGGATAGGTTGATAAGTTTAAGGCATATAAATGCGAGCTTGCCCACTTTCAAAAAGAGTTGCGTTTCAACCATGTCCATCCCGCGTTTCACGAAGCTAGCATTGATCGGTACTCTCGCGCTTGTTGGCGCGCTGTACCTCGTATTTAATGCCTTATTGTGGATTGTTGTCCCGCGCGACACGGCTCCAAGTAGCGCCGAAGTTGTGAGCAGTATTCTCGCGCCCGATGGTCAACATAAGGCAGTAATCATTTTTCTGGGAGGACCCGGCTTTGCACCCGGATTGCACCAGTACGTCGGAGTTGTTGCAACGGCACAGGCTGACGGCACTGCTTGGGCGGCTCGCAACAGGGTTTTCCAATCCGACTGCGTTGCGCTGGGCGGGACCTCCGATGAAATGAAAGGGAATGTTGCGTGGAAATCAGCCCAAGCCCTGCAAATTACCTTCAATCCCAATCGAAGATGTTCGGTCGAACTACGAGATCACACTGAAGAGCAAGGGATGCGTATCGTATATGTCGTTCCGTCAACAGCTAACAGCCACGAATGATAGTCTGCGTTTGGCACGAAGTTATCCACTATTGGCACAAAGCGTCGGTTACTGCGGTGAAGCGGCATGTCCGTAGTTGGCCGAAACGCCAGTCAAACTACGCTTAATTCGCGCATTATCGTGCTACGATCGGATCCAGCCCGACCTCGCCGCGCCCGATGCTGCGCAGGATCTCGACCACGAGCGCGGGGACAACCCCGACGAACCGGACAACGTTCGCGATGTCGGCTTTTCCAGCGAACCAGAATGCAAGACCGGTGATCAGGCCGGTCGCGACCAGAAAAAGAATTGGGTCTTCAAGCGATCGGTTTTTCCTGATTCATGCGGGTCAACGGGCCTTGGTAGGGGTCAACGCCGCTGGCTCTTCTGGAAAGAGTCGCCCGACTCCCACGCCCCTGACGCTTTCGTGATCTTCGCGCAGGAGGAACAGGGCGTCGAGCCTTTGTTTTCTTGCGAATGCAGTTCCCCTTTCGGGGCCGAGCACCATGAGCGCTGTCGCCCAGGCATCAGCCTCGGCGCAGGTGCGGGCCACGACGGTTACGGAAGCGGGCGAAGCGAGCAGCGGCGCGCCACGGTTCGGGTCCATGGTATGCGACAGGCGCCGCCCCTGCACCTCGACCCAGTGGCGGTAGTCACCCGATGTCGCAACGGCAGCGTCTTGCAGCGCGAGGATGGAATGGGGCGTCCGGCGCTCGGCGTCCGGCGCCTCGAGCGCTATGGTCCATGCCTCTCCATCTGGCCGCAGCCCGAGCGCACGCATCTCACCGTCGATCCCAACGAGGGCGTCGACGAGCCCGTTTTTGCGGAGAATTTCGGCCAGCCGGTCGACCCCGTATCCCTTGGCGATTCCGTTGAGGTCGATCGCGATTGGCGCGGACTTGCGGATGTGCGTCTCGTAGATCTCCAGTGCTGCATGCGCGGGCCCGCGGGTCTTCGCCATCGCTGCCCGGACGCGGTCGGACCCTCCGGCGTCCGGTCCGAAGCCCCAGGCCGTCACGGCATCTCCCATACCGATATCGAAGGCCCCGCCTGAAGCGCGCCCGATTTCCAGACCAAGCCGCAGGATGTCCCTCAGGCGCTCGGGCACCGCGACCCAAGCGCCCACGGGCGCCGCATTGAGGCGCATCAGGTCGCTGTCGGGCTTCCAAGTGGACATCTGGGTGTCTACCTCGTCCACGGCCGCCTGCAGCGCAGAGCGGAGCGGGTCCGGGTCGAAGTTCTGCCCCGCGAAGAACAGCGCTGACCAGCGCGTGCCCATGGTCGGGCCATTCAGAGCGAAGCGCGCCTGCTCAGTAGACATCTTCGACATATCGTCCCTCCGCTTTCAGAGCAGCAGGCGTGAGCCCGATTGGCGCGAGGATCTCGGCCAGCGCGTCGGCCGCGCCAGCGGCCATATCGCGTCCGCCACAGACCATCACTCGGGCGCCATCGCGGATCAGTTTCGCCACCTGAGTGGCATCACCTCGCAGCGCATCCTGCACGTAGTGGGGCCGCGCTCCGCGCGAGGCAGCCGTGACCAGACGGGTCAGACGGCCGTCGTCCCGCCAGCCCGGCAACTCTTCGCCGTAGAAGAAGTCGCTGTCGGGATGACGCATACCGAAGAAGAGGTGGAGGGGCCGCCGGCGCGCGTTGCCGCGCGCGAAGCCCGCGAGCGGCCCGATGCCGGTTCCAGCGCCGATCAGGATCAAGGGCGCGCGACCTCGGCCGGGCTGGAAGACCGGATTGCGCTGCAGGAAGGCGGTCACCGTGTCGCCTGGTTCGAGCGCGGTCAGCTGCGACGACGCAAGGCCGCCGGGATGCTTCCTGACTACGATCTCGATGAAGCCGTCTCGGCGCGCGGAGGCGAGCGAGTAGAAGCGCGGCACGGGGCTGCCCTCGGGCAGGATCCCGATGAGGTCGCCCGCGTCGAAGCGCGCGAAGCCCGCCCCCACCAGCCGTTGCCAGAGCTTCGTGCACGGCAGGGCGAAGCGCAAGATCGCCGTCGGTGCTTGCACCTCAGCGCCGTAGTCGCGGCGCGAGACGAGCGTCAGCGTCTCCGTCACTGGAAGAACGGGCTGGTGCGACAGCTCAAGACGCATCCCCAGCGCCTGCCCAAGAGCGCGGCCCCATCGCGTGAAGTCCTGCGGAGACTGGCGGTCTATCGTGTCGAGGGGCAGGAGTTCTGGCCAGCCCTTGGCCTTGGCCGCGGCAGCGACAACCTTGGCGAAGGCGCAGTAGGCGGGAAAGCTCGGGTCGCCGAAGCCGAGAACGGCCAGGGGGCTTTAGGCGCGCGATCGGCCGCGTTCAGCCGGTCGAGGAAACCCTTAGCCGAAGCAGGCGCCGCGCCGTCGCCGTACGTCGCGGCCAGCACAATGATCCGCTCGGCTCGGCCATAGCGGCCCGGCGCGAAGGCTGACATGGGAGCGACGTGCACGCTCTGCCCGGCTTGCTTCAGCGCAGAATGGAGTGTCGTGGCGAAGCCCCAGGTGCTGCCGCCCTCGCTGCCGACAAGCAAAATCGTCCCGGCCCGTCCGGCTGGTTGGTTGCCACGGATGCGGGGCCGCCCGCGCCGCCCAGCAAGCCAGATCAGCATGCCCGTCGCACCCATAGTGGGCACGCCAAGCGCCATCAGCCCCAGTACAAGGCCGAGTGTCGCGGCACCCTGTCCGGTATGCAGCATGTAGATGGTTTCCGAAACACGCTCCCACCCGGTCTGATCGGCCCAGCTTAGGAGCGTTCCCGTGCCCTGATCGAGATAGCCGGTTCCGCGGTCCGTCTTCAGCCTGAAAACGTCTGTCACATCGTCAGGATTGGGAAAGCTCAGTTCGCGCAGCTCGGCCACGGGCGTACTGCCGAGAACTGCTATACGGTGGAGCGCCACGCCCGTTTTCCCGCTCGTATCGACCGGGAGGACCGGTTTGATGCCACCATCGGGTAGCAGATCGAAGGTGGAGGCCGTCATCCACAACGCACTGGCCGACGAAAGGACAAGGCCGAAGACAGCGATGCGGGCAATCTCAACATGGAGGCGACCGGCCAATGGCCCGTGCAGTGGCGAGAACCAGCGCCGCCAGCCGCCCGCGCGCCGCGCGACCAGCGCCACACCGCTGAGCGACAGGATGAGCATCGCCGCCGCGCCGGCGGCCATAGCGATGCGCCCCCGTCACCGAGGAACAGCGAGCGGTGAAGGTTTGTGAGCCAGCGTTCGGCTGGGTTTCGATCGGCTGAGGCCACTCCTTGACCGGTAGCGGGTTCGATCACGGCGGCACCTGGTACACCTTGATCGATCCGGTAGGCCGTGATCCGTCCCGAGGGCGACCGACGGATCTGCTCAACGCCCGGATAGACTGCCTGGACGCGCTGGGCCAGGATGGCGACCGTCAGGTCGGCCTCGGCCTGCGGCGCAGTCATTCGCTCAGCCGCAGGGAATATCGACAGGGCCGCACCGCTCAGACTGAGGATGGTCGTGAGAGCGAGGGCCAGAAGACCCGGCCAGCGATGGAACGCACGGATCATGGCCTCGTCTCCTCACATGCCGTAGGAGAAGTTGGCGACGTAGCGGCGCCCCTTCACAGGCTTGCCCGCGCCTGCCGTCGTCAGGGCCACCGCCACTTCGTTCGGACTTTCGCGCATGTTCTCGACAGCTGCGTCGATGTGCAGGGTGTAGCCGGCGTCAAAGAGCGCATCTGCAAGGTCGAGTGTGATCTTCAGCGTCCGGCCAGTCCCGATGCTGGCGCCGGTGATGCCGTTGACCTGCACATTATCGCCGTTGGTTGCACGGTACCAGTCGGTCAGGTGTTGGTAGTATTTCGACTTTCTGCCGGCCATCCAGAGGCTGCCGGCATACTTGCCGGACGAGTCCCTAACATAGAGCGCGAGATAGGCGCCATCGCCGCCATAGTTGTTGAGTGTCGTGGTCAGCGTGACCGGCCGCGCCATCGCGAGGCTAGGAACCGTCAGCGCCGTGGTCAGGGAGAGTGCTGCGAGCAGCGGCTTCATCGTTTTGATCCTTGTATGAGTGTTGCTTCGAAGAGGCTCAGTTCACCTGGACCTGCGGCGGAGCGCCGTTCCCGAAAAGCCCGTTCTGCGGAGGTGCGACTATGCCCGCGGGCGCAGGATTACCCGCCCCGCCGCGGCTGCTGCGGCCGTCATCGTCATCATCATCATGATCAACGTCGTCGTGACCGCGCTGGGAGCTTTTGCGGTAGCGGTGGTCGTCATCGCCGTCCTCGCCACTGACGAGGACGAGCGGCATCGCCTTCGCGCGATCTTCGAAGAGCGCGGCGATGGGCCTAAGGCTTCCGTCAACCGAGGGCTGCATCGCACTCCAGGCAGGGACGCCAATGGCAGCCGTCAGAGCCGTGGTGGCGACAAGAAGTGTCAGGGTCTTTCTCATGGCAGGGTCTCCTTTCGTCTACTGTGACCACTATGAAGAACCGACCTGAGGACTTACTGACGGCGGAGGGATTCCGCTTCAGCTTGCCGTCAGGAAGAAAACGGCCCCGCCGGTGAGAGCGGGGCCAAAGGCGATAAGTCCCGATCAGCCTTGGGGCTCCGTTGATCAGGCGATGTCGCCAGGACCGGGTGCGCGCTTGTCGCCGGTGACCATTGCATGGGCGAGGTTCTCGCGATGCCGGAAGGACGCCAGCACCACGCCGCCGACATGCAGCGCTACGAGCAGAAGCATCGGGTTCGCCAGTGTCTCATGGACCTCCTTCAGCGATCCTTCCGCTTCGCCGCGATCGCCATCGTCGTCGGCCCATGCGGGCGCCACGATCATGGCGGCGCCGGCGGGATTGTGGCCGAGGTAGCGCCGTTCCTTTCCGCGCACCATGTCACCGAGATAGGATAGCGTTGTTCCCGGGCCTTTCAGGAACTGGACGAAGCGCGCGTAGCGGCTGCCGACCAGGCTCCAGATGAGGCGGAACGCGACCAGGCACGCGACCGCGTAGCCTCGATCTCGTGAACGGTGAAGAGCTCCTCAGCAGTCAGCCAGGCCACTGCAAACGCGACGACGAGGCCCCAATGAAATACGTACACCAACGGGTCCCAGACCCGCATCTTGCCGGACATCCCGTTGTCCACTTGGGCTGCGCCACGCGCCGAGGAATCAGTCATGGCCGCCCCCTTCGCGTTTCCGGCGAGGACGATCGCCCTCGTCCTCGTATTCGATCTTGATCACTTGAAGCGTTGCGGGATGCACTGTCACTTCGATGCGGCGCCCCTCCGCGTTACTGCCGTCGATCTCGTAACAGCCATCGTCGATTTTGATGCGGCGAACATTCCAGCCGTTTTGTTGTGCTAAGCGCTGCACGGCCTCTCGCGGCTGCCACTCTGTCATGGGCACAAAGCAGCGGTTGTCGGCTATTGCGGTCCCAGTCGGAAAAGCCGCGAGAAAGCCGAGAATTGTCAATGCCTTCTTCATGGCGCAAACTCCAGATGCTCATCTTGAGGCAAATCGTGCGAGGTGAAGCTGACAGGAGCCTGACGCGCAGCCTCTGACGGCGTCAGCGTTGCGTCAGTTAGACGGATCATGGAAGGCGATCGGGAAAGGAACGAGACGAGCGATGCGTATCCTGCTTATCGAGGACGACACGGTTCTGGGCGCGGCAGTGCGCGATCAGATTGCCGGTGAAGGACAGTCGGTGGACTGGGCAACGCGGTTGGACATGGCAGTCGACGCCATTCGCGGTGCGGCTTACGATCTGATCCTTCTCGATCTCATGCTGCCGGACGGCCGCGGAATCAGCTTTCTGAAGAGCCTACGTGCGGGAGGCGACGTGACGCCCGTAATCATCCTGACCGCGCTCGACCAAGTGTCGGACAGGATCGATGGGCTGAATGCGGGCGCTGACGACTACCTCGTGAAGCCATTCGATCTTGCCGAGCTTTCCGCCCGGATAGGATCGGTCGCCCGGCGATACAGCGGCAATCCAAACCCGATCCTCAGCCATGGATCCTTGGATATCGACCTTGCGGCGCGCAGCGTCCGCCTTGCTGGCAAGCCCGTCCAACTAACAGCGCGCGAATGGGCCCTGTTCGAAGCCTTCCTGTCGCGCCCCGGTCAGCTTCTGTCCAAAGCGCAGCTGGAGGAGAAGCTCTACGCCTTCGATACGGAGGTGGAGAGCAACGCCATCGAGGTCCATGTAAGCCGCCTCCGCAAGAAACTCGGGCCGCAGGTCATCGAGACCGAGCGCGGTCTGGGATACAGGCTTGGAAAGTCATGAGGCTGCCCCGAAGCCTCCAGACCAGATTGGGGCTATCCATCGGCCTGGTGCTGTCGATCCTGTGGCTGCTCGCCGCGGCGATCACGGCCGTTATCGTGCGGGCCGAGATGGACGAGGTGTTCGACTCCTCCTTACGGGAAACCGCGGAGCGCATTCTGCCGCTAGCCGTAACCGACATCATCGCGCGCGATGATGAGGGGTGACCCAAAGACTCGCGCCGATCCGCGAGCATGACGAACTCTTTACCTATGTCGTGCGCGATCCCGAGGATCGCATCCTACTGCAATCCCACGCGGCTGATCCGGCGGTGTTCCCGACCTGGGACGGCCCCGGCTTCCGGCAGACCGCAACTCATCGCCTCTACAATGATGCGGCGATCCAGGGGACGATCCGCATCACCGTCGCCGAACCGCTCGCCCATCGCGCGGCGGTCGCGCGGGAGATCCAGCTGGGCCTCGGCCTGCCGCTGCTGATCGTGCTGCCCGTCGCGCTGGCGGCAATCGCACTTGCGGTCCGGACGAGCCTCGGCTCGTTGCGACGCTTTCGGGCAGTCCTTGAGGCTCGAAGCGCCCGCGACCTTTCCTTGGTCCCCACAGACGAGCTGCCTTCGGAGATCGACCCACTGGCCGCGACACTAAACAGCCTGCTTGCGCGATTGCGTGAAGCCTTCGAGGCCGAGCGCAGTTTCGCAACCAATGCCGCGCATGAATTGCGCACGCCGCTTGCCGGCGCTATCGCGCAAGCGCAGCGCCTTCAGTCGGAAACCAGTGACTCGGCCGCAAGAGCAAGGGCGGCTGACATTGAGACTACGCTTAAGCGGCTCACGCGACTTGCTGAGCGTCTCATGCAGCTCGCACGGGCGGAAGGCGGACAGCTCCGCCTGAATCAAATTGTAGATCTTAGAATCGTCGCGCGGCTGGTGGTCGAGGACATCGCGCGAACAGGAGCGCCTGGCCGCATCGCGCTGACGCTGCCAGAGAAGCCGGTGATGTCAGACCTCGATCCTGACGCCTTCGGGATATTGTGTCGAAACCTGGTGGAGAACGCTGTGCGTCACGGCTCGGAAGCCTCCCCGGTCGAAGTGTCTCTTGCGCCGGATGGGAAATTGATCGTTGCGAACGAAGGGCCCGTCCTGCCGCGGGATGCTCTCGCTCATCTCACTGCCCGTTTCGAGCGAGCGGGCGCAACCACAGACGGCAGCGGATTGGGCCTCGCAATAGTCTCCGCCATCGCGGATCGAATCGAAAGCCCACTCATTTTAAGATCGCCACGTCCAGGCGCGTCCTCCGGCTTCGAGGCATCTGTTCATTTGCCAATAGCACGCGCGGACCAGCCGATGCTGCCTCTCGAAGCTCCTCGCTGATTAGTAGCTGCCGGCAGACAGATGAATGTGCCCGCCGTCATACTGCTCCGATCGTGGAACAGCGTATTGAAACCGTGGTGTGTTGGACCGGAGGAGCGTGAATAAGAGGCAGCCTTCTGAGCTGCTTCCGGTTCAGGGAACGCGACTGTGAATCGGCATGGCCTTTGACCCCCGATCGGCGCCCAAGGCTGCCCCTACCCGGAGCGACATAAGTGCTGCAAACTATTTCTGATTCCTGAGCTATGCGGGGGGCAGTGTTGGACGCCGACACGGGTGAACATTCGAAGCCGAGACACAGTCTCGATGGAATCGTGTCCGGACGCAGTGCACTGCGCCTCCGCAGGAGGCGTAGTGCACTGCAGACAGCATTTGGTGCGGTCCCGGATCTGCGGAGCGGCACTGCGGTGCGAAGCTTCGCTTCGCCAGGCCGCACCGCGTCCGGGACACGATACCAAATCGCTTCAATCGTAACGGATCACACGCTCGCTCCCACACGAACCCGCAATTGATGAGGACACGTGCTACCGCCAGCCCAGCGCCCGGCTGACCGATGCGGCGGTGGCGCGGACATCGTGGCTGAGCTCGTCCATGCGCTCCGGCTGCATGTACTGGGCGATGCTGGAGACGCTGATCGCGGCGACGATGGCGCCGCTGGCGTCGCGGATCGGGGCGGCCACGCAGCGCAGCTCCGGCGCGCTCTCTTCCAGGTCGAAGGCGGCGCCTCTCTGCGCATAGGTGCGCATGCGCGCCAGCGATTGCTGCCAGTCCTCCGCGGAGCGCCGCGCGCCGGCGGCCCTGTCGTAGAAGGCCTTCCAGTCCGCCTCGTTGCTGTCGAGCACCAGCGCCTTGCCGAGCCCCGTCGACCACACCGCGTGCCGGTCGCCGATGGTCGAGCGGATCTCGAAGCGGCGCTGGCCGGGCACCTTGTCGATATAGAGCACGACGTTCTCGTCGAGGATTCCGAGTTGCACGGTGTCCTGGGTGAGTGCGGCCAGTTCGACCAGATGGCCATGCGCCACCTGGCGCAGCGGCATGTCGCGTTGCGCCCGGAAGCCGAGTTCGAGCAGCTTGGGCCCGAGGCTGTAGCCGCCGCGCGGCGAGAAATTGAGATAGCGGCGATCGACCAGTGCGGAGGCGAGCCGATGGGTGGTGCTGCGGGTGGTGCCGAGCTTCGCCGACAGCGCGGCGAGATCCACGGTGCCTGCGGCGATCGCTTCCAGCACATCGAGCGCCCGCATCAGCGTCTGCGCGCCCTGGGGCGCCGGGCGCTCCGGCGGCGCGGCATTGGCCGTCAATGCTGCCGGAGATTCGCGCAAAACATCAGACATCGGCATTCCCTGTGATCGAGCGGCAGCAGCGCGCCATCCGCCTGTGATTACCATGACGGCCTCTTCGAGGACGCCATGGCATCGGTGCCCACGGTGATGCGCTGCCAAAGATCCTCTTGACAGCGCCACCGCCGATAAGTCTGATACCACATATCGTAACAAAGTCCCACATATTGGGATAATAATAATCGGCGGGAGGAAGTTGAAAGCGGCGCTGCCATTGCCGTGTGACTCACCATCCCCCGTCTGCCCAACCATGCGCGATGACCTGGCCGAACGCCGGGTGATCGCTCGTCCGTCCGTCCACCAACATCGGGATTCAATCCAGTGAAACTGCTGCGCTACGGCCCCGTGGGCCAGGAAAAACCAGGCCTGCTCGACGCCGATCAACGTCTCCGCGATCTGTCGGCCCATCTCACCGATATCAATGCGGCCGCGCTGGCGCCGGCGACGCTGGCTCGTCTCGGCGGGATCGATCCGCAATCGCTGCCGCTGGTCGAGGGCGCGCCGCGCCTCGGCGTGCCCATCGCCAATGTCGGCAAGTTCATCGCGATTGGACTCAACTATGCCGATCACGCCGCCGAATCCAATCTGCCGATCCCCGGCGAGCCGGTGGTGTTCACCAAGGCGATCAGTTCGCTGAGCGGGCCGAACGACGACGTGATGTTGCCGCAGGAGTCCGTCAAGAGCGACTGGGAGGTCGAACTCGGCATCGTCATCGGCCAGCGCGCCAGCTATGTCAGCGAAGCCGAGGCTCTCAATCACGTCGCCGGCTACTGCCTGGTCAACGACGTCAGCGAACGCGAGTATCAGATCGAGCGCGGCGGCACCTGGGACAAGGGCAAGGGATGCGACACCTTCGGTCCGGTCGGACCGTGGCTGGTGACATCGGACGAAGTCGGCGATCCCCAGGCCCTCGACATGTGGCTCGACGTCAACGGCACGCGCATGCAGACCGGCAGCACCCGCACCATGATCTTCAACTGCGCGGTGATCGTCAGCTATCTCAGCCGGTTCATGACGCTGATGCCCGGCGATATCATCACCACCGGCACGCCGCCCGGCGTCGGCATGGGCAAGAAGCCCAGTCCGATCTACCTCAAGCCCGGCGATGTGATGACGCTCGGGATCGCCAAGCTCGGCACCCAGCGCCAGCGCGTCATCGCCTTCTCCCGCAGCTGAAAGTCTGACCATGTTGTTCAAGGATCGTTTCAAGGGCCGCAAGGCCATCGTCACCGGCGGTGCCTCGGGCATCGGCCTCGATGTCGCCACGCGGCTCGCGGCCGAGGGCGCGCAGGTCAGCCTGTGGGATCTCACCGATGCGCTGCTGCAGCCCGCCCGGACCAGCAGCGGCGCCGTTGACGTCCAGGTCGTCGACATTGCCGACGCCGATGCGGTGGCCAGGGCCATGGATGCCAGCGTCAAGGCGCTCGGCGGCCTCGACGTGCTCGTCGCCAGCGCCGGCATCACCGGTCCCAACACTACCGTGCGCGACTATCCGGTCGATGCCTGGCGCCGCGTGGTCGATGTCAATCTCAACGGCATCTTCTACTGCAACCAGGCGGCCATCCGCGTCATGGAGACCAGCGGCTACGGCCGCATCGTCAATGTCGCATCGATCGCCGGCAAGGAAGGCAATCCGAACGCCTCGGCCTACAGCGCCTCCAAGGCCGGCGTGATCGGCTTCACCAAGTCGCTCGGCAAGGAAGTCTCCAAGACCGATATCCGCGTCAACTGCGTGACCCCTGCGGCGGTCCGCACCGCAATCTTCGATCAGATGACCCAGGAACACATCGACTTCATGCTGTCGAAGATTCCGATCGGGCGTTTCGGTGCCATCGCCGAAGTGGCGTCGCTGATCTGCTGGCTCGCCAGCGAGGAAGCCTCGTTCTCGACCGGCGGCGTGTTCGACGTCTCCGGCGGCCGCGCGACCTACTGATCGCGTGCCGATGACCTGGCGCCGGTCGTGGCCGGCGCCAGGTCAAATACCAATCAAGAAATGAGGAAATCCCATGTCGATGATCGCTACCCATCCTCCCGTCACGGTCGAGGATGACATCCGCAAAAGCGTGCTTGGCAAGCTGCGCTGGCGCATCGTGTTCTTCTGCTTCGTGCTGTTCATCATCAACTACCTCGATCGTGTGAATGTCGGCTTCGCGGCCATCCACATGAACAAGGATCTCGGCCTGTCGGCGACCGCCTACGGTCTCGGCGCCGGCATCTTCTTCCTCGGCTACATCGCATTCGAAATTCCCAGCAACATGATCATGCACAAGGTCGGTCCGCGCCGCTGGATCGCCCGCATCATGGTGAGCTGGGGCATCGTGTCCTGCTGCATGGCGTTCGTGAAGGGCGAGACCAGCTTCTACATCGTGCGCTTTCTGCTCGGCCTCGCCGAGGCCGGCTTCGTGCCGGGCGTGCTGCTGTATCTGACCTACTGGTTTCCGCAGCGCGACCGCGCCAAGGCGACCGCCGGCTTCATGACCGCGACGGTGCTGTCGACGGTGATCGGCGCGCCGCTGTCGGGATGGATCCTGTCCAGCAATCCGACCTGGTTCGGCCTCGCGGCCTGGCAATGGCTGTTCATCCTCGAGGCCGCGCCGGCCGTCATTCTCGGTGTCGTGACCTTCTTCTATCTCGTCGACCGACCGCAGACCGACACCCGCTGGCTCACCGCCACCGAGCGCAGCTGGCTGATCGCGGAGCTGGATCGCGAGGACCGTGCGGTCAAGGCCGTCGGCACCCATTCGTTCCGCGCCATCTTCAGCGATTACCGCGTCTGGCTGCTGACGCTGATCTATATGTTCAACGCCATGGCGGTTTACGGCGTGGTGCTGTGGCTGCCGCAGATCGTGCGCTCGATCGGCGGGCTCACCGACCTGCAGACCGGCTTCGTCACCGCGATCCCGTTCGTGTTCGCGACCCTCGGGCTGGTGTTCGTGGCCCGCAATTCCGACGCCACCGGCGAACGCAAATGGCACACCGCGCTGTCGGCGTTGCTCGGCGGCGTGTTCCTCGCTGCCAGCGCCTTTGCGCCGAGCCCGCTGGTCGGTCTGCTGCTGCTATGCGCCGCCGCAGCCGGCGTGTGGGCGGTGCTCGGCGTGTTCTGGAGCCTGCCGACGCTGTTCCTGACGGGACCCGCCGCCGCCGGCGGTCTCGCGGCGATCAACGGCTTCGCGCAGATCGGCGGCTTCGCCGGGCCCTATCTGGTCGGCTGGATCAAGGACACCACCCAGAGCTTCACGCCGGCGCTGCTGACCCTGGCCGCGGGCCCGATCATCGCCGCGATCCTCTGCCTGGCCGTCAAGGTGAAGAAGGTGCCCGCCGCGCAGCGCTAGCGGGTTGGGACGAGGGCAGGGCCGCCGGATGCGTGAGCGTCCGGCGGCTTTGTGCTGTCGGGAACCACGCGTTGCGGTATTGTCGCAGCACTTTTCGTGACGCTGGGGGCCGAAGGCATCAGCATCATCAGCATGCCTTCGGCGAGCCGCAAAGAGAGGAGACTGATCGATGGCCAAAAAGAATTCAAGCCGGGTCAGGGTTTCACCAAGGAGGAATGGGACGACACGGAGTTTCCTGAACTGACGGACGAGGAACTTGCCGAGATGCGCCCGTTCGCCGAAGTCTTGCCCGAACTCGCGGCCTCGATCCGCCGGGGGCGCGGTCCCAACAAGGCGCCGACCAAGCGGCTGATCTCGTTGCGGCTGTCGGGCGAGGTGATCGACAAGTACAAGGCCGGCGGCGATGGCTGGCAGTCGCGTATCGATGCCGACCTGCGCAAGCTCAACAAGATCAAATGAGCGTCAGCGCGCGACCCATGCCAGCACCAGCACGCGCAGCGGGTTGGCGGGGTCGAGCAGCAGCTTGGCGGTGACGCCGAGCGAGATGATCACCAGCAGCGGGCGGATCACCTTCGGCCCGAAGCGCATCGCGGTGCGCGAGCCGAGCCGGCCGCCAATGAAATTGCCGATGGCCAGGGTCGCACCTAGCATCCACAGCACCTGTCCGCCGGACGCCATCACCGCGATCGACACCAGGTTGCTCATCAGGTTGAGCACCTTGGTATGCGCGGTCGCCCGGGTCAGCCCCATGCCCATCAGGGCAACCAGGCTGAGCGCGTAGAACGAGCCGGCGCCGGGGCCGAAAAATCCATCATAGAAGCCGATGGCGGCGGCCACCGCCGCGTAGGCGAGCGGCGTCAGGCGGGCGCGGGAATCGATGTCGCCGGCGACCGGGGCCACCAGGAAAAACAAGGCGATGCCGACCAGCAGGATCGGCAGCACCACCATCAGCCATCGGGTGTCGACGGCCATCAGCGCCAGCGCGCCGCCGGCGCCGCCGGCCAGTGCTGCGACCAGCGGGATGCGCAGCAGCTTGAAGTCGATCCAGCCGCCGCGCCAGTACGTATAGGTCGCCGATGCGGTGCCGACGCAGCCCTGCACCTTGTTGGTGGCGATGGCCGCCACCGGGCTGACGCCGGCCGCCAGCAGCGCCGGGATCATGATCAGCCCGCCGCCGCCAGCAATGGCGTCGACGAAGCCGGCCGCCACGGCGGCGAGGCAGAGCAGGGCAATGATGTCGGGGGCAAGATCCATGACGGCGCGTTTAAACGATGGGAGCGCGTAATGCCACCGGAGACGGGAACCGGGTCGCGGTCGCCATCACGATCGCTGGCAGCGCATTGCCGCATAGTCGGCGATGACATTCCGCAGCTGCGACGTGAGCGTCGCGGGATGCTCCCATGCAAGCGAACACCTGTCATCCCATGCATTTGCATGATAATTTCCCGTCCATCGCAGCCCGCGCGGCCGTTTTGTCGCCCAGCCACTGAATTCATCGACATGAACAAGTTCGAGCCGAAGAGCCGCGCAGCGGCCGGTCAGCCGTTGTCAGACGAGGTTGTCGCGGAACTGTCGCACATTCCGACCGAGGTGATGGAGGTCAGCGACGCCCCGTCGATCGCGCCGAAGCCGCCGCTCACCAAGAGCGAGGTGCGCACCATTCTGGTGAGCCTGCTGCTGACGATGTTTCTGGCGGCGCTCGACCAGACCATCGTCGCAACGGCATTGCCGACCATCGGCCGCCAGTTCGGCGATGTCTCCAACCTGTCCTGGGTGATCACCGCCTATCTGCTGGCCTCGACTGCGGTGGCGCCGGTGTTCGGGACGCTGTCCGACATCTACGGCCGCCGTGCCACCATCATCGCCGCGCTGGCGCTGTTCATGGCGGGCTCGGTGATGTGCGCGCTGGCACCGAACATGCTGGTGCTGATCCTCGGCCGTGCGCTGCAGGGCCTCGGCGGCGGCGGCATCCTGCCGATCGTGCAGACGGTGATCTCTGACGTGGTGACGCCGCGCGAGCGCGGCCAGTACCAGGCCTATTTCAGCAGCGTCTGGGTGGCCGCCGGCATTGGCGGGCCGATCCTCGGCGGGCTGTTCGCCGAACACCTGCACTGGTCGATGATCTTCTGGATCAACATTCCGCTCGGCATTGCCGCGCTCGCCATGCTGCTGCCGAACATGAAGAAGATCCCGGTGTTCCACCGCATGCGCAAGGTCGACTGGCTCGGCGGTGTGCTGCTGATGGCCGCGGCGGTGACGGTCATGCTGGTGCTGACCTGGGGCGGCACGAAATTCTCATGGGCCTCGCCGACCATTCTGGCGATGCTCGGCGCGGCGGCGGCGATGGCGCTCGCCTTCATCTGGCACGCGCTGCGGACCTCCGAACCGTTCCTGCCGCTGCAACTGATGTCGGGCACGGTGGTGCCGTATGCGATGGCCGCCGGCGGCTGCGCCATGGGCGCGATGATCGGGCTCACGGTGCATCTGCCGCTTTACTACGAAGTGGTCTACGGCCTCACCGCCGGCGAGGCAGGGCTGGCGCTGATTCCAATTGCGGCGGTCTCGGTGGCCGGCGCCGCGATTGCCGGCCGCACCATGACGCGCGCCAAGCACTACAAGCGCGTGGCGATCGCCGGCACCGGCATGGCGGCGGTCATGGCGATGCTGATGGCGTTCGCCGCGCCGTTGCCGCTGTGGGCGCTGCTCACCATGCTCGGCGCGTTCGCCGTCGGCCTCGGCACCACCTTCCCGGTGTCGGTGGTGTCGATCCAGAACGCCGTGCCGCGGCCGCAGGTCGGCACCGCCACCGGCGCCATGAACTTCTTCCGTGCGCTGATGGCGTCGTTCACCGTCGCCGCCTTCACCACGATCCTGCTGATGGTGCTGGGCGCCGACATCACCATCTCCGGCGAGCATGCCGGCGCGGCACATCCCATTGCCGCCGCCGACATGGTGCATGCGTTCCGCTACGTGTTCGCCGCCGCCGCGGCGATGATGGCGGTGGGCGCATTTTTCCTGCTGCTGATGGAAGAGCGGGCGCTTGCGGGACCGGCCAAGGCCGCGGCGACGGAGTTGGTGGAGTAGGGGACAAAGCTGCTAGCGGACGATGCAACTTGTGGTTATGTCGTGGAGCGGGTAATGATGCCAATCTAGGGGGTGTAATGATTGCCATGACAGTTGAGTATCCTATTCAAAGTACCCAAGTTCGGCAGCTCAGCAAACTTGTCGAAGAATCAACCCGAGCGACTGGAGATAGCGTCAAGTATTTCATTGAGCCCACTCCAGGAGTTTTAGACAAAGCGAAAAATAAGCGTCATCACATCATTTTTGGCCGGCGCGGCTCTGGCAAATCGAGCCTGCTGCATAAGGTCGCCTCTGATTTGACTATCAGTCGAACGCCTATCGCATACGTTGATCTTGAGCAGTTTAAAGGACACAGCTACCCGGATGTCTTGATAAGTGTCTTGATCAGTACGCTGACGGAATTCAAGAAGTGGCTTGACACTGCCGCCACGAATCCAGCGACAAAGAAGACGTTCTGGATGAAATTCTTCGGATCGATCCCGTCAAAGGGCGCGTTCCCAAAAAGAAATACAGCAAGTCTGTCGGCCCAGTTCGAGGCGATGATTGAGCTGCACCCGGTTCTGTTGACACCGGCTTAAACTAATCCGGCCCTTTGCTCGAACTCCATAGGGCTTAGATATCCGATGGTCGAGTGACGACGCTTCGGATTGTAGAAGCGTTCGATGTAGTCGAACACATCGGCCTTGGCTTCGTTCCTTGTTCGGTAGATCTTGCGCGCGGTTCGCTCCGTCTTCAACGACGAGAAGAAGCTCTCCATAGCCGCGTTGTCCCAGACATTTCCAGACCGGCTCATTGAACAGACGACGCCGTGGTCGGCCATCAATCGCTGGAACTGCTCGCTGGTGTTGGCTGTCCCGGTCGGAATGGTGGAGCAGCGCATCAGGTTTGCCTCGTCGCCAGATTGCCATCACGAGGGCGTCGGTCACAAGTTGCGCCGTCATTGCGGTTTGCATCGACCAGCCAACTACGCGCCGAGAGAACAGGTCGACGACGGCCGCCACATAAATCCAGCCTTCCGCCGTCCAGACATAGGTGAAGTCGGCGATCCATTTGCGGTTGGGAGCCGCCGCCTCGAAGGCGCGGTCGAGCACGTTGGCAGCGACGGCGCTCGCCTGACGTTCACCCACATCAGGAGGAAGGCGGCGCTGTCGCGGCCGCGCCCTGAGAGCTTGTAGGCGCATCAATCGTTCGACCCGGTGTAGCCCACACGACACACCCTCTGCAAGCAGGTCGTGCCATACACGCCTGGCGCCGTAAGTGCGGTCGCTTGCGAGGAAGCTGGCTCGAACCTTCGCACCCAATTCCTCATCGCTTCGGCTCCGCCGACTGCGTGAACGCTCCAGCCAGGCATAGAACCCACCTCGCGAGACACCGAGCGCCTCGCACAACCACTCCGCCGGCCAGAGCCCCCGGTGCTTCGAAATGAAACCGAACTTCACATCGATTCCTTCGCGAAGTAGGCCGCGGCTTTTTTAGGATGTCGCGCTCTGCCTTCAGTTTGGCAACCTCGCGCCTGAGGCGCGTGATCTCCTGCTGCTCCGGCTTCATCTGACCTTGCCCGGGAAAAGCATGTTGCGGGTCGTCGGCGAACTTCTTCACCCATTCACGCAGCTGCGTCGGATGAACGCCGAGGTCGTCGGCAGCCTGGGCGTAGGACACGCCCCGATCCTTGATCAGCTTGACCGCCCCAAGCTTGTACTCTCGCGTAAACTTCCGTCTCTCCATGACACACCTCCAGCTCCATAAAACACCTAACTTGGTGTCTTCGGAACCGGGTGCAGCTCAATCTGATGACGCGTTACGAAAGACCAATCTTGTTTATCTTGAGAAAGAGCAGGCTGGCGTATTCGGCTAGCAAAAGCCTGTCGCCTTTGTGATGATCCCCGCAGGCTACGCGCCTCTGCGGGGGAGGCTGCGACAGTAGACAGTGCGCCGCGGGGCGCTGGCTATCGCATCCGCCTGGTGCGTATCCGGTCCCTGCCATCCCATCGCGGTCAACGAACGGCGGATTGCCGCTTCCGTCCCATGCCCCAACGAGCCGCTCCCCGACGCAATCCCGTTGTAGTCGATGTCCGACGGTATTATGGAAGGTGAATTGGGTGGCTGTGTTGCCGCCGGTACCGCCCTCCTGACGAAGCGAAACGAACTGACATGAAAACACTGATTGCCATCGCCGTCGTGCTTTCTTCGACCACCGCCCTGGCGCAAAGCCCGCCGCCCACGGTCGGCGGCAAGCCGCTGGTGCAGGTGAAGCCGCGCAATGCCGGCAAGCAGCTGTCCAATGCCGAGAAATTGCTGGCCTGCCTCGAGATCGAGGATGGCTCGAAGCCGCGGCTGGACTGCTTCGATGCGGTGTTCCCGCCGAAGCCGCCGAAGGCGAAGCCGGTGCCCGCCAAGGGCGTGGCGGATTGCCGCTTCATCAAGGAAGAAGACGAGCGGCTGACCTGCTTCAACGGCTTTGCGGAGAGCATTCCGAAGTTTTCGGCGCGCTAGACCGGAATCGATTCTGGTTGAATCGGGTCCCCGACGCGATGCAGCGCGCGCCGCTTTGGCTCTGCGACGCAGAACCCTGCGAAGCTTCGCTTCGCTAGGCCGCATCGCATCCGGGACAAGCGCTCTTCTGTGACGATCACGCGCTAGCCGGTGCTGCCGGGGATCTCGACCGTGTGTGTGGCGAGCCAGACCTTGTTGCGGAACAAGTCGCGCAGCGACTGCGCGATCTGGCGGTGCTGGTTGCGTTCGGGGCCGACGGGAAACGACCGCGCATAGAGCAGGGTGCTGCGCTGCAACTCGAACAGTTCGGCGCGGCTGTAGCGGCGTTCAACAGTCGGAATACGGCTACCGGTTGCCATCGAACACTCCCCCGCTGCGGGAGGCATCGGCCTCCCTGTCACCGCGGAATGTCGTTGCCGCGGTGCTATGCCAGCCTAGACCCATTGCTGTCCGGAATAGGACTCAATTGCTCAACCCTGCTTGATCTAAGTCAAATATGAGAGTCGATTTTGGCACTTATGCAGGTGCGTGTAGATCATAGATGATCGCGGACTCGTCGATCAGGGTCCGGTAGCACTCGCAGGCCGCGGCTTCCAGGCCGGCGCGATCGATGATCTTGATGACGCCGCGGGAATAGGAGATGAAGCCGGCCGCCTGCAGTCTGCTGGCGACTTCGGTGACTGAGGTTCGGCGCACGCCGAGCATTTCGGCGAGGAATTCCTGGGTCAGTGCCACGGTGTCGTCGTTGGCGCGATCCGCAGACTGCAGCAGCCAGCGGCAGAACCGCGCTTCCACCGGATGCACCGCGTTGCAGGCGGCGGTAATGCGCGCCTGCGACAGCAGGATTTCATTGTAGCGGATGCACAGGTCGCGAATGGCGTCGCTCTGCGCCGCGGCCTTGCGGAACACCGCCGCCGAAATCCGCGACGCCGCCATGGGAAGCTGAATCACCGCGCGCACCAGCGACCTGTACAGGCCGAAGCCGGACATGGCGCCGACCACGCCTTCGCGGCCGACGGTGGCGATCTCGATCGATTTGCCGTCGCTCAGCACCACCAGCAGCGAGATCATGCCATTGTGCGGAAACCAGACATGGTCGAACTCATCGCCGGCCTCCAGCACCAGATGGCCCTGCGGCATCGGCTGGATGGTGAAATGCGGGAGCAGCAGCGCATTGAATTCACTGCGGGCAGCGCCGACAACAGCGCGTTGTCGAGTGGGCTGCCGAGATTGGGGGCAAGCATGACGGTATCCTGCCCGATCGGTCGGGCCGATTCCGCAGGGGGTGGGAATGACGCTCCGAGAGCACGTTCCGCGCGGGGTGCCCTACATATAGGGTTCTCAAGTCCCTTTGTCGTGCGGCAACCGTCATAAGGCGCGCAGATGCCGGTCAAATATCCGGATAATCGCCGATTAGCTGAGGAATGCCAGCAGCTTGATTGATCACGCGCGTTAGTAAAATATTTGTCTGATAGGCAACTTAAGCGGCGCGCGGACTCCAATGTCGAGGCTTCCGTCATCGTTGCCGCGGCGTCGCAGCGCCCATGGCGAGGCGCTGCTGCGGCCGAATATCGGGGAACGCCGCAAAGAATTGTCGGAACCATCCTCAGTTGCTTTAGGGTAGTCAGGATTCGTCGCTCGGCTGATGTGCTGGACTGGCGTCAACAGTCAGCCCGGGGGCCGCGACGTGGAACATTTGCAGGTTTTGGTGCGCGACGAGACGACGCGCGCCGGCGCCGTTGTGACCTTGCAGGCATTCAGCCGCGGCGTTCTCCATCGCCTGCCGCAGAAACTGTCGGGCGCGGCCTTCGCAGCGCTGCTGCTCAACACCAGCCCGGTGCGCGCGGCTGGCGGAAACGGCGGCACCGGGCAGGGGCTGATCCCGCTGTTCGGCACCAGCAGCGGCGGCTATGGCGTGTCGAATTCCGGCAGGAACCCCGTCGGCGATTTCGGCCAGGCCGGAAGCCAGGTCTGCACCGCGGGCAGCGGCGGCGGCGGCGGCGGCGGTGCCGGCGGCGGGCTGGGCGGCCCTGGCGGCGGTCCGGTCAACGCCGCTGCCGGCGCGGCGGGCCGCGACAATGACGGCTGCTTCGGTGGCGGCGGTGGCGGCGGTGGCACCGGCGGTGCCCATGGCCAGATCGGCAGCGGATATCTCACGCTGGTCACGCCAGTCGCCGGTAGCACCGGCGGCACGGGCGGCGCCGGCGGCCAGGTCAACTATATTTTCAATCCCGGGGCCGGCCCCGGCGCCGCCGGCAATGGCGGGGGCGGCGGTGGCGGCGGCGAGGGCGGCTACGGCGTGTACATGATCGGCACCGGCGCGCGCACCGTCGACAACTACAACACCATCACGGGCGGCAGCGGCGGCACCGGCGGCAATGCCGGCTCCGCCATCATCCCGATGTTCCTGCCCGGCATCACCGGCAGCGGTGGCGGTAACGGTGGCGATGGCGGCACCGGAATCCATTTTGAATTTTCTCCGGCCGGCAACACGCTGCGCAATTATGGCACAGTGCAGGGCGGCAGCGGCGGCCTCGGCGGATCGGGCGGCGAGTTGTCCGGCGCTGTCGTGGGCTCCAAGGGTACTACGGGCAATGCCGGCGTCGGCGGCGTCGGCGTGGTCGGCGTCGATCTCACCGTCGTCAACGCGGGCAGCATCAGCGGCGGCCTGTCGGGCGACGGCTTCATCCGCGCCAACGCCATCAATTTCTATGGTACCAGCCAACTGACCACTCTGGCCGGCGGCACGCTGACCGGCAATATCAACATTGGCGGCGTGCTGACGCTGCTGCAGACCGGGGCGAGCGCGGCCTACGGCAACATCTTCACCGGCGACGGCGCACTGGCGATCACCACCGCAGGGGGCAACGTGGTGTCGCTGAGCGGCGCCAACACCTATGGCGGCGGCACCACCGTGACAACGGGCAGCACGCTGGCGATCAACAATTCGCAGTCCATCGGCAGCGGCGCGCTGAAGCTGCAGTCCGGCAGCACCTTGAACATGACGACGCCCGGACTGAGCCTCGGCAATGCGATCAGCGTCGCCGGCATCGCGGCCATCGCAACCGAGCAGGACGCCCGCATCACCGGCGCGATCGTCGACGGCGTGTCGCCCGGCGGCCTCATCAAGACCGGCCCGGGGTTGCTGATCCTGTCGGGCACCAGCAGCTACAGCAACCTGACGCAGGTCAAAAGCGGCATCCTGCAGGTCGATGGTTCGATCGCCGCTTCAAACCAGATCTCGGTGCTCAGCGGCGGCGTGCTGCGCGGCACCGGCACCGTGGGCAAGCTGCTGATCGACGATGGCGGGACCTTCGCGCCGGGCTCGACGCCCACGACGTCGATGACGGTCGCCGGCACGCTCGGCTTCCAGGCCGGTGCCACTTACCTCGTGCATGTCGGCTTGTCCGGGATGACGTCGGTCAATGTGTCGGGCACGGCGTTTCTGGGCGGCACGGTGGCGATACCCGCCTCGTCAGGCTGGCAGAACTGGACGGTGATCAAGAGCATCCTGCATGCCGGCGCGCTGAACGGCACGTTTGCCGGCGTCAGCGCGCCGCCGGGATACACCGGCAGCCTCAGCTACAGCCTCACCGACGTGACGTTGACCGCCACCGGCGGGTTTGCCAGCGACCTGGTGCTGTCGCGCAACCATGGCGCGTTGGTTGCCGCGCATGACGGCTACCTGTCCGGTGGCGCCACGGTGCCGGCGCGCTTCGACGCGGTGTTGGCCTTGAGCGGCAGTAACCTCACCAATGCGTTGACGCAGATCTCCGGCGAGACGCCGACCGCGACGCATCAGACCGGCCTCAATGCGGCGACGCAGTTCGTCGGGACCATGTCCGACCCGAACATCGCCGGCCGCGGCGGCGAGGCATCGTCGGCGACGGCTTATGCGGAGGAGGGCGATGCGATGAGCGCCTACGCCGCCACCGGCGACAAGCGCAGCGGCTCGGCGCGCGACGCCTTTGCGATGATCACCAAGGCGCCGCCGCGCGTCCCCGCGTTCCGGCCGTTCTGGAACGTGTGGGCGTCGGGCTTCGGCGGCACTCAGACCACCGACGGCAATGTGGCGGCCGGCTCCAACACGTCGACCAGCCGGATCGGCGGCGTCGCGTTCGGGGCCGACTATCATCTGTCGCCGCAGACCGTCGCCGGCTTTGCGCTGGCCGGCGGCGCTACCAACTTCAGTGTCGTCGGCGGCGGCAGCGGGCGTTCTGACCTGTTCCAGCTCGGCGGCTTCGTGCGCCACACGATCGGCGCCGCCTATGTCACCGCGTCGGCGGCCTATGGCTGGCAGGATGTGACGACCGACCGCATCGTCTCGGTGGGCGGGCTCGATCAGTTGCGCGCAAACTTCAACACCAACAGCCTGTCGGCGCGGCTCGAGGCCGGCAACCGCTTTGCGCTGCCGTGGTTCGGCGACGCCGGCGTCACGCCCTATGCAGCGACGCAGCTGACCTATCTCGACCTGCCGGCCTATGCGGAGACCACGTTGTCGGGGCCGACGACGTTTGCGCTGGCCTATGCCGCGAAGGGTATCACCGCGCCGCGCAGCGAGCTCGGCCTGCGCAGCGACAGGTCGTTTGCGGTGGGCGACAAGATGCTGACCCTGCGTGGCCGTGCCGCCTGGGCGCATGACTTCGATACCGACCGCTCGGCCACCGCGACCTTCCTGGCACTGCCGGGCGCCAGCTTCGTGGTCGGCGGCGCGTCGCCTGCGGCCAATGCGGCGCTGACCACGGCTGCGGCCGAACTGACCTTCATCAGCGGCATCAGCGTCGGCGCGACGTTTGAGGGCGAGTTCTCCGACGTCACCCGCAGCTACGCCGGCAAGGGCGTGGTGCGCTATGCGTGGTGAGCGATCTGCGCGGAATTGACACAGGGCGCGATGCCAGCCTAACAGCGGCCATCGAACGCGCCGCGAGGATCAGGCCATGAGCAAACCAACCGTCGAACAGACCAAGATGGGCACCGAAGCCATCGCCTTCTGCATTGCGCGCACGCTGATCGAGCGCGATCCGTCGCTGAAGGCGCCGATGCGCGCCAACCTGCGCAAGATGTGGGAGCTGCTGGAGGAGCGCGACGATTCCGCGGCAGCCGACATGGTCGACACCCTGATCAAGGCGCTCAACGATCCCGCTTTCTTCAAGCCATAGGTCGACCAGGGCAATTGCCGCCGGTTCATCCATTTTGATGGGGTTGGTGAAGATTGTGGCAACCATTTGCCGGTAGGGTTCCCACCGGTTGGCGCGGAAGAAACCGTGTCTGCCCGATGAGGAGGCCGCGGTGCTGGGTTTGATCTGGAAGTTCTGTCGCGATGAATCGGGCGCCACCGCCATCGAATACGCGCTGATCGCCGCCGGCATCTGCCTCGCCATCATCACCACCGTGCAGGGCATCGGCCCGACGCTGAGCGGCAAGTTCACCGAGGTGAACAGCTCGCTGAAATAGCGTCTGTCCCAATTCTTTCCCGATTCGGCGGGGCCGCCCCGAACGCAATCGCGTGAACGGCCGTGGCGACCTTCGCCGCCTGCTATATATTCGGCCTCTGACGGAACGGCTGCTGACGGCCGCATTCAAAGAGGCGATCATGAGACTCACGCTGCGTACCGCGCTGGTGATGGCGGGCCTTGCATTGGCCGTGCCGCTGCTCCCACCCGTCGCCCCTGCCGCGCAGGCCGCGCCATTGCGCACATCGCAATCGCCGTTCTGCCTGCTGCCGGGGTCGACCAACGGTCCGGGCGGCGCGCCGCAAATCTGCGGCTACTACGACTGGCAGACCTGTCTGGAGGCCGCTGCCGTGCGGCGCGCCAATTGCGTGGTCAATATCGACTTTCCCGGCCAGGTCGTGGCGGCACCGAACGGCTGGCGCGCGGTCTATCCGGGCGGGCGCTGATCCGGCTGATGCGATCGGAACGACAGTTATAGTTTATGAAGGGATCGCTGATGACCTGCATTCGACGCGCAACGCTTGCCGCGCTGGTTCTGCTTGGCGGCGCGGCAGGGCAGGCGCTGCCGGCCGCCGCGGCCACATCGAACGTGCCGCCGTTCTGCGTCAAGCGCGGCGGTCCGCTCGGTCCGGACAGCGTACCGCAGCTGTGCCGGTTCTATGACTATCAGGGCTGCCTGCAGGCTGCCGCCGACCTCAACGGCAATTGCGTGATCAACATCGACTACAAGGGCGTGGTGTCGCTGTCCCCGCAGCGCGAGCGGCGGCAACGCTGACGCCGCTCAGTTCGAGCGGCCCTGCTGCTCGACCGGCGCACCGATCAGCAACGCCTTGTTGATGGCGTCGCGCAACTGGGTGGCGGCAGCGGTCGAGCAGCGCAAATGCGCCACGGCCACCGGCACCACGTCAGTGGCACTCGTGGCCGTAGGCATCACGATGCCGGCGGCCAGCATGATGTTGATCAGGCCCTGGTTGTTGCCCAGCGTCGGACAGAACTCGAAAAAATAATCGGCGCTGCCGGCAGATCGCGGATGGGCACGAAGGTGTCGGGCGTATCGGTCATGGCGGATCCCTCAGGAATTTCAATTCGATGCAGTCCGCCGCGCGGGCAGGCACGGCAGGCGATCCGATGTAGGATTTAAACCCTTGACAGCGTCGCGCTGCCGGGGTAGCTTCACGGCATGCTCCACAATTGGGTTTCAGACAAGCGCCGCGTCAGCGGTGCGTGGTTGTGGATTGCCTCGCCGGTGGCCCGGCGATGAGGAACATCGCCCCATATAGTGCGTTGGCCTTCGACACTTCGTGCCTGCGGGTACGTCAGGGAAAGAAGGCACCATGGCAACCAAACAAAACGGTCAGATAGTGGAAACGCCAACCGAGGCGCGGCAGGGCGAACCCGGCCCCTCGGTACTCGCGCTGTTGGCCATCAGCACAGGCCTTGCGATTTTAATCCTTGGTGTCGTCTGGTTCGTATTCTTCCGCACCTGACGGGACGTCGCTTCCCGCGACGACGCCAGTTCCAGCGAGATCGAACCATGGCAACGATATCCGCAGCCCGGCCGGCCAGAAAGCCGGCGCGGGCTGAAGTTGTGAGTCGCGTCCGCAAGACCGCGGTGAAGAAGACGGCCGCAGCGAAACAGCCGGTGGCTAAGAAACCGGCGGCGAAGCAAGCGGTCAAGAAGACCGTCAAGAAAACACCGGTAAAGAAAGCCGCGGCTAAGAAGCCGGTTGCGCCGCGCACCGCCAGGCGGCTGCTCAAGGAGAAGCGCGATGCTGCCGTGCTCGCGCGCAAGCGGACCCAGGACGCGACATTACTGCGCGTCGACGAGACCGATGTAGTAATCGACCAGCACGACGAAGTCGCGCAGCAGAAACTGGCGCGGCTGCGGCGCACGGCCGTCGACAAGGCCGCCGATCCGCCGCCGGCCGCCGGGGTGGCGCTGGTCGAGCGCGTCACCCGCGCGGTCGAACGCGAGCTGATGCAGATCGAAACCATCGTCGGCGGCCACCATGTGAAACCGCAGCAGCGCAGCGAGGCGGAGCGCCGCGCCCGCACGCTGGCGTCATTGGCGCGCACGCTCACCGAGGTGCGGCGGCTGCGCGCAGCTGACGAGTTGCAGAGGCCTGCCCATGGACCAAGCGCTGCCCGAGACCTTGACGCGTTCCGCCGAATCCTTTGGCAACGACTGGAAGGAATGGTCGGAAGAGCAACGGCTGTACCTGCTGCAGACCATGAGCCAGGAGGAAATGGATGACCTCAATGCGCATTGGGATCTGTTCGCCCATGCTCATCAAACGCCGCCGCTGCTGGCGCCGAACGGAAAGCCTTGGCTGACCTGGCTGATGATCGGCGGCCGCGGCGCCGGCAGGACCCGCGCCGGTGCTGAATGGATCCGCGCCCAGGCGCTTGGCCTGCCGCCGTTCGCCAGCGAGGCGGCGTCGCGCATCGCGCTGGTCGGAGAGACCGAGCACGAGGTGCGCGAGGTGATGATCGAGGGCGTGTCCGGGCTGCTCGCGGTGCATCCGCCGCACGAACGGCCGCTCTGGCTGCCCTCGCGAAAGCGGCTGGAATGGCGCAACGGCGCGGTGGCGCAGGCGTTTCCGCGGAAGATCCGGAGAGCCTGCGCGGCCCGCAGTTCTGCGGCGCGTGGTCGGATGAACTGGCCAAATGGCGCCATGCCGAAGCCGCCTTCGACATGCTGCAATTCGGCCTGCGGCTGGGAAGCCAGCCGCGGCAGCTGATCACCACCACGCCGCGGCCGACTGCGTTGCTGAAACGGCTGATCGACGATCCCGCCAGCGTGGTGTCGCGCGCGGCGACCGCAGCCAACGCCCACAATCTGGCGCCGACGTTCTTGGAGGGCGTGATGGCGCGCTATGCCGGCACGCGCATCGGCCGCCAGGAACTCGACGGCGAGATCATCGAGGACCGGCCTGACGCGCTGTGGTCGCGCGCGCTGCTCGACGAATGCCGCGTGGCCGAGGCGCCGGACCTGCAGCGCATCGTGGTCGCCGTCGATCCGCCGGTGTCGTCGGGCAAGCGCGCCGATTGCTGCGGCATCGTCGCCGCCGGCATCGCCGAGAGCGGCACGGTCTATGTGCTCGCCGACGGCACCGTGTCCGCGGTGACGCCGGCCGCGTGGGCGATGAAGGCCATCGCGCTGTGGCGACGATTGCAGGCCGCCGCGCAGGTGGTGGAAGTCAACCAGGGCGGCGAGATGGTGCACGCGGTCATCAACGAGGTCGATGCCGCCGTGCCGGTCACCCCGGTGCGGGCGCTGCGCGGAAAATGGCTGCGCGCGGAGCCGGTGGCGACCCTGTACGAGCAGGGCCGGGTGAAACATGCCGGCGTGTTCGCCGCGCTGGAAGACGAGATGTGCGACTTCGCCGCCACCGGACTGTCCTCGGGCCGCTCGCCGGACCGCGTCGACGCGCTGGTCTGGGCGGTGGCGTCGCTGGCGCTGGTCCCGAAGCATGTCGGGCCGCGGATCAGGGTGTTGTAGCTCGACGCGCGCCTGCGCGGGCAACAATGCAAGCCTGTCATCGCCCGGCTCGACGGGGCGATCCAGTCAACGCGGGCCAAAGAAACTGAAGCGAAACGCCGCCGGATACTGGATCGCCCGCTTTCGCGGGCGATCCAGTCGGTGGCGTGGCGCGACTGCAAGTCATGGCATCGAGAGAACTGCGCATGTTCAACCGACTCAAAGCCTATCTCGCCCCTCCCGAAGCGAAAGCCAGCCGGACCGCGCGGCTGCTGGCCTATGAGAGCGGCGGGCGGGCGCGGTGGACGCCGCGCGACTATGCGGCACTGGCGCGCGAAGGGTTCGTCGGCAATGCCGTCGTGCATCGTGCGGTGCGCCTCATTGCCGAGAACGCCGCGGCGTGTCCGTTCCTGGTGTTCGACGGCGCCAGCGAGCGCGAGGCACATCCGCTGTGGCAATTGCTGACGCGGCCCAATCCGCGCCAGGACGGCGGCGTGTTCTTCGAGATGCTCTATGCGCATCTGCTGCTGGCCGGCAATGCCTACATCGAAGCGGTCTCGCCGAATGAGGCCGTGCGACAGCACGACGTGCGCGAGCTCTATGCGTTGCGGCCGGACCGCATGAAGGTGGTGCCCGGTCCTGACGGCTGGGCCGAGGCCTATGAGTACAGCGTCGGCGGTCGCAGCGTGCGGTTCGACCAGCTCGCATCAATGGTGCCGCCGATCCTGCATCTGACGTTCTTCCACCCGCTCGACGATCACTATGGGCTGGCGCCGATCGAGGCCGCCGCGGTGGCGCTCGACACCCACAATGCGGCGGCGAAATGGAACAAGGCGCTGCTCGACAATGCCGCAAGGCCGTCCGGCGCGCTGGTCTATGCGGGCCCCGAGGGGGCGGTGCTGAACGATCAACAGTTCGAACGGCTGAAGCGCGAACTCGAAGGCAATTATCAGGGCGCGGTCAATGCCGGCCGGCCGTTGCTGCTGGAAGGCGGACTCGACTGGAAGGCGATGTCGCTGACACCCAAGGACATGGACTTCCTCGAAGCCAAACACGCCGCGGCGCGCGAGATCGCGCTGGCGTTCGGCGTGCCGCCGATGCTGCTCGGGATTCCCGGCGACAACACCTATGCCAATTTCCAGGAGGCCAACCGGGTGTTCTTCCGCCAGACCGTGCTGCCGCTGGCATCAAGGGTCGGCCACGCCATCGCGCAATGGCTGGCGCCGCAATTCGGCGACGGCATCCGCGTGGTCATCGACACCGACCGCATCGACGCGCTGGCCGCGGACAGCGCGGCGCTGTGGG
The DNA here is from genome assembly GCF_026015985.1 of Rhodopseudomonas sp. P2A-2r. Lineage (GTDB taxonomy): Bacteria > Pseudomonadota > Alphaproteobacteria > Rhizobiales > Xanthobacteraceae > Tardiphaga. The sequence goes on along the minus strand of NZ_CP110389.1, from coordinate 4,588,178 downwards.
AGCGCGTCTCGGCTGCAGCGTTCCTGACGCTGAACGAAAAGCGCGAGGCGGTCGGCTACGCGCCGATCGAAGGCGGCGACCGGCTGTAGAGCAGCAGATTCAGGCGCGCCGACGTAGCGGTTGCCGGGACGCCTGCGGCGCAGACATCGTGTGGCGCGGCGCGGGCGCCGCTGACATCTCGACATGCAGCGGCTGCGGCCGGACGGCATCGATCGCCGGCAGGCGGCGCGGCTGCGCCGGCGTCGATCTATCGGCCGGCGTACCGAAGAACTGCATGATCTGCCGGCACGGCGTGCAGACGAACAGATTGTGCAGATCCGTCGCCGTCATGTCGTAGCGGCAGTTCGGGCATGGCGGACGCATGGTAAATTTCTCGGATAACATGATGGGCCGTCGGTCGCTGTATCGGTCGCAGGCTTATGGCTTGTTTCGCCCGTTTGCGGAAAGACCGGGGCACTACGGGGAAGTGCACGAATAATAGCCATGCCGCCGCGTCACGACCGTGCGGATTCCACAGATCGAGCGCGAATGTTGGATGGCGTTTGGCTACTTTGGAGAGGGCGCTGTGGAATGGTGGGTGGTTGAGCGGGAGATATAGGTGAAGAAGAGCATCTATTTTGATAGTTTCAGATGGTGCGATTGGCCTGATCCGAGCGCGCTTGCACGCTTCTTTCTTGCCCCGAAGGGGCAAGAGTAGTCTTACCTAGGTGGTAATGATAGCTGGGGAATGGATGTTAAAGGGCTCGACGGCACGGCTGCTTTGCCCGAGATCAATCAGGTCGGCGCCGCTCTGGCCATGGTCGGAAAACCTGAACTCGGCGTTTATCTCGCTTACGACAAATGGGACGGCCGGGAGCAGAAAAAGTTCAACTACAACGCCAGAGGAGATCTCAGCCGGCTCGGCGAATTCGTCAGATCGCTACACGATACACCGCTGTCGGTTGGTCTGTTCATCCCGTTTCCACTGGCTTGGAAGGCGGTGAAGGAGTTTATGGAAACCGACGGCGAGATACCGACCAGCATCGAATGGATTGCGAGCAAGGACCTGCCGCCCGAAGCGTTTCCGGTGCCGCGACCGCCAAACCGACGTTGATACTTAGATATCCGCCTCTTGGCGCGTCCTGTTCCTGTACGTCGGATCAGCGCGGTCGCGTTTGCCCCGCGGCGGGTCTGCGCGCGGCCGACGTTGAAACGCGGCCATTTTGCGTCGAATGCCCTGTAGATCCGCAGAGTTCCACTAACCCCGCGGGCGAAATGGCGCTGGACGCCCCCTGCCGCTCTGCCAGGTAGTATCGACGCGCTGGCCGCGGACCGCGCGGCGCTGTGGGAGCGCGTCTCGGGCGCGGCGTTCCTGACCCTGAACGAAAAGCGCGAGGCGGTCGGCTACGCGCCGATCGAAGGCGGCGACCGGCTGTAGAGCAGCCGATTCAGGCGCGCCGACGTAGCGGATGTCGGACCGCAGCGCGGCCGGATGGGTAACAGAGACATACAAGTAGACGCGGCCGGCATCGAGCGTCGGTGCCAAAACAATGGTTATCCAGTTTGCGAAGGCCCTGACCGGTCTCCGCATAGGTGGTGCTGGCTTACGTCGTGATTTGCCCGACGTGTTGCCGTCGATAAAAACTTAATTCTGTTACGAAATCAGATTGAAAGCATTTAGAGGGCAGGCTGCAGGTTTATTGCTGGCAGGTCGGAATGTCTTACGCGCCTTTGAGCTTGGAGACTGTCGAGGCCCATATGGGCCTGCTGCGGAAACGTGTAGTCGCCTTTCCGCCTGAAATAGAGCGGCAGTTCGAGGCGGATACCAACGCAAATCGATGCCGGCGCCTGACTCTCTGAATTTTCGTCTCGGCAGTACTCTACAATTGCTTCTTGATAGCTGACTGGCTGCTCGTGCCCGATGTGCTGCGGTTGGCGGTGTGGCTTCATTGCGTTGTGGTAACGCCCTGGATGTTAATGGCCGCCTGGCTGATTTCCAGGAGACCGAGTGCTTTTGTGCGGGAGTGTCTGGCCGCGAGCGTGCCGGTCCTTATCATTCTGCAGATAGACACGGGTTTTGCATTAACGGTGAGCGAGGGCGCGGCTCACTATCAGTATGTGGTAATGCCGACGCTTCTCTATACAAATGTATCCCTGCATCGTCTGGTGTTCCGATTTGCCTGGTCGGTTACGGCGATCATCCTGGTATGCCATGTTGTGGTGGTCCTGTCGGCCAGCTATCTTTCGGGGCCGGTGGCAACGATGATCTTGGTGCAGGTTGGCATATGCGCCTACATCACGCTGGTCGCAAACTTTACAATGGAGCGCGATCTGAGAAGAGCCTACCTCTATTCATTGAGAGATCGCCTGCGTCATGCCCAGGCTGACGCGGCAGCGAGGCGTGATACACTAACTGGATTGGCGAACAGGCACCATCTGGACGAAGAATTGCTCAAGCTCTGGTCTGCGCCAAAACATGGAGCGTCGTTCGTATCCGTCGTGATGCTTGACGTCGACAACTTCAAGAACCTGAATGATAGGTACGGACACGGCGCCGGAGATCTCTGTCTGAAGCGTATTGCCGCGACCCTGATCGCAGAGTTGCGCGGCGCTGGAGACCATGCCATTCGCTACGGTGGAGAAGAATTCCTGCTGTTGCTGCCGCAGTTGCAGCTGGTCGATGCCGTACGCATTGCGGAGCGAATTCGCAGGGCAATTGAGCAGGCGGAGATCCCCAATGAAAGCTCTGACCAGGGTGGTGTCGTGACGGCGAGCTTTGGCGTTGCTGCCTGTAACGTCACGGCGCTGTCGGCTACTGAACTGATCGCTGCGGCTGATAGCGCACTCTATGTCGCCAAGATGAGGGGGCGAAATCAGGTCTGGCCGCCGCTCGCCGCCGCAGAGGAACGTTGTGCCTCGCTCCTGGCCGAAGTCGGCAGTGGACGTCAATGTTCTACCGCATTGCGTCAAATCTGCGCGGAAGTCGTAAATGCCCGGTAACCGTTGCCGGTAGTATAGGCTTCCGTCCCATGGCTTTCTCCGTGGTATTAAACTACGTTACGTTTTGAGCGTGTACGATTCGCGTATGCAGATCGACCGCGAGGAAAGTGCCGTGTCTGTCAGCCAGTTTCTCAAGCAGCGCGCTGTCAACATCGTCGTCGGTGGCAGTTACACGCTGTCCAACTGGCTTGATGCCAAGGGAAGCCGCGCAGCTTTGCCTGCCGCACCAGCCGGGTGTCGCCGTTCCGCATGATCGTCGACGTGCCGGTGGTCGGCAGGATCGGCGAGTCCATTACCTCCTATTTCGGCGATTTCGGCACGCTGCAGGGCCGCATCAGCGACACCGTGGCCGGCGGCTTCCTGCTCGAGCTGGCGATGGACCAGGCGATGCGCGCCCGCATGTCGAACCAGCTCACCTGGCTGGAGAAGCGTCAGAAGGATGCCACCATCCAGGACGCCCGCAAGCAGGCGCGGATCGTGCCGTCGAGCCCGCATTCGATGCTGACCTTCGGCGATGGCAGCCTGCACAGCTGCTTTGTCATCGACATGTCGGTGTCGGGGGTGGCGGTGTCGGCCGACGTGCAGCCGGCGATCGGCACGCCGCTGGCGGTGGGTGCCTGCGTCGGCCGCGTGGTGCGGCATCTGCCGAGCGGCTTTGCCGTGCAGTTCGTCGCGCCGGTCAACCGCGGCGAGCTGGAGCGGCGCATCGCCCGCCCGGCGCCGCCGCGCAGCAGCGGCCCACGGAGCGCCGAAGCGCGGTTGGCGCACGCCGACGCGGCGCCGGTGGTCGACGAGATCTGGCCGGGAGCGGACGACGCCGCGGTCGCATCGTCGTCCTGAGCCGACTGTCGCCGCGCGCCGGCTGCGCCACGACTGATACTTCATCGCTATTCTGACTGCGGCATCCGCCGCGCGTTGCGCACCGGCCGCCGGGCGGCGCATCCGCATGGCCGCAGTCTGCGTGCCCGTCGCGCCGCCCGCGAGCCATCGCCATGTCGGACCTGATCCGCATCTTTGCCGAGCGCGGCGACCTCGCCCACGTGGCGCTGCTGCTGTGGGCGATCGCGGCGTCGGCTGCGGCGTGGTTCGCGCTGCGCGAGCTGGCGGCGGCCTCGAAACGCTTCGACGATTTCGTCCGCGAGCTGGAACGCTTCAACCGCCACAGCGGACGGCTGCACCGCGTCGACGACGCCCAGGATGATTGAAGGAGACCTGGCCATGGACCACCTGCACAGCATGCTCAGCGCGATCCGCACCGAGACCAAGGCACAGAAGCCGCATCTCAGCGTGTTCCGCGAATTCCTCGCCCATCTCGGCGAGCTGCAGCGCAAGGCCATCGAGAAGCCGCGCGTGAAGACGCCGCCGCGCAAGCCGCTGAAGCGCGCCAAGGGGTAGGGCGGCTCTTTCCCTCTCCCATCAAGCAAAGCGAAGCTTTGCGCAGGGCGGGAGAGGGTGGCTTCGCGCAGCGAAGACGGGAGAGGGGGCGCCCCCATCTCCGACACCCCCTCTCCCGTCTCGAACCCGCATCCGCCTTCGCTCTGCGAGCTTCGGCGGACAAGTCGCGGGCTTCGATCCACCCTCTCCCACCTCGCGCAGCTACGCTGCGCGGGGGCGAGGGAAAGCGCGCTAGCCGCCGCGCCACACCATCACACACGTCAGGTCCTTCCCCCGCATCCTGCGAGGCCGCCGATGCTTGCCCCTTTGCCGCCTTCCGCGCTGTCGCTTGCCGCCGACGGCACCATCGAGGGCTATGCCAGCCTGTTCGGCGCCATCGACCAGGCGCGCGACATGGTGATGCCCGGCGCCTTTCGCGAGACGCTGGCGCAGCGCGGCCTGCGCAAAATCCCGATGCTGTTCCAGCACGACCCGGCCGAGCCGGTCGGCGTCTGGCTCGAGCTATCAGAGGACCTGCGCGGGCTGTGGGCGCGGGGCCGGCTGATCCCCGACGTCAACCGCGCGCGCGAATTGCTGGCGCTGCTGCGCTCCGGCGCCGTCGACGGGCTGTCGATCGGCTATCGCACGCGGCGCGGCGTCATCGAGCCGCGCACGCGGGTGCGCAGACTGTACCAGGTCGACCTGTGGGAGATTTCCATCGTCACCTTCCCGCTGCTCGACGGCGCCCGTGTCGATGCGGTGAAGGCGCCGCTGTCGCGGCTGCGCGCCCAGGCCGAACGCGACTGGGCGCGGCTGCACGATCCCTCATCCCCCATGAGCGGCGCCGCGGAGGCACCGACGCCGCGCATCCGGCCCGGCCGCGCAGTGACATCGCTGCGCGGCCGCGCCGCGCGCAAGCACGCGCTCGGCAGCGTCGCGGCGCAAGCGAGGTTCGAGGGGCGGTGAGGGCGCGCCACACAGTGCACCGCGTCCTCGGCGATGCCTTCGCATCGCCTGACAGCACTTCTCCATCCACTCCCCCGCCCGCAACCGCGCTCGGGGTTTTGTTCGTTCACCCGCAAACCACCCATGACCCAGGAGACCACCATGAGCTACGACCTCAGCGACGCCGCGCCGGAGCACAAGGCCGGCTTCGCCGCGCTGGCGCGCGACAGCCATGACGAGCTGCGCGCGACTTTCGAGGAGTTCAAGTCGACCAATGACGAACGCCTGGCGCGGCTGGAGCGCGGCCGCGGCGATGTGCCGCTGGAGGAGAAGGTGGCGCGCATCGACGCCGCGCTCGATTCCCCGCACCGCCGCATGGACGAGCTGACGCTGCGCCAGGCGCGGCCGGCGCTCGATGGCACCTGGCACGGGCCAAGCGATGCCGCGGCCCAGGATGCCATCGGCCGCGAGCACAAGAGCGCCTTCGATCTATACAACCGCTCCGGCGCGAGCGACGGCCTGCGGCAGATCGAGACCAAGGCGATGTCGATCGGCAGCAATGCCGACGGCGGCCATCTGGTGCCCGAGGAGCTGGAGCGCAGCATCGCCGAGCGGCTGACGGCGATCTCGCCGATCCGCGCCATCGCCGCAGTGCGCAACATCTCGTCCTCGGTCTACAAGAAGCCGTTCATGATCGCCGGCCCGGCCACCGGCTGGATCGGCGAGGCCGACCCGCGGCCGCAGACGTCGTCGCCGAACATCGATGCGCTTGGCTTTCCGGCGATGGAGCTCTATGCGATGCCGGCAGCCACCGCCAACCTGCTGGAGGATGCCGCGGTCAATCTCGACGAATGGCTGGCCGGCGAGATCGACCAGGTGTTCGCCGCGCAGGAGGGCACGGCCTTCGTCAGTGGCGACGGCGTCAACAAGCCGAAGGGCTTTCTCAGCTATACCAACGTGGCGCAGGCGTCGTGGAGCTGGGGCAATATCGGCACTATCGCCTCCGGCGCCGCCGGGGCCTTTGCGGCCTCGAACCCGTCCGACGTGCTGGTCGACCTGATCTATGCGTTGCGCGCCGGCTATCGCCTGAACGCGCATTTCGTCATGAACCGGCGCACCCAGAGCGCGATCCGCAAGTTCAAGGATTCCACCGGCGTCTATCTGTGTCAGCCGCCGGCCACCGCCTCGGGCCGCGCCAGCCTGATCGGCTTTCCGCTGGACGATGCCGAGGACATGCCGGATATCGCGGCGGGCTCGCTCTCCATCGCCTTCGGCGACTTCAGGCGCGGCTACCTGGTCGTCGACCGCCAGGGCGTCCGCGTGCTGCGCGATCCCTACAGCGCAAAGCCCTATGTGCTGTTCTACACCACCAAGCGCGTCGGCGGCGGCGTGCAGGATTTCGACGCCATCAAGCTCTTGAAGTTCGCGGCGAGTTGAGGCGGGGCAGCGTAGGGTGGGTTACGCGCTGCGCGCTAACCCACCCTACGGGCTACGTGGATCATTCAATCCTTCGCGCGACTAATTACCGGATTTGTCGTTGGAAGAACCGCTCCTGCTAAGCTGGGGCCAAGGTGTCCCGAGTAAGTTCATATAGTTCTCTTGAACGGTTCGGTGACATTCGCAAGCTAAGCGTCCTAACGATCTGGGGTCGACGATATGTAGTCGGCCGCGCGCGTAGCTATGGCGCCCGTTGCTTGCATGGCTCCCGCAATGTCGGTTACGCTCGATCGGCGCACGCCGATCATGGAGGCAAGATAGTCCTGTGTAAGCGGGAGATCATCCCCAACCAGATCTCGCATTCGCAAGATCCATCTCGCAGTCCTCGCTTCGGCGGAGTGCCTTGCATTACAGGCCGCCGTTTGCTGAATATCGGCGACGAGGAACTGCTCATGAGCAGCAAGAGTGCTTCTTATTTTAGGATAACGTTCGATGATTTCCCGGAGCGGATCGCGGTCGATCACGGAAGCCGTTCCGGAAACTTGGACCAGGATCTTGTTAACAGACGTCTTGGTGTCTAGCGCTTGCGCTGCTCCCACGACCCCGTCTCGACCTACCATGAACGTTTGCACCATTGATCCGTCGTCAAGACCCACCATGAACGATACAATGCCGAAATGCGGGAAGTATACGTTCCTGATCTCGTCGTCAGGCTCCGCGAGAACGGCACCCTCTGTCAGCTGAACCGTTTTGAACCGCGCTTCCAGTTCGCGAAGATCACCTGCCGGCAGCATCTTTAGAAGCTGATTAGAGTTTTTCATCCGACCAAGCCCAAGGTTTGAGATTTGAAGCTGAATTCGTGCGCGCTCGTTCAAACTGCCAGTCCCACTGGCCCCAGCGAGCGTGATGGGCTCACAAACCCCGCGTTAACAGTCAATCAAGTTCGGCATTCCGGCCCGACGCTTAATCTTTTTCTTGATGCTGCTAGCGAATGCGCCCGGCGCGCGGGTGCTGGAATTCTTTCTGCTGGTCTTCGCTAGCCCGAACGCTGTGCACATACTCGACTTTTTTGCACCGCATGCATTTAAAGGCGTGCAAGGCAATCGCCGACATCCCTTGGATCAGACTTGCGGGCCTCATACGGTCCCCGCAATCTGGACATTGCGGCGCAAAAATACTCGTGTCGGATACTCTCATGGCGAGGGTTCCAAAACCTGATAGCGGACCAGACTAAGTTCGGTTCCGGACATCCTCTCTTGGCGCCGAGCTCTGCAGCCCGGGCGCGCCGCTCCGTGAGGGATCTGGATTGGATCCACAAGATCGACCTCGCCGGTAGGTGGCCGGTGCGAACTCTCAGCACACCGTCAATTCGCCGGTGCAATGCTTGACCTTGCTGCGGCGGAACCGGGCTTGCGGGCCGGCAGTCACATCAGAAAGCCGCCCGGCGCACGCCCGGCCAGCTTTTGCGTTCCGGAGATGAGCGCAGAACGTTGCATTCCGGCAGACGCCGTATGGTCGGGGGTCGCTCGGGCCAAGTTTAACACTACCCGTGAGGATCAATCGCCTCTGGCCGCTTCGGCGATACCGTCAAACTGAGCGACCTTACGCTCGTATTCCCAAAGCTCGATGTCCTCGGTGCCGAGCATCGATTGAGCTATCAGAGTCGCCAGAATGTCATCCCGGCAAATGACGTCCGTTTCTCTGGTCAGGTTCCCGTGTTCGTCGATGGAGCAAACCTTGTAATGCATGTCCGGTCCTTCAGGCGCTTAAAGTCAGCCGCATGCCTCGATCAGCCATGGGACGTCGCGGCGCAGGCGGGCTTCTTCGCCTCCCCTGCATCTCCCTCTTCGTTCACCAGAACGACGGCGGACGGAGCATTTCTTCTAAGACGAGCGGTTTATCCTCATGAGTAGGCTCGGCCATCATGCGATTGCAAGGAAGCACAGCGAGCCTGCGGTCGCGCTGCCACAGCTCGACGTCATGCCTGTTTACGAGCCTCTCCGCGATGGTGATCGCCGTCTCGTCGTCATCGGCGATGATGTCCTTGGACGAGTTGAAGTGCCCGTTATGTCCGACAATGTAGGCGCGATAGTACGGCATGGTCGCTTTCTGCGCAGGCCTAACTCCAAGAGCTCGCGGTCACCCGAGCCTGATTCGGACCGGCGATCCTGAATGGTAGGAGTTCCGCAGAATTCCCGCAGTACGCTGTCAGACATAGAGATCCGGCCACTTGGGCAATGAGCGAAATTGAACGCGAGGGAACGCGCAAAGCTTGGAGTTATTGAATGCGGATCGCATTGGAGGCGACATTGCTCGATCGCTTGTTTCAAGAGATCATGGAGGGGAAGGCTACCAGGCTGGAGGATGCGGCGCGTGTTGCCGACCTCTGGGTATTGTCGTCCCGCTTGGATCTCTGAGCAAAGTTCCATCATGTATCCACGCATCTGCAACTTGTCGCACCGAGAGACGATCGGCCTCCGCGGTACCGGCTCGGCGCTGGCGCTATCTTATCTCCGTTGGGGGCGGGCCTCCGCGCCGGCTGCGGGCGCGGTCGCCGTCTCAGCGCGCAGCCGGGGCGGCCGTGTGGCGATTGTCAGCCGCATCGAAGGCGGCGATCTACGTTTGGAATCCATCGCCACGCGGTCGCGGCTGGCAGGAGGCGGCCTACCGGCATCGCGCCGTCAGTATCCGGGTGCCGGGGCAGGATGGTCAATCGGCGCAGGCCACGACGAAGGCGAAAAATAAATCTGAACTTGTTAGCTTATAGCCCGTCTTCTGTCTGAGAGGTGACCTACATGATGCCAGATCAACTAGCCCGGCAGGAGGAGATCGCTCGCCGTTTGGAGCAATCCAAGCGGCTGTTGCGGGACACAAATGACGCCACCACCGTAGTTCGTATAGGCAGACTGATTGAAGACCTGGAGTTGGAGCGGGGAAAACCGATTAAGTAGTACGGCTGCTTCAGAAATGACGACGAGAACGCCGATCTTCCAAATGGGTACCTGCGTCCGGAATCTGGCTGACATTTAAAAACCGGCGATATAGATTGCGGTCATGGGCCAAGCCGAAAGACCGACCTGCCCCGGTTGCGGGGCATATCTGATCCTGACGCTGCCTCCCGGCGGCAAGGGGCCTCGCACGTTTCAGTGCTTCGATTGTGACAGGCCTGACCCTCTGAAGACAGAAAAGGTCAAGGGTTGGCTGAACAGCAGTCTACGGCCGCCAGAGTGAGCCGCTTCGGCGACGAACCCCATGTGGCCGCTCCGCGCGGCGGATCAAGGCCTCGCCCTGGCTGCGCAACTCCGCCGACTGGCGCGCCAGCATCACCGTGATGCCGTGGGACTGCGCCAGTTCCTTCTTCAAGGCGCTGCGAGCGCTGCCGGACAACGGGGTGGGGTGATGCTTCGGGGCCGGGGCCACCTAACGCGTCTCGAACGCCGGCCAGCAGCCGTCCTCCTCGTGGCGCCCGGTGCGCTGCTCACAGCCGTTGTCGAGCAGCTTGCGGCCGACGTCCTTCCAGATCGCGTGCGGGCCATACAGACGGATGGCGTCGGCGGTCTGGATCTCGACGGTGCGGTCGCAGCGCCGGCACCACACGCGCAGCAGGTGGCGCGGAATTTCCGACAGCCGGCGCTGCTGGATCGGCACGCCCTGGGCGCGGCCGCGCGGATCCTGCAGCACTGCGTCCCAATAGGCTTCGGGCAGGGGGTCGGCGGGGCCGGGCGTCGGCTCGGGCGTTACCGCCGCCCGCCGCGCCGCGTCGGCGGCGAGTTTGTCCATCTGTTTCGGTGTCGGCATGCGCCAGCTCGCGGGTCTGTCGGTCACGCCGGCGATTAGAACAAAGAGAGAACTAAGAGTCGAGTCTATATCCTCCGCTTTGTTGACAATCCTCTGAGCTCCGCAAGCTAAGCCCCATGCGCTACCGTTATGTGGAGACCGACGAGCCGGCCCAGTCCATCGCGGACTCCTGCACATCAATCGAGACACCATCACCCAGACCGCCAAGCGCTTCGGCTGGCCGTTGCGCCGCGACCGGCCGCGCGAACTGCCTGCGGCATTGCGCGCCGCTGCGCCGGTCGACGGTGCCGGCGGTGCCGCACCGGCCGCCGATGACGCCGCCGTCGAGCTCCCTGACGATGCAGTGCTTGCCGCGCTGCCGCTCATGCAGCGGCTGGAGCAGGCGGTGCTGCGCGAGTTGAGGAAGGTGGAGCGGCGGCGCAGCGCCGATGGCGGTGTGCGCCCCGCCGAGGCTGAGCGCGTGGCCCGCACGCTGTCGACCCTGACCCAGACCCTGGCCAAGGTGCGCGCGCTGCGCGACGGCGGCGCGGAGGGCGACGATCGTGACCACAGCGACGACATGCCCGCCGACATCGACGACTTCCGTCGCGAGCTTGCGCGCCGCATTGACGCGTATGTCGCAGGCAGGACTGACGCGGGAATGGCTGGCGCAGGGGAGCCTTCCGGCGCTGCGCCGCCTGCACCATGACTTTGCGGTGCTGGCGCATCGCCACCAGGAGCATGACGACGCCGGCAACGATGGCCGGCCATGGACCACCTGGCTGAATCTCGGCGGCCGCGGCGCCGGCAAGACGCGCTGCGGCGCCGAATGGGTGCGGGCGCTGGCGCTGGGCATTCCGCCCTTTGCCCGCCGCGCCCATCGCCGCATCGCGCTGGTGGGCGAAAGCTGGCAGGACGCCCGCGAGGTGATGGTGGAGGGCGAGTCCGGCATCCTCACGATCTCGCCGCGCGGCGAGCGGCTGGCGTGGATCGCCAGCCGCAAGCGGCTGGAATGGCCTAACGGCGCCATCGGTCAGGTGTTCTCCGCCGACGAGCCGGACACGCTCCGCGGCCCGCAATTCGAGGCGGCGTGGTGCGACGAGCTGGCGAAATGGCGCTATGCCGAACTGGCGTTCGACACCTTGCAATTCGGCCTGCGGCTGGGGCCGCGCCCGCGCCAGCTGGTCACCACCACGCCGCGGCCATTGCCCGTGATCAAGCGGCTGCTCGCCGATCCGCGCACGCGGGTGACGCGGGCGCCGACCTCGGCCAATGCCGCGCATCTGGCGCCGGCCTTTCTCGATGCCGTGGTCGGCCGCTATGCCGGCACGCGCATGGGCCGGCAGGAGCTCGACGGCGAGCTGATCGAGGACCGGCCGGACGCGCTGTGGTCGCGGGCGCGGATCGAGGCCTGCCGGGTCGTTGCTGCGCCGGAACTGCCGCGCATCGTGGTGGCGATCGATCCGCCGGGCACCTCGAAGCCGGGCGCCGATGCCTGCGGCATTGTCGCGGTCGGCCGCGCCGAGAGCGATATGTATTTCGTGCTGGAAGACGCCTCGGCCACGGGACTCTCGCCCGCCGCCTGGGCGCATCGCGCGGTGGCGCTGTATCGCCGGCTCCATGCCGACACGCTGGTGGCCGAGGTCAACATGGGCGGCGAGATGGTGCGCGGTGCTGCGCGAGGTCGACGGCACCATGCCGCTCAAGGAAGTGCACGCCACGCGCGGCAAATATCTGCGCGCCGAGCCGGTGGCGGCGTTGTACGAGCAGGGCAAGGTCAAGCATGTCGGCGCCTTCCCGCTGCTGGAGGACGAGATGTGCGACTTCGGCATCGGCGGCCTGTCGTCCGGCCGCTCGCCGGACAGACTCGACGCGCTGGTGTGGGCGATCACCGTGATAATGAGCGGGCGGACGTATGGCGGGCCAAGGATCAGGCTATTGTAGGGCGGGTTAGGCGCCCTTGCGCCGTAACCCACCGTTCTTCGATGCGACCAACGGGGATGGTGGGTTACGCGCTGCGCGCTAACCCACCCTACGGGCTTACGCCGTCTTCGCGAACATGGTGAGCACGCCGTCTTCGATGTTGATGGCGACGACCTGGGACGAGCTGAGGCCCTTGTCCTTGAGCGCCGAGGCGGCCTGCGGCAGTGCGTCGAGCGATTTGCGCAGCGCCTGCATCTCTTCCTGCTTGGTGCCGGCGACGAACTTCTCGACCTGCGCGCGCATCTCCGGCTGCAGTTCCTTGACGTCCACCACCTTGATGCTGCGGATCGCGGTGCTGGACTTCGCGGGCGGCGTCTGCGTCTCGGCCGGCGACGGCGCGGCCTGTGCCAGCACGAAAGCGGGGGTGCCGAGGGCCAGGGTGGCGGCGAGGACGGATGTGGTCAGGATGCGCATGATGATTCCTTTGCAATCTGGGACCGGCACGGCTTAGCGACACAATGCGGTGAGGGTCTGAACGCCATGTGTTCATTCGATGAAGCCGGGGACGGCGTGGCCTTGCGCGGCGACGTTATTGCTGCCGGCTCACCACAGCTCCACCGACTCCGAGATGTCGTTCCAGTTGGCGACGTTGTTGACGCGGCCCTTCCATTCGCCGCCGCGGCCGAGCCGGCGCAGCCGCGCCGAATCCAGCATGGCGCCGAGGAAGAACATCGCCACCAGCGGCATCAGCAGCGCGTGCCAGCCGGGCTGCCCGTAATGGCGCAGGGTCGGGCGGTAGCTGACCGCCATCGCCAGCCAGGCCATTGCGGCGGGCCAGCCCCACCAGGCGCCTGATAGCGCGCCGGCGATGGCCAGCAGCGGCGGCACCAGGAAGTTCAGCAGCATGGTCACCGTGACCGCGGCAAGTGCGAGGTAGGAGCCGTGCAGCTCGGTGAAGGCGCTGCGCGCCACCATCTGCCAGATCGGATGCCAGTCGGCGTAAGCGCGCAGCGAGATGGCCCCCTTGCTGGGATCGAGCCGGATCGCGCCGTGCGGCTTCAGCGCCGCCGCCAGCGCGCAATCGTCGATGATGGCGCTGTGGATGGCGTTGAGCTGTCCGATCGCATCCAGCGCGGCGCGGCGCACCAGCATGCAGGGGCCGGCGGCGGCCGCGGTGGCGCGGCGGGGATCGGCGACCCAGCGTGGTGGATAGAGCTGCGCGAAGAAATAGGCGAAGGCGGGCACCAGCCAGCGCTCGGCAGGCGACACCGCGCGCAGCCGGACCATTTCCGAGGCGAGGTCGAGGTGGCCGGCGACCGCGCGCGCCACCAGCGACGCCAGTTCGTCGGCGGGGTGATCGACATCGGCATCGGTGAGGAAGAGGAATTCGGCATGCGGGGCGATGGCCGCAGCGGCGGCGACGCCCTGCTGCTGCGCCCCCACCTTGCCGACCCAGTCCGCCGGCAGCGGCGGCGCCGGGATCACGATCAGCCGATGCGCGGCGCCGACCTCGCGCGCGACGGCTGCGGCAATGGATGCGGTGCCGTCGTCGCTGTGATCGTCGACCATGATCACCGTGAGCTCGCCGGCATAGGTCTGGGTCAGCAGCGAGCGCAGCGACGGGCCGATGCAACCGGCTTCGTTGCGCGCCGGCACGATGGCCACGACGCCCGGCCATTGCGCCGGCGCCGGCACCGCGGCCGGCCAGGCGATGCGCCAGAACCCGCCGCGACCGAACAGGAAGAACAGCCACACCAGCAGCGACAGACACGACAGGATTCCGACCACAAGCATTACGCGCCACCTGGCTGAACCGCGGAAGTGATGCTGTCGCGGAGTGCGCCGGCCCTGCGGTGCGCGCGCCTTGCGGGTCGCGCATCGCAGTTGAACGCGGGGCACGGGCGTGGCGTTGACGTGGGTCAATGTCGCGGCTTTGGCGCACTGCCGCTCCGGCGTGCGATCAGCGCAGCGGCGGGACGGTCATCGCCGGGCGCTAGCGGTCGTCGCGATCGCGGTCGCGGTCACGATTGCGATCCCGTTCGCGCTCGTCGTGCCGCTCGCGGTCGCCGCGCAACAGGATCTCGGCAAAGCGCCGTCTCTGCCGGTCGTCGAGGCTGGCGTAAAGCGGGCGCGCCGCTTCGGCGAGCTTCTTCCAGTCGTTGGCGCGCTCGATCTGCGCGTCGGCGTCGGCATTGATGCGGTCGAGCAGGCTGGGCGGCGCGGCGGTGGTGCCGTCCGTGGCCTTGCCGACGGTGGCATTGTCGCCCGCGGCCTTGCTATCCGTCGTTCGCGGGGCATCGCGCGTTGCCCTGTCGGCGTCGCGCGCGGCCTTCTCGGCGGCCTGCATGGCCATGGCGCGATCGGCGCGGCGCTTCGCGGCCTGGTGGCGGGCGTCCTCGAAGGCGGCCCAGTCCTTCTCTTGGGCGGGCGTCAGGCGCAGGTCGGCCTTCATTCGCGCGGTCTGCGCGTCGGCCTGGTTGATCAGCTGGTTGGCGGTGACCTCGCTGCGGTCCTCGCGGTCACGGTCGCGCGCCTGCGCTGGACTGGCCAGCGTGGAAACGGCGATCAACGCGGTACTGGCCAACAGAAGCATGGTCTTGCGCATGGCGTCCTCCTCTCGAGGATGATGGGGGAGCGTGCCGGTGCGCACGATGCTCGCGCGCCTGCCGGTCCGCGGTCCCGGCAAAGGAAGTCGCCGCCGGCCGAATGGTTCCGAAATCTTCGGGCACGGCTGACGGACTGAACCCGTCTGCTGCCTCCCAACGACCGCGGCGCGCTTCGGCGCGCCGTTCGCGTTTCAGCACCCTTCAATCAACAATCATTGGGACCGTCGCATGGCCCACCATGAGGATGCCTGGCTGCGCCACCGGCAGCAGCGTTTCATGCGGCCCGACGCCGCGCGCTACCTGTGCCCCGACGCCGCGCGATTTCTCAAGCCGGGGACGGATCCGGCGAGCGTCTATCCGGCGCTGGAGCGCAAGTATCCCGGGCAGCCAAGGTTACCCGGGGGAAACACAGGCGGGGGCCGATTCACTTTTGGCAGGAGGGCGGGTGACGGCAGGCCTGCATCTTCTGCGAGCGACCTGTCGTCGTCAGTGACACTGAACGGTGACGGCGAGGCCGCAACGGGTGGCGACGTCGGAGAGATGCTCCCGACCATCGATGTCGTTGCCGACTCCACGCCCTCATCCGGTCCGGATTTCTGGACGGGCTTTTGGTCGGATCTCGACAGCCTGATCGGAAGCATCGGCGACATCCAGGGCGGTCCTGATGATTCACCGCCGAAAATCCCTGCAAAGCGTTCTTCGCGCAGCTCGAAGAGAATAGGTGTTGTGCGCGCCGTGTCGAATTTTCTCGCAAGGACCGCGGGAATTTTGGCAGATGTTTTCCTCGGCATTGTGAGAGGCGTCGACTGGCTGCAGGACTATCAGGATGTCATCCGGAGCAACCAGGACCTGCCCAAGTCACTTCAGGAGCTGATGGACGGTGTCGGCAAACGTCGTCCCGGCTACGATGACCATCACATCATCGAGCAGACTGCCGCCGAATATTGGGGTCTGACGCGCAGCGAAATCGACGATCCGTCCAATCTTGTCCATTCCCCGACTGAAGCATTATCAAATTACGGGCTGGTATATGACGCGGAGTGACGAATTCAAAGGTTTGTCCCCCGAGAATACTTAAGCAACCAAGGCCCGGAAGAGCGACGACGAATTGGGCTCTATGCGCTGGTCAAGTTCGGGGTGTTGAAGCCATGAAGAGAATTAGCCTCGATAAGATGACTACGTCCGAGCTCGTAGCGCGCTTTGCGCAGATCGCAGTGGCGCAGGACGAGGCACTTTTGGGTGGCGAGATTGCCAAATTCAATCGGCTGTTCGGTGTGATGGAGGAAGTTTCGAACGAACTTAAGTCACGTGAAGGCGACCAGCGGCGTGCGCTCATGTCCCTGTATCAATCTCCCAACATGCAGGTTCGCTTGAAAGCAGCGAAACATACCCTGGCGGTTTCCCCGCTGAGGCTCGCATGCAGATTCAGGAGATTGCCGAGTCGCAGTGGTTTCCTCAGGCCGGCGACGCAGGCATGTGTCTCGTGCTGCTTGACGATGGAACCTTCAAGCCGAGCTGAGCGTCACCGTCACATCGCCACGCCCCAGGCCTTCGCGGTCTGCGCGATCCAGTCGCGGTACAAAGTCAGCGGCGTCACGCCGGTGAGGCCGCCGCAGCCGCTGGCATTGTTGGCGGCGGTGGACCATGAGATCACGCCGACGATGGTGGCGCGGCCGTCCTGATCCTCGAACGCCGGTCCGCCGGAATCGCCGGTGCAGGCACCGAGGCCGGGCGCGGTGTTGTTGGTGGCGGGATCGACCAGGCGGATCTGCAGACGGCCGGGATGGCCGGCCGCGACCAGCGACGCGACGCGCACGGTGCCGCCGGTGCGGCCGTCGCCGCGCGTGGCGACGCCGATGCCGGCCACGGTGAAGCTGTCGCCGGCATTGAGCGGCTCGCGCGGCACGCCGAGCGGCGCCGGCACGTGGCCCGGCAACGGCGCGGCCAGCAGCAGCAGCGCCACGTCGGCGCTGGCGCGATGGCTGGCGATGCCCTGCATGTTGAAGCGCGGATGCGCGGTGACGCGCACGGTGTCGACCAGTTCCGGCTGACGCTGCGCGTCGTAGCGCACGATCTTGTAGGTCGCGCCGGGGCGCACGCAATGCGCCGCCGACAGCACCAGCCGCGGCGCGATCAGTGCGCCGGAACAGAAATTGCCGCCGGACCCGACGATGGCGAGCACCGCGCGGCCGATGCCGTCGCGGCTCTCCGCCGCGCCACCGACCATGGCGTGCGCGGGCGATGTGACGATTGCTAACAGCGCGGCGGCGATGACGTGACTGCGATTGAGCTTCATGGCGCGATGTGAGCCCGCGCGCGCCCGCCATGTCAACCAGCCCCGCAACCATGGAGTTCCCCGATGTCCGCCATTTTGCTGGCCGGCCCGGCCGCCGAGCCGTTGTTGCTGCCTGAGGCCAAGGCGTTTTTGCGCATTGTGCATGATGACGACGACGCGCTGATCGCAGCATTGATTGCCGCGGCGCGCGGCCAGATCGAGGCGCTGACACGGCGCGCGCTCCTCTCGCAGACGTGGCGCATCGTGCTCGACCGCTGGCCGAAAGATGGCCGCATCACGCCGCGGATCGGGCCGCTGCGCAGCGTCATCGCGGCGCGGGTGTTCGTGAAGCTTCGGAGCTACCGTGCTCAGGTCGGAGCGCTGTTAGCGTCGGCGGGAATGCGCGTTTATCGTAAATGATTGGTTAGCGGGAACCTCACCTAAGTGAGTTCCTACGACATCTGACCGAATCGACTTAGTGCTTCGCGGCGGCTTTGGCCTCGCGATCTAGCCTGTTTAGTAGATCCGTCAGATCGTCGGCATCTTCCATGCTCATGCATGTCTGCCAGCGGGCCTCGACGATCGCGGGTGAAAATTCCATCAAGAGACATTCCAGCTTGATGGCACCATCCCGCCGCCCGCCATACGAAACATGAGCCGCACTTCGGACGCCGGCCGAGCTGCGCTGAACAGCCATCCCTGCATCTGGGTGCAGCTCAGCGCCCGCAGCTGATCGAGCTGCTGCTTGGTTTCCACGCCTTCCGCGGTAGTGACCATGTTGCGCGCATTGGCAATTGTCACTACGGCCTGAACAATCGACGAGCTCCCCTCTCCGGCAGATCGGCGATGAAGGTTCGGTCGATCTTAATCTTGTCGAATGGGAAGCGCCGCAAATAGCTCAGGCTCGAATATCCGATGCCGAAGTCGTCCAGCGCGATGCGCACCCCGATGGCTCGCAGCCGATGCAGAGTCGCCAGCGCCGCTTCGTCGTCGCGGATCAGCACGGCCTCCGTGATCTCCAGCTCGAGGCGGGCTGCTGACAGGCCGGACACCGCCAATGCATTCATAACGCGCAATGACAAGCTCTGAGACTTGAACTGTACCGGCGACACGTTGACTGCGATTTTGATATGCTTAGGCCATGTGGAGGCTTCCGTACAGGCGGTCAGCAGCACCCACTCGCCTAACTCAGTGATTAGGCCCGTATCCTCGGCTACTGGAATAAAATCGGCTGGAGAAATAACGCCCTTGACCGGATGATTCCAGCGAAGAAGGGCCTCGCATCCACATATTTCATTGCTAAGTATATCAACTACCGGCTGGTAATACAGCTCGAATGCAACGTCACGAATCGCTTCGCGCAAATCGATCTCTAGTTCGCGGTGCGCTCTCGCCTTCGCGTCCATCTGAGGTTCAAAAAAGCGATACATCCGACGTCCCGAAGACTTTGCTTCATACATCGCCAAATCTGCATTCTTTATCAGTTGGTCAATTTCGATCCCATTTGCGGGAGCCATGGCGATGCCAACGCTGGCATCAACCGAGATCTGGTGGACTCCGCAATTAAACGGATCTCTGATCGAGAGGTACATCCTTTTTACGAGATCCTCAACATCGGCGGGATCGGACACAGATCTCTGGATGATCGCAAATTCGTCGCCGCCAAGGCGGGCAACGAAATCAATCTCTCTAGTGCAAGCTTTCAAACGTTGCGCCAGCAATCTCAAAAACTCATCACCTACGGAATGACCTAATGAATCGTTGATCTCCTTAAATTGATCAATATCGATGTAGAGAAGCGCGAACAGACCGCCATGTTCTATCCGTTTGAGCTCCAACTCTAATCGCTCTCGGAAAAGAGCGCGGTTAGGAAGTTCTGTAAGCGAATCGTAGTGCGCAAGATGTTCGATCCGCTGTTCAGAGCGTTTTAGCTCTGTAATGTCCTCGTGTGTCGCGACCCACCCCCAGAAGGTAGAGGTTGGTTGACAATCTGAACTGAGCGACCAGATTTGGTAGTCAAAATTGTGTGGGTTAGCCGTTTCTCACCAACGTTTTTCAGAACAGCATCGCAAAACTCATCTGGATTGCCCTCGAACGAGCCCGTCTCTTTTCGATGTTTCATAACGTCTCGGAAGAGGCGCCCGGGCCGAATTACCTCTAATGAGAGGCCATACATTTCGATATAGCGCCGATTGAAGAGTACGACCATCGAAGAGGAATCATATAGCATCAGACCCTGTGTAATATTGTTGAGAGCTGTTTCGAGCTGTTGCTTGGCCACTTGATGTCGTCGCGCCAATTGCCTCAAAATTAGAAACAGCGTGAGCGCGACAACAAGAGCTGTAAGTATGGTCACGCCGGCCATGAGCTTCGTTTGATCTCGCCATTCAACGAGAGCTGAACTGTCGGTCATCAGCACAGTGCCCAACGCTATCGCCGCTATGAGCAGAAAGCCGCTAAGAACCAGCGATAGTATCGGACCCGTCCACGACGGCACGCTAGCTATAAAGCTAGCTTCAATTGGCCGTGGTTTGAATCCTCGCGAGCGCCGCATACCAGTTTCCCTCACAAACCATAAGGTGCTTTGATTGAGAGCCGATTAGCGTAAATGATTACCTAAAAATTAAGGATGGAGTGGGCCCCTCAGAGTAGACGGGATCAGACCTCTGGATTGACCGTCTGCCGGGTGTGTTGATTCTCGAACTGTACAGGGCTGATATAACTGAGGGCCGAGTGGAGCCTTCGGGTATTGTAGGCCACGTCGAAGAATTGGGAAAGAGTTTCGACGACGTCAGCGAACCTCTAGAACGCCATTGGGTAGCGCTATCGCGCGCCGGGACCAGGCATCAAGAATGATGGCGACATAGATGAAGCCACCGACGATGGTGAATGAACGGATAACAGCTTCATCGAATCCTTCAACGGCAAGTTCAGAAGCGAATGCCTGAACACGCACTGGTTCCTGAGCCTTGACGACGCACGGCAGAAAATGGAGGATTGGCGTAGAGACTACAACGAAGTCCGGCCACATAGCGCGATCGGTAACAAGGCGCCGATATCGCTGTTGAATGGCTCATCGGCGCCCCCGCCGGCATGAGCCTAACCCCGGAAAACTCCAGCTCCGGCTGGCCTAGTTTTGGGGGAGCACTTCATGTGCTCGGCGACAGGATCGCGGACTGGTCGGATCTGGGGGAGCGGCCGTTCTGGCGCAAGATGGAAAAGAATAGCTATTGCTGGCCGATTGACGCCGACGGCAACCGCAGGCCTTTCGCCGCCATTCCCCATCACGTCGGCGAGCTCAGCGACAACGTCTGGCGCTCGCTGGCTCGGCGGGTGCGTGGCGGCGCATTTGCGGACTAGGATACGCCGTTCCAGGAATTCATCTGGGGCGATTATTTCCGTACGTTCATGAGCCGCCGGCTGATCGAGCTGCAGTTCGATCGCGCAGTCGATCTGGCGAAAACGCTCGCGCGTCTGGCAGAAGCCGAGGACCTTCCAGGCTTCTTTCACATGGAGCCGCGCTCAAAGTGAATCCGTAGGCAGTCGCGACAGGCTATTGCTATCGCGCGGCATCGCCAAACCACTTTGCCTGAATGCGCTGATATTCACCGGTTTCCTTCAGATTCAGCAGCGCCTGGTCGATGGCGCGGCGCCGCGAAGAGGCCGGCAGGAAAGCAATGCCATAGTGCTGCGACTGGAATACCGGACCGGAAAGGCGAACGCGCCCTTTTCTCGTTCCGGCAGCAAAATAGGCCAACACCGGTTCATCGTAAACAATCGCATCCGCCTTGCCCGTCTCCACAGCATCTAGGGCAACATCCACATCGGAATATTCGGTCGCCGCTATACGTTGGGATTTCAACCACGTGGCTGCCGTGCTGCCGCTGACGGTCGCAATCCACCGGCCGCCAAGATCGTTCGGCCCTGTGGTGCTGTGTTCGATTTGCGTGATTGTCATTCGTGTGGTCACGGTCGCGGTGAAATAGGACGCGAACAACACTGCGAACAAGAGATAGGGCATCGCCACGATACGGCCAACGAGCCTGCTCGGCATGTCCTGAGCCTGACCGCTGAGCGCACTGATCGACCACCACAGAGCCTCTCCAAACTGACCGACCGTCGTCTTGGCCTGCAGCAGGCCTGTCGCTGCTTTGCGCTCGGATAACCAGAGGAACGGCACGGGTATGAGCACCAGCACCAAAATCACAGCGATGAGCTCGAGAAAGGCCTCGGACCCAATAAAGGAGAGGAGATTGTCGAGCGCCCGGGCCGCCAGCATCGGCTGCGACGCAACGGCGACACGGAGGCCGCTGTTGAACATAGGTTGTGAAAAATCGAACGTCTTCTCACGTTCCGCCGTAATCGAGATCGCGGCGATGCCGAGGTCCGCCTTTCCCGACGCGACATCGGACAAAATCCCCTGCACACTGTCGGTGACGACGAACTCGGTCGTCGCCCCTATGTCCCTCGCGATCGCATTCCAGAGATCGGCGCTGAATCCCGTGAGATTGCCGCGCTCATCCCGCATGATAAAAGGCCGGACGACGCGCGTGGAAACTTTGACCGGGGATTGCGCCACCGGCGTCTGAGCTTCCGCGGAGGGCACCGGAACGGCGAATACCGCAAGCAATAGCATGAACGTCAGCCGACTGAAGATCATGGATGCATTCCCGAGATTCAACTAACGCAGACAAAACAATGACACGAGGTCCGCAGTGCTCAATATCCCTCGCGCAAGCGTCGCTTTATCTTGCGCCACCGACGCGTCACGCAAGATGCCCACCCATTTTCAAATCATATTATTGAGAAAGCAGGTGCAAACGAACCCAACGCGCTCTGTCATCATTTCCGGAACATTCCCCCTGGAGCCCCTTCAAGGATTTCCTGTATTATTGAAGAGATAGCACCATTGCGTTTAAGTAAAACAATCGCATGATTTATGGACGAAACTGTTTCAGCTGAAAGCGTCGGAGAGACTGCAAATGCCTGCAGCTCCGGACGAATTCGCCTAATTGGAATCGAAACAACGGCCCATCTCGCATTCGCCCTGGCGGCCAGATATTTGAGCTGATTTTCATCCGCAAGGACAGCATCAATGTTTTCCTTTGCTAGAAACTCCAGCGCCGAATCGATATCGTTTAATTTTATGGCGGCTGCTTTTTTATCGCTAGAATTTGAATTTAGCTCCTCTAATAACGCCTCACTCACAGTTCCGGAAAGCACACCAACCCGAAGACCGACGAGGTCCTCAAGACGGTTCAGATTCCCTCCAACCGTACTTGTCGCTTCACTCACGGCACTAACCGCCAAGTATCCAACGAGTAGCGACGTGAAAACCGTTCGGCCTATAAAAGCTACGCTTACAACAAAAATCCCACCGACGCTCTCAACGACCTTATCACTTCCAACCCCAGTGAATAGATTCAAAAAAAGCTTTGCAAAACTCCGAACTCTCCCGATTCGCTGGGTGCTCGGTACTGATACGTACCTCTCTATTATCCATACCCAAAAACACATCAGCATAACTAGGCTAATAAACGTTCCAAGAAGCAAAGCTAATGCGGGGGATGCAAGGCTTTTTATAAACGCGCGACCGTAGCGCAAACGGCTTATTTCCACCATAACCGCTTGGCCATCCTCTTGATAAGGAATTGTAAATTGAAACTGCCTGAAGCGATCGGGTGAAATACTTAAGCAGCCAACCGCAACATCAAGATCGTCACTGCGGGTCGCTTCCAGCATCGTATTTACCGACGACCACTCAGATACCGTGTAGGGAAGCTTTTCATGATCAGCTATTAGGCGCCATAGATCTATGGCAATGCCACGCCATTCGGAATGACTTAGATAAGTACAAGGAGCCGCCCCGCCTACAACTCCTACTCGCAGAGTATGCTCCGCTGCTACAAGATGGCAAATTGAGATAAAAAGAATAAATACAACCATCAATAATAACTGAATCCAACGAAACAGCGGCGAGCCGCATGCAAGGTGAGCACTATTTTTCGTCCCCCTTAAATTGCTTAGATGGTCGTTTAGACAAACAGGTCCTTGCAAAACAGGGCGACCCAATAGCAGTTCAACCCAGTTGCTCACGACGATAGAGATTCGAAACACGACGACTTGTCGCGGGTCGAATCCCTTTCCGGGCAATAGTCCGTTCAAATCCATTGGCCGTTCTATTCTGTTAGGTAGGCAAAGAAGCCCAGCATGCAGCGAGCACAACTACTCGCATTGATCTGGAGCAAGGCCGCGCCTTCATTCGCGAAGAACTGCTCGATGGGGTTCAGGTCCGGAGAGTATTTCGGTAGGAAGAACAGGCGAGCGCCGGCTGCGCGGATGGCATGGCGCACGGCGCGGCTCTTGTGCGAGCCGAAATTGTCCATGATGACGATGTCGCCCGGCCGCAGCGTGGGGACAAGAACGCTCTCGACGTAGACGCGGAATCTGTCGCCATTGATGGGCCCGTCGAGCAGCTACGGGACGGTGACGCGATCGTGGCGCAACGCCGCGAGGAAGGTCATGGTCTGCCAGTGGCCATGCGGCACGTGGGCTTTGATCCGCTGCCCGCGCGGCGCCCATCCCCGCAGCGGCGCCATGTCGGTTTTGGTCCAGGTCTCATCGATGAAGACCAGCCGGGCCGGATCGATGTGGCTGCGGTATTTGCGCCATTGTGCGCGACGGCGGACAACGTCGGGACGGCCTTCCGTTGGCTCATGTCGCTGACTGCGACATGAGCCGTTGGTTTAATCGTACCGCTGATAGATCGTTACCGATGCCTAAGAGATAGCCGTTCGCTTATTCGATAATCGGGCGAACAGCGCCGCTACCCCTTACGGCATGGAAAATCGGTCAAAAAACACAAAGTAAAACACTGCTTTTCGCTGCTTTAGAAGCTGGCACGTCTCCTGCATGACCGTTTTGACCGATTGTCCGGTTGGGAAACAGGAGATGGCTATGCCTACACAGTTTGACCGTCGCTACTTTCTGAAGGGAGCTGCCGGCGCTGCGGTTGCCACTGGCTATGCACAGATCGATCCGGGCTTCTTCATCTCAAGGGCTCATGCCCAAGCCGGCAAGACCATGAGCTTTCTGTCGGCCGAAAACATCACGGGCAATTGGGATCCGACCGCGCACACGACGCTGTCGCAGAAGAACATCGAAGGCTTCGTGATGGGCTTTCTCACCCGCACGCCAATGAAGCTCGATAATCCCGGCGAGGTGATCTACGAGCTCGCGACCGACATCAAGCTGCTCGATCCCAATCGCCTGCAGATCAAGCTGCGTCAGGGCGTGACTTTCCATGACGGCAAGCCGTTCAAGGCGGAAGACGTTAAGGCCACATTCGAATATGGCTCGCGCGCGGATCGCCCGGCGCAGTGGTATCCCGGCCCCACAGAAACGTTGAAGATCGAGACGCCGGACGACTACACAGTGATCGTCGATACGTCGAAGGGCGGCTATCCCGCGCATCTCTTCATGTTCCTGGCGGCGTTCCTGCCGATCATGTCGGCAAAGGACATCGCGGCCGGCTCCGGCGGCGTGCTGTCCCAGCGGCTTAACGGCACCGGACCGTTCCGATTCGTCGAACAGCGCGGCAACGACACCGTAATGAAGGCATATGACGGCTATTTCAAAGGCAAGCCTGCCATTGCCGGCATCAACTTCACTTTCACTGGCGATTCCACCACACGGATGCTCTCGCTGATGAACGGCCAGGCCTCGATCGTCGAGCGCCTCGAGCCCGAGCAGATCGATGCGGCCAAGGGCAATGCCAATATCCGCATCAATCGCGTGGTGTCGGTCGAGAACAAGTATCTGTGGTTCCGCTGCTCGAAGCCGCCGTTCAACGATCCGCGCATCCGCCTCGCTGCCTGTCACGCCATCAACCGCGACCTCATTCTCGAAGTGCTGGGATCGGCCGGCCATGCATCGTCGAACTTCGTGTCGCCCGTGAAGTTCGGCTACGTCGATCTCGAAAACTATCCGAAATTTGATCCGAAGAAATCCCAGGCGTTGCTTGCGGAGGCAGGCTTCCCGAACGGCAAGGGGTTGCCGGTGCTCGAATATATCACATCGGTCGGTTTCTATCCGAAGACCAAGGAATATGGCGAGGTAATCACCGCGATGCTCAACGAGCAGGGCTTCAATGTCAGCCTCACGGTGCTCGAGCCCGCCGCCTGGAACGAACGGCTCTATCATCGTCCGGGCGGCGGTCCCGGCCATATGGTGGATTGCGGCTGGTCGACTGGCTCGCCCGAGCCCGATCTGGTCCTGCGCACCCACTTCCATTCGTCGTCGCACCGCATCTGCGGCATCGAGGATCCTGCCATCGATGCAAGCCTCGACAAGGAACGCAGCGCGACGACTCTCGAAGAGCGCAAGAAGATCCTGCAAACCGAGACGATGCCCTTGCTCGCCTCGAAAATGCCGGCGCTCTCGCTGTTCACGTCGGTGATGATCCACGCGATGCAGAAAGACTTCGAAGGCCTGTACATTTATCCGGATGGATCGATGGACGCATCCAAGCCCGCTGCCTAATCGAGCGCGATCTCCGCGCGCCGCAATGATGCGGTGCGTGGAGACGCTTGTTCTCCACGGAGCTTCGGAATGTTCGTTCTGAATTTTCTCATACGGCGCCTTGCTCAGGGAGTCGTCATCATCTTGCTCGTCTCGCTGCTGATCTTCACATTGCTGAGGGTCGTGCCGGGCGATCCCGTACGGCTGATGGCGGGAGGCATGGCGCCCGAAGCGCTGATCGAGAAGATCGCAACCGATATGGGTTTGCGCGATCCGATTCTGGTGCAGTTCGGCCGCTACATGTATGGCGTCGTCCGCGGCGATCTCGGCCAGTCCTTCGTGCGGCCCGCGAACGGAGCCTCGACCGGTGGAGCGAGCTTCAACGACACGACGCGTGGCGAGCGGGCTTCTGTTCTCGGTCTCATTATGGAAGTTCTGCCCATGACACTGCAGCTCGCTGCGGTGACTCTGGTGATCGCGCTGGTGTTTTCGGGGATCGTGGGGATCGCCGGCGGCCTCGCCATCGGGCGATGGCCGGACAAGCTCGCATTCTACGTGTCGTCCGTCTTCGTTTCACTGCCGAATTTCTGGCTGGGCATCGTTCTGGCGCTGCTGTTCTCCGTCAAGCTCGGTTGGTTGCCGGCGATCGGCTATCGCGGCTTCGCCTATACGATCCTGCCGGCCATCGTGCTTGCTGTGGAATTGTCCCCGGTGCTGATCAGAACGCTGGTGAGTTCGGTGTCGGCGCAAATGACCGAGCCCTATGTGGCGGTCGGTTATGTGCGCGGCCTCAGCCGCAGCCGCATCATCGCCAACCATGTGCTGCGCAACGCGTCGGTGCCGCTGCTCAACCTGCTGGGAATCCAGTTCTCCAGCCTGCTCGGCGGCGTCATCATCGTCGAATACATTTTCGACTATCCCGGTCTCGGCCTGCTGACGATCAACGCGGTGCTGCAACGTGATTTCCCGCTGATCCAGGGCATCGCGATCGTGACCAGCGCCATCTTCGTGCTCATCAATATCATTGTCGATCTCGTTGCCACCGCCATGGATCCGAGGCTGGAATACTGATGTCCATCGTCCCCGCCACCGCAGCGCCCATTGTGCCCGTTACATCACAACGCTCCATTGCTCGCCGAATTTTCGGCAGGGCAGCGTCGATGCCCGGCTTTCGCGTGGGCCTGGGAATATTTCTCGTCCTCGCGCTGGCCGCGGCATTCTACCCCGAGCTAAGCGGCATCGACCCCACCAAGATAAATATCAAGGCACGGCTGCTGCCGCCGCTGTTCATCGGCAACAACTGGAGCTGGGCCTATCCGCTCGGAACGGACCAAATCGGCCGCGACATGCTGGTTCGTTCGCTGGTGGGCTTGCGCTATTCGTTCCTGATCGGCGTCGCGTCGGTCACCGTGATGCTGATCATAGGCTGTGCGCTCGGCACTATCGCGGGATATTTCGGCAACCGGACCGACGCCGTCATCATGCGGCTGACCGATGCTCAACTCTCTATTCCCATGATCATACTCGCCATCGCGGTTCTGGGCGTGTCACGGCCGACCATCCCGGCGATCATTCTGGTGCTCGGCGTCTCCAACTGGCCGGTCTATGCACGCATCATGCGCAGCATCGTCATGACCGAGCGGCAACGCGAATATGTTCGCGCCGCCAAGATCGGCGGATCAACGGATCTCCGCATCATCCTGACGCTGCTGCTGCCGCTTCTCTTGCCGCCGGTGCTGTTCACGTCGGTTCTCGACGTGGCCCGCATGATGATCTTCGAATCGACGCTTGGCTTTCTCGGCCTTGGCGTCCAGCCTCCGACGCCGACATTCGGCAACATCATCGCCGACGGCCGCAAATATCTGCTCAATGCCTGGTGGATCGCCACCATGCCGGGCCTTTTTCTCGGCCTGACGCTCACCAGCATCAATCTGATGGGCGCTTCCCTCGAACGCGCACGCAGCACCATTCATGGAGGTTCGGAGTGATGACAGAGCCGCTTCTCGAACTTAGGAATGTGACGGTCACCGCCGGCCGCAGCACCTCGAAGATCATTCTCGACGATGTATCACTGAGCCTCGCGCCACGCGAAATTGTCGGCGTGGTCGGCGCCAGCGGGTCCGGCAAGACCGTGCTCTCGAAGGCCGTCGTCAACTGGCTGGAGCCGCCGCTGGCGAAGCAATCCGGCGAGGTGCTGTTCGAAGGACGTGACCTCTACGCCATGCGCGGTTCCGACATGCGGCTGCTGCGCCAGCGAATTTCTTACGTGGGTGCGAACCCGCAGGGCGCGCTGGATCCGACGCTGTCGGTGGGTGCACAGATCGTGGAGAAGATGCGTGCCGTCGTCCCCAACGTTTCACGCCGGGAGGCGCAGGATCGGGTCGTCGAACTGCTCGACGCTGTCCGCATCCCCTCGGCACGCAGCCGCTTTCATGACTATCCGTCGCATTTTTCGGGCGGGATGATGCAGCGTGCGCTGATCGTAGACGCGCTGGTGACAAACCCGGCTTTGCTGGTCGCGGACAACGTCACGCAGCCGCTCGACGTCACCGTGGCCGCGCAGGTGATCAGGCTGATGAAGGAGCTGACGACTAATTTCGACACCGCCGTCCTGTTTGTGTCTTCCTCCTTGCCGGTCGCACGGGAAGCATGTTCTCGGATCCTGGTTATGGATAAGGGCCGGATCGTCGAGGAGCAGTCCACCGAGGATCTGATCGCAAAACCGATCTATTCATATACGCGCGATCTCGTCAGCCAGACGCCGAAAATCTGGATCGACGCGCCCGTGCCCGCGCCGCCCGACGATCGCCGGGATGTCGTGCTCAGCCTGCGTGATGCGTCGCAAAGTTATAAGGTGCGCAAGAAGACCGGTTTCGGCGGGGTTGATCTGGTACGCGCCGTGCGCAATGTCACATTCGACATCCGGCGCGGCGACAGCTTTGCCATCGTGGGCGAGTCCGGTTGCGGAAAATCCACGCTGATGCGGCTGCTGTGCCGGCTCGAACTGCCGAGTTCCGGCCAGATTCTGTGCAGCGAGGCCGATATCGCAAATCTGAAAGGCAAGCAGCTACTGGCATTCCGCGGGAAACTGCAGATGGTCCTGCAAGACCCGTTCGGATCGCTGCCGCCTCGCACCTCGGTCGGCAAGATACTGGAGGATCCGCTGCGAACGCACGGATGGCGTGACAAGGCAAAGATTCGAGCGCGTGTACTGAAGGTGATGGGAGAGGTCGGACTGCCGGTCGATCTCTATGAGGAGCTTCCGCTGGGACTGAGCGCCGGGCAGCGGCAGCGCATCAATGTTGCACGCGCGCTGGTTCTGGAGCCCGAGATCCTGATCATGGACGAAACCCTGTCGTCGCTCGACCAGGCCGAGCAGTTCAAGCTCTTGGATCTGTTCCAGAAGCTGCAGAAAGAATACGATCTCACCTACATCTACATCTCGCACGACCTCGCGATGGTGCGGAAGGCGTGCAACCGCGTCGCCGTGATGTATCTCGGCGAAGTGTTCGAACTGGCCGATAACGAACGCCTGTTCTTCGATCCGGGGCATCCCTATACGAGGGCGCTTCTCAGCGCGATGCCGACGCTCGAACAGCGGCGCTATCGGCCTGAGGATTGCTTGATGGAAGGCGAGCCGCCGAGCCCGCTCAACATTCCCGAAGGGTGCAGTTTCAGGTCGCGATGTCCGCAAGCGATGGACAAATGCAGCCAGTTGCAACCAAGCCTGACTGTGCGGGAACGGCAGGATTTTGCCGCGTGCCATCTTGTGGTGCCGCCGGCCGCAACGGGTCGTTTCAGCGAGACGGCCACCGGCAGTTCCCGAGGATGATCATGCATAAAAATATGCGCCAAGAGCCTGCAAAAGCCGTTGAAGTCGAGGAACGTTCATGAGTTTCACGGAGCATCGCCTGGAATTGATCCGCGATATGCTGCGTCATACGCAACGGGTTCACGTCAAGGATCTCGTCGATCAGCTCGGCGTCAGCCATGAGTCGATCAGGCGGGATCTCAGGGAGCTCGAGACGCAGGGGTTTGCGCGCCGGGTTTACGGTGGCGCCGTCATCGATCGGCAGGAAAGCGACCAGCCGTTTGCGGAACGTCTGCGCGTCGGCGCCAAGGAAAAGGCGCGCATCGGCGAAGCCGCCGCGGCGCTGGTCGACCACGGCATGAAGGTCTTCATCGACGAGGGAACGACGGCGCTTGCCTGCTTGCGCTATATCGAGGGACGCAAGGATCTCACCATCGTGAGCAATTCACTGGCTGTCGCATCCCACTTCTACCGGGAGCCGGCGCCCAGTGTGCGCGTGCTCGGTGGCCGGCTGCGGCCTGAGTATCAGGCGACCTTCGGGCCGGAAACGGTTGCCGCGATGAAGGACCACTTCTTCGATCTCGCGATCATCGCCATTAGTGCTGTGCATGCCGAGCGCGGCTTCATGGACTATGGCGAGGACGAGGCGATCATACGCAGGATCGCACGAACACAGGCCAAGCGCGCCATCATTGTTGCCGACAGCTCGAAATTCGGGCGCATCGGTTCGATCCACACATTCGGCTTGCCTGATGTGCACGCCGTGGTCACCGGGGCGCCGCTGACCAAGGACTTCGCCAGCCAATTCCTGAAATCCAAAGTGGACATCATCTATGCCTGATACCCTCTCTGATCGCGCAACGATCGACGAAGCCCGTCTGCAGGCGATGATGGACGAACTGTCGGTCTTCGGCGGTGGACCCGACGGCGCCATGACGCGGCTGACATTGTCGAAAGAAGATGGCAAGGCGCGAGATTGGCTTGCGGGCTGGTTTGCCGCTCACGGCTTCACCCAGGATGTCGACGCGATCGGCAACCAGTTCGGCAGCATGGCGCTGGCTGGCGCCAACGCCCCGGTGGTCATGGTGGGGTCGCATATCGACAGCCAGCCCAATGGCGGTAGGTTCGACGGCGCACTCGGCGTAGTATCGGCCTGCGAGGCCGTTCTTGCTGTGTCACAGCGTCTCAAGGCCGAGAACAAGCCCTCGTTCTGCAATTTTCAGGTGGTGAACTGGACCAATGAAGAGGGCGCGCGATTCCAGCCGAGCCTGCTTGGCAGCAGCGTGTTCGCCGGGGCGGCCGAACTCGACTGGGCGCTCGACCGCGTCGATGGCGAGGGGATCTCGGTGCGGCAGTCGCTCGCGCAGATCGGATATGCGGGCACGAGCAAGGTTGCCGTGCCCAGCGCGTTGATCGAACTTCACATCGAGGGCGACAAGGCGTTATTCCAGTCCGGAGAGAAGTTCGGCGTCTTTACGCGGTTCTGGGGCGCCACAAAATATCGCCTCGCATTTCTCGGCCGGCAGGCTCACACGGGCGCGACGCCGATGGCGGAACGCAAGGACGCCGTGCTCGCCGCCGCCTATCTCATCTCCGACCTCAAGCAGATTTCGCGCGAGCACGGTCTTGATGTGCACACGTCCGTTGGGCGGCTCGAAGTATTCCCAAATTCACCGAACACCGTGCCTTCGGAGGCCGTTCTGTTCATCGAGCTGCGCTCTGGTTCGCCCGAGATTCTTGCCGAGGCCGAAGCCAAGATGCTGGTCCGGATCGAGGTGGCGGCAGCGAATGCCAGCGTCGCCTACGAAGTCCGCGCGATTGATCGTCGCAACGCCGGCCGTTTCGATCCGGGACTGATCGCGCTGGCCGAGCGAGCCGCCGCGACATACGGAGAGACTGCCCGCTCGCTGGATACGATCGGCGGTCACGATGCGGTCGCGCTGTCGGCGGTCTGCCCGTCCATCGTGATGGCCGTGCGCTCGCGCGATGGCGTTATTCATCATCCCACCGAATTCACCAGCGCCGCGGATCAAGCCTTCGGTACGCAGGTCCTGGCGGACATGCTCTACGAGGTAGCCTGCAAGGGTCTGCAAAGCTTCGGCAACACGGACGGGGCATAATATGAAGGCGCTTGGAAATCCCGCTTCACCAACCGAGCACCGCGCGGAGCGCGCGATCTTGAGCCTGCCGATGCTCGATGCATCGCGGGTGACTTATGCCGCCTGCACGTCGCCGGTGGCGTCGCCGTCCTACCAGGCCGTCGAATCGCAGTCGTTCGATGTTGCGATCGGCGGGGCAGAGCCGAGCTACTTCCTGCGCCTGGCAAATGACGAAGTGGCTGAGCTGGTCGATGACGATGTTTCGTTCGCCGCCGCCGGCAGGCTCAACGATCTCGCGTTCTCGCCGCGACCTGTGGGACGGGCAGCCGAGCAGCGCGCTGTGCTGTTCGCGCGGCTCGGAAACGGATGGCGTGGGGCCAAGATCGACGATTTGATGCAGC
This sequence comes from Rhodopseudomonas sp. P2A-2r, assembly GCF_026015985.1. Classification (GTDB taxonomy): domain Bacteria; phylum Pseudomonadota; class Alphaproteobacteria; order Rhizobiales; family Xanthobacteraceae; genus Tardiphaga. The sequence continues at coordinate 4,556,031 of NZ_CP110389.1, read as the reverse complement.
CGCCGATGGTGAGCCGGTTGATAGACATGCAGAAAACCATAGCGGCGGGCGCGCCGTTCGCGCGGTCGTGGTCGGTGTTCGACGGCATCGACGGGCTGAAGACGCTCGTCGCGCAGAGCGGTGAGACCCTGCCCGCGGACGCAGACTGGATGCTGGAATGGATGGCGGCGATGCGCGAGGCGATCTCCGCGGCGGGCGTCACCTACAAGCCCGCGCATGGCGATCCGCATTCCTCCAACGTGATGTTCGGACCGGAAGGGGCGGTCATGCTGGTGGATTTCGACATGGCGGCGGATATGGATCCCTACTATCAGCTTGGCGCTCAGATGAACGAACTCTATCAGTTCGAGAGCCAGATGAAGCCGCTGCTGGAAATGCATGATGGGCATTTCAGCGAAACAACCTTCAGCCGTTGCCGGATCTATGCTGCTGCCGACGACCTGTACTGGGCACTGCGCAGCCTGCTGCAGCATGCGCGATCGCCGCTGCGCAGCGTCGAATTCCTGAAATATGCGGGCTGGCGTTTTCTGCGCTGCCGGATGCTGCTGGGGAACCCCGGTTTCGAGCAGCGTCTGCGATCTCTCTAGGCGGGACGAATACTATGATGGACATAGGCAATGGCACGTCGGATGCCGAACGGTCGCTCGAAGCGGCCATCGTGCAGGTCGCGCCCTGGAAGGGGCGCCGCCTGTCCTATGCGCCGGTCTCCGGTGGCATCAGTAACACTAATTTCCGCGTCAGGGTCGAGGGCGATGCGGTCGGCTATTTCGTCAAGATTCCCGGCCGCGGCACGGAGATGTTCATAGATCGCAATGCCGCGCGGGCAGCGAGCAAGCAGGCGGAGGCGATCGATATCGGGCCGCGTACCTTCGGTTATCTCGATCATTTGGATATCGAAGTGTCGGAATTCCTCGATGATCGCCGCGCATCGACCCATCGCGATGCCGTAGATCAGGGTTTTCGCACCAACGTGGTGCAGATCTATCGCCGCTTCCATCAGGCTCAACCGCTCCCACTGACAAAGACCGTGTTCGACATGATCGACGAGCACTATGACCAGGTCAGGCCGCTCGGCGGCCACTGGCCGGAGGATCATGCCTGGCTGTATCGGCAGTATCGGCAGGCGCGCGCGGCATTGGAGGCGTCGGGGCTGGATCTCGTTCCGTGTTTCAACGACCCCATGCCAGGAAACTTCCTGGTGGGCGATGACAGCTCGGTGAAGCTCATCGACTTCGAATATGCCTCCAACAATGAACGGCTTTACGATCTTGCGATCTGGAGCAGCGAGCACTTCTTCCCGGAGAATATCGAACAGGAAATCATCGAAGCGTATTTTGGCCGTTTCGATCGGCAACTGCACGCACGCTTCATGATTCACAAGGCGCTCGCAGATATCAAATGGAGCACCTGGGCGATGGTGCAGAACAGGGTCTCGACGCTGGATTTCGATTTCTACAAATACGGGATATGGAAGCATATGCGGGCCCGCTCCATCATCCAGGATCCACGATGGCCATCGTTTCTGAAGGCACTTTGATGTTCGAAGACGCTGTCCTAGCAGACGAGGCCGTCGCCTATCTCGTTTTTGCCGCCGAACTCGCGGATTCGGTGCGACCGCTCCTGCTGTCGCATTTTCGCAGCCCGCTGGATGTCATCTCCAAGCCCGATGACAGTCCGGTAACGGTCGCCGATCGCGCGGCGGAACTGCATCTGAAAGAAAGGATCCAGCAGCGCTTTCCGGATCACGGCATTATTGGCGAGGAAACCGGCGGCAAGCCGCGCGGCGCCTTCAACTGGATCATCGACCCGATCGACGGAACAAAGAGTTTTATCACCGGCTTCCCCTGTTCGGCACGTTGATTGCGCTCTCCTATGAAGAGAAGCCGTTCTGCGGAGTGATCGATATTCCCTTTACGGGGGAGCGGTGGAGTGCCGGGCCGGGCCGCACCATGTACAAGAGCACGTTAGCACGGACGAGCGCCTGTGGGCGCGTCGCAGATGCGCGCTTCTACACCACGTCGCCGGACATGTTCATCGACGGGGAAGCCGAGACGTTCGAGCGGCTGTCGAGGAGTGCGAGACTTCGCCGCTTCGGCGGAGATTGTTACATCTATGGCCTGCTTGCCTCCGGGCATTGCGACATCGTTCTGGAAACGGGGTTGCACCCGTATGACTACATGGCGCTGGTTCCGGTGGTGCAGGGCGCTGGTGGTTGCATCAGCGATTGGGAAGGGCGTCCACTGTCGCTCCGTTCGGACGGACGCGTGCTGGCAAGTGCCACGCCCGCGCTGCATGCAGAAGCGCTGGCCTTCATCCAGCGGTAACGAGTGAAAATGCCTTACAAAACCACAATCGAAGGCACCGTCTTCTGCTTCGACGATCTGAAGGACCTGATGGCCAAGGCGACGCCCGAGCGATCGGGCGATCAGCTCGCCGGCATTGCCGCGGACGGGCCGGTGGAGCGGCTGGCGGCTCAGATCGCGCTGGCCGATCTGCCGCTCAAGACATTCCTGACCGAAGAGTTGATCCCGTCGGAAACCGATGAGGTGTCGCGCCTGATTCAGGACCGGCACGATCCGGCAGCCTTCGCGGCCGTATCGTCGCTCACCGTCGGCGAGTTCCGGGAGTGGTTGCTTGCCCCCGAGACGGCTCAGCACCAGCTCGAAGATCTGACGCCCGGACTGACGCCGGAAATGGTCGCGGCGGTGTCCAAGATCATGCGCCTGCAGGATCTGATTTCGGTCGCCTCGAAGCGCGAGGTCGTCACCAAATTCCGCTCGACCATCGGGTTGAAAGGGCGGCTGTCCACGCGCAATCAGCCCAACCATCCCGTCGATGACTCCTACGGCATCGCTGCATCGGCGCTTGACGGGCTGTTGATGGGATCAGGCGATGCCGTGATCGGGGTCAATCCGGCCACCGACACCGTAGATGACTATGTCCGCATCGTCGCGTTGCTGGACGAATTGCGCACGCGCTTGGCAATTCCGACGCAAACCTGCTGCCTTGGCCACGTGACGACGGCAATGAAGGCAATGGCCGTGAAGGCGCCGGTGGATCTCGTGTTTCAATCGGTCGCCGGTTCGCAAAAGGCGAACGACGGCTTCGGCGTGAGTCTGTCACTGTTGCGCGAAGCCCATGAGGCGGTTCGCGCCCTCAAACGCGGTCCGGCGGACGCTAACCTGATGTATTTCGAGACGGGGCAGGGCGCGGCCCTGTCGGCCGACGCGCATTTCAGTGTCGACCAGCAGACGATGGAGGTGCGCGCCTATGCCGTCGCGCGCGAATTCGATCCGCTGCTCGTCAACACTGTTGTCGGCTTCATCGGCCCGGAATATCTCTTCAATGGAAAGCAGATCATCCGCGCCGGGCTCGAGGATCATTTCTGCGGCAAGCTGCTGGGCCTGCCGATGGGCGTCGACGTCTGCTACACCAATCATGCGGATGCGGACCAGGAAGATATGGATGTGCTGCTGACGCTGCTCTGTGCCGCCAATGTCAATTTCGTCATCACAGTGCCCGGCGCCGACGATGTGATGCTGAACTATCAGTCGCTTGCGCATCACGACGCGGTCTATTGCCGCGAGACCTTAAAGCGTCCGCCAGCGCCGGAGTTCGAGCGGTGGCTTGTCGAGGTAGGCCTGACCGACGACAAGGGCCGTCTGCTCGACGCGCCACCGGAACTGACCGACTACATGGCGAATACCAGGTTGCTGGGGATCTGACATGACCAAGGGGCCGGAGCGAACCTCACCGCTGCCGCGCGATCTCAGCCAGATGACCGACGCACGGGTCATGCTCGGGAGATTCTGGGGCGGGCATGCCGACCCGCGCGGCACAGTCTTTTCTGCTCGATCACGCGCGTGCGCGGCAGGCTGTGTGGTCGCGTGTCGATTGGGCGTCTGTCGAAGCCGGCCTCAACGATCTCGGACTAGGGATCGTCGAGGTCGCGAGCCAGGCGGGCGATCGTGCAACCTATGTCCGTCGTCCCGACCTCGGGCGGATGCTCGCAGCTGAGGCCGCGGAACGGCTGACGGGCATGAGGCCCGACTGCGATGTCGCGATCATCCTCGCCGACGGCCTGTCCGCCAGCGCGATCGATATCAATGCGGTGCCGCTGACGAAGGCGATCGTCGCACGTCTGTCGGAGCGTCAGCTCGCCATTGCCCCCATCGTTCTGGCATCGCAGGCGCGGGTGGCCATCGGCGATCCCATCGCGGCGACCATGAGGGCAAAGGTGTCAATCACGGTCATCGGTGAACGCCCCGGCCTTTCGGCGGCCGACAGCCTCGGCATCTACCTGACTCATGCGCCCAAATCCGGCACGCCGGATTCCAAGCGCAACTGTATCTCCAACGTCCGCGACGGTGGCCTTGCCATTGCAGATGCTGCCGATATGGCCACCTCGCTGGTCGTCAACATGCTGAAGGTAGGTATCAGCGGCGTTGGGTTGAAGGCGGCTCTCGACAGTCTGCCTCATCCGGGTAGCGACAACCGGTGATGCTGGTTGCCATCCAGTCGCGCTTACGACATCTTGCTTGTTTAGTTGAGATCCTATCCGGCTCAGGATGACCGCTTGTGGCGGATTGTGTTGAAAAACTCCGGTTGAAGTCGATCACGATCGTTGATTCATTGTCTTATCTGTGGATCGGCTCCGAACTTTGGCTCTGACGCATGTTTGATGACGGCATGCAGATCATGCTGCACCGAGCAATCGTGCTTCGAGAAGGTCAATTTTTGCGCGCCCATACATTTGTCGTTTGACAAGTTTAAGTTTCGTAATCTGTCCCTCGACTTGGCCGTTTGACCAAGGGTGCGTGATTGCAGCGCGCACGGCAGCGATATCCTTGAGGACGCCCGTCGCGAAGGATGAGACGAGGCCTGCTTTTGCGTTCGCGATCCAGGCATCGAGTTTGGCCTCGTCCTTTTTTCGGATCATATCGTGGAACTGGTCGATGAGCGTGCGGGCCTCAACAAGGGACGGCACGCCAGCCTCGATGGCGGCAATGACCAGAGCATCAGCCTTGGTCATGCAATCTCGCTTAATCGTCATAAGACCGGCGATAGTTCTGGCGGAGGGCACCCTTTGCAGCTGTTGTTTGCTGACCGCTTCCGACCGACGTCGACGTGTTGTCCACTCGCCAACCGTACGGAGGGATCCCCGGAACCCCTGCACTTGCAAGCGACGCCAGAGTTCGGCGCCGTTGCGACAGCCACTGCTCCACAGGCCCTCAAGGGACAGATAATACGCGTCGAGCGAACGCTCCCGTGTTTGGAACACGTCGGCTCGCCCACCCCGCAACGTCTGGCGAACGAGATTGCGACTATGACGGCGCAGACCAAGGCGCTGGCCAGCGGTGCAGCGACCTTCGCCAAGGCGATGACGCAGGCGTTCGCAACTTCAGTGATCTCAGGCAAGCAGTTCGACGACGTGCTGAAATCCTTGACGCTGAAGATGTCGGACCTGGCGCTGAAGGCGGCGTTCAAGCCGGTGGAGGGCGCATTGAACGGCCTGCTCTCGGGCCTGACGTCGTCCGGCAGCAGCGGCGCGCTGCAGCGGAATGCCCAGGGCGCGATCAAGCCGTTCGCGGCGGGCGGCGTGGTCGGCACGCCCAGCTATTTTCCGATGATGGACGGCGGCGTCGGCCTCGCCGGCGAGGCCGGGCCGGAGGCGATCATGCCGCTCAGGCGCGGCGCCCACGGACGGCTCGGCGTTGCCGGCGCAAGCGGCGGCAACAGCATCACGGTGCAGATCGCCACGCCGGACCCCGACAGCTTCCGCCGCTCCGAAAGCTACATCACCGGCCAGATCGCCCGCGCGGTGGCGCGGGGCAGCGAAGTTTGTGAGCCAGCAGTCTGCGTGTCCCGGACGCAGCGCAGCGCGCCGCTCTTTGCGGCGTGGTGCGCTGCAGATCCGGGACCCTCGCGAACACTGGCGCGTGGTACGGCCCCCGGATCTGCGGTGCACCACGCTACTGCGTAGCGTAGTGCACCGCGTCCGGGGCACGCGACTTGAGTGTGGAAATCAGCGCATGACCGCCATTCACGACATCCTCTTTCCCTCGACATCTCCATGCGCCGCTCCGGCGGGCCGGAGCGGCGCATGGAGATCGTGTCGTTCGGCTCCGGGCGCGAGCAGCGCAATGCGCGCTGGATCTAGTGTGGCGCGGACTTCGAGAGCAGGTTCATCACCAGTACGCCCGCAATAATAAGGCTCATCCCACCCACCGCGCCAGCATCCAACTTCTGTCCCTGGAAGATCCATGCGGCGAGAGTGATCAATACGATTCCGACACCGGACCAGATCGCGTATGCAATTCCTGTCGGGATGGATCTGAGGGCAATCGACAAGAAGTAGAACGATATTCCGTACCCGATCACCGACAGCACGGACGGCAGCGGCTTGGAAAAGCCGTCCGAAAGCTTCATGAAAGTCGTTGCAACAACTTCTGCGCAGATCGCGACAGCAAGATAAAAGTAGGTCATGGCGCGCGATAGCACAGACCAAAAAACGTTGTAAGTCTTGACTTCAACCTTCCTTTCAGAGCCGTCGGCCGTTCAGAGTTTCCCAACGATAGCTCTCCCCCGCATCGTAGGGAAGGAGTTCTCCATGACCGCCTTTCACGACATCCTCTTCCCGCTCGACATCTCCATGCGCAGCTCCGGCGGGCCGGAGCGGCGCACCGAGATCGTGTCGTTTGGCTCCGGGCGCGAGCAACGCAATGCGCGCTGGGCGCAGTCGCGGCGGCGCTATGATGCGGGCAACGGCGTCAAGACGCTGCAGGCCGTGGTGGCGTTCTTCGAGGAGCGGCGCGGCCAGCTGCACGGCTTTCGCTGGCGCGACCGGCTCGATCACGCCTCGGCGGCGCCCGGTCATGCGGTGGCGCCCCTCGACCAGGGCATCGGTATCGGCGACGGCGTCACCGCGTCGTTTCCGCTGGTGAAGACCTATGGCAGCGGCTTTGCGCCCTATGCGCGGCCGATCGCCAAGCCGGTGGCGGGCAGCGTGCGCGTGACGGTCGGCGGCGTCGAGGCGGACGCTGCCGCGTTCAGCTGCGATACGGCCACCGGCGTCGTGACGTTTGCGGGCGGCCACATTCCCGGCGCCGGGCAGGCGGTGACCGCGGGATTTTCCTTCGACGTGCCGGTGCGGTTCGACACCGACTATCTTGAAGTCGACCTGTCGGCATTTGCGGCCGGCGCGATCCCGAAAATTCCGCTGGTGGAGATCCGGCCATGACGGAGATGTGTCGCTGTCGGAAGTGCGGGCCCGGCGGCAATGCGTGGTGACGAAATCCGTTGCGAAGCGAGGCAATGCGCGCATCGGAGGCGTCACCGTTTGCGTCCCTTGCACCGCGCAAGACGATTCCGGTCTGATCGAAAGATTCCATTAAGCGTCTTTCGTTGCGGAAACGGCACATGCCGCGTGTTTGTTCAGCCTGAGCAGATCCTGTTCTTGTCCGACTGTTTCAGCTCATTTACCTTCACAGTTGTGATTTACGGATTGCACGATCAGAGATTCGCATCCCGAACCGTGCGGCCAAGCGAAAATAGGATGACGATCATGCGCCAATGCATGGGGGATGCGACGAGCCGGCGACAGCTGGATGACATGCGACACGAGCGTTCGAGCCGGACACAGCGATCGCCGGGCGGCAACAGAATGCGATGGCTTCGTTTGTTCATGGCTGGCGCGTCGGCGACGGCACTGATGGCCCTGTCCGTCGGTTCGGCCGCGGCCCAGACATGGACCGGCGCGACAAGCAATGACTGGACGGTCGGTTCGAACTGGAGCAGCGGAGTGGCGCCGACCGCCGTATCTTTTGCCGTCATTGATCCGTCATCGCCCCATCCAACGGTGCTCGGCGTCAATGGTCCGGCAAGCGGCACAACTCGTAATATCAACGTCGGCCAAGCTGGAACATGGGCCAATCTAACCATTCAGAATGGTAGTACACTTACCGGTGCCAGCGCTGCGACTATTTTTTCGATCGGTTCGACAGGAGGAAGCGTCGGTACCGTCACTGTTACCGGAGCCGGATCGAAATGGATTCTCTTGAGTACGACTACCACATTGTCCGTCGGCAATTCCGGGACAGGAACGCTCAATATTGAGAATGGCGCGCGGGTAACCGCCAACGCCGGGGTTGCTATCGGAAGGCTTACAGTTGGTTCTGGCACGCTCAACATCAATGGCGGCGGCACGCTGGAGACTCAATCCTTGCGGGGCGGCGCCGGCACGGCGCAGGTCAGTTTCGACAACGGCATCCTGCGGGCGACGGCCACCAACCCAACCTTCATCAATGGATTTTCGGGCACGAATCTCAATCTTCTCGCGGGTGGGGTAACGATCGATACGGCCAGCTTCACCGTCGGCGCCGACGCGACCTCCGTCTTCACCGGTGTCGGCGGCCTGACCGTAACCGGCGGTGGCGTCTTTAACCTGCTGGCGAACAGCCCCTATGCGGGCGCAACCTCGATCCAGGCCGGCAACACACTCTCCCTTCAGGGCGCCGGCGCCATCGCCAGTTCCAGCAGGGTTATCGCGGATGGCGCGTTCGATGTTTCGGGTATCACGGCGGCCGGCACCAGCATCCAGAGCCTGGCGGGAAGCGGCACCGTAGCGCTGGGTGCCAAGAACCTGACGCTGACCAATGCGAACGACCTGTTCTCCGGCATCATCTCCGGCACCGGCGGGTTGACCGTCAGCGGCGGCAAGCAGACCCTGTCAGGCGTCAACACCTATACCGGCGGCACCACGGTGAGCGGCGGCACACTCGCCGTCAACGGCAGCCTGTGCGGCGCCATGACCGTGCTGGCCGGCGGCACGCTGCAAGGCACCGGCACGGTCTGCGACACGTCGAATGCCGGCATCGTCGCGCCCGGCAATTCCATCGGCACGCTCACCGTCGCCGGTAACTACACCGGCAACGGCGGAACGCTGCAGATCGAGACGGTGCTTGGCGGCGATGCCTCGCCGACCGACCGGCTTGTCGTCACCGGCAACACCGCGGGCAGCACCAATGTGCGGGTCACCAACCTCGGCGGCACCGGCGCGCAGACTGTCGAAGGCATCAAGATCGTCGACGTCGGCGGCGCCTCCAACGGGGCGTTCGCGCTGCTCGGCGATTACGTGATCCGGGGCCAGCAGGCGGTGGTCGCCGGCGCCTATGGCTATACGCTGCAGAAGCACGGCGTCAGCACGCCGAACGACGGCGACTGGTATCTGCGCTCCAGCCTGATCAATCCGCCTTCGTCGCCCGGTTCGGCAGCGGCGCCTGCGGGGCCGCTCTACCAGCCCGGCGTTCCGCTTTACGAAAACTATGCGCAGGTGCTGCTCGGCATGAACGAACTGCCGACGATGCAGCAGCGCGTCGGTAACCGCTATTGGGGCGGCGGAGAGGCCATGGCGCGGATCGGCGAGGCGCCGGCGCCAGGCGCAGCACCGGCCGCGCCGACGGCGTTCTGGGGCCGTATCGAAGGCGGCCAATCGAATCTGCAGCCGTCCAGCACGACGGGCGCAACCTATCGGGCCGACAAGCTGAAGGTGCAGACCGGCCTCGACGGTCTGCTGATGGAGACCGAGCGCGGCCGGTTGATCGTCGGACTCACTGGGCAATATGGCCTGACCACCGCCAATGTCGCATCGGTCTCCGGTGATGGCCGGATCCGCGTCGAAGGCTCCGGTGTCGGCGGCACGCTGACCTGGTTCGGCGACAACGGCTTTTATGTCGACGGCCAGGCGCAATCGATGTTCTACCACAGCGATCTGTCCTCGGTGCTGACCGGAACCATGGCGCGCGGCAACGAAGGCGTCGGCTATGCGTTCGGCGCCGAAGCCGGCAAGCGGTTCGCCGTCGGCAACGGCTGGTCGCTGACACCGCAGGCGCAACTATCCTATTCGAAGGCGGAGTTCGACGGCTTCACCGACCGGTTCGGCGCGACGGTGTCGCTGCGCACCGGCGACAGCCTGCTCGGTCGCGCCGGACTTGCGCTCAACCACCAGAAGACCTGGAACGACGGCACGGGTATCGTACGCTCGGATATCTACGGCATCGGCAATCTGCGCTACGAATTCCTTGACGGCACCAACGTCGATGTTGCCGGCACCGGCCTCGCCAGCGCGCAGGACCGGCTGTGGGGCAGCATCGGCGGCGGCGGCACCTATAGCTGGGCCGATGGCCGCTATGCCGTGTTCGGCGAAGTGTCCTACAATGCGAGCCTGAACGACAGCGCGAACAGCCACAGTTACAAAGGCAACGGCGGCTTCCGCGTCACCTGGTGAGCGGACGCGAAATGGCGCACGGTCGAGATTGAAGTAACTGGCGCGGCCTTGATGCGACCGCCGGACGCCAGAATATCGCGCGCGACGCTCCGCGTGGACCAACATCAATCCATGATGGGATAGGCAAGAGCTGCCGTCGATGCCCGGCGGCAGAGCCCGCTGGCGTTGCGTCGCACGACTCTGAGCGCCCCGGCGATCGGCATACGTCCGGCCCATTCGTGTGATGGTCTGCCAGGCTCCACGGAGGGTGAAGAGGAGGTTCGCCATGCGCAACGTCCTCACTGTCCTGCAGGCTAAACTCGACTGATGCGACGATGTCGGAAGCCGATCTCGTCGCCGGACGCTTCGACGCGGCGAGCATCGTGCGCCGGCTGGTGGACTGGGGCGAGCCGCGCGGCCGGGGGCTTGTGATGGATCGCGCCCCCGGGGCAGCCTGGGTCGTGATTCACGGTGAACAACTCGTAAATGGCCGGATGCGCACCGATGGCCATCCGCGAATACTTCTCTGCGATGACTGTGATAGGCTGGCGTGTAACCTGAATGGATTGATGTGACACAGCATAGATCGCACCCGGTCCCCGCGATGTTTGACGCCATCGGCTTGCGCTGGCTATGGAGCTGGCTGGCCGAGCGACGCTTCCAGCGCATCGCCATGTCGCTCGGGGACGGGCTGGTCTGCGCCGATCGGGACTTCGCCATCACGCTCTGGAATCCCGGCGCGGAGGCGCTGTTCGGCTATCGCTCCGACGAGATCCTTGGCCGGCCGTTCGCCACCATCTGCGCGCGCGCGGAGAGGGCAGCACGGTCACGGCATTCGCCGTCGCCGACATGCCGCGCGATCGGCTGATGGCGCCGGGCGGCCATGTGGTGGAATTCGAAGGCCGCCGCAGGAACGGCGATATCTTTCCGGTGGAGGCCTGTTTCTCCGGCTCGACGGGCATCGACGGATTCCAGTACGGCGCGATCCTGCGCGACATCTCGGCGCGCCACCGCGCGGTGGAACGGATCCGCTATCTCGCGGAATTCGACGCGCTGACGGGCCTGCCCAACCGCAATTCGCTGAAGGCGCATCTCGATGCGGTGTTCGCCGATGTGTCACAGCCGCGCGCCGTCATGCTGCTGGCGATCAGCATCGACAAGTTTCAGGACATCAACGACCTGCTCGGCCATGAATGCGGCGACCAGGTGCTGCGGGCGGTCGGGCTGCGGCTAAGCGAGCGCATCGGCAATCGCGGTTTCGTCGCCCGGCTCAGCGGCGACGAATTCGGCCTCTATATCGACGGCGCCTCGGAGCAGGATGCGATGGCAGTGTGCGAGGACTGCGCGCTGGTTTTCGCCAGTCCGCTGCTGGCCGGCGCGCGCGCGTATCGCATCAGCCTGAGGATCGGCGTGGCCATGTTTCCGGGCGACGCCCGGTCGTTCGACGATCTGCTCGGCAACGCCCATCTTGCGCTGCACCGCGCCAAAGCGAGCGAGCGCAGGGGCCATGTGCTGTACCGGCGGGTGTTCCGCGACGAGCTGGAAGTCCGCCTCAGCATCGAGGCCGAACTGGTGCGCGCGGAGGCGCAAAGCGAGTTCGAACTGTTCTACCAGCCGCAGGTGATGCTGAACGATCGCCGGACGATCGGCGCCGAGGCGCTGATCCGCTGGCGTCATCCGCAGCGCGGTCTGATGTCGCCCGGTTGCTTCATGCCGGTGGTCAATACGTCGCCGCTGTCCAACCGGATCGCCGGCTGGGTGATGGACACCGCCTGCCGTCAGGCGCGGGCATGGGAGCTGATGGGGCATCGCATTCGCGTCAGCGTCAACCTGTCGCCGTCGCAATTCCAGTCCGACAATCTGGCGGAATCGGTGCGGCTGATCCTCGCCACCACCGGGCTGACGCCGTCGCTGCTCGAACTGGAAGTCACCGAGGATATCCTGCTGGACGGCGTCGACCGGCTGCTGGCGATCTTCGCCGAGATCCAGAGCCTCGGCGTGCGCATCGTGTTCGACGATTTCGGCACCGGCTATGCCGGTCTCAGCTATCTCAAGAAATTCCCGCTCGACGGGCTGAAGATCGACCAGTCCTTCGTGAGCGAATTGCGCACCAACCGCAACGCCGCGGCGATCGTGAGTTCGACCATCGATCTCGGCCGCAAGCTCGGCCTGTCGCTGATCGCCGAGGGCATCGAGGACGCCGCCACTGCCGACCTGTTGTCGGACATGGGCTGCGAACACGCCCAGGGTTATTTCTTCGGCCGGCCGATGCCCGCTGCGGATTTCGAGGCGATGCTGCTGGGTCAGCCCGCCGAGGCACTGCGGGACTGAGCGCGCCGAAACTGCCGATCGCACGATAGCAAAGCCCGACATCTCGCCTTCCGTCCGGGAAGGGGACACGAGGAGCTCATTCATGTGCACCATCCCCGCCGCCCTGCAGGCGAAACTCGACAGCGGCGTCACCACGCTGGCGCATTGCTGGACGCTACAGCGGCGCGACGGCGTGGCGCTCGGTTTCACCGATCACGACCGCGATCTGGTGGTGGACGGCGTGACCTGCCGCGCCGGGACCGGCTTTGCGGCATCCGAGGCCTCGGCCCGCTTCGACCTGTCGGTCGACGGCGCGGAGATTTCTGGCGCGCTTGACGATGCGACGCTGTCGGAAGCCGATCTCGGCGCCGAACGTTTCGATGCTGCCAGCATCGCAAGCTGGCTGGTGGACTGGAGCGAACCGTCGCTGTGCGTGCTGACCGCGCGCGGCCGGCTCGGCGAGGTCAGGCGTGAGGGCGCGGCCTTCACCGCCGAGTTGCGCGGGCTGGCCGACCTGCTGTCGCAGGAGAGCGGCCGGCTCTACACCGCCCGATGCTCGGCCGATCTCGGCGACACCAGGTGCCGCGCCGATCTCGGCAATCCCGCCTGGCGCGGCAACGGCAGCGTCGCCGCACTCAGGCGCACCTCGATATTTGTCGCGGCCGGGCTCGACGGTTTCGCCGATGGCCTGTTCAGCGGCGGCCGGCTCAGCTGGAGCAGTGGCGCCAATGCCGGCCTCGCCATCGAGATCAAGCAGCATCGCGCGGCGGAGGGCGAGGTGCGGCTGTCGCTGTGGCAGGCCATGGCCGCGCCGATCGCGGTGGGCGATACGTTCACGGTCACCGCCGGCTGCGACAAGCGTTTTGCCACCTGCCGCGACCGCTTCGGCAATGCCGACAATTTCCGCGGCTTCCCGCAGATTCCCGGCAATGACTTTGTCATGAGTTATCCGGTCCCCGGCACCGTCGGCGTCGGCGTCGGCGGCGCCGCGCCGGATGGCGGTGGAGTGGGTGGTGTCGGCGGCGGCTGAAGAGTGCTGCAATTTTCACCCTCCCTGGAGGGGGAGGGTCGGCGAGCAGCACGCGCAGCGTGATGCGAGACGGGGTGGGGTGATTGTTCATCCCCGAACTTGACCGCTGTCACCCCACCCCGATGACCACCGCGCTTCGCGCGCTGTTCATCGACCCTCCCCTCCAGGGGAGGGTGAAGAAGAGGGCATCCCTTCATGGCTCATCCCGTCACCCGCGACGCCATCGTCGCCGAGGCGCGTTCGTGGATCGGCACGCGCTATCTTCATCAGGCCTCAGTAAAGGGCGTCGGCTGCGATTGCCTCGGCCTGGTGCGCGGGGTGTGGCGCAACTGTATCGGCGACGAGCCGGAGGCGGCGCCGCCCTATGCGCCCGACTGGGCCGAAGCCACCGGCGCGGAAGCGCTGGCCGATGCGGCGCTGCGCCATCTGGTGCCGATCGGGTGCAGCGATTTCACTGCCGGCGACGTGCTGCTGTTCTGCTGGCGCGACGGATTTATTGCCAAGCATGCGGCCATCGCCACGGGGCGGGATCGCATGGTCCACGCCCATGACGGCGCCGCGGTGTGCGAGGTGGCGATCGTGCCATGGTGGCGACGGCGGCTGGCCTATGCGTTTCGTTTCCCCGGCGTGGATTGATGCCCACGCCGGGTGGAAGCCGCTACCGGTTCGCCGGAATGAAGTGATCGGTGGCGTGGGCGCTCAGGCCGGTGGCGATGTCGGTGGCGGTGATCTCGATATTGACGGACTCGCGCGGCAGCGCCTTGGCCGGCACCAGCAGCGAGACGCGCAACTCGCGGGTCTGGTCCGGTCCGACGTCGGCGGTCATCCTGCCGTCGGCGCCGCGCTCGATGCCGGCGATGCGCAACGTCGCGCCGGGCAGGCCGGAGACGTCGAGCGCGAAGGTGCGGTCGCCGCCCTTGTTGAGCAGGCGCACGGTGTAGTCGTTGCGGATGCTGCCGTCGGACAATGTGGTGAACAGCGGATTGCGGTCGTGCAGCACGTTGATGCCCAGCGAGCTACGGGTCGCCAGCGCATACAGCATGATGCCGCCGACGGCGGCGATGATCGCGGCATAGAGCAGGGTACGCGCACGGATCGGCCGATAGACCGGCGCCAGCCCGTCCTGGCGGCGTTGCGCGTTGATGTCGGTGTCGTAGGCGATCAGGCCGGTCGGCCGGCCGATCTGGCTCATCACGGTGTCGCAGGCGTCGATGCACAATCCGCACTGCACGCAGCCGAGCTGCAGGCCGCCGCGGATATCGACGCCGGTCGGGCAGACGTTGACGCACTGGTGGCAGTCGATGCAGTCGCCGGCGGGCGCCTGCATCAGGCGCGCGACCTCGGCCTTCTTCACCGACATGCGCGGCTCGCCGCGATCGCCGCGGTAGGTGACGTTGAGCGCCCACTCGTCGGTCAGCGCCGCCTGGATGCGCGGCCACGGGCACATGTAGACGCAGACCTGTTCGCGGGCGTGGCCGGCGAAGACGTAGGTGGTGGCGGTGAGGATGGCGATCCACAGATAGGCCGCGAACGGCGCCTGCAAGGTCGCCAGCTCCTTGACCAGCGTCGGCGCATCGGCGAAGTACAAAACCCAGGCGCCGCCGGTCCACCACGCGATCATGAGCCAGATCGCGTGCTTGGTCACCAACTGGCGAAAGTGGGTGAAGGTCATGCCGCGCTTGTCGCTCAGCATGCGCTCGCGGCGGTCACCCTCGACCAGGCGCTCCACCGCATAGAACAGGTCGGTCCAGACGGTCTGCGGGCACATGTAGCCGCACCACACCCGTCCGGCGACGGCATTCATCAGGAACAGCACCATGGCGGCGATGATCAGGAGGCCGGTGAAGTAGTAGACCTCCTGCGGCCACAGCTCGATGAAGAAGAAGTAGAAGCGGCGATGCGGGAAATCGACCAGCACCGCCTGGCTCGGCGCGCCCGGTCCGCGGTCCCAGCGCAGGAACGGCGTGAAGTAGTAGACCGCCAGCGTCAGGATCAGGACGGTCCACTTGATCCGCCGGAAGCGGCCGTGGACCGCCTGCGGATAGACCTTCTTGCGCGGCGCATAGAGCGGGCCTGTGATGATCGTGTCGTCCATGTCTGAGGTCCTGCGCTGGCGCCAACGTGCCGTGGTCTTATGCCCTGTCGAGCGGACAGGTGGAGAGCCCGACCAGCGAATAGAGCGGGCAGGTGCCCATCACGCCGGTGAGCAGGGGAATCGCGCCAAGCAGGCTGTAATATCGCCATGAGGCGTCGGGATAGAGGAAGAACAGGCTGAGGACGCCGAGGCCGACCACGATTCTCAAGACCCGATCGATGCTGCCGACATTGCTCTTGAACATCTGTATCTCCATGGCATCTGTTGCGTGAACATCGCTCTAGGCGAAACGCCGTGCCGTGTCGGTGACTTCGTCACCGTCGCGATCAGGTCAGGGCCGCATCGCCCCCGACCCGCGCCAGCGCCGGGCGATCGATCAGCGTGACCTTGCCGCGGGTAAGCTGGACCAGCCCGGCCTTCTGCAGGTCTTCGAGACGACGCGAGACAACTTCCCTGACCGATCCGATCGCGGTGGCCAGATCGCGATGCGTCGTCAGCGCGATATCGTCGCTGCCGGCGCGGCGCAGCAGTTCGGCAGCTAGCCGCGATTCCAGCCGGACGAACGACACCTTCTCCAGAACGGAGACGACATCCTTGAGGCGATCGCCGAAGGCGCCGAAGACGAAGCCGCGGAACGCCTGCGAGCTGTTCATCAGGCCGGCGAAGATATTCTTCGGAATCATCACGAACGACGTATCGGTTTGCGCGACCGCCTCGCCGGTATAGGAATGCTCGCCGAGCACGCACAACGTGGTCTGGATGCAGGTCTGCCCGGCAACGACATCATATAGCAGCATCTCGCGGCCCGACCGGCCGATCAGATAGACCTCGACACGGCCACTGAGCACCACCAGAAATCCCGGCGCCACGTCGCCAGGCCGGAACAGCACGGTGCCCTGGGGCACCTTGGCGGGGACAATGGCCGCCAGCGCCTTGCGCGTTGCCGGCTCGAGGCCGGCCAGCGGTTTGATGTCTTCGAGCCACGTTCGCATGTTCGCTGCGGTCCCTGCCGAGAGGCTGCGACCATCGGACGTTCGCCTGCCGGCCGACATGACGTGGATCAAAGGTCCGACCTTGCCGCGTCGATCGCTGCCAGAATGTTGCATCAGCGGCCATGGCGGCGTCATGCCGCGGTGGAGGTCTTCGATGGCGTGGTCTCTGACCGGCGCCCCGGTTCGAGAGCCGTCACGAACGACGCCAGTGCCGGCGCATAGCGGTCGGCGATCACGTCGGCCGCGTTGACCGCCAGGGTGGCACGCGGCGGTTTGCCGGCGATCTCCTGCATCTGGCCGAAGGCCTTGTCGCCGCCGGCGCCGCCGAGGGTGCAGAAGAACGCCACTGCCGGCAGGTGCTCCTTGTTCGCAGCCAGCCAGGCGCGGACCGGCGACGACAGCGACCATGCCCAGACGGGCGTGCCGACAATAACGAGATCGTAGGCCGATGGATCTTTCTTGACCGCAGCGATGGCGGAGGATGTTCGTCGGCGGGCTTCGATGACGGAACGAAGATAGCCGAAAACGCCTGCGTGATTTCCGGTCGCGACAATTTCCTCGGTGTCGGCATACAGCGCGTTGGCCAGCGCGTGGGCGATCTGCCGCGTCGTTCCTGTGCGCGAATAATAGACCACGAGTGTTTTTTGTTCGGCCATGTCCGTCTCTCCACGATCCCGACGATGACGCGGCCCCGCGATCCGACAGCGGAGCGATGACAGGGCAAACCTAGGCGTCCGCCCGGCCATCAACGTTGACGCAGATCAAGATGGATCGGCCGACCGGTCACGGCAGTCGCAGGACAATCGTGACGCGCTTCTGCCGCTTAAATTCCGGAGGAAGACGATGGCCGCACTTGTTCTCTCGGCCGCCGGCGGCGCGATCGGCGGCCTGTTCGGCCCGGTCGGCGCCATCGCCGGGCGGCTCGCCGGCGCGGTGGTCGGCAACATGCTCGACCACGCGCTGTTCGGCAGCGCCGGCAAGACGGTCGAGGGCCCGCGCCTGTCCGATCTCGACGTGATGGCCTCCAGCGAGGGCGCGCCGATCCCGCGGGTCTACGGCCGCGCACGGCTCGGCGGCCAGGTGATCTGGGCGACGCCGCTCGAGGAAGTCGTCACCAGCGAGAGCACATCGTCGGGCGGCGGCAAGGGGCTGCGCGCGGTAACGCTGATCCCCGGCAGTACCGAGTTCGGCTATGAGCCGGCCGCGGTGGTGCAGGTCCTCGGGCCCGGCCAGTCGGCGCCTGAAAATCGCCATGGGCAATCGAAGCGGCTCCGACGACGGCTGGAATTTTCGTGGCCGTGGCGCGGCGCAGACCACCGGGCGCGAGGGCTACCAGCGGCTGGCGAAGGCCACCGGGCTCGATGTCGTGGCGCAGCCGGAGCTGGTGATCGATCCGCGCCATTTCCTCGCCTGCGGCGTCGCCGATTTCATCAATTGCGGCTGCCTGCCATTCGCCTTGAAGGACGACGTGCTGGGCGTCACCCGCCGGCTCAACGGCGGCACCGTCGGTCTCGATCAGCGCAAAGCCTGGCTGGCGAAATGGAAGACCGCACTCGGCGACGCGCCGCTGGTGATCGCTTCGCCACCACTGGCGCCCGACCCGCCGGAGCCGCGGCTGACGACCTTGGCAACATTCATCGCCGCGCTCGTCGCGGCCTTCAGGAGGACATGACCATGGATTGGGGAGACCTCGGCAAACAGGTGATTGCGCTCGGCGCGCCGATGCTCGGCACTGCAGTGGGCGGGCCGCTCGGCGGCGTCGCCGGCGAAATCCTCGCCAAGGCGGTCGGCTCCGTCAATTTGACGCCGGCGGCGGTGCAGAGCGCGTTGCCGGCGGCAGACCCGACCAGACTGGCGGAGGCGGAGGCGCAGTGGGCGGAGATGATCCTCGCCGAGGCAGAGACCCAGCGCACGGCGATCGCGGAGACCCAGGCCACCATCCGCGCCGAAATCGCCAGCGACGATGTGGTGCAGCGCTGGTGGCGACCGCTCTATGCCTTCGAGCTGACCTTCGAATGCGCGGCGCTGTGGATCGTGCTGGTGCACGAGTTCTGGACCGGCGACATCCAGACCATCAACGCGCTGGTCGGCGCCACCGCGCTGCTGGTGACCTATTGGGGCTTCCGCTTCGGCGTGCTAGGCGTCTATGTCAGCGGCCGCACCCGCGAAAAGGTCAGCGCCGTCACCGGACAGGATGCGCCGGGCGCGGTCGAGCGGCTGGTGAAGGCGGTTGTGAAGAAAAAGTAAGCTTCGGACGATCGGCCGTTCATCCGGCATTCGCCGCTGCGCGGTGCATGCTGATGCGGTTGGTTGATCCAGCCTGGAGAAGTCCCGTGCGTCTGCTCGTCGTCGAAGATGATCCCGATCTCAATCGCCAGCTCACCACAGCGCTGGTCGATGCCGGCTATGTCGTTGACCGCGCCTTCGATGGCGAGGAGGGGCATTTCCTCGGCGACAGCGAGCCCTATGACGCCGTGGTGCTGGACATCGGCCTGCCCAAGATGGACGGCATCTCGGTGCTGGAAGCCTGGCGCCGCAACGGTCGCGCCATGCCGGTGCTGATCCTCACCGCGCGCGATCGCTGGAGCGACAAGGTGCAGGGCTTCGATGCCGGCGCCGACGATTATGTGGCGAAGCCGTTTCACCTCGAGGAAGTGCTGGCACGGATCCGCGCGCTGCTGCGGCGCACGGCGGGGCACGCCCAGAGTGAACTGACCTGCGGTCCGGTGTCGCTGGACACCCGCACCGGGCGCGTCAGCGTCAACGGCAATCCGATCAAGATGACCTCCCACGAATATCGCCTGCTGGCCTATCTGATGCACCACACCGGCCGGGTGATCTCGCGCACCGAACTGGTCGAGCATCTCTACGACCAGGATTTCGATCGCGACAGCAATACCATCGAGGTGTTCGTCGGCCGCATCCGCAAGAAGCTGGACGTCGACATCATCCAGACCGTGCGCGGGCTGGGCTACCTGCTCACGCCACCCACCGATGCGCGCTAGCTCGTTATCGACACGACTGTTTATCTCGGCGACCGCCTGGGTGGTGGTGATCCTGGTGATCACCGGCATCGTGCTGTCGTCGGTCTATCGCCAGGCCACCGAGCGCGCCTTCGACCGCAGGCTCAATCTGTATTTGCGCACCCTGATAGCCGAAGTCGGCGCGCCCGACGATCCGCAGGACAAGGACCTGCAGTCGCTCGGCGAGCCGCTGTTCGAGCTGCCGTTGTCCGGCTGGTACTGGGAAATCGCCCGAACCGATTCCGACAAGACCGAGACCCGCGCCTCGCGCTCGCTGTGGGACAAGAAGCTGCCGCTGCTGGAGGACCAGGGCGTCGAGCTGACTCCGGCCGGCATCCGGCTGGGCTATGTCGAGGGACCGGAAGGCCAGAAGCTGCGCATGGTGGAACGGCCGGTGGATCTCGGCGCCGACGGCAAGTACCGGGTCAGCGTCGCCGGCGACGCCACCGAGATCGTCGAGGAAACCCGCACCTTCGACTATTACCTCGGCGGCACCTTCCTGGCGCTGGCGATCGTGCTCGGCCTCACCACCATCTTCCAGGTACGCTTCGGCCTGGCACCCTTGAAGCGCATTTCCGACGCTATCGCCGACATCCGTTCCGGCCGTGCCGAACGCCTTGAAGGCGAATTCCCGGTGGAGATCGCGCCACTGGCGCGCGAGACCAACGCGATGATCGACGCCAACCGCGCCATCGTCGAGCGCGCCCGCACCCATGTCGGCAATCTCGCCCACGCCATCAAGACGCCGCTGTCGGTGATCGTCAACGAGGCCAACAGTCATGGTCGCGATCCGTTCGCAGCCAAGGTGCTGGAGCAGGCCGACGTGATGCGTGACCAGGTGGCCCATCACCTGGAACGGGCCAGGATCGCCGCGCGCCTGACCATCGTCGGGACGATCACCGAGGTCGCGCCGGCGATCGAGGCGCTGTGCCGGACCATGGAAAAGATCCACCGCGACCGCGACATCGCCATCGACGTGCAAGCTGACGCCGCCGCGCAATTCCGCGGCGAAAAGCAGGATCTCGAGGAGATGGCCGGCAACCTCGTGGACAACGCCTGCAAATGGGCGGATTCCCGCGTCTTCATCGAAGTGCTGGTCGAGCGGCAGGGGGCCAGCGACGCCGCGCCAAAACTGCGCATCATCGTCGACGACGACGGCCGCGGCCTGTCCGCCGCCGAGCGCGCCACCGTGGCCCGGCGCGGCCAGCGCCTCGACGAGACCAAGCCCGGTTCCGGCCTCGGCCTGTCCATCGTCACCGACCTCGCCGCGCTCTATGGCGGCAGCCTGACGTTGGGCACCGCCCCGATCGGCGGGCTACGGGCGGAACTGGTGCTGCCGGGGGTGTGAGCAAGTAAATTGCGTAAAATACAAAAAATTTGTAACTTGCAGATTATTGGTATTTTGTGAATTATGGCTTTGTCTTCTAGGAGCCCGACATGCGCACGGTCACAGCCACCGCCTTTGCTCGCAATTTTGCAGAGATTCAGCACGAAGTGCATCGCGAAACGGTGGCTGTCACCAGCCATAATCGGGTGACTGGCTATTTTGTATCGCCGGAAGATTTCGCAGAATTCGAAGCCCTGAAAGAGAAGGCGCGCAAATCTCTGATCGTCGGAAAACTCCCGAGCGATAGAGTCGATGCGCTCAAGACCGCGCATATGGACGAACGTCACGATGCGTTGAATGCCCTGATGCAAGACTAGAAATCGAATGCCTCTCCCAAGCCCAGAAGCGGGTCTCGTCATCAGCTACAAGTTTCTTTGGAGTCGTGAATCCGAAGCAGGTTATGATGAGGGCGAAAAATAAGGCCCTCTGTTGTGGTGCTCGCCATCAGGACTGAAAAAGGTCAGACCTCCGTCACTGTCGCCCCCATCACGCATAGCGAACCTCGGGCCGGCACGCATGCGGTGGAGATACCCGCAAGGGTCAAGCAACATCTCGGTCTCGATAGTCTGAGCTCGTGGGTCATTTGCGACGAGTTGAACGAATTCGTATGGCCCGGATCTCGACCTTTATCCGGTGCCGAAGGGCCGGCCCGGTCAGTTCGATTACGGATTCATCCCGCCAGCCTTGTACGAAAAAATCCGCATCATGATCCTGGAGTTGGACGCGACGGCGAAGAACGTTATCGCACGCTGACGCACACCGCTTCGCCGTCCGGACCATCCTTCAGCCGCCGCGAGGCCTGCAAGAACGAGCTCTCCACTGCAGGCGCGATGCAGTCGCCCCGATCCCGCCCGAATTGTCCGCTTTGTCAGAGCTTGACGCTGCGATGGCCATCCTGCAGCACTAGGCGGATGTTCATGTTCAAGTTCAAGACTGCCCTGATCCTGGCCGCGGCGCTGGCGCTTGCCGGCTGCGACGTCACCTCCGGCGACGGTCCCGGCCCGATGGCGCGGGCGTTCACCGGCACCTCCACCTCCATCAAGTCGGCCATTGGCCTATCCGGGGAAAGCGCTTCGGCGGCGGTGAACAATGCCGCCATGGGCGGGCTGATCGGCGCCAAGCTCGGTCCGCTGCTCAATGAGGACGACCGCAAGCTGGCCTATGAGGCCGAGCTCGCGGCGCTGGACAATGGCGCCTCCGGCGCTCCGGTGCCGTGGCGGAATCCGGCGTCCGGGCGCTACGGCAACATCGTGCCGGGGCCGGCCTATGACCAGAAGGGCCGCCAATGCCGCGGCTTTTCCCACACCATCACCGTCAACGGCGCGCTCAGCACGGCGCGCGGCACTGCCTGCCGGGCTCCCGACGGCGGCTGGGCCGCGGTCGGCTGAGGCCATTCCTCAACCGCTTCTTAACGTCGGCCCTGCTATGAAATCCGTTGGCTGCGTCCGGTCTTGGGCCGACCGGAACGCGCGGACCTTGGGTGCATGAGCCAGACATCGATCGACCGTCTCCGGGACTATCTCGCGCAATTGCCGCCGCAATCGCAGGCGTTGCTGATGCGCGAGTATGAGCGGTCCATCGCGCGCAACGAAGACGTCAATGTCGCCAATTTCGTGCTCGATGTGCTGCGCTCGGTTGTGCGCGGCAACGTCGACGCGGTGCGCCCGCGGGTCGAGGATCCCGCCCGGCTGGTGTTCCGGTCGCTGGAGCCGTTCCTGGCGGAGGGCGTTGCCGCGGTCAGGCCCGGGCAGATCCGCCGTGCCTCGCTGCAGGCCACCTGGCAATGGCTGGAGCGCGAAGGCGCGGTCGAGGCGGTCAGCGAATTCGAGGCTGCGGTGGCCGGCAAGCCGGAGGCCAGCGCGGATGTCGAACGCGCGGTGAGGAAGTTCCAGCAGGCCGCCGCCGATGCCATTCTCAAGGTGGCCGGACCGGCAGCGGGCGGCGATCGCAACCGCGGCCTGGCCCGGGTCGGGGCGCCGCATGTGGTCGAGGATCTGCCCGGCATCGGCGCGGCACTGAAGGCGCGCGAGGCGCTGGACGGCCTCAGCCTCAAGATTCCCAGCCAGCTCAGGACGTTCGGCGACGCGCAGGTGGCCTCCGTCAACAGCGCCCTCAACGTGCCGGCGCTGGTGACGCCGCAGGTGCTGCCATTCGCGCTTTCGCTGGTGATGCAGCGGCTGCTGGCGCCCTGGCAGATCATCCGCCTGGCCATCAAGATTGCCGCCTCCGACGACGAGATCCGCGTCGCCGCCACCTCCTATGGCATCGCCGTGACCATGGCGATCCACGACCTCACCCGGGTCGCGGCCACCCTGCGCAGCGAGATCAAGCGCGGCAAGTTCGACAGCGTCGCCGACCATCTCAAGACTGTCCATGATGGCGTCCGCGGCCTGCGCACCGAGCTCGACATCCGCAACGACTCGACGTGGGGGCGCCAGCTTGCCTCGATCCGGGTGGATATTTCGACCACGCTGCAGTCGGAGATCGACAGCGTGCCCGGCCGCGTCCGCCGGCTGCTGCGCCAGCGTCCGGACAAGGACATCACCCCCACCGCGCAGATCGATCCGGCCGACGTCGAGGAGACCGCGGCGCTGATCGATTTCGTCGCGATCTGCCGCACCTATGCCAGCGAGCTGGCCATCAACGAGGTGACGCTGCGGACCTATTCCGACCTGCAGCAATATGTCGAGAAATCCACCGAGGCGCTGGTGCAGTCGCTGCGTAACGGCGACGCCAAGGTGAAGGCGTTCCGGCACATGCAGGCCAAGGCCGCGATCCGCTTCTGCGAGCTGCTGTTCGGCGCCGAATACGCCCAGCTGATGAGCCGCGCGGCGGAAAACGCCATGGTCGTGGTGGAGCGCAAACCGAAGAAGGCAGGCTGAGCTGCCGCATTGATTTAACGCAACTTTTCGCCGCACTGGTGCCGTAGAAGTCAATTGCGCGGCCGGTTTAGAAATGGTGTAACCCGGCCAGCCGATGCCGCCCGCCGGGCTGAATCGCCGTCACCGGAACCCTGTGCAATGACGTTGTGGTTTGTGTTCGCGCTGATGACTGCCGCAGCGATTTTCGCTGTGCTGTGGCCGCTTGGCCGCGCCACCGCGGGCAAGGCCGGCGGCAGCGAATCCGCCGTCTACAAGGATCAGCTCGTCGAGATCGGCCGCGACGCGGCCGCAGGCCTGATCGCGGCGCCGGAGGCCGAAGCCGCCCGGGTCGAGATCGGCCGCCGGTTGCTGGCTGCCACCGACGCCGAGCAGGATGTGCCGGCAAAGGCCAGCCCGCGGTTCCGCCGCGCCGTCGCGGTGCTGGCGCTGGTCGGCCTTCCGGCGCTGGCCATGGCCTTCTACCTGCCGCTCGGGTCGCCGCGCTTTCCCGATTTTCCGCTGGCCGAACGCGCCCGCGCGCCTAGCGCCTCGGACCCGATGGATAATCTGGTCGCGCAGGTGCAGAAGCATCTGGAGCAGAACCCCACCGATGGCCGCGGCTGGAACGTGCTGGCACCGGTGCTGGCCAAGCTCGGCCGCTTCGACGATGCGGTCGTCGCGTTCCGCAATGCCATCACCTATGGCGGCGACACCGCGGCGCGTCGCGCCGACCTCGGCGAGGCCATTGCCGCTGCGGCCAATGGTATCATCACTGCGGATGCCAAGGCAGAGTTCGATCGCGCCGTGGCGCTCGATGCGAACGAGGCGAAGGCGCGCTTCTTCCTCGGCCTCGCCGCCGAGCAGGACGGCCGCATGGCGGATGCCGCGGCGGTCTGGCGCGACATGCTGGCCAAGGCGCCGGCCGACGCGCCGTGGCGCAGCGTGGTGCAGGCCGCGCTGGCCCGTGTCGGCGGTCCTGCGCTGCCGGCGCTGTCCGACGACACCATTGCTGCCGCGCAGGGCATGGGCGCGGGCGACCGCAACGCCATGGTGCAGAGCATGGTCGACCGCCTCGCGACGCGGTTGAAGAATGACGGCAACGATGTCGAGGGATGGTTGCGGCTGGTGCGTGCCTATATGGTGCTGGGCGACCGCGACAAGGCGAAGCAGGCGGTGGCGGATGCGCGGCAGGCGGTCGGTTCCGACTCCGAGCGGCTGCGGCAACTCAACGACGGCCTGAAAAGCGCCGGGCTGGACGGGTGAGCATGATGCCGAAAAGTGCGCAGCGGTTTTCGGACCACATCATGCTCCTTGGAGGAGTCATATGACACGCAAGCAGCGACGGTTGACGATGATTGGCGGCTCGCTGGCGGTGCTGGCGGTGGCGGCGGCATTGGTGCTGAACGCCATGCGCGACTCCATCGTGTTCTTCTCGACGCCGACCATGGCGGCCGAGAAGCACGTTCCCGTCGGCAAGCGTTTCCGGCTCGGCGGACTGGTGCAGCCGGGCTCGCTGGTGCGCGGCGACAATCTCGCGGTGACCTTCGAGGTCGCCGACGGCGGCGCCAAGCTGCCGGTGGCCTACAAGGGAATCCTGCCCGACCTGTTCCGCGAAGGGCAGGGCGTGGTCGCCGAGGGCGCGCTCGATGCCAACGGCGTGTTCAAGGCCGACACCGTGCTGGCCAAGCACGACGAGAACTACATGCCGAAGGAAGTCGCCGACTCCCTGAAGAAGCAGGGCCACTGGAAGGACGACTACGACAAGAAGCCGGGTGCGGCGGGCGCGCAGGGCGCGTCGAACACGCCGCAGAGTGTCACTGACGCAAAACAAGGAGTTTTGCGGTGATCGCCGAAGCCGGACATTACGCGCTGGTGCTGGCGCTGGCGCTGGCGCTGATCCAGTCGACCGTGCCGATCCTCGGCGCGCGGCTGCACGATCCCGCGCTGATGAACGTGGCGCGCTCCACCGCGCTGGCGCAGCTGCTGTTCGCGGCGCTGTCGTTCACGGCGCTGGTGATGCTGCACGTCAACTCGGACTTCTCGGTCGCCAACGTGTTCGAGAACTCGCATTCGATGAAGCCGCTGCTCTACAAGATCACCGGCGTCTGGGGCAATCACGAAGGCTCGATGCTGCTGTGGGTGTCGATCCTGGCGCTGTTTGGCGGGCTGGTCGCGGCATTCGGCAACAACCTGCCGCTGACCTTGCGCGCAAACGTGCTGGCGGTGCAGGGCTGGATCGCCACCGCGTTCTACCTGTTCATACTGATCACCTCGAACCCGTTCCTGCGCCTCGCCAATCCGCCGATCGAGGGCCGCGATCTCAATCCGGTGCTGCAGGACATCGGCCTCGCGGTGCATCCGCCGATGCTCTATCTCGGTTATGTCGGCTTCTCCATCTCGTTCTCCTTCGCCGTCGCTGCTCTGATCGAAGGCCGCATCGATGCCGCCTGGGCGCGCTGGGTGCGGCCGTGGACGCTGGTGGCGTGGATCTTCCTGACGCTGGGCATCGCGATGGGCTCGTACTGGGCGTATTACGAGCTCGGCTGGGGCGGCTGGTGGTTCTGGGACCCGGTGGAGAACGCCTCCCTGATGCCGTGGCTGGCCGGCACCGCGCTGCTGCATTCGGCCGTGGTGATGGAAAAGCGCAACGCGCTGAAGGTCTGGACCATCCTTCTCGCGATCCTGACCTTCTCGCTGTCGCTGCTCGGCACCTTCCTGGTGCGTTCCGGCGTGCTCACCTCGGTGCATGCCTTCGCCACTGATCCCACCCGCGGCGTGTTCATCCTGTTGATCCTGTGCATCTTCATCGGCGGCAGCCTGACGCTGTACATGTGGCGGGCCTCGGCGCTGAAGCAGGGCGGGCTGTTCGCGCCGATCTCGCGCGAGGGCGCGCTGGTGCTCAACAACCTGTTCCTCACCACCGCCTGCGCTACCGTCTTCGTCGGCACGCTGTATCCGCTGGCGCTCGAAGTGCTCACCGGCGACAAGATCTCGGTGGGTGCGCCGTTCTTCAACCTGACCTTCGGGCCGCTGTTCGTGCCCCTGCTGCTGGCGGTGCCGTTCGGGCCGCTGCTGGCATGGAAGCGCGGTGACATCAAAGGCGCGGCGCAGCGGTTGATGGCCGCCGGCGTCGCTGCCCTGGTCGCCGTCGCGCTGCTGTGGGCCTGGACCAAAGGCGGCGCGGCGCTGGCGCCGCTGGCCATCGGCCTTGCGGTGTTCGTCATCGGCGGCGCCATCACCGACCTTGTCGAGCGCACCCAACTGTTCCGCGCGCCGTTCGGTACCGCCATGCGCCGCGCCCGCGGCCTGCCGCGCTCGACCTGGGGCACTGCTTTCGCGCATGCCGGCGTCGGCGTGGCGCTGATCGGCATCGTCTGCGAGACCACCTGGAACAGCGAATATATCGGCACCATGAAGCCGAATGAGGTCGCCAAGATCGCGGGATACGAACTCAGGCTCGACGACGTCACGCAGCGCCAGGGGCCGAATTTCCGCGAGATGATCGCCACCTTCGGCGTCAGCCAAGGCGGCGACAAGCTCAGCGTGATGACGCCGTCGAAGCGCAACTTCACCACGCGGCAGTCGTCGACCACCGAAGCGGCCCTGCTGTCGCGCGGCTTCAGCCAGCTCTACATCTCGCTCGGCGACACCGCGCCGGATGGCGGCATCGCGGTGCGGATTTATCACAAGCCGATGGTGCTGCTGATCTGGTTCGGCCCGGTGCTGATGGCGTTCGGCGGGTTGCTGTCGCTGTCCGACCGACGTTTGCGCGTCGGCGCACCGAAGCCGGCCAAGGTCCCGCGCGCGCTGCAGGCAGCGGAATGATGCGCGTGAATGTCTTGCGCGCTGCATGCGTCGCCTTGGCGATGATCGTCGCATCGCCGGCCGCCCACGCCGTGCAGCCCGACGAGATCATGGCCGATCCCGCCAAGGAAGCCCGCGCCCGCGAGCTGTCGCGCGAGCTGCGCTGCATGGTCTGCCAGAACCAGTCGATCGACGATTCCGATGCGCCGCTGGCGCGCGACCTGCGGCTGCTGGTGCGCGAGCGGCTGGCCGGCGGCGACAGCGACAGTCAGGTGCTGGACTTCCTGGTCGCGCGCTACGGCGAATTCGTGCTGCTGAAGCCGCGGCTGGAGCGGCACACGCTGCTG
This sequence comes from Rhodopseudomonas sp. P2A-2r, assembly GCF_026015985.1. GTDB lineage: Bacteria > Pseudomonadota > Alphaproteobacteria > Rhizobiales > Xanthobacteraceae > Tardiphaga. The sequence continues at coordinate 4,527,918 of NZ_CP110389.1, read as the reverse complement.
CTCTGGCTGCTGACGCCGCTGGCGCTCGGCGGCGGCGGCCTCGCGCTGTGGTGGCACTACCGGCGGCGTGAAAAGGGGACGGCAGCGGACGGCACGCCGCCGACGCTGTCGGCCGAGGAAGAGGCCCGGGTGGAGAAGCTGCTCGCGGGCGAGACGGCAGAGACCAGACAGGCCTAGCCTGCGCAAATCCGGATGCCGGATCGTACGTTGTTCACGCCACCGACAATGCAGCCTGGATGTTGCGGCCGGTGCGCTCGATATGTTCGCGCAGGATCCGCGTGGCGTCGCGCGTGCGCCGCTCGATCATCGCATGGGCGATCGCGGTGTGTTCGGCCGGAACGTCGCGATCGGGCTGGTGCTTCTTCAGAAAGATGCGCCGATAGCGGTCGCTCTGGTCGTGCAGGGTGGCGCAGAACTGCATTAGCAACGGCATCTGGCACGCCGAGATCAGCTCGGCATGAAATGCGCGATGGGCGGTCTCCCAGGCTTCCTGCTCGTCGATGGAACGCGGCCCGCGCTTGCAGCGACTGAGTTGGTGCAATGTGCCGAGCACGCGACCTTCCCAGGCGACGTCGCCGTGCGCGATACTTTCCTTCACCGCGAGACCTTCGAGCTCGACGCGCAGCCGGATGATTTCCGCCAGATTGCCGGGCGAGACCGGCGTCACCCGGTAGCCGCGCTGGTCGATCAGCGCCACCAGGCCGTCATTCTCGAGTCGGCACAGCGCTTCGCGCAGCGGGCTGAGGCTGACGCCGAAGGCGGCCCGCAGACGGTCGAGATTGAGCTTGCTGCCGGGCAGCAGCTCGCCCCGCATGATGGAGTCGCGCAGGCGCGCGACCAGCGTGGTCGAGAGCGTGGTCGGCACGGAACCGGCGGTACGTGCGGCGTTCATCGATGCATCACCCGTTGCTGTCGAAACCATAGAGCGCGGCGGGATTGTCCACCAGGACGCGCTGTTGCGTAGCCTCGTCGGGAATCCACAGCGGGATCAGATCGACCAAGTCGCCGTCGTTGGGCATGGGCACGGGGCAGATGGGGTGCGGCCAGTTGCTGCCCCAGATGATCCGATCAGGCCGGGCCTCGATCACGCGGTGGATCATCGGCAGCATGTCGCGATGCGGATAGGGCTCGGCGGAGAGGCGGTAGAGACTGGCGAGCTTGATCCAGCATCGATCGGTATCGAGCAGCCGCAGCAGCGTCCGGAACGGTTCGGAATCGACGCCTTCCGCGGCGCTGATGCGCGCGAGGTGATCGAGCACGAACGGGCTGCGCACCGTCAACAGCTGCGGCGCCACGTCGACCAGTTCGGTCGCCTTGTTGAAATGCAGCACCAGATGCCAGCCGAGATCGAAGGTTTCCTCCGCCAGCCCGCGCAGATGCGCGAACGACGCACCCCCGCTCACCACTGTCGACATGCGACAGCCACGCATTCCGGCGCGGTGCAGGTCTTCCAGTTCGCCCGGCGAGAGGCCGGAGGCGATCACGGCGACGCCGCGCAGCCGGGTCGGATGGGAACGCAGCGCGGAGAGGGTTGCCCGATTGTCGGTGCCATGCGCGCCGCCATGCACGATGACCGCGCGGTCGATCCCCAGTGTCGCGTGGAGCTGCATCAGGTCGTCGCAGGTGCAGTCTTCCGGCGTGTAGCTGCGCTGGTCGCTGAAAGGGAAGGTTGCCTGTGGGCCGAACACGTGGACGTGGGTGTCGCAGGCGCCGGGCGGCATGACGAACGCCGGTCGTTTCGGATGGCGGTCCGGACCGGGGCAGGGCTTCGGCGACATGCCGGGCGTGGGTGACGTCATCTTTCGTGCATCCCGTTCATTCGGCTGCAGTGCGCCATCCGGCGTGCCGCTGTCCGGCCGATTTGACGGCAGCGGAAATGGCTGTCAACATAAAATCGACGATACAGAAAAAATCGATGATCTTGGAGGATCGCATGCGGCTCGTGGTTTCCGCCTTGGCGGCTTTGGTGATGATGGTCCAGATCGGCCAGCCGGCTGAAGCAGGGTTTCCCGATCGCGGCGTGCGCATCGTGGTGCCGTTTCCGGCCGGCGGTTCAAACGACGTGGTCGCGCGCATGCTCGGCGCCAAACTGCAGGAGCTGTGGGGCCAGCCGGTGGTGATCGACAATCGCGCGGGCGCCGGCGGCAATATCGGCGCCGAGTCCGTCGCCCGATCGCCTGCCGACGGTTACACATTGCTGCTGACCGCGCCGGGACCGCTCGCCGTCAATCAATCGCTCTACACGCAGCTTTCGTTCAACCCCATGAAGGATTTCACGCCCGTTGCGCTGATCGCATCGGTGCCGATCGTGCTCGCCGTGAACCCGAACGTGAAGGCAACGACCGTCGCCGAGTTGATCGCGCTCGCCAAGGCGTCGCCGGGCAAGCTCAATTTCGGTTCGTCCGGCCTTGGTTCGACCAACCATCTCGCCGGCGAACTTCTGAAGACGCGCGCCGGCATCGACATTGTCCATGTGCCGTATCGCGGCGCGGCCCCGGCCATGAACGACCTGATCGGCGGCCAGATCCCGATGATGTTCGACAACATGCCGGCGATCCGTCCGCAGGTCCAAGGCGGCACGATCCGCGCGATTGCGGTGGCCGGCGCCAAGCGTTCGCCGTTGTTCCCCGAATTGCCGACGATGGTCGAGGCGGGCGTCCCGAATTTCGAGGCATCGTCATGGTTCGGCCTCGTGGCACCGGCCGGGATGCCGCCGGATGTGATGAACACCCTGATCGACAGCGTCACGAAGCTGCTGAAGGACCCCGACATGGTGAAGCGACTGGCCGACGTGGGCGCCGAGCCCGGCACGTTGTCAGGCAATGCCTTCGCTGCATTTTTGCGCACGGAGTCCGATAAATGGGGCCAGGTGGTCAAGACAGCCGGCGCCAAGGTCGAGTAGGACCTGACAGCATGTCCGATTTGAAGATGAGAGCCCCATGACCGACAATCCAGTGCAGCTCGACGAACTGAAATCCCGTTACGAAGCGATGATCGGCTTCACGCCGCCGAAGATCGCAAAGCGGCTCGAACTCGGCATGCGTGTCGATCCCGCGCTGGTGACCGCGCTGGAAGACTGGCGAATCGCGGCCCTGACGCCGGCTGCGCTGGACCAGAAGACCGTGCAGCTGATGTCGTTTGCCATTCTGCTGGTGCAGACCTCGGAAGCTGCGGCCAATCACGCCAAGGCCGCGATCAAGGCCGGGGCCACGCTGGAAGAACTGCATGCCAGCGCCGGTATCGCGGCGCTGTTCCGCGGCGTCGCCGCCTTCAACATGGCCGGCGAAATTCTCGCCGGCCTGTTCCCGGAGCCGAAGGCATAGGCGTTCTCATAGCCCCGCAGCGTTCTGGATCACCGCTGTGAACGACCGGTCGACGATGGCGGCCGCGTCGAGCTTCTGCTTGATCAGGCCGGCACGCAGGTAGAGATCGATGGTCTTCTGCTCGTCGGCCACCACCGCGTCGTCGATCGGCGCGATGCGCACCTTGGCCCGCGCCAGCCAGTTCTGCGGCACCGCCGGCGGGATGTTCATGAGCTTGCCCCAGGTCTCCGCATAGGCGCTGACATTCGTGAGCGACCATGCCCGCGCCGCGGTGAGGCGTTTCACGAAGTCCTCCAGCTGGGCGCGCTTGTCCCTGATAGCGTCGGGCGTCGCCACCTGGAAGCTGAGGCCGGCCGTCAGGCCTTCGGCGGTGAGCACGCGGCGCGAGGCGAACAGCACTTCCTCCTGACTGACATAGGGCTCCCATGTCGACCATGCGTCGACCGAGCCGCGGGTATAGGCCACCTTGGCGTCGGACGGCGCCAGGAACACGATCTGCACGTCGGAGGTGGTCCAGCCCTTCGATTCCAGCGCGGCGAGAATCAACTGGTGGCCGATCGAACCGCGGCCGGTGGCGATCTTCTTGCCCTTGAGATCGTCGAAGTTCCTGATCGCGGAGTCCTTCGGGACAAGTACCGCGAGACCCTCGCCGGTCTGGCGGATCGCGGCGATCGCCTTCACCGGCACGTTGGCCGCAGCGGCGAAGGTGAACGGTGCATCGCCCACCAACCCGGTCTCGATGGCCCCGGCGCCGAGCGCTTCCAGCAGCGGTGCGGCGGCGGGAAACTCCTTCCATTCGATCCTATAGGGCACGTCCTTGAGCACGCCGGCGGCCTCCATCACCGCCTGCGCGTTGCCCTTCTGGTCGCCGACGCGCAGCGCGGTCTGCGCATCGGCGGATGACAGCGTCGCGGCGAACAGCGCGGCGGCGAGGATCAGGTGTTTCATTCTGCTGCGACTCCGCGGATCGACTGGCGCTCGGCGATCAGCTTTCGCGTCAGCGGGATTAGTTCGCGGCCGTATTCGATGGCATCGATCAGCGGATCGAAGCCGCGGATCAGGAAATGGCTGACGCCGAGGTCATAATAGTCGCCGAACGCCTCGGCGACCTGCTCGGGCGTGCCCACCAGCGCGGTGGTGTTGCTGTTGGCGCCGGTGAGTTTGGCGATTTCTGTCCACAGCCGCTTGTCGATGCGCGTGCCCTGTTCGGCCAGTGCGAGCAGGCGTTTTGCGCCGACGGTGGCGTGGCCGTCGGCCGGCTTGCGATAGCCGGTCTTGTCCTGCAGGGCGGTGGCGCGGGCAAGGATGTCCTCGGCCTTGGCCCACGCTTTCTCCTCGGTGTCGGCGATGATCGGCCGCACCGACAGGCTGAAGCGTGGCGTCGGCCGGCCGTGCCTGGCAGCGGCGGTGTGGACGCGCGCGGTGACGTCGCGCACCTGGGCATAGGATTCGCCCCACAGCGCGAAGGTGTCGGCATGCTTGCCGGCGACTTCGATGGCGGCATCCGACGCGCCGCCGAAGAACACCGGAATGCCGCCCGGCCGATACGGCTTGACCTGCGAGAAGCCGTTTTCGACCTGATAGTACTTGCCGTTGTAGGTGAACGGCTTGTCGCTGGTCCATTCGGCCTTGATCACATCCAGCCATTCGGCGGTTCGGGCGTAGCGCTCGTCCTTGTCGTCGACGGTGTTGCCGTCCTGCTTCAGCTCCGTCGCGTTGCCGCCGGTGATCACATGCACCGACACCCGGTCGTGCCAGAGCTGATCGATGGTGGCGAGCTGCCGCGCGATCAGCGTCGGCGCGGTGAAACCCGGTCGCTGCGCGATCATGACCTTGAGGCTTTCCGTGACGCCGAGCACGTGCTGCCCGATCTGCAGGCTGTCCGGGGTGGTGGAATGAAACGCCAGCAGCGCGCGGTCGAAGCCGGCATTCTCATGGGCCTTGGCGATGGTCTCGATGTGATGGCGGTCGATCACCGGCCCCTGACGGACGATGGTTTCGGACGAATTGTTGTTGCTGATAAATCCGATGAACTCGATGGACATGACGGGCTCCTGTTGGGTGTGAAAAGACTAGACGCCGAGCGCCAGTCGGCCGGCGGCGATGCGCGTGGCATCGTCCTGCGGGGTGTGAACGCGGCCGCACAGCGCGTCGCGGTGGTGCCGCTCCAGCGGATTGGCGCGGGTGAGGCCGTGATTGCCGCTCAGCGCCAGCGCCGCATGGGTGACGGCGATGGCGTTCTCGGTGACGGTGAGTTTCAGGATGTTGGAGTCCGAAGCGCCGATGGCGATGCCATCGTCGAAATCACCGGCGAAGCTGGCGATCAGTCGGGCGTTGACGGCGAGATGCGCTTCGATGCCGCCGACCGCTTCCTGCACCCGCGGCAGGGTTGCCAGCGATGCGCCGAGATTCGACGGCACGCGGCTGTTGAGGAAATGCACCAGCCAGTCGCGTGCGGCACGCGCCACGCCATCGTAGATCGCGGCGATGAACACGTTGTGCGCGCTGGCCTGGAGCGGGTCGGGCGCCCCCATTGGTCCGGCCGGCGCACATCGATCTCGTGGTCGAGGGGAAACACCACATCGTCGAACACCACGTCATGGCTGCCCGATGCGCGCAGCCCGATATGGTCCCATGTTTCCACGATGCGCGTGCCGGGCAGGCCGGCGGGCACCAGGAACAGGCCGACGCGGAGCTCCGGCTCGTCAGTCTTCGCCCACACCGCATACCACTTCAAAATCGGCGACCCCGTCGAATAGATCTTTCGTCCGCTCAGCCGCCAGCCGGTTTCGGTGCGCCGTGCGGTCGTCGCCGGCAGGCCGCCACGCGACGGCGAGCCGAGGTCCGGTTCGACGCGCAGCGCATTGATCAGCGCCAGCCCATCGACAGTCTCCTTGGCCAGCCTGCGGGCCAGATGGGCCGGCCAGCGCGGGCTCCGCGCGATGATCAGATGCTGGATGTAGTGCATCGACAGCACCAGGGCGGTTGACGGATCGGCCCTGGCGATGATGCTGACCACGTCGGCCGCCTCGCGCAGGCCGGCGCCGCCGCCGCCCAGTGCTTCCGGCACCGTCAGCGCCAGCAGGCCCGCATCGGACAGTTCCTGGAAATTCGCGAACGGAAAACTGCCAGCGCGATCGTGTGCCGTCGCGCGCTCGGCGAAGCCAGCGGCGAGTTGGACGGCTTTCTCCCGGCTGCCCGACGCGGTGTCACCGTGCTGGTCGTCGTGTTTGAGAATGTTCAGCCGGCTCACCATGTCGCGTCCAATCCCAGCAGCCCGAGAATATGCTTTCGCAGTTCCGCCAGATGCGGATCGCCACGGTGGCGCGGGTAGGGACGGTCCACCGCGATGTCGGCCTTGATGGTTGCAGGGCGATCGCTGAACACGATGACGCGGTTGGCCAGGAACAGGGCTTCCTCCACATCATGGGTGACCAGCAGCGCCGTGAAGCCGCTGCGCTGCCACAGCGAAACCAGTTCGGCCTGCATGGTGATGCGCGTCAGCGAATCCAGCTTCCCCAGCGGCTCGTCGAGCACCAGGATCTTGGGGTCGTTGACCAGCGCGCGGGCCAATGCGACCCGTTGCGCCATGCCGCCGGAGAGCTGGTGCGGGTACGCGTTCCTGAACGTCGTCAGCCCCACCAGATCGATGGCGGCATCGACGCGGTGCCGTTGCGTCTTGAGAATGCCCTGGGCTTCCAGCCCGAGCGCGACATTGTTCCAGACGGTGCGCCATGGAAACAATGTCGGATCCTGGAACACCACCACCCGCGATGGATGCGGTTGCGTGATCAGTTCGCCGTCCTCACGCAAGGTGCCGGCGCGCGGCGGCTCGAGGCCGGCAACGAGACGCAGCAGCGTGGACTTGCCGCATCCGGACGGCCCGAGCAGCGCGACGAATTCGCCGGGCGCGGCGCTGAAACTGACATTGTCGAGCACCGGCAGCACATTGCCGTCGATGTCGAAGGCGTGGCTGACGCCGGCGATGTCCAGCGCGGCTCCGGCCGTGACGGGGATATGTTCGGCGCGTGCGAGGGCTACCATTTGACGACGCCTTTTTGCCAGACCAGCAGATGGTCACGAGTCCTGAACAACAGGGTGATGGCGCCGGAGCACAGCAGCGACATCACGATCAGCGCCGCATACATGTTGGCGTAGGCGGCCCAGCCCTGCGCCCATTGCAGGTACCAGCCGAGCCCGGCCTTGACGCCGATCATCTCGGCGACGACCAGCACCGCGAACGACGATCCCAATCCCATGAACAGGCCGACGAACACGTGCGGCAAAGCGGCGGGGATCGCCACCTTCAGCACCAGGAACGACGGCTTGGCGCCAAGCGTGCGCGCCACGTCGTAATAGGCGCTGCTGACGCTCGCCACGCCCGACCATGTGAGCACCGTCACCGGAAAGCCGGTGGCCAGCGCGATCAGGAAGGTCGAGGCGCTCCAGCTCGACGGGAAGGTGAAGAAGGCGATCGGCAGCCAGGCGGTGGCCGGCAGCGGACCGATGAAGCGCAGCACCGGATGCACCCAGTAGCCGACCGCGCGCGACCAGCCGATCGACACGCCGGTGAGGAAGCCGACGGTGGCGCCGATGAAGTAGCCGCCGAGCTGCAGTTTGACGGAGGCGAACACGCTGTCGAGCAGCTTGGGCAGATCGTCGGTGTAGACCTCGACAATGGACTGCGGCGGCGGAAAGAACGGCAGTGGCAGCCAGGCGAATTTCGCGGTGGTGACTTCCCACAGCGTCAGGAACAGGCCGAGCGCAAGAAACCACGGTGCGCGTTGCTGCAGGCCGGCGCCGAACTTGCCGAGCGCCCCGCGCGCCGCTGTCGCGACGACGATTGCCGCGGCGACGGCGAAGGCGGTGTAGGCCACCGCTTCGGTACGCGGCCAGTCACCGATATCGGGCCACCACAGGCATGACAGGCCGAAAGCCAGCCAGGCGAGCCCGGCCCCGATGCCGGAGATGCTGAGGCCTAGATGACTTGCGCGAAGCTTGCTCGCGATATGCAGGCCGCCGTCGCCGGCGACCAGCACCGTCTCACGATCCGCGCCGAACGGCGCGATGTCAGACTCCGAATACGTCGACATAGATCTTCTCCGCAAATTTCGTCGTATCGGTGCTGGGCTTGAACACGGAGACCGTCTTCAGGTCGTCGGCATAGGCCTTGAGCTCGCGCTTCAGGGCCTCGCCCACCGGGTGATGATGATGGGTGTGGTAGCGCACCATGCCCTGCAGGTCGGCGATGCAGGCGTTCTTCGGCGCATAGGGCGCGAACGAGGCCGCGGCCTTGTCGGGATTCTGCGCGGTGAACATCGCCGCATCGAGCAGCGCCTGCGTGATCGCCCGCGCCACCTGCGGCTCCTCGCGCACCAGGCTGCCGCGCAGGCCGAGAATGCAGCAGGTCTTGTCCTTGTATTCACCGTCGAGATTGGACGCGACTTCCTTGTACGCGGTGTCCTTCAGCCAGAGATAGGCGATCGGGTCGGAGGCCAGGAATGCCTGCACTTCGCCCTTCTCGACGGCGAGCTGCAGCAGGCTGCCGGGGTAGGGGCGCCAGTCGACGTCCTTGTTGGGATCGATGCCCTGCTTGGCGAGCTGGATCGAGAAGAAGTTCTTGTCGGGGCCGGCGAGGTCGCCCACCGCGACCACCTTGCCCTTGAGGTCGGACAGTTTGTCGACGCCGGAATTCACCTTGCTCAGGACGCGCATGCAGCCGCCATGGGTGCCGGCAGCGATCTTGACGTCGAAGCCCTGTTCCAGCGGCTTCAGCCAGCGCAATGCCATGCCGAGACCGGCGTCGGACTTGCCGGTGGCGATGGCCTCCAGCAACTGGTCGGTGGAGCCGCTGTAGTTGATCAGCTCGACGTCGAGATTGTGCTTCTGGAAGAAGCCGTGGTCGATGGCGACCGGCACCGGCGCGAGGCACACCGCGCCAGCATTCCACGACAGTTTCAGCTTGCGCGGCGCGCCGCCTGGCGGCGGCGCATCGGACGCGGTCTTGCAGATCGGAAATTCGGAAAAGTCGATGCCGGACGTCGCAGCACGGAACGGAAAGGCCTGCGCGCCGAACACGCCGATGGGTGCTGCGAGCGCAGCGGCAGCACCGGCGCGCAGCAAGCCGCGGCGATCGAGCAGTGTTTTGCCCTTGCTAACGTTCGGATCGTTGTCGATGGACATGGTCTCTCCTGTCTGCAAACGGCAAGGCGCCGCCGTCGCCGCAACGCGCGGGCGTTGCTGCCTGATGCTTTCGAAGCTGACGCTCAGTGAAACCGGTTCAATTTCGCAGAGTTGTCGGCGCTCGCTACGGTGAAGCTGATGGTGCGATGATGCGCGGCAGCATCATGATCGTCAATGAAATGGAATTTTGAATGTGCTGCGGTTCGGAGAGTTTATCTCCACCCGCGATTTGTCTGGAGGCGAATTCGGTTCGTGTGCCGGTTACGACAGTTCTGCGGCTGGTATTGAACGTCGCATGGCGATTTCATTTCCGTGGATGAGTCCGACGACCACGTCATGCGGGTGGCGGCAAGGCAGGAGAGGTCCGCCTCGCCGCCTCAACCTGGCCGCGGCGTAGGTACTCCATGAGCGAGCGGCATGGGGCAGGATTCATGCGGGCCCCTGTTTTCACGGAATCTTGACCTTTGTCTGCAAAAACACGCTGCAATCAGCCAGTTTCGACCTGCCCGAGAGAGCCCATGTTCGCCAACAGCAATCTGACCATCCGCTTTCTGGTCGGGGGCGTTGTGGGAGCATTGCTGCTCCTGCTGGCCTTCGGCGGCGGCACCGGCTTTGTCGCGGTCCTGTATCTCAACAACCAGATCGTCAGCCTGTCGGCCGATTTCGGCGCGCTCAGCGGCGCCAGCCACGACCACGCCATGCAGACCTATCAGCAGGCGCATGCGGCGTTTTCCTACTTTCTGATGGCTTGCGTCGCCATCGCGATCTTTGCCCTGGTGGTTTGCCTGGCCACCTTCTTCGCGGTTCGCAACGGGATCATGGGGCCGCTGGCCGCCATCGTTCACGCCATGCGGGAGGTCGCCGACCAGAAGTACGACACCGCCATTCCCGGCCTGGGCAAGCCGAACGAGATCGGCCTTCTGGCCGGCGCGCTCGAGATATTCAAGACCAATGGCCTGGAACGGCAGCGCCTCACGCAACAGCAACTGCTGGAAGCCGCGCACCAGAGCGAGCGCTCGCGCTTTCTCGATGACAAGATCCGGGATTTCAACGGGCTGATCGCCAACGTGGTGGGCAGCGTCGCGTCGTCCGCGACCCGCTTGAAGAGCAATGCCGAAGCCCTGTCGCAGGCCGCCAACGAAACCACAGCCAAGGCCAACGCCGTCGCCAGCGCCGCGAGCCAGGCCAGCACCAGCGTCCAGACGGTCGCCAGCTCCGCAGAGGAGATGACGACCTCCATCGGCACCATCAGCCAGCGCGTCAGCAACGCCACCCACCGCGCCGAAGGCGCCGCCGCACAGGCCCGCAAGAGCCGTGATACCATCCACACGCTCTCGGAAGCCGCCGAGAAGATCGGCGCAGTCGTGCAACTGGTGCAGGCCATCGCATCGCAGACCAATCTGCTGGCACTGAACGCCACCATCGAGGCGGCCCGCGCCGGCGAATCCGGGAAGGGATTTGCCGTGGTCGCCACCGAGGTCAAGCATCTCGCGGACCAGACCAGCAAGGCCACCGAAGAAATCTCGCTGCAGGTCGCGAGCATTCAGGGCATCACCGGCGAGACCCGCGAGGCGATGGACGGCATCTCGAACACCATCGCGGAAATCAGCGAGATCATGACCGGCATCGAGGTCGACACGGCGCAGCAGCGCACTGCGACGCAGGACATCTCGAACAGCGTGCAGGACGCGGCGCGCGGCACCCTGGACGTCTCCAACCATATCGTCCAGATCACCTCGACCTCGTCGGAGACCGGGCGGATGGCGAGCGATGCGCGCGACTCCGCGGTCGATCTGTCGCGTCAGGCGGAAACCCTGAAGCGCGAAGTTGACGGCTTCATCGTCAGCGTCAAGGCGGCGTAAGCCTCTCGCCACGCAGTCCTACAAGTCATCGCAACAGCATTGCGTGATGGCGTCTTTCGTCGTTCTGGCAGGCTCAACGCTGTCTCATGTCGAAGTGCCGGTCAGCTCCGCTGCGAGTTCGCCTGCGACATCCCGCCACACACCCGCGCTGTCATATTACGAAACATTAATTCCCCCGCCAGCGCACGGTAAGGCGGGAAACCCCATCTTCAGTCCTGTCAGGTGCCTGCCCCCGCACCGTTGATTCAGGTTCTGGAGAATTCGAATGACCGACCGCCCCACCGATTTCAATGAACTGCCGTCCTACAAGCCGGCTCGCCGCTCGCTGTTCTCTGCGCGCAAGTTTGCGCTGATGGCGTCGGTCGTCGCCGGCCTCGGCGTCGCCGCTTACGGCCTCAGCCCGTCGCCGCATTCGCTCGACATCTTCTCGACGCCGGCCCATGCGCAGGTCGACAGGCAGGTCAAGCAGGAAGCCCAGAAGCCGATCGGCTTTGCCGACATCGTCGAGCGTGTGAAGCCGTCGGTGATCTCGGTCAAGGTCAACATCAAGGAGAAGGTTGCAGCCCGTGACGACAGCGGCAGCAACGAGGATTCGCCGTTCCAGCCGGGCTCGCCGATGGAACGCTTCTTCAAGCGCTTCAACGGTCCGGATGGCCTGCCGCCCGGCATGCGCGGCGGTCCGCGCGGCGGACGCGGCGCGGTGACCGGGCAGGGCTCGGGCTTCTTCATCTCGGCCGACGGGTTTGCCGTGACCAACAACCATGTGGTCGATGGCGCCGACAAGGTGGAAGTGACCACCGATGATGGCACGACCTACAAGGCGAAGGTGATCGGCACCGATCCGCGCACCGACCTGGCCCTGATAAAGGTCGAGGGCGGCAGCAACTTCCCGTTCGCGAAGCTGGCTGACGGCAAGCCGAGGATCGGCGACTGGGTGCTCGCGGTCGGCAATCCGTTCGGCCTCGGCGGCACCGTGACCGCCGGCATCGTCTCGGCCAGCGGTCGCGACATCGGCAACGGCCCCTATGACGATTTCATCCAGATCGACGCGCCCGTGAACAAGGGCAACTCGGGTGGCCCGGCCTTCGACACCTCCGGCGAAGTGATGGGCGTCAACACCGCGATCTATTCGCCGTCCGGCGGCAGCGTCGGTATCGCGTTCTCGATCCCTGCCTCCACCGTGAAGACGGTGATCGCGCAGCTCAAGGACAAGGGCACCGTCAGCCGCGGCTGGATCGGTGTGCAGATCCAGCCGGTGACCCAGGACATCGCCGACAGCCTTGGCCTGAAGAAGGCGGAAGGCGCGCTGGTGGCTGAGCCGCAATCCGACGGTCCGGCGGCCAAGGCCGGCATCGAATCCGGCGATGTCATCACCGCGGTCAACGGCACAGTGGTCAAGGACGCCCGCGAACTGGCACGCACCATCGGCGGATTTGCCCCGGGCAACTCGGTCAAGCTCAACGTGATCCACAAGGGCAAGGACAAGGAACTGAGCCTGACGCTCGGCCAGTTGCCCAACTCGATCGAGGCCAAGGCCGACATCGACGGCGGCGACAAGGGCAGTTCGTCGCGCGGTTCCGACGTGCCGCGCCTTGGCCTGACGCTGGCACCGTCCAGCACGGTGGCGGGTGCCGGCAAGGACGGCGTGGTGGTCACCGAAGTCGATCCCAAGAGCCCCGCCGCCGAGCGTGGCTTCAAGGAAGGCGATGTGATCCTCGAAGTGGCCGGCAAGAACGTGGCCAGCCCCGGCGACGTGCGCGAGGCGATCGTCGCGGCGCGGACCGAGAACAAGAACAGCGTGCTGATCAGGGTTCGCAGTGGCGGTTCGTCGCGCTTCGTCGCGGTGCCGCTGGCCAAGGGCTGATCCCGCACACTTGAGCGAATGGGAAGTGCCGCTGGCATCGTCGCCCCCGCCGACGGCGCTTTCCTGGGGAGCGGGTGAAAACCCGCTCCCCGCCGTTACCTTCCGAAGGATAAGCCCCCTCCGTCGGAAGGCATGACGGGCGGTGAAGTCTCCCCCAGCTTCACCGCCCGTTTCATTTCCAGTCAAGGCGCATTCCGCCGCCTTGCATGAGAGGCCCGTGCGCGCCATGGTGATGGAAATTCACAACACCCGAACAGAACCCGTTCCCCAGATGCGCCTGCTGATCATCGAAGACGACCGCGAATCCGCCGACTATCTGGTCAAGGCGTTTCGCGAGGTCGGCTATGTCGCCGACCAGGCCAGCGATGGCGAAGAGGGATTGGCGCTCGCCGAGGACGGTGCCTACGACGTGCTGGTGGTCGACCGCATGCTGCCCAAGCGCGACGGCCTGAGCGTGATCGGCGCCCTGCGCGAGAAGGGCAACCGCACCCCGGCGCTGATCCTCTCCGCACTGGGCCAGGTCGACGACCGCATCAAGGGTCTTCGCGCCGGTGGCGATGACTATCTGCCGAAGCCCTACGCCTTCGCCGAACTGCTGGCGCGCGTCGAGGTGCTGTCCCGCCGCAATGGCGGACCGACAGAGGAGACCAGCTACAGGGTCGGCGACCTCGAACTCGACCGGCTGTCGCACCGCGTCGCCCGCGGCACCGAGGAACTGACGCTGCAGCCGCGCGAATTCCGGCTGCTCGAATATCTGATGAAGCATGCCGGGCAGGTGGTGACCCGCACCATGCTGCTGGAAAACGTCTGGGACTATCACTTCGATCCGCAGACCAACGTCATCGACGTCCACATCTCGCGCCTGCGCTCGAAGATCGACAAGGGTTTTGAGAAACCGCTGCTGCACACCATCCGCGGCGCCGGCTACATGATCCGCGACGGGATGAAGTAGCGTCGCGGAGTGTCCAGCGGATAGCCGCCGTCGTCCGGACTATTTCTCCTTTCGCCGCATCTCGTCGCGGCGCATCGGCATGGCGTCCACCTTGCCGAACAACTCGTTCGCGGCTAGCGGCCTGTCGGATGACACCGCGGCATTGCCATCTTTCCCCACCAGCACGACCTTGAACGCCCTGTCGCCGCCCGAAAACTGCCGGCGGAGCTCCCGGGAGCGGTCGTCGTCGTCGGCAGCTTCGATCAGCACGATCTGCCGCTCGGCCATGCCGCTGGCGTTCTGTTGGAAGATTCGGCGTTGCGCAGCCAGGCTTTCATCCTGCCGGCCCGGGGCCATCACCACCAGCACGCGGTTCTTCCATTGGAAGCTGGACAGCGACGTGCTCCTCGCCTCAGCGGACATGGCGACACCAATCATAGAACAAAGAACAAGTAATCCCGTCTTGCCTGCAAGTCTCATCGCGAGGTCCACCTGTTTCGCATCGCCGCTCTGTGCTCACCGTCATTGTCGGCGAGCCATCAGTTCTACCCCACCACGTCGTATTGGCCGCGCAACACATAGGCCATGGCGCGTACCCGCGCGCGCCATGCTGGAGCGTCCGTGACCGCGCCCGCTGCCGGTGTGATGCGCAGCATCGCATTCCACGGCCTTGAGCCGTACACGACCACCTCAAAGCCCTGTTTGGGACAGCCGTCGATGGCTCTGAGCGCGCGCAGAATGATCTCGGTCATTTCCTGCGGGCTGCAGGTGCGTGGGCCTTCGGCGGTGAGTTGAGGCTCCAGCAGGTCGGACGCGGCTTCGGCTTCGACGGGCGGGCCGAGCGCGTCCTCGGGGACGACCGTCGGCACGGGCACGGGTTTTTCCGGCTTCCGCAGAAGCCGGTCGACGAGGCCCAGCAATCCATGATCGTGTTCGGTCGGTTCTGTCATCGGCACAACGCGACTACATTTGCACAGCGCCATTTAAGCGGTATTTGCACGGCGTTGTCGATGGCCGCGAGCGCAGTCGCCCGCTCCTGACGCCGGGTCGGCAGGACCCAACGGCACATTACGAACGTCTCATGATCCAACGCTGTCGGCGCAGCGCCGCCGCTGATAGGATGCGGCATGATCTGCGCCGGACGGTCGCAGCGATCCATGAGAGTCCAATATTCGTGACGGCATTCGGCAAACTCATCCGTACCACCGCATTCCGGCTGACGCTGGCCTATCTGTTTATCTTCGCGCTGTTCGCGGCGTCGCTGCTGGGCTATTTCGCCTGGAATACGCGGCGGCTGATCAATGACCAGATCACCACCACGGTGGATGGCGAGATGGACGAGCTGAGCGAGCTGTTCGCCCGGCGCGGCCTGCGCGGCATCGTGTTCGCCATCGAGAACCGGGCGCTGCGGCCCGGTGCCAATCTCTATCTGATCACCACGCCGGCGGGGCAATCCATCGCCGGCAACGTGGCTTCGCTGGAGCCCGGCGTGATGGCCAGCAGCGGCTGGTCGGAAACCGCCTACCGCCGGCTCGACGATCCCGACTCCTCCGGGCACCGCGCGCTGGTTCGGGTGTCGCAGCTGTCCAGCGGCTTCCGCCTGCTGATCGGCCACGATCTCGAGGAGCGGCGGCGGCTGTTCGGCATCGTTGCCAATGCGGCACAATGGTCGGTGCTGATCGTGGTGGTGCTCGGCCTCGGCGGCGGCATCTTCGTGGCGCGGCGAGTGCTGCGCCGGATCGACGCCATGACCGGCACCACGCAACGCATCATGTCCGGCGATCTCTCCGGCCGGCTGCCGGTCGGACGCAGCGGCGACGAGCTCGATCGCCTCGCGGAAAACCTCAACGCCATGCTGGAGCGCATCGAGGCGCTGATGATGGGGCTGAAGGAAGTCTCCGACAACATCGCCCACGATCTCAAGACGCCGCTGACGCGGCTGCGCAACCGCGCCGAGGACGCGCTGGCGACCGCTGGCAACGAGGCCGAATACCGCGCCGCGCTGGAACGCACCATCGAGGAATCCGACGGCCTGATCCGGACGTTCAACGCGCTCTTGATGATCGCGCGCGCGGAATCCGGCCAGGCGCGCGACAACATGGCGGAGTTCGACGCCGCCGATGTGGCGCAGGGCATTCACGAACTCTACGAGCCGCTCGCTGAAGACAGTGGCCTGACGCTCGCCGTCAGTACGGATCATGCGCCGATGCATGGCAACCGCGAGCTGATCAGCCAGGCGCTGGCCAATCTGGTGGAGAACGCGATCAAATACGGCCAGCCGCCGCTGCTGCCGCAGCCCGCGAACGGCGGTGCTGCGGAGGGCAGGGACCTCCGGGAGATCCTGATCGAGGCGCGGCGTGACGGCGACCGGGTGCTGCTGAGTGTCACCGACCATGGCCCGGGCATTCCCGAGGCCGACCGCAAGCACGCCGTGGAGCGCTTCGTGCGGCTCGAGGCCAGCCGGACGCTGCCGGGTTCCGGGCTGGGGCTGAGCCTCGCTTCTGCGGTGGCGACGCTGCATGGCGGTGAACTCAGGCTCGGCGACGCCGCGCCCGGTCTGCGTGCGACACTGGCGCTGCCCGCGGGCACCGGTGAGGGTCTTGCGATTCAAACGTCGAATGTGCCACAGAAGACGGCATGACCTCATCCGCGAAGGGCGACGCGGACCAATTTCATCTGGCTGCCGCGTTCGTCAGCGGGCCCCAGGTGTTTGCACCCGCCGAAGCCGAGCAGCGCCTCACCGACTGGCTCATCGAGCTTGAGCCGGCCCAGTCCAGCGCCTTCCGCGCTGTCGCTGAGCAGTTTCCCCATGTCAAATCCACGCTGGTCGGCATTGCCGAAGCGTCACCGTACCTGTTCGACCTGATCCGCGGCGATCCCGCGCGCGCGTTGCGGTTGCTGCGCGGAGCGCCGGACAGCCATCTGGCAATGCTGATCGAACGCACCTCTGCGGCCGTGATCGCGGCCGGGAGCGAAGCCGAAGCCATGCAGCTGCTGCGCGCCATGAAGGCCGAAGCGGCATTGCTGATCGCACTGTGCGACATCGGCAGCGTCTGGCCGGTGATGCGGGTGACCGGCGCGCTGACCGACCTTGCCGTCGCCTCCGTGCAAGCGGCGCTGCGCTTCCTGCTGCGGCAGGAGGCGATGCGCGGCCGGCTTTTGCCCGTGGACAGCGATGCGCCCGAGGTCGGCAGCGGCCTTGTCGTGCTGGCGATGGGCAAGATGGGCGCCGGCGAGCTGAACTATTCCAGCGACATCGATCTGATCGTCTTCTTCGACGGCGATGCCACCGTGCTGGCCGACGGGCTCGAGCCGCAGCCGTTTTTCGTGCGCGTGGCGCAGGGGTTGTCGCGGTTGCTGCAGCAGCGCACCGGCGACGGCTATGTGTTCCGGGTCGACCTGCGGCTGCGGCCTGACCCGGCCTCGACACCGGTGGCGATCTCGGTCGCGTCGGCGCTGCATTACTACGAGCGCGAGGGCCGCACCTGGGAGCGCGCCGCCATGATCAAGGCGCGGCCCTGCGCCGGCGACGCCAAGGCGGGCGAGGCGCTGCTGGCGGAGATCGCGCCGTTTGTCTGGCGCAAGCATCTCGATTTTGCCGCGCTCGCCGATGTCCATGACATGAAGCGGCAGATGCAGAGCTTTCGCGGCCAGAGCGAGGTGATGGTCGAGGGCCACAACGTCAAGGTCGGCCGCGGCGGCATCCGCGAGATCGAGTTCTTCGCGCAGACCCAGCAGTTGATCGCCGGCGGACGGCATCCCGAACTGCGGGTGCGGCCGACGCTTGAAGCGTTGCAGGTGCTGGCGTCGAGCAACTGGATCACGCTGGAGGCGCGCGACGAACTGACCGCGGCCTATCTTTTCCTGCGCCGTGTCGAACACCGACTGCAGATGATCGCCGACGAGCAGACCCACAGCCTGCCGGACAGTGTCGAAGCGGTTGAACGCTTTTCACGCTTTCTCGGCTATGACGGCCGCGCGTCCTTTGTGGCCGAGCTGATGGCGCATCTGCACTGCGTGCAGGGGCACTACGGCCGGCTGTTCGAAGGCGACCCGACTGGCACCGTGCAGTTGCCGGCAATCGACTACAGCACCGGCCCCGGCGATCCGCGACTGCTCGAACATTACAGCAAGCTCGGCTTCCGCAAGCCGATCATGGTGGCGGAGACGGTGCAGCAATGGATGGCCGGGACCTACCGCGTGCTACGGATCGAGAGCACGCGGCAGGCCTTCGTCGAGTTCGTGCCGGCGCTGATCGCGGGGCTCGCCGATGCCGAGGAGCCGGACAATGCGGTGGCGGCGTTCGACCGCCTGCTGCAGGCGCTGCAGCGCGGCGGCCGGCTGATCTCGTTGCTCAGCCAGAACCGCGATCTGGTGGCGTTGGTGGCGCTCGTCCTCGGCGCGGCGCCACGACTCGGCGACATGCTGGCGCGGCAGCCGCAGATCATGGACGGGCTGATCGACCCGCGCTTCTTCGGCGCGATGCCGGACCAGCACGAGCTGTCGCTGCGGCTGGCGGCGACATTGCAGGACGCCAATTCCTACGAGGAATTTCTCGATCGCCTCCGGCTGTTCGGGCAGGAGAGCCTGTTCCTGATCGGCGCGCGCATCCTGTCCGGCACAGTGTCGGCGCAGCAGGCCGGGATTGCCTTTGCCGACGTCGCCGAAGGTATCACCCACACGCTGCACGGCCTGGTGATGGATCAGTTCGCCAGCCAGCATGGCCGCATCAAGGGCCAGCACACCGCGATCCTGGCGATGGGCAGGCTGGGCAGCCGGGAGATGACCGCATCGTCGGATCTCGATCTGATCCTGATCTATGACCACGACCTGGAAGAACCGGATTCCGACGGCGCGCGACCGCTGCATGGTGCGCAATATTTCGCGCGGCTGACGCAGCGGCTGATCAGCGCCTTCACCACCCGCACCAATTACGGCGTGCTCTACGATGTCGACATGCGGCTGCGGCCGTCGGGCAGGGCAGGGCCGCTGGCGTCGCGGATCGATTCATTCGCCGAATATCAGAACCATGAAGCCTGGACCTGGGAGCACATGGCGCTGTGCAAGGCGCGGGTGATCTCGGCACCGCCCGAGTTTCGTGCCCGTATCGATGACGTGATCCGCGCAGTGCTGATGCGGCCGCGCGACCGCGCCGTCATCGCAAGCGACGTCGCGGAAATGCGCCGCGCCATCGCGCTGGAAAAGGGCGAAAGCGACGGCTGGGATCTCAAATATGCCGCCGGCGGAATGGTCGATATCGAGTTCATCGCCCAGTACCTGCAGCTCGTTCACGCCGCGACCACACCTGAGATCCTCAGCGTCAATACGCTGCAGGTCCTCAACAACGCGGCCCGGCTCGGTCTGCTGCAATCCTCCGACGCGGAAATCCTGCGGCCGGCGGCACGGCTGTATCACGACCTCACGCAGATCCTGCGCCTGTGTGTCAGCAGCAAGTTCAAGCCGGACACCGCCGGCGAAGACCTGCTGCGCGTGCTGACCCGCGCCGGCGACGCACCGGATTTTTCGTCGCTGGAGGCGCGTGTGCGGGAAACCCAGCTCGACGTGCGCCGGGTGTTCCGAGCGCTGGTCGAGGGCGACAGCTCGGGGAGCTGAAAACGGCGCGAGCCGCGCGCGTTGCGCGGCGGAAAAGGCTATAAGTCGCTTCAGCATGACATGGATTTTGACGTGAGCGACGACGCCGACCTGGAGGTGCCGGACAAACCGCTGCGGCGTGGGTGGACCACGGGCGCCTGCGCCACGGCCGCGACGCGCGCGGCCTGTCAGGCGCTGGTGAGCGGCGATTGCCCGGATATCGTCGAGATCGAATTGCCCGGCGGCAACCGCGTCAGTTTTGCGGTGGCTATGTCCGAGGTCGGTGCCGAGGCGGCGACTGCCGGCGTGGTGAAGGATGCCGGCGACGATCCGGATGTCACCCATGGCGCGCTGGTCAAGGCGACAGTGCGGCCGGGGCGGCCGGGATCGGGCGTGGTGTTCATGGCGGGCGAGGGGTCGGGACCGTCACCAAGCCGGGGCTGCCGCTGCCGCCCGGCGAGCCGGCCATCAATCCGGTGCCGCGCGAGATGATGCGCGCCGCGGTCGGTGAGGTCATGGCAAGATACGGCGGCACGGGCGATGTGGTGGTGGAGATCGCGATCCCCGGCGGTGCCACGCTGGCCGAAAACACCCTGAACGGCCGCCTCGGCATTGTCGGCGGATTATCGATCCTCGGCACCACGGGAATCGTCGTGCCGTATTCCTGCGCAGCGTGGATCCACTCCATCTATCGCGGCATCGATGTCGCGCGCGCCTGCGACCTCCGCCATATCGCGGGAGCCACCGGATCGACATCGGAAGCGGCCGTGCAGGCGCTGCACGGCCTGTCCGGCTCGGCGCTGATCGACATGGGTGACTTCGTCGGCGGCATGCTGAAATACGCCAGGCGGCATCCGGTGCCGCGCATCACCATCGCCGGCGGCTTCGCCAAGATGACCAAGCTCGGCCAGGGGCTGCTCGATCTGCATTCGCGCGCCGGCAGCGTCGACATGAACTGGCTGTCGACACTGTTGTCCGAGCACGGGGCGCCCGACGACCTCGTGCAGTTGGGCCGCGATGCCAATACCGCGCTGCTGGTGCTGCGCGAGGCGGAACGGCGCAACGTTCCGGTCGGTGAGTTCGTCGCCAAGGCGGCGTGGAAAACTGCGGCCAAGGTGCTCGACGGATCGCAGATCGCGCTCGACGTCGCCGTGTTCGACCGCGATGGAAAGATCGTGGGGCGGGCAGGGTAAACGTAGCGGTGACCGCTCTTCCTTCACCTCTCCCCGCGTGCGGGGAGAGGTCGACATTCACGCGAAGCGTGGATGTCGGGCGAGGGGACTATCGAGTGAAACACCGACTCCCCTCACCCGGAGCCCTTCGCTCCGCTCAGGACTCCGACCTCTCCCCGCAAGCGGGGAGAGGTAAAGAGGCGCGCCCCGGAATGACAGCTACTCCACACCGCCGCGAAACCTCCGGCGATAGTCGGCGCTGTACAGCGCGCTGTCGCGGAAATCATCGGATCCCAGCGCCTTGCCGACCAGGATCAGCGCCGTGCGTTCGATGGTCGTGTCGGCAACGGCAGCAGCGATCGTGCCGATCGTGCCGCGCAGAATCTGCTCATCCGGCCAGCTGGCGCGGAACACCACCGCCACCGGACAATCGGCGCCATAGTCCGGCAGCAGGTCGGCGACGACCTTGTCGATGACATGGATCGACAGATGGATCGCCAGCGTCGCGCCGGTCGCGGCGAAGGTCGAGAGTTTTTCCGCCTCGGGCATCGCCGAGGCGCGCCCGGAGGTGCGCGTCAGCACCACCGATTGCGCGACTTCCGGAAGCGTCAACTCTTTCGCCAGCGCAGCGGCTGCGGCGGCGAAGGCGGGGACGCCGGGCGTGACGGTGTAGGGAATCTGCAGCGCATCGAGCCGGCGCAACTGTTCGCCGAGCGCGCTCCAGATCGACAGGTCGCCGGAGTGCAGCCGGGCTACGTCCTGTCCCGCCTCATGCGCGCGCGAAAATTCGGCGACGATGTCGTCGAGCGCCATGCCTGAGGTATCGCGGATGCGCGCGCCCGGCGGGCAATGGGCAAGCAGCGCCTGCGGCACCAGCGAGCCCGCATAGAGACACACCGGCGATGCCGCGATCAGGTCGCGACCGCGCAGGGTGATCAGATCGGGCGCGCCGGGGCCGGCGCCGATGAAATGGACCGTCATGAACCTTCACCTTCTGCGATGGCGCAGGTGACCCTGCCGGCCACGATGCGCGCGCCGAGCAGCCTTGCTTGGCGACCCGCGCCGACCAGTGCCGCAGCCTCGGCAATCGAAGCCGTGCCTTTGATGTCCAGCACGCGCTGCGAGCGCGTCAGCAATTTGTCGTCGACGGCATCGAGCTGCGCCAGCGAACAGCGCAGCAGCGGCAGCGCTAGCTGTCGCGCTGCTTCGATGATGCCGGGCTCGTCGGCTTTCGTGCTCTCGGTGGCGAGTGCGGCGAGATCGCCTTTCGCGATGTCGGACTGCTTCAACGCGATATCGATCAGCGCGACGATCTCTGCTGCTTTGGTATCGCGTCCGCATCCGATGCCGGCGACCATCACGACTTGATCACCCGCCATTGCGTGACCGGCATCGCCGGGCGCCAGCCATACATGCTGCCGACGCGATCGGCCCTGGCCACCTGCAGCCGTACCAGTTCGCCGCCGTGCGCGCGGAAATAGTCGCCGAGCCGGGACTCGGTCTCCAGCGACACCGCGTTGACGACCAGGCGCCCGCCGGGTTTCAGCGCGCCCCATACTGCTTCAAACACGCCGTCGTCGCCCATGCCGCCGCCGACGAACACCGCGTCGGGCGCAGCCAGACCCTGCAATGCCAGCGGCGCTGCGCCCTGCACGATGGTGAGTTCAGGCGTGCCGAGCGACGCCGCATTGCGCGCGGCACGATCGGCGCGATCGGCGCGCGACTCGATGCCGATCGCGCGCAGCGACGGATGTCGCAGCAGCCATTCGATGGCGACGGAGCCGGCGCCGAGGCCGACATCCCACAGCAACTCGCCATGGCGCGGCTCCAGCGCCGACAGGGTCACCGCGCGGATCTCGCGCTTTGTCAGCTGGCCGTCATTCTCGAAGCAGGAGTCGTCGAGGCCGGGCGCGAACGGCAGCGTCATCGCGCCGGGCGCGCACAACACCTCGATGGCGATCGTGTTCAGGGGCGCGATGTCGTCAATATCAAAATGGTCCGCCCTGGCCTGGCGCAGTCTTTCGCGCGGGCCGCCCATCGCCTCGAGCACGGTGATGCGCGATGTCCCCATGCCGCGCGCGGCGAGCAAAGCGGCGATCCGGGCCGGCGTGGTGCCGTCCCATGACAGCGCGAGAATGCGTGCGCCGGGTTGCAGATAGCGGATCACGCCTTCCAGCGCGCGGCCGTGCAATGTCACCAAAGCGACCTCCTGCAGCGACCAGCCGAGCCGCGCCGCGGCGAGGCTGTAGGCGGAGGGCTGCGGCAGGCAGATGAACTCCTCCGGCCCGGCAATGGCGGCCAGTTGCTTGCCGATGCCGAAATGAAACGGATCGCCGCTCGCCAGCACGGCGACGGCGCGGCCGCGGTGCCGCGCTATCTCCTGCAGCGTGGCATCGAGCGGGCTCGACCAGGCGAGCCTGCGCCCGCCGATGAGTGCATCGGCCATTGCGAGGTGGCGGGCGCCGCCGACCACCAGCTCGGCCGCGGCAACGAGACGCTTGGCCACGGCGGACAGGCCATCGATGCCATCCTCGCCGATTCCGACGATAGACAGCCAGCGCGGCATTGTGCAGGTTGCGGCATCAGTTTTCATGCGGGATGTCCCGATGCGTGTTCTCGTTCTCGGCGGCTCCACCGAAGCGTCCGAATTGTCGCCGCTGCTCGCGGCCGACGGCCGCTTCGATGCGATCCTGTCGCTGGCAGGACGTACCCTGAATCCCCGGGCGCAGGCGGTGCCGCTGCGGAGCGGCGGCTTCGGCGGTGTCGATGGTCTCAAAGCTTGGCTGCGCGAGCATGGCACCGAGGCGGTGATCGACGCCACCCATCCCTTTGCCGCGCAGATGTCGGCCCATGCCGTGGCTGCCTGCGCGCAGCTCGGGATTCCGCTGACGTCGATCGACCGGCCGGCATGGCAGCCAGTGCCCGGCGATGACTGGCGCAGCGTCGACAGCGTCACGGACGCCGTGGGGGCGCTCGGAGCGGCGCCGCGCCGGGTGTTGCTGACGGTAGGGCGACTCGAACTCAGCGCCTTCGCGGCCGCGCCGCAGCACCACTACGTCGCCCGCATGGTCGATCCGCCTGGCGATATCGCGCTGCCGCCCGATCTCCATGTGCGGTTGGCGCGCGGGCCGTTCGATCTGGCGTCTGAGGCGGCGCTGCTCGACGACGAACAGGTCGAGGTGATCGTATCGAAAAATTCGGGTGGCGGTGCCGCCTATGCGAAAATCGTCGCGGCGCGCGAACGCGGGATTCCGGTGGTGATGATAGCGCGTCCGCACAAGCCGCGTGGCGATTGGCTTGCCAGTCCAGCCGCCGCAATTCCCTGGCTTGAGCAACGGCTGCATCACAGTCTGTCGCGTTCGGCGCGCGGCGTGTAGACCCACGGCGTCTTGCCGTCGCGCGCCAGCAGCCGGGTTGTGGAGGCGCCGACGATCACCAGCGTGCGCATGTCGACCAAGGCGGCATCGACCTCTGCCAGCGTGGTGACGACGACGCGGACATCGGGCATGGCGGCGTTACGGATCAGCAGCACCACGGTCTCCGGCGCCTTCCTGGCGCGCAACAGCTCGAAGGCGAGCCCGATCTGGTGCGGCCGTGCGGACGAGGCCGGGTTGTAGAACGCGATGACGAAGTCGCCATCGGCGGCTGCTGCGAGCCTTTTGGCGATGGTCTCCCAGGATTTCAGATTGTCGGACAGCGAGATGGCGCAGAAGTCGCCGCCGAGCGGCGCACCGACTTCGGCTGCCGCAGCGAGCATCGCGGTGATGCCCGGTTCGACCCGGATGTCGAGCTGCCGCCAGGCGGGATCGCCGGCCTCGATCGCCTCGAAGACCGCAGCGGCCATGGCGAACACGCCCGGATCGCCGCCCGACACCACGGCGACATGGCGGCCTCCGACCGCAAGCTCAAGCGCATGGCGCGCGCGATCGGCCTCGACGCGGTTGCCGGTGCCGTGACGCACCTGCGCGGGATCATTGACGGGAATGCGATCGATATAGACGCTGTAGCCGATCAGGTCGGTGGCGACAGCCAGCGCCCGCGCCGCCGACGGCGTGAGATAGTCGGGCGAGCCCGGGCCGAGGCCGATGATGACGAGGGAGCCGCTCACAGCCGTCGCCCCTGCCCGGGAATCAGCACCATGGAAAAATATGGCGCCGTGGCATCGTTGCAATCCGCCAGCGGCATGATGCGCTGTTCGGCCATGGTGCCGCGCACCACATAGATCGCGCGCTCCAGAAGCCCGGCGGCCGTGACGGCGCGGCGGATTTTTCGAGGTTCTTGCCGACCTTCATGATCACGGCGGCGTCGGTGTCGCCGAGCCGCCGCGTCAGCTGCGCCTCGTCGAGCGTGCCGGGCAGCACGGTCAGCACATCGTCGCCCCAGGTGATCGGTGCATTGGCGCGGGTCCACGCGCCCGACATGCCGGTGACGCCGGGCACGACCTCGATCGGGAATAGCGTGTCGAGACGGCGCCACATATGCATGAACGAGCCGTAGAAGAACGGATCGCCCTCGGCCAGCAGCCCGACCGATTTGCCCTGCCGCAGCTGCGCGGCCAGCAGATCGCCGCTCTCTTCGTAGAAGCGGGCGATCGGCTCGCGATACGCGGCATCATGGGTGGGGACTTCGTCGGTCACCGGATATTCAAGTCGCAATTCGTGGCGCCCGGCGGCGATCAACGGCGCGACAATGCCGCGCGCATTGCCCTGCAGGCCGCGCTTGGCAAAGAATGCCACCACGTCGACGCTCTGCACCAGGGCTGCAGCGCGCAGCGTGATGTAGCGCAGGTCACCCGGTCCGACGCCGATGCCGTACAATGTCCCCGCAGCGGCGCGGCCCGCGAGGCTTTCGATGGTTGTCATTCGCGGTCGCTCGCCAGGGCATTGATGGCTGCCACGGCCATGGCGCTGCCGCCACGGCGGCCGTGGACCACAAGAAACGGCACATGGGCCTGCAGGGCCAACGCCTGCTTGGATTCGGCGGCGCCGACAAAGCCGACCGGTACGCCGATCACCGCAGCCGGCAGCGGCGCGCCGCGATCGAGCATCTCGAGCAGATAGAACAGGGCGGTCGGCGCATTGCCGATGGCCACCACCGCGCCGGCGAGACGCGGGCGCCATAGTTCCAGCGCCGCTGCGGAGCGCGTGTTGCCGAGTTGCGCGGCGAGGCCGGCAACCGAGGGGTCGGAGAGGGTACAGATCACCTCGTTGTCGCGCGGCAGCCGTTTGCGGGTGATGCCCTGCGCCACCATGTTGGCGTCGCACAGGATGGGCGCGCCGTCATGCAACGCGGCGCGGGCACGATCCGCGAAGGTTGCCGACATCTCGATGTCGTCGACGATATCGGGCATGCCGCAGGCATGGATGATACGCACCGCAACGCGCTCTTCCACGGCGTTGAACCGCGCCAGATCGGATTCGGTGCGGATGATGGCGAAGGAGTTGCGATAGATTTCCTCGCCATCGCGAATGTAGTTGTGCGGTTCAGTCATGCTGTTGCCATGGAGCGAAAGATCCGGTCGAGGAATGCCGCGAGTTCGGATGCCGATACGGACTCGGAGAACGGGTCGCGCGCCGTGCCGTTGCGCACGATGCCGAAGCGGTCGCCGGTGCCGACCAGAACCAGATCGGACGGCGCCGACCGGGCGCAGCCCTTGGCGCAGCCGGACACGTGGATGTTGCCGGTGAAGCCGCCAGGGAGATGCGGCGCCAGCTGGCGCGCGATGGCCCGGGTGTTGAGCGTCGTCGATGCGCAGGACGGCGCGCCGGGGCAGGCCTCGATGCGCAGCAGCGGATCGTCCGCCGCGACGATCCATCCGGCGGCGCTATCGAGCAGACGCCGCGCGGACGGCGCATCGGGGACTTGTGCGTAGAGGACGCGCCAGGGCGAGAGTCTGACCTCGCTGACGCCGGCCGATGTCAAAGCCGCCACAAGCGTCCGAATCTGGTTATGCTCGATGTGCCCGAACGGCATCGCCAAGCCGACGGCAAAGCGGCCGTTGCCGAAATCGAACGCACCGACGCGACGGGGCGCGATCGGTGCAGGGACTGGCGGCCGATCGGGCCGCGGACCAAGCCGCGCTGCTACAACCGAACGGATCGCGGCGACGTCGGTCTCGGATAGTTCGCGCATGCGCCGCCGCTGCGTGGGCTGGGTCACGTCGAGATAAGCGGTCGCGATTGCGATGCAGGCGTCCGCGGCGCTGTCCGGCGTCACCGTGCCGAGCCAGAGCGTGCCGCCGCGGCGGTCCAGGCCGACCGCGAGCATGGGCGCTGCATCCACCCGGACCGCAGCGAGGCGAATATCGGCGCGCTCGCCCGACAGGTCCAGCGCGCCGCCGCCATCCACGATGAAGCCAAACTTGCCCGGCAGCGACCACAGCGACGCGCGCGCCATGAGCGTTCTCGTGAGTGCAGCGGCAACCTCGCGCACGTCCAAAACTTCGCTCGGGTCGATGCCGGCAGTGGGATTGATCATGACGTTGCGCACCGATTCGCCGTCGGCATCGCTGTCGAGCAATCCCATGCGCCGGATCCCCTGCTGCAACGGCGCCAGCGCCGCCCTGCTGACGCCGCGGATCTGCAGGTTGGCGCGGCGCGTCAGATCGAGCTGGCCGTTGCCGAACCGCGCGGCGGCCTCGCCGAGCGCGGACAGGTCGTCCACGCCGAGCCGGCCGAACAGCGGCCGGACGCGCACGATCAGGCCGTCGCCGCTCGGCATCGGCCGCAAGGCGCCCGGGCACCAGCCCTTGATTTCGATCGCGTCCAAATTCCGCTCGTTTCTGTCCGTCTTCGCCGCTCGGCGGGTGAGCGACGCCCTGCGCCAGTGGCAAGGCCGCTCCAATTTGGCCGACAATTACGCTAACTGGCGCTGGCGGTCGAATCGAGCCGATAGAAGGGATGTCCGCGAGCAACCCTGCGGCGGGTTCCGAGGCGGCCGGGGCGTGCCGCTGGCGAGCCGGTCTTTAGGCGGCTTCGGAAATCGGGTTCGCCGCTGTCCGGCCTTCGCGCGGCAGGGTCACGCAGACCACCGTGCCGGTGCCGAGCTTGGAGCGCAGCCGCATCGAACCGCCATGCAGGTTGGTCAGCGACTTGGCAATGGCGAGGCCAAGCCCGGAGCCGTGATAGGTCTTGGTCAGCTGGCTCTCGACCTGCTCGAACGGTTTGCCGAGGCGCCGCAACGAATGCGGGGCAATGCCGATGCCGGTGTCGGCGATCATCAGCACCACGGAGTCGCGCAGCACGCGCGCGCGGACCTCGACCTTGCCGCCGTCCGGCGTGAACTTCACCGCATTCGACAGCAGGTTCACCAGGATCTGCTTGATGGCGCGGCGGTCGGCAACAACCGCGAGGTCGGCTTCGATGTCCGAGCGCAGCGTCAGTTGCTTGTCGTCGGCGCGGCCGGACACCACGCGCAGCGATTCCGAAAGGGTCTTGGCCAGATCTAGGCGCTCCAGGTCCAGCTTCATGCGGCCGGCCTCGATCTTCGACATGTCGAGAATGTCGTTGATGACTTCCAGCAGGTAGTGACCGCTGGTGAGAATGTCGTGGCAGTATTCCTGGTATTTTTCCGATCCGAGCGTGCCGAACATGCCGCTGCCCATGATTTCGGAGAAGCCGATGATGGCGTTGAGCGGGGTGCGCAGCTCATGACTCATATTGGCGAGAAACTTTGACTTGGTCTGGTTGGCTTCCTCGGCGCGGTTTTTCTCGTCCGAGTATTTCTGTGCGAGGTCGGCGAGTTCGAGCGCCTGCTGTTCCAGCGTGGTCTGCGAGTGCTTGAGATCGATGACCGTGGCGCGCAGCCGCAGATCGTTGTCGACCAGCTTCTGCTCGTGTTCCTTGATGCGGGTGATGTCGGTGCCGACCGACACATAGCCGCCGTCCTTGGTGCGGCGCTCGCTGATATGCAGCCAGCTGCCATTCTCGATCTGGGCCTCGAAGGTGCGCGCGCCGGGGGCGTGGGCGCTGGATTCGGCGAGGCGGGTGCGCACTTCCGGCATGCTGCCGACTTCAAGTACCGTCTCATACGAGGTGCCGGGCGTGACCGCGGAATCCGGCAGCTTGTGCAGCCGCTGGAAGTGCGAGTTGCAGAGAACCAGACGATCTTCGGCATCCCACAGCACGAAGGCTTCCGGAATGGTCTCGATGGCGTCGCGCAGCCGAAGGTCGGCCTCGACCGTCTTTTCGGCGAGGCTTTTCTGCTCAGTGATGTCGACAGCGATACCGATCAGGTGCTGGCCGTTGTCGCCGGGGCCCTGGCTGAGTTCGCAGCGCACCCGCAGCCAGATCCAGTGGCCGTTGCTGTGCTGCATGCGGAAGGTCTGGTCGATGTGGCTGAGCTGCGAGGAGATCAACTGGTCGGCGATCTCGAACAGGTCGATGTCGTCGGACTTCACCAGCGCGTTGACCTCGCCGAAGGTCAGCAGGTCGCTGCGGCTGTCCAGTCCGAGCATGGTGAACATCGACTGCGACCAGAAGATCCGTCCGCGCGACAGGTCCCAGTCCCACAATCCGCAGCGACCGCGGTTGAGCGCAGTGTCGATGCGGCCGCGCACGGCATCGTTGATGGCGTCGCCCTCGCGGGCGCGGGTCGATTGCCAGTGAAAGGCAAAGCCGAGGATCAGCACGACGAAGCCGGTGGTGGCCGACAGCGTGATGGCAAGCGCCGCATCGGAGCGCCAGATCGATTCGTTGTTTTCCTGCACAATGACTAGCCGGCCCGGCAGCGACTTGACGATGCGCTGGATGGCAAGCGCGTGGTTGCCGCCGGGAAGGGTGACTTCGACGGCGTCGGCGTGCTGGCTTTGCGGGGTGACCGACTGGGTCGCGCTCAGAGCGTCTAGGATGCGGCTGGTGTCGCCGAGCGGCACGTCGATCGGGACCCGGGCGAGGATGCGAAGATCGGCGCCGATGATGACGACGTGGCGACCTGCTGCGATGCCCCATGACGGAATGAGACCGGGCAGCGCGGCCTGCAGTCGTTCGCTCGATGCTGCACGGTCCAGCTGCGCGGCGCCGACGCGCTCAAGCCGCTCGCCGAGCAGGTCGGCCAGCGCAGCCATGTCGCGCTTGGTGGAAGCCTGCTTCTGGCGGCCCTGATCCAGGACCTGCACGAAGGCGCCAAAGAAAATGGTGATGAGAAATGCAATGATCAGTGTCGGCACTGCGCGGCGGAGCGCCGGCTCCGCAATCAATAGCCTATGATAGGCCGGTTTCGCGATCGACTGCGCCAATCCCTTGATCGAATCGGATTGGACGCACGCGCTCGCCGCGTGTGCGCGCGCCATAGCTTAGCCCCCTCGGCTTTGTCGCTGAACTCTGACCGAAAAGACTGCCCCGTCGCTTCGAATCAACGGATTCATTTGAATCCAGATTGCCCGGGCTGTCGAGAGTCAACGAAACGTTAACGTGAAATAAATTCTATCCAAGGGAAAATTTATGCGATCAGCTCGTGATCATACGGACGTTGATGAGTCCGAAACAGGAACGCCGCGTGTTCAGGCGTTGCGTTGCGGTTCGGCGTGACTGATCACGCGCTTCACGCTGGGGAATGCGCCGCGCAAAGCGCGCTCGATCTCGTCGACGCCATTGTGGACATCGATCACGCTCATGGTCGGCGCGGCCCGGCAATGGAAGTTCACGATCTCGCCGGCGTCGGTATCGCGCACCCGCACGTTGTGGATGTCGTTGATGGCGCCGCCGGCTGCGAACCGCGCCAGCGCCTGGCTGATCTGTTCGGCACGCGCCGGTGCCACGTCGGTGCCTAGCGGCAGATCCGGCTGCAGCGGTTCGATGTGGGTGTCGACCTCGGCGTCCGCGCCGAACTCGTCGCGGATATTGCGCTCCAGTTCATGGGCGATGTCGTGCGCCGCGTTGAGCGGCATCTCGCCGTCGACCTCGAGATCGATGCTGACCGTGAGCCGGCCGCCGAGGTCGTGAACGGTGACGTGATGAATTGCGACGCCCGAATTGCGTGCGATGACCATGATCCGCTCGCGAATGCTCTCGTTGTCGCCGGCGATCGGGACGGCGGTGAAAGTCAGGTCGGCATCGTCGAGCACGCGGCTGACGGCCTCCTGCGCCTTGCGCTTGATGTCCTCGATGCGGTCGATCGGATAGATCCGGGGCACGTGGACGATGGCATCGATGAAATGGATGGTCCCCACCATGCGGACGCGCAGCCGTTCGATGTCGACGACGCCAGGCACGGCGGCAATGGCCGCCGACGCCTTTTCGGCGGCGCCTTCCGGCGCACGGTCGAGCAGGGTCTCCACGGTCGAGCGCGCCAGCCGCAGGCCGAGCAGCGAGATCACGACGGCAACGCCGATGGCGGCCGCGGCGTCGCCCCATGCATAGCCGAAAGCGGACAGCGTCAGGCCGATGATCACGGCGCCGGAGCCGAGCACGTCGGAGGCAAAATGCAGGGCGTCGGCGGCCAGCGCCTGGCTCTTGGTGTCGCGCGCTGCGCTGTGCAGAGCGCGGGCGCGCCAGAAGTTCACCGCGATATCGACCAGCAGCACCACGAACGGCAGCGCCGACAATGTCGGCGGCGGAGCGCCTTCGCGCAGATGACTGAAGGCCTGCACCAGAATGCCGCCGGCCAGCACGTAGAGCATGGCAATGACGCCGAGCGCCGACAGGCTCTCGATCTTGCCGTGACCGTAATGATGCTCGTCGTCGGCGGGCCGATCGGACACACGCACCACCAGCCATGTGATGACCGTCGCCACGACATCGACAGCACTGTGCAGCGCTTCGGAGATCAGCGACAGACTCCCGATGGCAATGCCGACAATCAGCTTCGCCGCCGTCATGCTGGCGCTGGCAAAGATCGAGATGACGGCGACGCGCGTCTTGGTCTGGGTGATGGTGGGGGTGCTCATGGGCGCGGTTTATCAGCCCGTCGGCCGACGTCAACGCGCGTGTTCGCAACTGCAACTTAGTCGCAGTTGAGGTCCGATTCTTGCGAGCGCTCGAACCGTACGTTTTTCTTCAATGTGTTGTCACGAAGCTGACGTGGCCGATCAGAAACGTCCGGCAGCGAACGGAGCGGGATCGACGAACGGCGTTTCGTTGGTCATCATCTCGGCGATGAGACGACCCGTCACCGGTCCCAGCGTCAGCCCGTGATGCGCATGGCCGAACGCAAACCACAGCCCGGCATGCCGTGGCGCGGGCCCGATGATCGGCAACATGTCGGGCGTGCAGGGCCGCAGCCCCATCCACGGCTCCGGATCGACACGATCGGCCAGCGGAAACAGCGCGCGGGCCAGCGGCTCGACCACGCCGAGCTGAACCGGCGTGCGCGGCGCATTGGGCAGCGCGAACTCGATGCCGGTTGTGAGACGAATACCGCGCACATTGGGCGACAGCAGATAACCGCCCTCGGTGTCGAGCACCGGGCGGTTCAGCCTGGCGTCGCCGGCCGGGCTGTAGTGCATATGATAGCCGCGCTTCGCTGCCAGCGGCAGATTGTAGCCGAGCGCCATAGTGAGATCCGGCGCCCATGCGCCGAGCGCCACTACCGCGCTGCCGGCACGGACGACGCCATGGGCGGTCGTCACCTGCCAGCCCCTCCGTCTGCCGCGAAGGTCCGGGCATCGCCCTGGACGAATTGTCCGCCCAGCTTCTGAAACAGCGCGAAGTACGCCATGGTCAGCGCATGCGGGCTCTCGATCCGGAACGGATCGGTCCAGTCGATGGCGCCGACCATCTCCGGCGCGAGATAGGGCTCCTCCTGCTGCAGGCCAACTGCGTCGAGGCTGCGATAGTTCAGGCCGAATTCGCTGCGCATGACCTCGGCCTGCTTCAGCCGGGTATCGCGGGCCTTGTGTGTGCGGAACGCCCGGAGCCATCCGCCGCTTTTGAGCAGATGCGAGGCGTCGGCGGCTGCGGCAAGCGCCTGATGCTCTGCCACGCTGTGCTCGATCAGCTTGGCGTATTGCCGGACCAGGCTCAGATATTTCTGCGGGCTCGAATTCTTCCAGTACGAAAACAGGAACGGCGCTACCTGCAGAAGTGCCAGGGGATGGTAGCGGACGTCGTTCTGCCGGTTCATGCCGTAGCGGAGGATATCCGGGATGCTGTGCGGAAATGCATGCGGGAAAACGCCTTCGCGCTGGATCAATCCGCCGTTGCCGAACGAGCATTCTTCACCCGGCAGGCGACGATCGACCAGCACCACCGAGCGGCCGCGTTTCGCCACATGTGCCGCCACCGAGACGCCGACAATGCCGGCGCCGAGCACGATCGTATCGACAGATGAATCCGGTCTGTCCGTGGTCATATGCAGAACCCTTGCTGAATCGGCGGTCGAGGCGGTGCCTCATGGCCGAATGCCGGCGAGAGAGCAGGCGGCGCAACGGCGCGCCGCTGCCCGCGGCTGATCCCGGGTTGTTTCAGGTTCGGCCCGGCTGAGTCAACGCGCTGCACTGCACAGGTGGGGTGCAGCAACGACGTGCGTTTCGGCAGATAGACTAGTTCGGGCAAGCGGCGCCAGTCTTGACCCAGGCCGTCACCAGCGCGCCGGCCCGTTCCTGCGTGCCCGGCGCCGGCGTGCGGCCGAAGCCCGGGTGCCAGGCCCAACCCACCAGCGTGTCCTTGCCGATATGATCGATCAGCGCTTCCACCGGACGGTTGCCGTTGCGGGCGGGATCTTTGATCTGCTGGCAGATCTCCGCCACGGTCTTGCCCTGCCAGGCCATTTCCAGCGGCGCGAGATGCCACTCCGGATGGCCCGGGGTGCGGGCGGGATCGAAATTCGCGGCGCGGTGGCAACTGGCGCAGCGCATGGTCTCGGTGCCGTGGCCATCGACGCCACGAACCACCGGCGGCTGATGCAGCTTGGCCTGATCGCCTTGATAGGGCCTGTCGCCGGCAGGATGGCAGTTGGTGCAGCGCGGATTGGTCAGCACCTTGCCAAGTTCGGTGAAGATCGCGGCGGAGCGCGCATTGACGTCTGCGATGCCGTCAAAGCTCTGCGGCGAGGCGAGCCCGTTCGATCCGGGTTCGGCCGCGGCAAAGCCGGTGAGCATGCCGATCGCGAGCGCGGCAATCATCGCGACGGTCTTGCCCGGCATCTCGGTCATATGGTCGCTCCTGATGCCGGTCATGCGGCCGTCGGTCTTGTCTAGACGAGATAGCGTTTCGGGTCGGCGAGGATCACGTCGCGCACGGCTTCATGGTACTTGATGTAACCGGTGCAGCGGCACAGGTGGCCGTCGAGCGCTTCGGTGATCAAGGCCTCCAGCCCGTCGCGCGCCACCGGGGTCTTCGCCAGGCGTTCGAGCAGCACCTGGCCCTCATTGAGGAAGCCGGCGGTGCAGTAGCCGCACTGGAACGCGAAGTGTTCGATGAAGGCCTTTGCAGAACCGTCAGTTCGCCGTCCGTCGCATGACCCTCGACGGTGCGGATCGCCATGCCGTTGAAGCTCGCCGCGGAGACGACGCAGGTCGGGCTGGTGGAGCTGGTGCCGTCCGGCGCGTCGACGATGACTGCGCAACTCAGGCACTGCGCGGCACCGCAGCCGAACTTGGTGCCGGTCATGCCGAGATGCTCGCGCAGAAAATCGTTCATGCTGAGATCGTCGCGCACCTCGGTGGGACCATGCGCCTTGCCGTTGATGGTGATGCTCAGTGCTGTCACGCGAGCGCTCCCTTGAGCAGGCTTTGGGGCACCGGCAGCGACTGGAAGCGCCGGCCGGTGGCGTCATGGATGGCATTGAGCAGCGCCGGCACGACCGGGATCATGACGACTTCCGCAATGCCCTTTGGCTTTTCATCGGGCAGCGGCGGCAGCATCTCGATTTCCAGATCCTGCAGCGGCAGGTCGGAGCCGCGCGCGATCAGATATTGCCCGAGATTCCACTGTCCGTTGCCGGGGCCGCCCTCGAACGGCGGCAGCGTCTCCAGCAGCGCGTAGCCGACGCCCATGGCGAATCCGCCCTGCGCCTGTCCGAGCACCAACTCCGGCACCAGCGCCTGGCCGCATTCGAGCACGCTGTAGGCCTTGGCGATCCTCAGAATACCGGTGGCCTTCTCGATCTCCACGCGCACGGCAGTGCCGCACATCGACGTGTACGACGTGCCGATGCGGTTGTTGCCGGTCGGCGGAAACTTGACGCTGACGCGGTCGAGCCGTTGGAACGGCCCGTTGCCGCGGCGCACCGCCAGCGCGTCGATCTCGGCACGGTACGGCACGCCGCCCAGCTGGAAGCGCCCCCGCGACCATTCCCAGCGCGAGAAGCCGTGGGCCATGGCGCCGGTGACCAGGCCGCGCGCATGCGCGGTGGCAGCTAGCATTTTCAGCGGCAACGGCGGCAGCCCGGCAAACGTCAGCTCACCGTTCTTCCACTGCGACTTGGCGAACTCCTTCGCGCGTGGATCGGTCGGCGCGATCTTCCACAGCAGCAATGCTGCCGGCCACAGGCCGAACTGGAAGATCACCTTGGCGGCTTCCGCCGGTGCATGCGTGCCGACATGGGCGCCGATCGAGGCGGAAGTCGCCGAACTGATGGCCGGCACCCAGCACGGGTTCTTCTCCGCCGCGTCCTGCGTCTTCTGATCCATAGTGTAGGAATCGCCGGAGGTGATCATGCCGAGCGCATCGAACGCGCCGACCTGGGCGACCGCGACTTCATCGGAGGTGCCGCCGAGGTGCAGCGCCACGCGGTTGGCCAGCGCAGTGCCGACGCCGGTCCCCATCTCGGTGTGATCGTTCCAGATCGCGATGTGTCCGTCGGGCCCGAGTTCGACGCGCCCGTTGGAACAGTCGCCGCCGGTGCCGTAGTCCTTGGTGGCGACGGCGACGCCGGTGCCGACCAGGAAGCCGGGCTTGGCCTTTGATTTTTCGGCGACGCGGTTCTGCCAGATCGCGTGCTGCTCGAGCTTATCGAGAATTTCAGGCGTGCGCACCGAGACGATGTAGCGATTGCCGGCGAGGGTGCGGCCATCCTGCTTCAGCGCGTTGCGGCGGCGGAAATCGATCGGATCCAGTTTGAGTTCGGCGGCGGCTTCGTCGACCAGCACCTCGATGGCGCTCATGGTCTGCAGCGTGCCGTAGCCACGCATCGATCCGGCGGTCACGCCGCGGGAATGCAGTGCCACCGTGGTGACGTCGACCTTCGGCACGTCATAGATGCCGAGCGCGGCGTTGGCGGCGACGGTCGCGACGTTGGGCGAGAAGTTGGCGAGGCCGCCGCCATCGAGCACATGATCGGCGGCGAAAGCGAGGATCTTGCCGGTCTTGCGGTCGATGCCGATCCGCGAGTGCATCTTGATGGCGTGGCGCTTGATGCCGCCCTGAAACTGCTGGTAGCGATCATGGGCCAGCCGTACCGGGCGGCCCGGAAAGAACATGGCGGCGAGCGCGATGTAGAACACGAACGGCGTGTGGTCGCGACCGCCGAAGCCGCCGCCCATATGGGCGTAGTTCGAATGGATTTTTGCGGGCTTGAACGGCGCCTTTGCCTTGCCGAACAACTCGCCGAGCGATTCCGTGGTATCGTAGGGCGACTGCACGCCGAGCACCAGTTCGAGCTGCTTGCTGCCCGCATCGTACCAGCCGAGGGCGGCTTCGGGCTCCAGGAACATCGGATCGATCGACTGGGTATCGAACTGGCGATCCAGCACCAGCATGTCCGGATTGCTGGCGTCGAGGCCGGCGCGAATGGCCTCGCCATGGCGGGCGGCTTCGCCGTAGGGCTTCGTCGTTTCCTTGGCGAACGGTGCCCATACTGGCAGTTCGGTGTTCTGGATTTTGCCAGGGCTGACCCAGCCGGCCATGATCGGCGAATAGACGTCGGGCGCATCCGGCGTGGGGCCGGCGACCCGGGTGAAACGGAACGCGGCGAACGGCGGCTGCGATACCGGGCCCGTCTCCTCGCCGAATCTCACAAAGGTGTTGTCGCGCAGGGCAAGGCGCGCGCGGTCGAAAGCATCGAACGTGTCGAAGATCAGCAGCGCGACGGGCTGCCCCATATAGAGCGGCGTCTTGCCGAGCGGGCAGAACAGGTCGCCGGTGTAGAAAGCGGGGATGCTGAGGCCGATGCCGTCGATCTCGGCCGCGCTGACGACCACGGTCGGCTTCATCGCGCCGGTGAGGCGCGCCAGATCCATGCCGATATAGACGTGGGTCGCGTCAGGCGCGCGGATCAGGACCGCGTGGGACGTGGTGGAGGGCCAGCCCGGCATGTCCGCGGCGCGGAAATCGGATGCATAGAGTTTTGCACCGGTGACCTTGGCGACGCCATCGACGCGACCGGCGCCCTTGGCCGCCGGATTGAAGGCATTGCGCCCTGGCAGCGTCTCGCGCGTATCGAAGGCGATATCTTCGGCTTGGGCGAGCCGCGAGAGGCTGAGCGAAATGCCGCCCGCCGTCATCCACTTCACGAAGGCGCGTCGCGACGGGCGCATGCTTCTACCTTTGGCTCGGGAGGACACGATACGGAGCTTCGCAACGCGGCTTCGCAGCAGCACAATATGAAGTCGCTCGATCTGCACGTCACCATAGAACAGTGCACGCGGTGGCAACAGGGCGGGCAAGTTATCCCGATGGTGAATACCGGGTTACACATCTGCACGACAGTGTTGTGATTGGGGCGATGGTTGCGTAGCTTTTACGCGGTGCCTCCGCCGATGGAGTGCCGGGGAAACAAAAATGAAAAACTCAAATGCGCCCGGGTCCCCGGGAGCTTCTGCCGCTCATGTATTCGACTATGTTATCGTCGGTGCCGGTTCCGCGGGCTGTGTGCTCGCCAACCGCCTGACCGCATCCGGCAAGCATTCCGTGCTGCTGCTTGAGGCTGGCCCGAAGGACCGCAACATCTGGATCCACGTGCCGCTTGGCTACGGCAAGTTGTTCAAGGAAAAGACCGTCAACTGGATGTACGAGACCGAGCCGGAGCCGGGGCTGGATGGCCGCAAAGTGTTTCAGCCGCGCGGCAAGGTGCTCGGCGGTTCGAGTTCGATCAACGGGCTGCTCTATGTGCGCGGCCAGCATGAGGACTACGATCGCTGGCGCCAGCTCGGAAATGCCGGCTGGGGTTTTGACGACGTCCTGCCGTATTTCAAGAAGGCCGAGGACCAGCAGCGCGGCGGCGATCAATTCCATGGCACGGGAGGTCCTCTGCCGGTCTCCGATACACGGCATCCCGACCCGCTGTCCGACGCCTTCATCGCCGCGGCGGTCGAGACCGGCCTTCCGTTCAACCCCGACTTCAATGGCGTCACCCAGGAAGGTGCCGGCATGTTTCAAACCACGACGCGACGGGGCCGCCGGGCCAGCACCGCGGTGGCCTATCTGCGTCCGGCGCTGAAGTCAGGCAAACTGCGCGTCGAGACCGAGGCCCACGCCCAGCGTATTCTGTTCGAGGAGCGCCGCGCCGTCGGCGTCGCCTACAAGCAGAACGGCGTTGTTCATACCGTGCGCGCGGGCAAGGAAGTGCTGGTGTGCAGCGGCGCCTATAATTCGCCGCAACTGCTTCAGCTCTCCGGCATTGGTCCCGCCGACCTGCTGCGCCAGCATGGCATCGACGTGGTTCTGGACGCGCCGGGTGTCGGCCACGACTTGCAGGACCATATGCAGGTGCGCATGATCATGCGCGCCAAAAATGCCATCACGCTGAATGACGTGGTCAACAACCCGCTGCGCAAGATGATGACCGGGCTGCAATATGCGGCATTTCGGACCGGACCGCTGACCATTGCGGCCGGCACCGCCGCGGCCTTCTTCAAGACCGATCCCCGATTGGCGACGCCGGATATTCAGGTGCACTTCCTGCCGTTCTCGACCGACAAGATGGGCGAGAAGCTGCATCCGTACTCCGCTTTTTCGGCCTCGATCTGCCAGCTGCGCCCGGAGAGCCGCGGATCGTTGCGCATCAGAAGTGCCGATCCTGCCGTGCCGCCGGAGATCCGCATCAACTATCTCGCCACCGAGACCGACCGGACCGCCAATGTCGAGGGTTTGAAGATCCTGCGCAAAATCCTGCACGCGCCGGCGCTGAAGCCCTTCGTCGTCGCCGAGATCGATCCCGGCCGCGATGTGGCAAGCGACGACGAGCTGCTGGCCTATTGCCGGCAGCGCGGTAGCACGATCTATCATCCGACCTCGACGTGTCGCATGGGCAACGATCCGCTGGCGGTGGTCGATCAGCAGCTCCGGGTGCGCGGCATCGACGGCCTGCGCGTGATCGACGGATCGATCATGCCCGATCTGGTGTCGGGCAACACCAACGCGCCGATCATCATGATCGCCGAGAAGGCATCGGATATGATTTTGCGGGATGCGGGGTGATGTAGGGTGGGCAAAGCTTCACCGCGCGCAGTGCGGAGACGCGTGCTCACCATGCAAATCGCGGCGTAAGATGGTGGGCACGGCGCAAGGGCGCCTTTGCCCACCCTACGATCACTGCGATTACAGCGTCACCACGATCTTGCCGAGATGCGCATTGGCTTCCATGTGGTCGAACGCCTTGCCGATCTCGGCGAAGGGATAGACCCTGTCGATCGGCAGCTTGAGCTTGCCGGCTTCCACCGCCGGCCAGATATCGGCGCGGACGGCGCTGAAGATATCGCGGATTTCCTGTGCCGAGCGGGTGCGGAAGGTGACGCCGATGTAGTGGATGCGGCGCGCCGCGTGCAGGTCGAAGTTGAAGTCGCCATGGGTGCCGCCGAGCCGGCCGACATTGACGATGCGGCCGAGCACCTTGGTGGCCTTCAGGTTCTGGTTGGCGATCGGGCCCGAGATCTGGTCGATGATGAGGTCGACGCCTTCGCCGTCGGTGGCCTTCAGAACTTCGTCGACCCAACCGGCGTCTTTGGAGTCGACGGCGAGGTCGGCGCCGAACTCGTGCAGCCGGCTGCGTCGCTCCGCATTCGTCGAGGAGCCGATGACCGTCTTCGCGCCCTTGAGCTTTGCGATCTGCAGCGCCATCAGGCCGACGCCGGAGCTGGCGCCCTGGATCAGCACCGACTGGCCGGGCTGCAAGCCGCCGTTGGTCACCAGCGCGTTGTGCATGGTGGTAAGGGCGACGGGCAGGGTGGCGGCCTCTTCCAGGCTCATATTCGCGTTGGACGGGATGTGAAAGACACGACCGTGATCCGCCAGCGTATATTCGGCGAAGGCCGCGGCACCCGAGCCCATCACGCGGTCGCCGACCTTGACGCCTTTGGCGTCCGGGCCCAGCTCAGCCACTTCTCCCGCCCATTCCATGCCCAGCACGGTGCCGGCACCGCCGGCGCTGCCGTGGACATGGCCCTTGGTCATGCCGAGGTCGGCGCGGTTGAGCCCGCAGGCGCGCACACGGATCAGCACCTGGGTGCCCGATGGTGATGGTTGCGCAACGTCGGTGATCGCAGCGCCATCGGCGCCGTAGACAAAGGCTTTCATCGGATCGTGCTCGTTTCAGTGCTGGGTTGGTGACAGTTATTCCGCGGCTTGGCGCTGGCCGCCGGACAGCATGGACTCAAGTCGCGACCGGATGATGGCCTCGGCGTCGCGCACGATACGCGAGACCAGCTCCATGCAGCTCGGAATGTCGTGGATAAGGCCCTGCACCTGGCCGGCCGACCAGATGCCGTCCTCGGCGTCGCCGGTGGCGTAGACCATCTTGCCGCGGGCACCGGCAACCAGTTCGCGGACCTGCTCGAAGGTGGCGCCTTGCTTCTCCAGCGCCACCACCTGCTGGCTCACCGCGTTCTTCGCTACGCGCGAGGTGTTGCGCATGGTGCGGAAGATCAGCTCGGTCTCGCGCTCGTCATTGGCGACGATGCGCTCCTTCACGGCCTGATGGATCGGGCTCTCCTTGGTGCACATGAAGCGCGTGCCCATATTGATGCCTTCGGCGCCCAGCGCCAGGGCGGCGACGAGGCCGCGGCCGTCGCCGAACCCGCCGGATGCGATCATCGGAATTTTGATCTTGTCGGCGGCCGCAGGAATCAGGATCAGGCCCGGCGTGTCGTCCTCGCCGGGATGGCCTGCGCATTCAAAGCCGTCGATTGAGATCGCATCCACGCCCATGCGCTCGGCCGACAGGCCATGGCGCACGCTGGTGCATTTGTGGATCACCTTGACGCCGTGCTTCTTGAATTCGGTGACGTGCTCCTGCGGCTTGTTACCGGCGGTCTCGACGATCTTGATGCCGCTCTCGATGATCGCCGCGCGATATTCCGCATAGGGCGGCGGCTTGATCGAGGGCAGGATGGTCAGGTTCACGCCGAACGGTCGGTCGGTGAGATCGCGGCAACGCGCGATTTCTTTGTGAGGTCCTCCGGAGTCGGCTGGGTCAGCGCGGTGATCATGCCGAGGGCGCCGGCATTGGCGACGGCGGCGACCAGTTCGGCGCGCCCCACCCATTGCATGCCGCCCTGTACGATCGGATGCTCAACGCCAACGAGTTCGGTGAAGCGGGTCTTGATCATGGGGTCTCCCCAAAATTCCGGCGCACGGAAGGCGCACGTTGTTTGCTGTTGGGGAGAGGATGCCGCCCGATGGAGGGAATGTCCATCGGGCGAGCGCCGGCACGCCATAACATATGGCGGTTGCCGCAGCTGTCATTTCGGTGTGCGAGCACGGCAGTTGCGAGCAGACCTCAGCCACTCCAACAGGGTTGCCGGGGAATCCCGAGATGTTCATCGTCTCATGTCGAGGTTCCCCGCCGCTCCAAGTAGAGCGGCTGAGGTTCGCTCGAGCTTCGCTCTCGCGCCCCCGGAACGACGTCGTGGGGCTATGCCACCGCGGCGTGCTTCTCATCCACGCCATCGTGCTCAAGCGCGGTCGAGATGTCGCGAATGCTGACGACGCCGATCAGCGTGTGGTCGTCGATGACCGGCACGTGGCGGATGTGGTTCTTGTTCATGAGGTGGCGGACATGCTCAAGCGTGTCGGTGGAGCGGCAGGAGATCAGCTGCTGTACCGAGATCAGGTTCGATACTTTGAGGTTGAGGCCGGCCGCGCCGTGTTCGGCGACGGCACGCACCACGTCGCGCTCGCTGAACATACCGACCGCGGTATTGCCTTCGGTGCGGCAGACATCCTTCACCACCAGCGCGCTGATGTTTCCGGCTCGCAACAGCTGGGCCGCAATGGCGACGGTCTCGTTCATCCGCACCGTGGCGATGCGCGTGCTCTTCTTGCGCAGGACGTCTCCGACTTTCATCGCATCCTCCTCAGGTCAGTTGTTGATCAGTTCTTGTATGCCACAAATTGGTATACATAATGCCAGATGTCAACACGAAACGCCTGCGGGTCAATTCGAATAAGCGTCAGTACCACTTACGTTTTTTCCCTTTGGCCTTCGAGGCAAGCGGAGCTGAGCGTTCGTCTCTGCGCGTGCAAAGTCGGTTCAGCAAAAAGGCGCCCCGTGAGGAGCGCCTTTTCAACTCGGGCATTGGGAAGCGGCTAAGCCGTCTTGGCGTTCCGTGCCGCGGCGTCCGCCGTGGCGAACTCGTTGCCATTGATGAAGGCGCGCCGCATCGGCTTGATGACGAACAGGGCGAGCAGCGCTGCAGTGGCGTTCAGCGCCACGGCAATCACGAACACCGCCTGCCAGCCGTAGCGCGAGGCTACCAGGCTAGCCACCGGTACCAGCAGTGCGGCGGTGCCTTTGGCCGTGTACAGCATGCCGTTGTTGGTGGTGGCGAACTTGGCGCCGAAGGTGTCGCCCGAGGTGGCCGGGAACAGGCTGTAGATCTCGCCGAACACGCCGAAGTACACAGCGGTGGCAAGCACGAACACCATCGGAATGTGGCCGTAGGCCGATAGCGTCAGCAGCATCAGGGCCGCCGTCCCGAAGGCGATGAACATGGTGTGTTCACGGCCGATCGTGTCGGACACCCAGCCGAAGAACGGCCGGCCGAAGCCGTCGAAAATACGGTCGAGCGAGATCGCGAAGGTCAGCGCGGCCATCTGGAAGCCCGCCAGGCTGACCGGCGAGTTGGCGATCTTGAAGTCGTGAGCGATCGGTGCGATCTG
Organism: Rhodopseudomonas sp. P2A-2r; assembly: GCF_026015985.1. GTDB lineage: Bacteria > Pseudomonadota > Alphaproteobacteria > Rhizobiales > Xanthobacteraceae > Tardiphaga. Next base: position 4,485,017 of record NZ_CP110389.1, on the reverse strand, counting down.
CGCCGCCGTCATCAGGCCGCCAGCAGCAACCATCACGAAGACCAGATACATCACCCAGAAGATCGGGGTGCGCAGCACCTGCGGCGGGGTGAAGTCGATACGGCTTTGTGGCAGATGGAGCTGCTTCTTTTTGGCCGGCATGGCATGCAACGGTTTGCGCATGAAGAAGGCGAGGATGAACACGATCACGCCCTGGCCGATGCCGAAGGTGAAGAAGGCATGCTGATAGCCGCTGGCAGCGATCATGTTGGCGATCGGCACCACGGTGATGGCGGCACCGGCACCGAACCCGGCGGCGGTGGCGCCAGCTGCGAGTCCGCGACGGTCGGGAAACCATTTCAGCGCGTTCCCAACGCAGGTACCGTAGACCGAACCGGCGCCAATGCCGCCGAAGATGGCCGCGGCGTACAGCAGCACCAGCGAGTCGGCGTAGGAGTTCAGGATCCAGGCAAGGCTGATCATCACGCCGCCGAACATGATCACGGCGCGCGGGCCATACTTGTCGACGAACCATGCCTCGACCGGAACGAGCCAGGTCTCGACCACCACGAACAGGGTGAAGGCGAGCTGGATTGCGGCGCGGCCCCAGTGATACTTCGCATCGATCGGATCGACGAACAGCGTCCATCCGTATTGCAGGTTGGCGATCATCGCCATGCAGACGATGCCCATCGCGAGCTGAATCCAGCGGAAGTTGCCGGGGGCGGTGGCCTGCGTCGTCGCGTCTGTTTGTGGAATCATAAGACCTCCCGATGCGCGCTTCCTTTTGCGGCTTAATGCCGCAAGGTTTGTGACTTAATGTCGCAAGCGTCGATTTCGCCGGAAGTCTGGTATATTATATTCCAACTTGCAAGCCCGTCTTCGGAGCAGTTGTGCTGCAGTGCGAAGCCGGCCGGATCCCTCGGCACGGGAGTGCGCACAGGTCATCGTTCAGCTTTCTGCGAAGGAAAGCCGGCATTTGCATGACGACTACACGCAAAAAACGCGCCCGGCCGGAGCCGAGCGCGCTTGATGACGTCGTGAAGAAGGCTAGACGGCCAGCGCCTTGCTGACCACCGAACGTCGCCACGGCTTGAGCACCGCGATCGCCAGCAGCGAAGCCAGAATGTTGGCGCCCGCCGCAATCAGGAAGACGTTGTCCCAGCTACCGGATGACTGCTGCATGTAGTTGGCGACCGGGACCAGCAGAGCTGCCGTGCCCTTCGCCGTGTAGAGCAGGCCGGCATTGGTCGTTGCGAACTTCGAGCCGAATGTGTCGGTACAGGTGGAGGGAAACAGCGAGTAGATCTCACCCCAGGCGAAGAACACGAAGCCGGACAGCAGGACGAACCACAGCGGATCGTGGCCCCACAGATACAGGAGATAGATGCCGACGCCTTCCATGCCAAAGGCGATAAACATCGTATTCTCGCGGCCGATCTTATCGGAGATCCAGCCGAAGAACGGCCGGGTCAGGCCGTTGAGCACGCGGTCGATGGTGGCAGCGAAGGTGACGGCGGTCATCGTCATCGCCATCAAGGTCACCGGCACGTTGTCGATCTTCCAGTCTGCCGCGATAGGCTTCAGATTTGCCGTCACCATCAGGCCGCCGGCACCCACGATCACAAACATGAAATACATCAGCCAGAAGATCGGGTGGCGGATCACCTCGGTCGGCGCGTAGTTGCGCCGCGTCTGGATGACATTGGCATTCACCGTCACGGCCGGCACCTGGCCGGCCTTCGGCGCGTACAGGAAGAATGCGAGGATGACGATGATCAGGCCCTGGCCGAGACCGAAGTACAGGAAGGTCGTCTGGAAGCCGGAGCCGGCGATCATCGCCTGGATCGGCGCCACGGTCAGCGCGGAGCCGGCGCCGAAGCCGGCGGCAGTGATGCCCGCGGCAAGGCCGCGCTTGTCGGGAAACCACTTCAGCGCGTTGCCGACGCAGGTGCCGTAGACACCGCCGGCGCCGATGCCCGCCACGATCATGCCGAGATAGAAGCCGTTCAGCGTTTCAGCCTGCGCGTTGATCGCCCAGCCGATGCCGCACAGGATGCCGCCGACCAGCACGACGATACGCGGGCCGTATTTATCGACGAACCAGCCTTCGATCGGCACCAGCCAGGTTTCGAACAGCACGAACAGCGTAAATGCCCACTGGATCGAGGCGCGATCCCAGCCGAATTTTTCTGGATGTCGGGGACGAAGAACGTCCAGCCGTATTGATAGTTGGCGATCATCACCATGGCGCCGACGCCAATGGCCAATTGCGTCCAGCGATACGCGTCGCTGACGCGTCCGATGGCTGGAGTCGCTCCGTGAACTGCATCCGTCATACGTTTCTCTCCCGAGGCGCCATTCTGTTTTTGTAGCGCTCTACCTCAGGCAGTTTGGTATATGATATGCCAGTAGACAAGGAAAATCTTGACGGCTTGTCGCCGTAAATTCTGCATTGCTGTGCTGCAGCACAAACGAGCAAGCCGGCGGTGGTCGGCCGCCGGCGGGAGGGTGAAGTAGCAGAAGCATGCAGCTATCGAAAGACGAAACCCCAGCACTGCGCGGGTGCGATAGTCCGTTCCCCGGACGCAGTGCAGTGCGTGCCCTGACAATGCGAAGCATCGTTAGGGAGCGTAATGCGCACAGCCGGGGCGGGGGCCCCGGTGGGGCGTGTGAAGCAGCCGGGATTCCGGATCTGCGCAGCGGCATGAAGAATGCCGCAGCGCGTCCGGGAAACGGAGTGCTATTGCGCAGCTTGCGGCCGCGGCGGGCGGAGGCGGGAGAGGCCGTTGGAGATCACCGACCAGAACAGCGCGATCAGTCCCAGGATCATGATCGTGCTGACCAGGCTGTTGGAGAAGAAGATTCCCAGCGCCCCCTGCGAGCCCAGCAGTGACTGCCGGAAGGCTTCTTCCGCCTTGTCGCCGAGCACGATCGCCAGCACCAAGGGTGCCAGCGGATAGTTGCACTTCTTCAGCGCGTAACCGATCACGCCGAACACCAGCATCATGACCACGTCGAAGGTGCTGTTGTGGACGGAATAGGCGCCGATCGCACACAGCACAAGGATCAGCGGTGCGATGATGCTGAACGGCACCCGCAGGATGGCGGCGAATACAGGCACGCAGGTCAGCACGATGATCAGCCCGACGAGATTGCCGAGATACATCGAGGCGATCAGGCCCCAGACGAATTCCTTCTGCTCGACGAACAGCATCGGGCCGGGCTGCAGGCCCCAGATCAGCAGTCCGCCAAGCAGCACGGCTGCGGTCGGCGAACCGGGAACGCCGAGCGACAGCATCGGCAGCAGCGCGGCGGTGCCGGCGGCGTGGGCAGCGGTTTCCGGCGCGATGACGCCCTCGATCTCGCCTTTGCCGAAATTCTTGCCGTTCTTCGAGACACGCTTGGCGATGCCGTAACTCATGAAGGAGGCCGGGGTGGCGCCGGCGGGGGTGATGCCCATCCAGCAGCCGATCACGCAGGAACGCAGCGACGTCATCCAGTAGCGCGGCAGCGACTTCCAGGTCTTGAGCACGATACGCAGGTCGATCTTAGCTTTACCGCCCTTGAAGTTAAGGCCTTCCTCCATCGTCAGGAAAATCTCGCCGAGGCCGAACAGGCCGATGACCGCGATCAGGAAGTCGAAGCCGTTGAGCAACTCCGTCGAACCAAACGTCAGGCGCAACTGGCCGGTTATGGAGTCGAGGCCCACGGCGGCGAGCGCGAAGCCGATCATCATCGAGGCGACGGTCTTGAACGGCGGTTCCTTGCTCAGTCCGACGAAACTGCAGAAGGCCAGGAAGTAGACCGCGAATTTTTCCGCCGGCCCGAACTGCAGCGCGAAGCTCGCCACCAGCGGTGCGACCAGCGTGATCATGATGACGGCGAACAGCGCGCCGACGAAGGACGATGTGAAGGCGGCAGTGAGGGCTTCCGCGGCCTTGCCCTGCTGCGCCATCGGGTAGCCGTCGAAGGTGGTGGCTACCGACCATGGTTCTCCGGGTATGTTGAACAGGATCGAGGTGATCGCGCCGCCGAACAGCGCTCCCCAGTAGATGCAGGACAGCATGATGATGGCGGATGTCGGCGGCATGCTGAAGGTCAGCGGCAGCAGAATGGCAACGCCGTTGGCGCCGCCCAGTCCCGGCAGCACGCCGATGATCACGCCCAGCACGATGCCGAGGACCATTACCGCGATATTGAAGGGCTGCAGGACAACGGCAAAGCCGTGAAAGAGATTGGCAATTTCTTCCATGTTCTCGGAGTCCTCAATACCTGCTGACGAATGCTACGAAACTACAGACCGAGCCATTCTTCGATCGGTCCCTTGGGCAGCGGGACCAAAAACCAGCGCTCGAATATGACGTAGGTGACGATGGGCATGCCGAGCGAAATGGCCGCGACAATCGGCCATTTGTAATTGCCCAGCCACCGCATGAACCAGGCGATAAAGATCATCGATGCCAGATAGAGCCCGGTGAACGGCATTGCGGCCACATAGATGGCCGTGGGAATGACGACGCTGAAGACCTGGCGAAGCTGGCTCCATTCCGCGAACAGGCCGCCGTGATCGTCGCGCAGCACGTTCCAGAGATTGATCGCACTGGAGACGATGATGATCAGCCCGACATAGAACGGGAAGAATCCGGCGCGCGGACCCTCGGCGCCCCAGTTGATGCCGGCCTTGATGCTGCCGAATACCACGATGGCACCGAAGACAGCGATCACCAGCGTGACCCCGGATTCCACCGCCCTGTGCGTGGGGCCGACATTGCGTGAACCATGCGCGGTCATGAAAACTCCATACGTGCCCGGGCCTGGCTGCGAGCCAAGCGCCGGTGAAGCGGATGCGGGCGATCGGTGGCCGTGCTGGTTCAGTTACCTTGCGCGAGGAAGCCGGCTTCCTTCATCAGGGTCTCGTGACGCTTCTCTTCCTTCTCGACCCAGCCGGCATAGTCGCTTCCGGTCATGAAGGTGGTGTTGAAGGCGCCGTTCTTCATGAGGTCCTGCCATTCCGGCGTAGCGCGAACTTTCTTGAACAGCTCGACATAATATTCGATCTGGTCCTTCGTCGCCTTGGGCGACATGAAGACGCCGCGCAGCATGACATATTCCATGTCGAGGCCTTGCGACTTGCAGGTCGGAATATCTTTCCAGGCCTTGCCATCGGCGACCTGCCCGTCATAGGCCATCTGCTTGCCGTCGAACACGCACAACGGACGCACCTTGCCGCCACGCCATTGCGCCACTGCCTCGATCGGATTGTTCACCGAGGAGTCGATATGGTTGCCGACGAGCTGCACCGCGACTTCGCCGCCGCCCTTGTAGGGAATGTAGGTGAACTTGGTGCCGGTGGCCTTCTCGACCGCGACGGTGATGATCTGGTCCTCCTGCTTCGAACCGGTGCCGCCCATCTTCATGGTGCCCGCGGGGGCGGCCTTTGCCGCATCGACGAACTCCTTGACGGTCTTGTACGGTTTGTCGGCATTGACCCACAGCACGAACTCATCGAGCGACAGCATCGCGACCGGTGTGAGGTCTTTCCAGTTGAAGGGAATGCCGGTGGCGAGCGGCGTGGTGAACAGGTTCGAGAGCGTGATGATGATCTTGTGCGGATTGTTGGCCGCGGATTTGACGTCGAGAAAACCTTCGCCTCCGGCGCCGCCGGACTTGTTAATCACCACCATCGGCTGCTTCATCAGATTATGCTTGGTGACGATGCCCTGGATGGTGCGGGCCATCTGGTCGGCACCGCCGCCGGTGCCGGCAGGCACGATGAATTCCACGGGCCTCATGGGCTCCCAGGCGGCAGACGCGGGGGCAAAGCCGCCGGCGAACAAGCACATAACCGTGCCGAGCGCGAAACAAGAGGCAGAACGCGTCATCGTTTTCTCTCCCATTGATCTTGATTGCGTCGATCGATCGTCGACTTGGAAATCAGAACTGGTTTAGCGGGACTCTTCCTTCAGCTTTTCGGATACAGATGACAGCATACAAAACCCCGCAGGGTGCAGCAAAACTGTGCCAAACGGCCCCGGCACGCAAGCTGCGATCAGGCTTGGGTTTTCGAATCTGGATGCGGCGCGCATGCATGCGGCTCGTGCCTCATTACCGAGACGTCGCGAGCCTTGATCCCCTCCCAAAATGCTTTCATTCAGTCGAAGCATTGCCGGCCAGGCATTTTGGTATGCGATATGCCAGTGCGCAAGCGCTTATCCTGTGCGGGATCTGCCAAAACGTCGCAGGGGCCGGCGGCAGTCCATCTGTGGACGCAATGAAAAAATGGCCCCGGAAACCGGGGCCAAGTCTGGGAGGAAGTCGGGGCAGGCGCGCGACGGCGCCGGCGAAACTCGTTGAAAAATAGGGTCTTACAGACCGAAGCGGGGCAAATCGCCGTTACGCACCGCAATGCGGGCGCTGGACATCAACCAACCGTCAACGGTGGCCATCAGGCGGCCGAACAAGGAGCTGGACGGGGCGAGGTCGAGAGAAGCGGTCTTGGACATGGATCTATCCCTTTCTGCGGCGCTTCGAAGCGCACCAATCATCTGGGGACAATCTACGTATACCAGATGCCAGAGACAATTCCTTTGTTTGCATAGCAGCAAGAACCATATTGCAGCGCAAAATTGGTCGATTTGAATTTCTTATCAAAGTTCCCGCAACAAAAAGGCCGCCGGAGTCCGGCGGCCTTTGAAATCATTGGCGGATTGAAGAGATTATTCGGCTGCCACCTTCCGCGGCGGGGCCAGGGCGCCGGAATCGTGGATCTCGGCGACCTGGTGGTCGCTGAAGCCGAGCACCTGGCGCAGGATCTCGTCGGTGTGCTCGCCGAGCAGCGGTGAGCGCTCGACCACGGTCGGGCTGTCCGACATCTTGATCGGGTTGCCGACCGACAGGTACTTGCCGCGCTCGGGGTGATCGACCTCGACCACCGTGCCGGTAGCGCGCAGCGACTGGTCCTCGGCGAGTTCTTTCATCGACAGGATCGGGCCGCAGGGGATGTCGTGCTCGTTCAGCTCGTCCATTGCCTCGAACTTGGTCTTGGTCATCGTCCACTGTTCGATGCGCGAAAAGATCTCGTTGAGCTTCGGCAAGCGAACCGCCGGCTTGGAATAGGCCGGGTCGGTCTTCCAGGTGGGCTCGCCGATCACGTCGCAGATCTTCTCCCACACCGGCGCCTGGGTGATGAAGTAGATGTAGGCGTTCGGATCGGTCTCCCAGCCCTTGCACTTCAGGATGCGGCCGGGCTGGCCGCCGCCGGAATCGTTGCCGGCGCGCGGCACCGCGTCGCCGAACGGAATGCCTTCGCCGAACTGGCTGTATTCCTTGAGCGGTCCGTGGGCGAGGCGCTGCTGGTCGCGCAGCTTGACGCGCGACAGGTTCAGCACGCCGTCCTGCATCGCGGCGGTGACCTTCTGGCCGCGGCCGGTGACGGTGCGCTGATAGAGCGCGGTGACGATGCCGAGCGCGAGATGCAGGCCAGTGCCGCTGTCGCCGATCTGCGCGCCGGTGACCAGCGGCAGGCCGTCGCGGAAGCCGGTGGTGGAGGCTGCTCCGCCGGTGCACTGGGCGACGTTCTCATAGACCTTGCAGTCCTCATAGGGGCCGGGACCGAAGCCCTTGATCGAGGCGACGATCATCTTCGGGTTGAGCTCCTGGATCTTCTCGAACGGGAAGCCCATGCGGTCGAGCACGCCCGGTCCGAAATTCTCCACCAGCACGTCGCAGGACTTGATAAGCGCGACCAGCACTTCCTTGCCCTTGGGGTTCTTGGTGTCGAGGGTGATCGAACGCTTGTTGTGGTTCAGCATGGTGAAATACAGGCTGTCGACGTTGGGGACGTCCTGCAACTGCCCGCGGGTGATGTCGCCGACGCCCGGCCGCTCCACCTTGATGACGTCGGCGCCAAACCAGGCCAGCAACTGCGTGCAGGTCGGTCCGGACTGGACGTGGGTGAAATCAAGAATGCGAACGCCCTTGAGCGCCTGAGTCATGGTCTTGCTCCCGTATCGTGTTGTGCCGCGTCGGCGGAGTGAGAAGAGGCGGGGGCCTTGCGACCCCGTCGAGATGCAGAGTTATTTCTTCTTCTTCAGCAGGCTCTGCGGATTGAGATTGCCGATGCGGCCGGATTCGCTACCGGCGGCCGGATCGATCACCGCATTGACCAGCGTCGGTCTGCCGGAATCCATGGCTTCGTTGACCGCGCGCTTGAGTTCGTCTGGCGAGGTCACGTTGACGCCGACGCCGCCGAAGGCTTCCATCATCTTGTCGTAGCGCGCGCCCTTGACGAACACGGTGGGCGCCACGTCGGCGCCGCCGGTCGGATTGACATCGGTGCCGCGATAGATGCCGTCATTGTTGAACACGACGATGCAGACCGGCAGATTGTAGCGGCAGATGGTCTCGACCTCCATGCCGGAGAAGCCGAACGCGCTGTCGCCCTCGATCGCCAGCACCGGCTTGCTGGTTTCGACGGCGGCGGCGATGCAGTAGCCCATGCCGATGCCCATGATGCCCCAGGTGCCGACGTCGATGCGCTTGCGCGGCTTGTACATGTCGACGATGCCGCGGGCGAGGTCGAGCGTGTTGGCGCCCTCGTTGACCAGCATGGCGTCCGGGCGCTCGGCGATGATGGTCCGCAGCACGCCGAGCGCGCCATGATAATCCATCGGCGAGTTGTTGTTCATCAGCCGCGGCGCCATCTTGGCGATGTTGTCGTCGCGCTTCTTGGTGATGGCACCGGTCCAGTCGGCCGACGGCTTGGTCCAGCCCTTGCCGATGCCTTCGAGCAGGGCAGCGACGCAGGAGCCGATGTCGCCGACGACGGGTGCGACGATCTCGACGTTGGAATCCATTTCCTTCGGCTCGATGTCGATCTGGATGAACTTCTTCGGCTGATCGCCCCAGCTCTTGCCCTTGCCGTGCGACAGCAGCCAGTTGAGGCGCGCGCCGATCAAGAGCACCACGTCGGAGTCTTTCAGTACGGTGGAGCGCGCGGCACCGGCGCACTGCGGATGGGTGTCCGGCAACAGGCCCTTGGCCATGCTCATGGGCAGGAAGGGGATGCCGGAGGTCTCGACCAGCGCCTTGATGGCATCGTCGGCCTGCGCGTAGGCGGCGCCCTTGCCGAGGATGATCAGCGGCTTCTTGGCGGACTTCAACACGTCGAGCGCGCGCTTGATCGAGTCGGGGCCGGGGATCTGCGCCGGTGCGGCGTCGATCACCTTGACCAGCGACTTCTCGCCGGCGGCGGCATCGATCACCTGGCCGAACAGCTTGGCGGGCAGATCGAGATAAACGCCGCCGGGGCGGCCGGACACCGCGGCGCGGATCGCGCGCGCCACGCCGATGCCGATGTCCGCGGCATGCAACACACGGAACGCGGCCTTGCACAGCGGCTTGGCGATGGCGAGCTGGTCCATCTCCTCATAGTCGCCCTGCTGAAGGTCGACGATCTCGCGCTCGGACGAGCCGGAGATCAGGATCATCGGGAAGCAGTTGGTGGTGGCATGGGCCAGCGCGGTGAGGCCGTTGAGGAAGCCGGGGGCCGACACCGTGAGGCAGACGCCGGGCTTCTTGGTGAGATAGCCGGCGATCGAGGCGGCGTAGCCGGCGGCCTGCTCGTGGCGGAACGACAGCACGCGGATGCCCTCGGCCTGCGCCATGCGGCCGAAGTCGGTGATCGGAATGCCCGGCACGCCGTAGATCGTTGTGAGGCCGTTGAGCTTCAACGCGTCGATGATCAGATGAAAGCCATCCGTCAGCTCCGGCTCGGCGTCTACTGCAGCGATATTCTGTGCCAGTGCGGTCATCCGCGATCTCCCTTTTCTATTCTTGTGACGCTGTTGCCTGCATGGGCGTTGGTATCAAATCGGCGAGCCGCTTTCCGTAAGCCGCATCTTAGGAAGCCTTTTCCTGCGCAGACTTGGTGAACAGCTCCTGGCCGTGCGCTTCGACATAGGCCGCGAGCCCAAGCGTGTGATCGCGCGCGCGCTTCTCCGCGAGTTCGGTGTTGCGTTCCTCGAGTGCCTCGATGATCGCCATATGCTCGGGCAGGGATGTCGCGGTGCGATCGGTACGTCCGATCGTCAGCTGCCGATAGCCGCGCACATGCAGCAGGATGTCGTTGGTCATGTCGACCAGCACCGGCGACTCGCTGAGCGAGATCAGCGCCTGGTGAAAAGCGATATTGGCCCTGGAATATTCCTCGACGTGATCCTGCGGCAGCCGGTCCTTGCCGAAATCCTTGAAGAAATCGCGCAGCGCCGAGATATCCTTCTTGCGCGCTGTGGTGGTGATCAGACGTGCAGCCATGCTTTCCAGCGCCGCCCAGGCGCGGATCATGTCGACGATCTCGGTCTTGGTCCGTTTGACAACGACGATACCGCGACGAGGCATGGTCTTGACGAAGCCGTCCTGCTCGAGCATCGCGATAGCCTCGCGGATCGGCGTACGGCTGACCCCGAGGCGTTCCGACAGCGCACGCTCGTCGAGCATCACCGGCTCGGCCGTGGTGTAGATGTCCATCTTGAGAATCGCTTCCTTCAAGGCCTCGTAGGCCTTGTTCTTGAAGCTGGTCTCCGGGGCGATCCGCATGATCGCAATATCTGCCTCAGCCATAGTCTGCGGCGCCTTGGTTGGTTTACTGCGAACGGCCATGAATCATCTCCTCCATGGGAGATGTCTTATCAGAATAATCTCCAGTAATTTTTGGCATACCAAATACCACGATGTCAAGTTGCCAGCGTTTTCAGCACTTCCGACCAGCGTGCTGCCTTGACAAGATTGTTTCTGGCATACCAAATGCCATCAACCGCAGCCTGGTTCAACAGACGTTCACGGAGGAAGCCATGTCATCCACAAATCTCGCTACCAAGGTCGCCGCGCCGTCCGCCAAGGATGCGGTCCGCAAAGTTCTCGATGCCGTCAGGGCTGACAAACGCACCAGCCTGACCGCGCCCGAGGGCAAGCTGGTCTGCGATGCCTATGGCATTCCGGTGCCGGGCGAAGGCGTGGCGACATCCGCTGCCGAGGCGGCGACGCTGGCGACGGGCATGGGCTTCCCGGTTGTGATGAAGATCGTCTCGCCGGACATTCTGCACAAGACCGAAGCCGGCGGCGTCATCGTCGGCGTCAAGACGGCGGACGACGCGCAGAAGGCCTATGACACCATTCTGGCCAATGCGAAGAAGTACAAGGCCGACGCCAAGATCGAAGGCGTGCAGGTGCAGCAGATGCTGATGGGCGGCACCGAGGTGATCATCGGCTCGATCACCGACGGCTCGTTCGGCAAGCTGGTGGCCTTCGGCCTCGGCGGCGTGCTGGTCGAAGTCTTGAAGGATGTCACCTTCCGTCTCGCACCGGCCACCAATGACGATGCGATGTCGATGCTCGACGGCATCCAGGCAGCCGAGATGCTCAAGGGCGTGCGCGGCGGCGATCCTGCCAACCGCGAGGCGCTGGCCGATATCATCGTCAAGGTGTCGCAGCTGGTCAGCGACTTCCCGGAAATGGTCGAGCTCGATCTCAATCCGGTGTTCGCCACCAAGAAGGACGCCATTGCCGCCGACGTGCGCATCGTCGTCGACTTCGACTACAAACCGCGCCCGGCGCCGCGCTCCAATGCCGAAATCGTCACTGCGATGAACCGCATCATGATGCCGAAGGCGGTCGCCGTGATCGGCGCTTCCGCCGAGGATGGCAAGATCGGCAACTCGGTGATGAAGAACCTGATCAACGGCGGCTACAAGGGCGAGATCTATCCGATCCATCCCAAGGCCACCGAGATCATGGGCCGCAAGGCCTACAAGAGCGTCAAGGACGTCGAGGGCGTGATCGACACCGCCGTGTTCGCGATCCCCGCAAAATTCGTGGCAGGCGCGCTGATCGAATGCGGGGAGAAGCAGATCCCCGGCGCCGTGCTGATCCCGTCCGGCTTTGCGGAGGCCAACGAGCCGGCACTGCAGGAAGAGATCGTCGAGATCGGCAAGAAGTACAATGTCCGCCTGATGGGGCCGAACATCTACGGCTTCTACTACACCCCGCCAATCTCTGCGCGACGTTCTGCACCGCCTACGACGTCAAGGGCTCGGCGGCACTTTCGTCGCAGTCCGGCGGCATCGGCATGGCGATCATCGGCTTTTCGCGCTCGGCGAAGATGGGCGTCTCTGCCATCGTCGGGCTCGGCAACAAGAGCGACATCGATGAGGACGATCTGCTCGCCTTCTTCGAGCAGGATCCCAACACCAACATCATCGCCCAGCATTGCGAGGACCTGAAGGACGGTCGCGCCTTTGCGGAGGCTGCCAAGCGCGTCTCCAAGATCAAGCCCGTGGTCGTCCTGAAGGCCGGCCGCACCTCGGCGGGCGCCAAGGCGGCGTCGTCGCACACCGGCGCGCTCGCCGGCAACGACAAGATCTACGAGGACGTGCTGAAGCAGTCAGGCGTGATCCGCGCCCGCTCGCTGCGCCAGCTGCTGGAATTCGCCCGCGGCATTCCGGTGCTGCCGACGCCGAAAGGCGAGAACGTGCTGATCATCACCGGCGCCGGTGGTTCAGGCGTGCTGCTGTCGGATGCGGTGGTGGACAACGGCATGAGCCTGATGACCATGCCGCCGGATCTCGATGCCGCGTTCCGCAAGTTCATCCCGCCATTCGGCGCCGCCGGCAATCCGGTCGACATCACCGGCGGCGAACCGCCCATCACCTACGTCAACACGGTGAAGCTCGGCCTCACGGACGAGCGCGTGCATTCGCTGATCCTCGGCTACTGGCACACCATCGTCACCCCGCCCATGGTGTTCGCGCGCAACATGGTCGAGATCAAGAACGAGATGAAGGCCAAGGGCATCGAGAAGCCGATGGTCGCCTCGCTCGCCGGCGACGTCGAGGTCGAGGAGGCCGCGGAGTATCTCTACCAGAACGGCATCCCGGCCTATGCCTACTCGACCGAGCTGCCTGTGGAGGTGCTCGGCGCCAAGTACAAGTGGGCGAGGGGCGCGGGACTGCTGTAAGCGGCACTGGCTTTATCGCATCAAAGGAAACGCCGCCCGGGCAACCGGGCGGCGTTTTTTCTTTGTCACCTTTGCATGGCTGCCAAATGCTGTCGTCACCCGGCTTGACCGGGTGATCCAGTACATGCCGGCCGGAGTATACTGGGGCGCCCGGTCCAGGCGCGCAATTGCGCGCCAGGCCGGGCGATGACACCTGAGAGGGAGGCGAGCGCGAGGCCTTCACACGCCGCGAATGAAATCAGACCACCACCGCGTGTTTCTCAAAACCCTCCACGCCAAAAATTCGCGTGTAGCGTGCGATCTCTTCCGGGCTGCCGGTGGTCTTCGCCGGATTGTCCGACAGCTTCACGGCGGCACGGCCGTTGGCCGAGGTCACCTTGCAGACCAGGCTGATCGGATCGAGCGTGTCGAGGCCGCGCGGATGCGCGCCGCGGAAATCGTTGGTGGCCATAGTGCCCCAGCCAAAGCTCTCGCGGATTCGGCCGCGGAATTTCTGGTGCAAGTCGATCATCGAGTCGACCTCCAGCCCGTCGGAGAACATCGCGCGCTTCTTGCGCGGATCCTCGCCGCGCGCGGCGTACCAGGCGATGATCTCCTCGCCGGCGGCGACGGGCTCCTTGGAGTCCATGCGCATGCCGGTCCAATGCCCAGCCCACTCCGGCGCGTCGCGCAGAAACTGCGTCATGCCGAAGGTGTCGGGCAGGATGATCAGCAGCTCACCGTCATAGACTTCCTGCCATTTCGCCAGCACGTCGTATTGGGCGCGCTTCAGGTCCGCGTCGGTGTTGGCGAGGCAGGCCGCGACCATCGGCAGCTCGTGCGAATTGGTGCCGATCGCCTCGAACGAATGCTTGAAGGCGAGCAGGGCGTTGGAGGTGCCGACGAAGGTGCGGCCGAGCTCGTTGGCCATCACGTCGGTGACCCATTCCTGCCACAGGAAGCTGTGGCGGCGGCGAGTGCCAAACTCGGCCAGCCTGAGGTCTGGGTGTTCCTGCAGCCGCTGCACCTTGCCCCAGATCTTGGTCTTGGCCTGGGCGTAGAGGATATCCAGCTCGAACTTGTCGAGCGTTGACATCGCGCTGCGGGTGCGCAGCTCGCTGACGATCGCCAGTGCGTAGATCTCCCACATCGTGACCTCGGCCCAAGGGCCTTGGAAGGTCAGCACATACTGGCCGTCGATGGTTTCGAGGTGATAATCCGGCAACCGGAAGCTGCGCAGATATTCGATATATTCGGGGCGGAAAATGTCGCGGCGACCGTAGAAGCGGTTGCCGGCCAGCCAGATCAGCTCGTTCTCGCGGAACCGCAGCGTGCGCGCGTGGTCGAGCTGCGCGCGCAGCACGGCTTCCGGGATGATCTGGGCCAGCCGCACCTTCTTGGTGCGGTTGATCAGGCTGAAGGTGACCGGCACCTGTGCGTACAGCATCCAGATGAACTGGTGCATCAGTAACTTGTAGAAATCGGTGTCCAGCAGCGACCGGATGATCGGATCGAGCCGGTAATTGTGGTTGTGGACCCGGGTGGCGAAATCCATCATGGCGACGCCATTCCTGATGAGGTGCCGGCAGCAGGCACGGATCGACGCGGCGTTTCCGCAGCGGTGGCGCCGCATCGGCAGACCACGAAATTGAGGTATCTGCCGGGTTTGGCGATGTCAACGGAGGCTATACCCCCGCAGCGCGGCGCAGCCGCGCGAGGCGGGGAGGGACGTTCATTCGGCCCTACCGGAACATAGGTCTCGCTATCGCGCCAGCCCTGCATCCGGCGCGTTGGCCTGCAGCGTATTCTGGATCGCCTGGCGTAATCGCGGATAATCCACGATCGCCCAGTCGGACATCCGGATATCCGCCAGCAGTGCCGCCGACTTGCCGAACACAATGATACGGTCGCCGACGCTCATGGCTTCCTCGAGCTGGTGGGTGATCAGGATGGCGGTCGAATGGAACTCTCGCGCCAGCGCCACGAATGTCTCGCGCAGTTCGCCGGCGGTGACTTCGTCCAGCGCGCTGAAGGATTCATCGGCCAGCAGGATCTCCGGTTGAACTGCGAAGGCGCGCGCGATGGCGACGCGCTGGCGCATGCCGCCGGACAGTTCGCGCGGATAGGCGTTGGCGAACTTCTCCAAGCCGAGCCGCTTCAGCCAGTCCATCGCACGCTGCTGTTGCACGTCTTCACTGACGCCGATCAGTTCCAGCGGCAGCTTGACGTTGTCCAGCGCCGAGCGCCACGGCAACAGCCGGTCCTGCTGGAAGATGGTCGCGATCCTGCCGCGGAAATGGTTGAAGTCGTCATAGGGTGTCTTTCCGCCGATCGAGATGCTGCCGGCGGTCGGGTGTTCCAGGCCGATCAGCAGGTCGAACAGGGTCGACTTGCCGCAGCCGGTCTGGCCGACGATCGCGACCATCTCGCCGGGCTCGATGAGCAGCGTCAATTGATGGATCGCCACCACCGAGTGCCCGGAGGTGGTCTGGCGAAATACTTTGCGCAGGTTGGCGACTTCGATCGCCGCGGATGCGGTCATGCCCGCCACCGCAGCACGCGGGTCTCGAGCCGGACCAGCAGGGCCTCCAGAATGAACAGCAACACGACCAGCACCAGTGTCCAGGCGAACACATCCGCCACCGAAAACAACTCCTGCGCCACCGAGAGTTGATGACCGATCCCGGTGACGGCGCCAACCAGTTCGGCGATGGTCACGACGCGGATCGCCAGGCTGAGCGTAATCTTCCAACTGGTGATCAGGCCGGGGGTGATCGCCGGCAGCATCAGCTTATGAAAGAACTGCAACGGCGTCGGCCGAAACGACCGGATCATCTGCCGCAAGTCGTTGGACACCTCGCGCATGTTGTCTAGCGCGTCCACGGTGAAGACCGGCGCGCAGACCACTACCAGCACGAAGGCGATGCGGAATTCGACGCCCTTGAACCACAGCACCGCAAACAGGATCCACGACACTACTGGCACGGCCATCAGCACCCGCACCATCGGCCGCAGATAGCGCTCCAGGCTCTCGGAGAGATGCATCACGATCGCAAACGCCAGCCCGATGACGAAGGACAGCACCAGCGCCCCGAGCACGCGCGCAAGCGTCACCGCGACATCGAGCGGCGTGATCTTGGTCAGGCTCTGCGCGATGCGGCCGAGGCCGGGAATGGCGAACGCCGGAATTCCTAAAGTCGGCGCCAGATAGGACATGGCCTGCCACAGGCACAGGAAGATCGCGATCGACAAGATGGCTTCGCGCGGCAGGCTGTTGATCGCGAGCGAACGGCGCGGTTCCTCGAACGGCGCGGTCGCGTGATCCTGGTCAGGGGGCATATATGATCGCTTGGTCCGGCAGCTTGGGATGGAAGCCCGCCGCCACCGCGCGTTCAAAAGTGTCCCAGATGCCCTTGCGCTCGCCGCCCCACGCCGGCTGCGCGTCGAAATCCCAGCGCTTTGCCAGAACCGCTTCCTTCAGGATGCCCGGCGGCAGCTTGACGGTTTCGACCGCGATCTTGTCCGCGCCGTCGGGATCGCTCTTGAGAAAAGCGGTGACGTCCTGCAGCGCTGCGAGAAACATCTCGGGCGCCTTGGGTGCCTTCTTGATCGCGTCCTCGCGCATGGCATAGACCAGCTCCCAGCCGGGGAAGCCGGTGAGCTTCTTCCATTCGTCGTTGGCGTTGAAGATGATCTTCAGGGACGGATCTTCCTTGATCATCATGGTGGCGATCGGCTCGATGATCATGGCGGCGTCGACGCGGGCGGCGGCGAGCTGAGCGCGGGCGACAGCGAAATTGGCCGTGACCAGCGTCATGTCCTTGGCCATGTCGATGTTCTGCGATTTGGCGATGATCGACAGGATCTGGAACTGGCCGCTGCCCATGTCGGCGGCGAGCTGCTTGCCCTTGAGATCGGCCAAGCTCTTGATCGCCGGGTCCTTGCTGATGATAACGAGATCCGCCAGCGTCGCGCCGGTGGCGATGATCTGCAGCGGCACACCTTCGAGCCGCAGCTTCTGGAAATAGGTCGGGCCGCCGATCAGCGTATCGACCTCGCCGGTGGCGAGGCCCGCATAATAGGCGGCAAAGCCCGGATACACCGTGACGTCCGCCTCGAACCCGTTCTTGGTATCGAAGCCGCGCGCTTTCATGATGTTGACAATGATCGGTGCGAAGACGGGGAGGGTGAGGCTGCCGACCTTGATCTTCGGTTGGGCCTGCGCGCGTGACGGCGTCGCCGATGTTGCGCTTGCGAGCACCAAGGCACTGCCCATTGTAAATGCACGGCGTGATAAAATAGTCATCGACACTCTCTCCTGTTGCTGCAGTGCGGTGCAGCTGACGGCATTTTCACGGCTCAGTACACGCGGCTATATTTGTTTGTAAGCAATCGATATGCCAAAATATAACGCACTAAAAACTCTTGCAGTCAAAGAACAAGCCTACTAGCCTTTCGTATGTGCACATACGAAATTGCACCGAGCTGTCGACTGCCTGCAGGAGGCAATGATGCCGCATGTAACGACCCCCGACAGAATCAAACTCTATTACGAAGAGGTTGGATCAGGGAGTCCTGTGGTTTTCGTCCATGAGTATGCCGGCGACTATCGCACCTGGGAGCCGCAGCTGCGCTACTTCTCCCGCGCGCATCGCTGTATCACCTTCAGCCAGCGCGGCTATCCGCCGTCGGATGTGCCAACCGATCCGGCACGTTACGGTCAGGACATTGCGCGCGACGATGTCATTGCATTGATGGACGCGCTGAAGATCGACAAGGCGCATATCGTCGGGCATTCCATGGGCGCCTCGACCGCACTGCATGTCGGCATCAACTATCCCGGACGATGTTTGTCAGTGACTGCCGCCAGCTGCGGCTATGGCTCGAGCCCCGACCCGGCATTCGTCGAGCAGGGCCGCGCCGCTTCGCGTGAGACCGCGAAGATGTTCGAGACGGTGGATTTTCCGACCGCGGCGGCACGCTACGCCGACGGCGCCACGCGCCAGACCCAGAAAAACAAGGACCCGCGCGGCTTCGCGGAATTCGCCAAGATGCTGGCCGATCATTCTCCGGTCGGCCATGCGCTCACCATGCGCGAATTGCAGGCCAAGCGGCCGATGCTGTGGGAGATGGAGAAGCAGTTGAGCGCGTTCTCCGTGCCGCTGCTGATCATCGTCGGTGACGAAGACGACTGGTGCCTCGATCCCAGCGTCTTCCTGAAGCGTGCGGTGCCCACCGCGGGCCTTCTGGTGATCCCGCGATCGGGCCACACCATCACCTCGGAAGAGCCGGCAGCGTTCAATGTGGCGCTGTCCGAACTGTTCGCGGCTTCCGCCGCGGGCACCTGGATGTCGCACCGCAAGCAGGCCTGAGCGATGAAAACGCCCGGCGACATCCAAATCGATCTTGCGGACGGCATCGCGACGTTACGGATTGCCAATCCGGCGCGGCGCAACGCGGTGTCCTCCGCGATGTGGCACAAGATCGCGGCCTTTGCCGCCGAGCTGCCCGAGCGCAAGGACGTGCGCGTGATCATCATCCGCGGCGCCGGCGAGCAGATGTTTTCAGCCGGCGCGGATATTTCGGATTTTGCCACCGCGCGCTCGGGCGAGGGGCAGGCCCGCGCCTATGACGATCTGGTGGAGAGCACCTGCAAGGCGATCGAGGCGATTCCTCAGCCGACCATCGGCATGATCTTCGGCGGCTGCATGGGGGCGGGCTCGTCGGTCGCGGCAAGCTGCGACCTGCGCGTTGCGGCGGACGATGCCTTCTTCGCAGTGCCGGCCGCGAAACTCGGCCTAGGCTACGATCCGCGCGGCATTGCGCGTTTCATCCGCGTGTTCGGCGCGGGGGCCACACGCCAGGTGCTGTTCACCGCGGATCGGCTACCGGCGATGCGCGCGCACGCTCTGGGCGCGGTCCATGTGGTGGCGCCGGCCGGCGAGGTCGAAGCCCGCACGATGGCACTGGCGAAGCAGATCGCCGGCAATGCGCCGCTGACGATCAAGGCCGCGAAAGCGGCGATAGCGGCCATCACCACCGACGATTCCGATCTGCTGGCGCAAGCCGAGGCATTTTATGCCGCGGCCGACGCCAGCGCCGACTACGCCGAGGGCCGCAAGGCCTTTGCCGAGAAACGACCCCGGTCTTCACCGGGAGCTAATCCGTCCGACCACGTTCCTCACCTCTGCAACTGAAGGAGTTCCACATGGATCTGCAACTCAAGGGCAAATGCGCGCTCGTCACCGGCGGCAGCGAAGGCATCGGCAGGGCAATTGCCATGACGCTGGCGAAAGAAGGCGTCAACGTCGCCATCTGCGCACGTCGCCTGGAGCCGCTGGAAAAGACCGCCGAAGAGATCCGCAACGCTTATGGCGTCACCGTGGTTGCGATCACCGCCGACCTGACCAAGGACGCGGAAGCCAAGAACTTCGTCGAGAAGGCCGCCAAGGAGCTCGGCAGCCTCGACCTGATGATCAACAATGCCGGTTCGGCTCCGGGCGGAGTCATCGAGACGCTCACGGAAGCCGACTGGGAGCAGGCCATGCAGCTCAAGTTCATGGGCTATGTGCGCTGCCTGCGTTACGCGCTGCCGATCATGGTGAAGCAGGGCGGCGGCCGCGTCGTCAATCTGATCGGCAATGACGGCGTCAAACCGTCATACTGGGAGATCGCGCCCGGTGCCGCCAATGCCGCCGGTCAGAACATGACCCTGTCGCTGGCCGGCCAGTACGGCCGCCACAACATCTCGTTCTGTGCGGTCAATCCGGGGCCGGTGCGCACCGAGCGCTGGGCCGGCCTCGTCGGCGCCATGTCGCGCGATATGGGCATTTCCTACGAGGAGGCCGACAAGCTGGCGCCGGCCTCGATCCCGCTCGGCCGCATTGCCGAGGTCGAGGAAGTTGCCAACCTCGTCGTCATGCTGGCATCGCCGCTGGTGCAGATGGCCAACGGCACGATGATCGAGATCGACGGCGGTCAGGACAAGGCGCTGATGGATCGCTTCCGCGACCGGTAGGCGTTAGTAGCGCGCTGTGCTTGTCTTCCTCTCCCCCAGCGCGGCGAAGCCGCGCGCAGTGGGAGAGGGTGCCTGAGCGCAGCGAAGGCGGGAGAGGGTTCTTTGTCTTTAAGGCTCCACCCCTTCTCCCGTCTCGAACCCGCTTCGCGGGCTTCGATCCACCCTCTCCCACCAACGCAGCTTCGCTGCGCCGGGAGAGGGGACGACCAGCGTTCGTGGCCAAGGGAAGACTCGTAACTGCACAGGTCGCCGCGCCATCGTCACCTGATCAAATCTTCAGCGATGTGCTCAGCACGTTGCACCACAACCAGTCTTGACAACAATGAGGGTGCACAAGACTATTTGCGTGCAAACTAATTCAGTCAGCAAATGCTGGCTTAACGCACTGCAAGCAAAGGCCTTCGCGCTTGGCTCTTGCTTGCGGGCGCGCCGCGACAGATAAGCTTCAGGCATATGTCGATCAACAGCGGAGTTCGATCATGATGACGGCTCGTTCCTTCAATTCTCTCGCTCTCGCCGGCGCGCTGGCGGTCTCGCTCGGCTTTGCTGCCTCTGCGCAGGAAACGATCAAGATCGGCGAGCTCAACAGCTACAAGACCCAGACCGCATTTCTCGACCCCTACAAGAAGGGGTGGGAATTGGCGATCGAGGAAATCAATGCTGCGGGCGGTGTGCTCGGCAAGAAGCTCGAAGTGATCTCGCGCGACGACGGCTCCAATCCTGGCGATGCCGTCCGCGTCGCCGATGAACTGGTGACGCGCGAAGGCGTCAACATTCTCGCCGGCACGTTTCTGTCGAACACCGGCCTTGCCGTGACGGAGTTCGCCGGCAAGAAGAAGGTGTTCTTCCTCGCCGCGGAGCCGCTGACTGACAAGATCACCTGGCAGAACGGCAACAAGTACACCTTCCGCCTGCGTACGCAGACTTATTCGCAGGTGGCGATGCTGCTGCCCGATGCGCTGACCGCCAAGAAGAAGCGCTGGGCGATCGTCTATCCGAACTACGAGTACGGCCAGACCGCGGTGGCGGCATTCAAGGAGTTGATGAAGGCCAAGCAGCCCGACATCGAGTTCGTCACCGAGCAGGCGCCGCCGCTCGGCAAGGTCGATGCCGGCGCCGTGGCGCAGGCGATCGATGACGCCAAGCCGGACGCGATCTTCAACGTGCTGTTCGGCGCCGACTTCGCCAAGCTGGTGCGCGAAGGCGGTACCCGCGGCACCTTCAAGGACCGCACCGTGGTGAGCGTGCTGTCCGGCGAGCCGGAATATCTCGATCCGGTGAAGGAAGAAGCTCCGGTCGGCTGGATCGTCACCGGCTATCCCTGGGACAAGATCAAGACCCCGGAACACGACGCCTTCCGCGCCGCCTACCAGAAGAAGTACAACGACTACCCGCGGCTCGGTTCGATCGTCGGCTACACCACCATGAAGTCGCTGGCCGCCGGCATTGCCAAGGCGGGCTCCACCGACACCGACAAATTGATCGCCGCCTTTGAAGGGCTGAAGGTCGACGGTCCGTTCGGTCCGTTCATCTACCGCGCCAGCGATCACCAGGCGACGATGGGGGCCTATGTCGGCAAGATCGCGCTGGAAAACGGCAAGGGCACCATGGTCGACTTCAAGTATGTCGACGGCGCCAGCGTGCTGCCGAGCGATGCCGACGTGAAGAAGCTGCGTCCAGCCACCGAGTGATGCGGAGCACTGCCATGATCGCCGCCCGTCCTCTCCCCGCCGCGTCGAAGCGGGGAGAGGCAGTCATCCGATGACATTCAGCTCGTTTCTGTTTCAGGCGGTCAACGGCCTGTCCGCGGCATCGGGCCTGTTCCTTGTGGCGGCCGGGCTGTCGCTGATCTTCGGCGTCACCCGGATCGTCAATATCGCGCACGGGTCCCTCTATATGGTCGGGACCTATATCGCCTACACCTTCGCCACCAGGATCGGCGGCGTCACCGGATTCTGGGGTGGCATCGTCGCCACCGCGCTGCTGGTCGGAATCCTCGGCGCCGTCATCGAGGTGCTGCTGCTCCGCCGGATCTATCGCGCGCCGGAGCTGTTTCAGTTGCTCGCCACCTTCGCCCTGGTGCTGGTCATCAATGACGCCACGCTGTGGATCTGGGGCCCGGAAGATCTGCTCGGCCCGCGTGCGCCGGGCCTCACCGGGTCCGTCGAACTGCTCGGCAGGCGGCTGCCGACCTACGACATTTTCCTGATCTTCGTCGGCCCGCTGGTGCTGTGGGCGCTGCATCTGGCACTGGCCAAGACGCGCTTCGGCCGGTTGATGCGCGCCGCCACCCAGGACCGTGAAATGGTCGGCGCTCTCGGCGTCAACCAGGCTATGCTGTTCACTGGTGTGTTTGCGCTCGGCGCCTTGCTGGCCGGCCTTGGCGGCGCGCTGCAGATCGCGCGCGAGCCGGCGACCCTTGCGACCGACCTGATCGTGATCGGCGACGCCTTCGTCGTGGTGGTGGTCGGCGGCATGGGGTCGATCTCCGGCGCCTATCTCGCCGCGGTGATCATCGCGGAAGTGAAAGCGCTGTGCATCGGGCTTGGCATCGTCCACTTCGGCGGCCTGTCGGTGAATTTCTCCAAGCTGACGCTGGTCGCTGAATTCCTGGTCATGGCGGCGGTGTTGATCATCCGGCCCTATGGCCTGCTCGGCCGCGAGCAGGTGGCGGTGCGCAGCGTCGCCGAGCCGGAGGAGCCGATGCGGCCGGCCACCCCGCTGGCGAAGATCGCCGGCCTCGTTTTGCTGGTGGTGCTGGTGTGTCTGCCGCTGATTGCGAAGAACTCCCCTATACGCTGGTGCTCGGCATCGACGTGCTGATCGCCGTGCTGTTCGCCACCAGCCTGCATTTCATCATGGGGCCGGGCGGCATGCACTCGTTCGGCCATGCCGCTTACTTCGGCCTCGGCGCCTATGGCACGGCCCTGGCGGTGAAATGGCTCGCTGCGCCGATGGGTCTGGCATTGGCGGCCGCGCCGGTGCTGGCGCTGCTGGGGGCTCTGCTGTTCGGCTGGTTCGCAGTGCGGCTATCCGGCGTTTATCTGGCGATGCTGACGCTGGCTTTTGCGCAGATCGTCTGGGCCTCGGTGTTCCAGTGGGAAGAACTCACCGGCGGCTCCAACGGCATTCTCGGCATCTGGCCGTCGGCGCCGTTCGACAGCCGCGGGCCGTTCTACTTCCTCACGCTGGCGCTGGCTGCCGCCGGCGTGCTGCTGCTGCGCAAATTCCTGTTCGCGCCGTTCGGCTACGCGATGCGGGCGGGGCGGGATTCGCCATTGCGCGCGGAAGCCATCGGCCTCGACGTCAAGCGCGTGCAGTGGTTGGGCTTCGCCATTGCCGGCGCGGTGTGCGGCGTCGCCGGCGGGCTGTTCGCCTTCGCCAAGGGATCGATTTCGCCGGAGACCATCGGCATTGGCCGCTCGATCGACGGTCTCGTCATGGTGCTGCTCGGCGGCATCCAGACCCTGAGCGGACCGATCGTCGGCGCCTCGGTGTTCGCGATCCTGCAGGACACCATCATGCGCTCCACCGAGTACTGGCGGGCGCTGCTCGGCGGCATCATCCTGCTCCTGGTGCTGGCGTTCCCGAGCGGCATCGTCGGCGGATTCCTGAAATTGTTCTCACGCCGGAAGGTGGCGTCATGAGCGATCTTGCCATCCGGCAGCTGTCGAAATCATTCGGCGGCGTTCGTGCGGTCAACGAAGTCTCGTTCGACATCCAGCGCGGCGAATTCCTGGCGCTGATCGGTCCCAACGGCGCCGGCAAATCGACCTGCTTCAACATGATCAACGGTCAGCTGTCGCCGGATTCCGGCGAGATCCATTTCGAGGGCACGTCGCTGATAGGGAAGAAGCCGCGCGAGATCTGGCGACTCGGCATCGGCCGTACTTTCCAGGTCGCTGCCACGTTCAACTCGATGACGGTGATCGAGAACGTGCAGATGGCACTGATCTCGCACGCCCACCAGATCTACAAGCTCTGGAAGCCCGCATCCTCCCTGCATCGCGCGCGCGCGCTCGAACTGCTGGCGCAGGTCGGCATGGCGGACGCCGCCGACCGGCCGAGCCGCGAACTCGCCTATGGCGACGTCAAGCGCGTCGAACTGGCGATCGCGCTGGCCAACGATCCGCGTCTGCTGCTGATGGATGAGCCGACAGCCGGCATGGCGCCGAAGGAGCGCAACGACCTGATCGCGCTGGTCAAGCGGCTGGTGATCGAGCGCGGCATCTCGGTGCTGTTCACCGAACATTCGATGGATGTGGTGTTCGCCTTCGCCGACCGCATCATCGTGCTGGCTAGGGGCGGCTGATTGCCGACGGCGATGCCAAAACCATCCGCGACAATCCGCAGGTCCGCGAAGTGTATTTCGGCACCGGAAAGACCTTCGCCAGATCGGAGGCCTCCTCATGAGCGTGCCGATGCTGACGGTCGACAATCTTGGTGCTTCCTACGGCGCGGCGCAGATCCTGTACGGGCTCAGTCTCGAGGTCGGGCGCGGCGAGGTGGTGGCGCTGATGGGCCGCAACGGCGCGGGCAAGACCACCACCATGAAGGCGATCATGGGCCTGATGGCGCAGTCGAGCGGCAGGGTCCAATTCAACGGCCACGACATCTCCGGCAAGCAGCCGTTCGAGATCGCGCGGTTGGGGCTCGGCTTCACCCCGGAAGACCGCCGCATCTTCTCCGATCTGACCGTAATGGAGAACCTCGACATCGGCCGCCAGCCGCCGCGCAGCTTTGCCGATGGCGTGCCGGCGCCGGTCTGGACCGAGGACAAGCTGCTCAAACTCTTTCCCAATCTCGGCGAGATGCCGAACCGGCCGGGCGGCCGGATGAGTGGCGGCGAGCAGCAGATGCTCACGGTGGCGCGGACGCTGATGGGCAATCCGCTGCTGATCCTGCTCGATGAACCTTCGGAGGGCGTGGCGCCGGTGATCGTTGACCAGATGGCCAATACGATTCTGGAGCTGAAGAGGGCAGGCGTTTCGATTTTGCTGTCGGAGCAGAACGTTCATTTCGCCGAACTGGTATCCGACAGGGCATATGTCCTCGAAAAGGGCCAGATCCAGTGGAATGGCAGCATGGCCGAGCTTGCCGTCAACATCGAAATCCAGCGCGCTTATTTGACTGTATGATGCTTCCGGTCACACTATGCTTGCAACTTACGGGGAATCCTGACGTTCAAGACAACCGGAATTCAAGTCGATGTTGAAACGCGGAAAACTCGAGGTTCTTCCCGGCGGTGCCGAACCGCCGCCGATTGACTATCATGTCGATTCCCAGGTCGGCTTCCTGATGCGCGTGGCGATGCAGCGGCACACCTCGATCTTCATGGCCAACATGATCGAGGATCTCACGCAGAC
The DNA here is from genome assembly GCF_026015985.1 of Rhodopseudomonas sp. P2A-2r. Classification (GTDB taxonomy): domain Bacteria; phylum Pseudomonadota; class Alphaproteobacteria; order Rhizobiales; family Xanthobacteraceae; genus Tardiphaga. The sequence goes on along the minus strand of NZ_CP110389.1, from coordinate 4,459,660 downwards.
GCAGTTTGCCGTGATGGCCAAGCTGCACGAGGTCGGGCCGTGCTCGCAGAACCATCTGGGCCGGCTGGTCTATCTCGACGCCGCGACCATCAAGGGCGTGGTCGACCGGCTCGGCCTGCGCGGCTTCGTCACCACCGGCTCCGACCCCACCGACCGGCGTCGTCGCGCGGTGTCGCTGACCGAGAAGGGCAGCAAGATCATGAAGGCCGCCATCAAGGTTGCCTCGGAGATAACAGCCAAGACGCTGCGGCCTTTGACGGCTGACGAACAGCGCACGCTGACCAAGCTGCTGAACAAGATTACGTAACGCGGAACCTCACAGCATGCGCTCCCCGCGAAGGCGGCCCATCCGTGCTGAACGTATAGACAAGCGGGACGGGGACGACAAACGGCTAGCTCCGTCTGTGTGACGTCGCCTTCACCATCTGCGGCATCGGGAAATCCCATTGAGGGGCTCCATGCATCCTGCCAGCATCACCAGCGGCCGTAGTGCGCGACGACGCCGCGAAAAAGCGCGTCCCGCTCGGCACCAAGATGTGTCCCGCTGGCGTCACCGGCCGCGTCCTTGCCAACGGCGGTGTGCACCATCACCAGCTTCAACGCCGGATCGACGTAGATCGCCTGTCCATAGACACCTTGCAGGACGAAGCGACGGTGGCTGCCGGGAAGCAACCAGACCTGAAAGCCGTAACCGTAATACGTGTTATCGTGCCAACGCATCTCGCCCGGACGAAATGCGGACGGCTGACGTGAGGCATCCGTCATATCAAGAAGATGCTCGGCCGATACGACGCGACGGCCAGACACCAGGCCATCATTGGCCAGCATCGATCCGAGACGGGCGTAGTCGCGCACGGTTGCGTTGAAATCACCTTGTGCAACCTCGGCTTGGTCGGCGGGATTCAGCATCCAGGTTGCCGTCGCCTGTGCGCCGATAGGCTGCCATATCTTTTCGTCGAGATAGTCGCACATCGTCCTGCGTGTTGCACCTCGCAGAACAAGACCGAGAACCTGGGTCTGGGCCCCGGCATAATTGAAGTGTGTGCCCTCCGGATCGATGCGCTCCGTAATGCTCTTGGCGGCAGCGATATTGCCCCGTCGACGCGTGATCCGGTTGTATTTTGCGCGGTCATCATCAGGGGTATAGTTCTCGACGTACTTGGCCCCCGACGCCATGCGCATCAGATTGACGATCTTCGTATTGCCAAACAACGTACCGGCGAGTTCGGGAACATATGTCGCGGCGGTATCGTCAAATGAGCGTATCAGCCCGTCTTCAAGTGCTTTGACCAACCCAAGCGCGGTGATCGTCTTGGCCATGGAATTCGACAGCATCCGCATGTCGGGCTTGCGATCGTAGTTATAGTTCTCGGCGACAATCTGTCCGTCGTGCAATACCAGCACCGCCGTGGCGCGTTGGCGGTGCATATAGTCGTCTAACGTAAATGCCGTGCCGCGAAAGCTGTAGCTGAAATTGATCGGCGTTCCCGTCGGGAACGGCAGGGGGACTTGCGCCGGAGCAAGCGTGCAGAATGGGCCGAGCGTGTCGAGCGCGCTGAAGGAGCCGACGCGGTACCGATCCTGACGGCTTTCATCGATGGCCGGAGCGACGGGATAACCCGCGGCCTTGCCCAGAATGCTCTCCTCGGGAGCGGCGATGGAGCAACGCACGCCTGAAAGCAAGAGGAGCGACGCCGTGGCAAACATGATCCGCATGCAGGCGGAAAAAGCCGACATCTGGCGGCACTTTTTGCTCCATGTCATGCGCCACTTTCTATTTTCGCTTTCAACAACGCCTTGATCGTCTGCGGCATCACCGGCAGCCGCGTGATGGCGCCGGGCATGCCCAGGGCGTTGTCGATGGCGGAGGCGATGGCGGCGCCCACCGCGTTGGCGCCACCTTCGCCGGCGCCTTTCAGGCCCATGGGATTGAGGGGGCTCGGCGCATCTTCGGTGATGATGACCTCCACATCGGGCACTTCGCGTGACGTCGGCATCAGGTAGTCGGCGAAGGTCACGGACAGTGGTTCGCCACGGTCGTCATAGGCGAATTCCTCATACAGCGCACCGCCGATGCCTTGCGCCACGCCGCCTACGATCTGCCCATTCACCAGCATGGGATTGACCGCCTTGCCGATGTCATAGGCGACCAGATAGCGCTCGATGGCGACGGCGCCGGTGTCGGCAGCGAGTTTCACCACTGCGATGTGAACGCCGTAGGGATAGGTCATGTGGCGGGACTCGAACGAGGCTTCGGCTGATAGGCCGGGCTCGTCGTCGCCGAGCAGCTTTGAGCCGGGCGCCAGTGCCGCCGCGATCTGCGCCAGCCTGATCGACGGACCGGCGCTGCCGCCGCTGCGCACGATCAGGCCATCGACGATGTCGAGATCGGCCGCCGGCGACTGCAGCAGTTCGGCGGCGATTGCCAAAATCCTGTCGCGCAATTTGATTGCGGCGAGGCGGGTGGCTTCGCCGGTCATCACGGTGACGCGCGAGGCAAAGGCGCCGAGTCCGCGCGCGATGCGGTTGGTCTGCCCGTGGATGACGTTGATGGCGTCATAACGAACGCCAAGCGTGTCGGCGCAGATCTGTGCCACCACGGTCTCGACGCCCTGGCCGACGGAGGCCGCACCGGTGACCACCTCAACCATGCCGCTGGTATTGACGGTGATGCGCACATCGTCGAACGGGCCAAGCCCGCTCTTCTCCACGAACATCGCCACGCCGGCGCCGATCAGTTCGCCATTGGCGCGACGCTGTTTCTGTTCGGTTTGCAGCGCCGGCCAGCCGATGCCCTCCAGTGCCTTGTCGAGCAGCAGGGGTAATCGCCGGAGTCCAGCACGATGTCGGTGCCCAGAGTTTCCAGAGCACGCGTCACCGGCATCGCACTCTGTTGGATCAGGTTGCGGCGGCGCACCTCGACGCCGTCGATGCCGACCTTGGCGGCGACGGCATCGAGCAGGCGCTCGCGGACAAAGGTGCTTTCATAGCGGCCGGGTGCGCGATAGGTGCCGCCCGGCGTCTTGTTGGTGAGGCGGATATGGCCGACCGCGCGATAGGCCGGTATGCGATAGGGACCGGGCAGCATCGCCGCGGCAAGATCTGGAACGGTGGCGGCGTGCGTGCGCATGTAGCCGCCCTGGTCGTGGAAGAACTCGTCGTCGATCGCCAAAATGTTGCCGTCGGCATCGATGGCGGCGCGGACATGATGCGTCTGCTGGCGCGAATGGTTGGCCGCGATCAGATGCTCGCGGCGGTCCTCGATCCACTTCACGGGACGCCCGAGGCGCAGCGCCGCGAGGCACACCAGGACATCTTCCGGATAAAGCTCGCCGCGGATACCAAAACCGCCGCCGACGTGCCCCTCGAACAGGTTGACGCGCTCCGGCGCGCGCCCGAGCATCCGCGCGATCGAATCCCGGTTCCAGTGCGGCACTTTTGCTGCGCCGTACATTTCCAGCATGTCGGTGGACGCGACATAGCGGCCGAGCGCGCCGCGGGTTTCCAGCGGCACGCCGGAATGGCGGCCGATGTCCAGCGTCAGTTCGACGCTGGCATAGGCGTCGCGAAACGCGGCATCGACGTCGCCGTAGCCCTTGCGGATGATCGCCGGCTCCGTCGACAAGCCCTGTCGGAAATCGCCGATCGGCCCGTCGGCCTGCAGGATGACCGGCAGTTCCTCGAGCTCCACGACCACTTGCTCGGCGGCGTCCTCTGCCAGATAGGGATCGTCGGCGAACACCACGGCGACGGGATCGCCTACATAGCGCACGCGATCGTTGGCCAGAATGGTCTGGCGATAGGCTTTGAGGCTTTCGATTTTGGTCAGGCGGAAATCGATCGGCGGAATGTCGGCGACATCGGCAAAGACCCAGGCGGCGTGCACGCCGGGGATCGCCAGTGCCGCACTGAGGTCGACCGAGACGATGCGGCCATGGGCATAGGTCGAGCGCACCACGCGCATGTGCAGTTGGTTGGGGAAATTGACGTCGGCGGCGAACAGGCCCTGGCCACGCAGCAGCGGCCCGTCCTCCTTGCGGGCGATGGAGCGCCCGACCAGCTTTTGGCGTGGCGCGTCGGTCACGACTGGCGCATCTCGATGGCGGCGGCGCGCACGGCCTTGATGATGTTCTGATAGCCGGTGCAGCGGCACAGGTTGGATGACAGCACGTCGACAAGGTCGTCGTCGGAGATATCAGGCTCGCGCTCCAGCACGCCCACGGCCAGCATCAGGAAGCCCGGCGTGCAGAAGCCGCATTGCAGGCCATGGTTGTTCATGAAGGCCTTTTGCATCGGGTGCATGGCATCGCCCTTGGCGAGACCCTCGACGGTGCGGATCTCCTTGCCGGCGGCCTGCTCCGCAAACATCAAACAGGATCGCACGGGCTCGCCATTGACCAGCACGGTGCATGCGCCGCAGACGCCATGCTCGCAGCCGATATGGGTGCCGGTCTGGCCGCATTCCTCGCGGATGGCGTCCGCCAGCGTGCGCCGCGACGCCACCGAAATGGCGTGGTCGCGGCCGTTGATACGCAGGGTAATGCTGGATTTTTCGGTCATGGAAGTTTTCCGCTGCTGCGCAGGGCCGCCCGGATCCGTTGCGGCGTGGCCGGCATTTCGTCGATCGACACGCCGAACGGGGCCAGCGCGTCGTTGATGGCTGAGATCACCGCCGCCGGCGCACCGATGGCGCCGCCTTCGCCGAGGCCCTTGGCCTTGGTGATGGTTTCTCCGGTCAGGGTCTCGATGTGGTGCAATTCGATGTCGGGAATCTCATGGGACGTCGGCGGCAGGAAGTCCGCCAGCGTGCTGGTCAGGATGTTGCCGGTCTCGTCGTAGATGATCTCTTCCAGCAGTGCGTTGCCGATGCCCTGCGCCACGCCGCCCTGCACCTGGCCGTCGGCGATCATCGGATTGATGATCAGGCCGGCGTCTTCGGCGACGAGAAACTTCTTCATCTCGACCTTGCCGGTGGCGATATCGACCTCGACGATGGCGACGTGGCAGGCATTGGAGAAGGTACCGGGCGGATCATAGCTGGCGCTTTCGCTGAGGCCGGGTTCGATCTCGCCCTTGAACATGAAGGTCTGGTGATAGGCGGCGCGCGCCATGGCCGCGATGCTGATCGAGCGGTCGGTACCCGCCACCTGGGCCGCGCCGTCCTTCAGCACGATATCGTCGGGTGCAGCTTCCAGCATGTGGCTGGCGATCTTGATCAGCTTGGTGCGCACCTTTGCGCTGCCAGCATACTGGCGCCCCCGGATAGCACCAGCGAGCGGCTGGCGAAAGTGCCCCAGCCATAGGCGATGCGGTCGGTGTCGCCGTGCACGATCTTGACGACCCCGGGATCGACGCCGATCTGGTCGGCAATGACCTGCGCCAGCGTGGTGCGCAGGCCCTGGCCGTGTGGCGACGAGCCGATCCGCGCCTCGACGAAGCCTGAGGGATCGACGGTGAGATGCACCGTCTCCCAGCCCGGCGAGATGTCCATGCCGCGGGCCGCGAAGGCGGGGCTGCCATAGCCGGTGCGCTCGGAAAAGGTGGCGATGCCGATGCCGAGATAGCGGCCGCTGTCGCGCGCCGCCTTTTGCCTGATACGGAAGCCCGCGAGGTCGATGGCCTTGATGGCCATCTCCATGGTCTCCTTGTAGGTGCCATCGTCGAAGACGAGACCGGTGGCGGAGGTGTAGGGGAACTTGTCGATCAGGTTGCGGCGGCGCAGTTCGGTGGGCTCACAGCCGAAGAAGGCTGCGGCCTTGTCCATCAGCCGTTCCAGCACGAAGGTGATCACCGGGCGCGACACGCCGCGATACGGCGCCATCGGGCAGGTGTGGGTCACGACGCCCCTGGCGCGGCAATCATAGGCGCGCACGTCATAGGGGCCTGGCAATTCGGCCAGCGCCATCAGCGGCTCGACGCCGCAAGTGGTGGGGAAGCAGGAATAGGCGCCGACATTGGCGACGATGTCACCTTTCAACGCCAGCAATTTGCCGTTGGCGTCGAAGGCGCCTTCGACCAGGGCATGCTGGTCGCGGCTGTGGAAGGAGGCGATCAGGTTTTCGCGGCGGTCTTCGGTCCACGCCACCGAGCTGCGCAGTTTGCGCGCCAGCCAGACCAGCAGCACATATTCCGGTCCCAGCGACATCTTCTGACCGAAGCCTCCGCCGACATCGGGCGCGATAACCCGCAGGTCGGATTCCGGCATGCCGAGGATATCGGCGATGGCCGTGCGCGTCATGTGCGGCATCTGCACGGTGCATGTCAGCGTCACCCGGCCGGTGGAGAGGTCATAAGCGGCGTGGCCGGCGCGAGCCTCCATCGGCGTGGCGTTCTGGCGGCGCGAGCGCGCGTCGACGCGGATGACGGTGTGCGCGGCCTTCCACACCTCGTCGAAACCAGGCGTGGCAATGCGGCCCTCGACAACGACGTTGCCTGCGGCCTCGGCATGGACTAGAGGCGCGCCGTCGCGCAACGCATCGATGCAATCGACCAGAGGGGCGGTCTCGGAGACGGCGACTTCGACCTGGTCGGCGAGATCCTCGGCGAGGTCCTTGCTGGCGGCATAGACGGCGGCCACCGGCTCGCCGGTGAAGCGCACCACGCCCTCGGCGAGGATCGGCTGTCCGACCGCCACGTAGTTGAATTTGCTGAGGCCGGGTCGGATCTGCTTCAGCGCGGTAAGGTCGGCAGCAGTGACAATCGTCGCGCCGTCGGGCGCGCTGATGCCGTCGATGCGGCCGGCAGCGACGCTGCTGCGGACGATACGCATCCAGTGAACCGCCGGCAGGTCGGCGGTGAAGCGGCCTTGCCCAGTGACGAGGGCGGGATCCTCGACCCGGCGGATCGAGCGCCCGACCCAGGTGGTGCCGGAGCCCTTCACCGGCGCGGTCATTGCGCGGATCGGTCCAGCGCGCGCCGGGTCACGGCAACGACGAGATCGCGGCGATACTCCGCTGACGTCTGGATATCCTCGAGCGGATCGACGGCGACGGCGGCGATTGAAGCGGCAGCGGCGAAGACGTCCGCGTCGGGCTTTTGTCCGTTCAGCGCGGCCTCGGCCTCGGGAATGCGGCGGGCGCGGTCCTCGGCGCCGCCGATGCCGACGCGCACATCGGCCATTACGCCGTCGACGATGCGATAGGTGACGAGTGCCGCGGCCATGGCAAAATCGCCGGCGCGGCGGTTGAATTCGTAGAACCCGAACCGGGTGTCGGCGGGCAGCAGCGGCAACCGCGCTTCGGCCAGAAACTCATCCTCGGCAAGCGATGTCGACATGATGCCTTCGAGGAAATTGACGACCTCGACGATGCGCTCGCCGCGCACGCTCTTGACCACGAGTTGCGCGCCGAGCGTCGCCGCCACCAGGCACCACTCGGAGGCCGGATCGGCATGCGCGAGGCTGCCGCAGAAAGTGCCGCGCATGCGAATCGGATAATGCGCGATGTGCTTGACCACATAGGCCAGCAGGTGGCCGAGCACTCCGTCGACCACCGGCTTGTGGAACGCGCCGTGGCGCACCCGCGCGCCGATCGACAGCATGTCGCCGTCGACCGCGAGACGATCGAGGCCTTCGACCTCGTTGATGTCGATCAGGTGGGCGGGCCGCGCCATCCGGAACGCCATGATCGGCACCAGGCTCTGGCCGCCGGCGAGAATGCGGCCATCGAGCGGGGCATACTCAGCCAGCGCCTGGACGACCTCGTCGACGGTGCGCGGAACGTGGCGGGTAAAGGCGGCCGGTTTCATCGGATAACCCAGGAGGAGGGAGGGTCAAATTCACTTGTATGCTAACAATCGGTCCGGCGATGTCAATCTGGCTGCTGGCGCAAAACCATGCCTTTGCTGCCTGCGTTGGCGGCGTTTCCGGCGCCGTTGGCAAGGCCGGTCCGATACGCCGACGCTGGTCAAGAAGCACGGCCTCCAGCGGAGGAGACCAATTCGAACTCTGCGATGGATCACAGCAACGCGCGCTATCCCTGAACGCGATGGGGCCGTTCGTCCCCGGCCAGTCCACTGTGGTTCAGGGCGCCATGATGCCAGCAGGGGGCCGATCTCGACGTCGTTGGCGGCGACCATATGGACGCCCGGGTTCAGGCAGGGGCGAACTTCCGGCCCGGAGGTCACGACCGCGTCCCTCAAGGCAACGCGTTGCACAGTGCCGGCCTGGCTGCGCTCATGCCAGCCCTTGATCTTTTGCAGATCGATGCGATGGCACGCAGAGACCTGCGGACAACGACGAACTTGTAGTTCGCTGGCCCCGGCCGCAATGCCGCCTTGGCTGTCCTCGCCGCCGTGCTGCCACGTCCCGGCAGTTCGCGATCGACGATCACCACGTCGAGCCCCTGGCGGGTGAGTTGCTCGGCCATCAAGGATCCCGTGATGCCGCAGCCGACGATGAGCACGTCGCATCGAATGTCCTCGGTCACTGGCCGCCGGATAGCGCGGGCACCCCCTGCAAACCACGGCGAGCATCCCCCGCGCAGGTCCGCCTGCTCGGTACTGTCGGAATCGAAGGTCTGAATGGGAGCACCTGAAGGCTCGAATGACAACGAGATGAATACGAACTGAACTAAAATTGAATTAGAAACCCACCGTTTCGCAAGGGCGGCCGCCCGTTGTGGCTTCATCGGCCGCATGGTTTCCGGCATTCGCATGCTGCGCGCCCATGTCTTCCGTCAACCAGCCACGCATCGATCCGCGGCGTCGCAGGTCCAATCCGACACCGCGGGGTAGCGAACGGGACGATAGTTTGCGCAGGCTGGTACGCTCGAACATGGGGCTTCTGCTCTGAATTCGCATGATAATTTCCAGCGTCGCCTTAGGTTCCGTGCAATGCTGCCGTCCGTCGCCTTAATGTCTCCGTTGATACACAAATCGCTGCGGCGCAGGCACAACATGGATGACTTGTGCACAACCTCCGTCGTTGCATCGCCGGCGAATGATGCAGATCAACGTCGCGATCCGTCGGCGTTGCTAAAGGGGCAGCGGTACTCTCCCAGAAACGGACCAAGATCATGAAAATGAAAGCAGCGGTTTTCGTTGAACCCGGACGTATCGTTCTCGAGGACAAGCCAATTCCCGATATCGGTCCGCTGGACGCGCTGGTGCGGATCACGACCACCACGATCTGCGGCACCGACATTCACATCCTGAAGGGCGAGTATCCGGTCGAACGCGGTCTCACCATCGGCCATGAACCGGTGGGCGTGATCGAGAAACTAGGCTCCGCCGTGCAGGGCTATCGTGAAGGCCAGCGGGTGATCGCTGGCGCTATCACGCCGAGCGGCTACAGCAATGCCTGCCTGTGCGGTTGCCTCAGCCAGGACGGTGCCGGCACCAAGCATGGCTTCAAGGCGATCGGAGGCTGGAAGTTCGGCAACACCATCGACGGCTGCCAGGCCGAATATGTCCGGGTGCCGGATGCCATGGCCAATCTGGCGGCTGTGCCCGACGGCCTGACCGACGAGCAGGTGCTGATGTGCCCGGACATCATGTCGACGGGCTTCAGCGGTGCAGAGAGCGGCAAAGTGCGTATTGGCGACACCGTTGCGATCTTCGCGCAGGGACCGATCGGACTCTGCGCCACCGCGGGCGCACGGCTGTCCGGCGCCACCACCATCATTTCGGTCGACGGACTGGCATCGCGCATGAGCGTCTCGCGCCTGCTCGGTGCCGATCACTGTGTGGATTTCACCAAGGTCGATCCGGTCGAGGAGATCATGCGCCTCACCGACGGGCGCGGCGTCGACGTGGCGATCGAGGCGCTCGGCACCCAGGCCACCTTCGCGGCGGCGCTGCGCGTGCTGCGGCCGGGGGCACGCTGTCGAGTCTCGGTGTCTATTCCTCCGACCTGACGATTCCGCTGTCGGCCTTTGCCGCAGGCCTTGCAGACACCACCATCGTGACGACGCTGTGCCCCGGCGGCAAGGAGCGCATGCGCCGGCTGATGTCGGCGATCGAATCCGGCCGCGTCGATCTCAAGCCGCTGGTCACCCACCGCTTCAAGCTCGACGACATCGAGGCCGCCTACGACCTGTTCGGCCACCAGCGCGATGGCGTGCTGAAGGTGGCGATTACGCCCTGAGGGTGCGCCATTCACCTCCGCGGTGAAATCGCAGATCCATCAATGGCGATCGATCGGCCTGGCGCGACCGGGCCGCTTGCGGCGACTTTCCAACGCCGCCGGTCCGCCTCCCGTCCCTCGAAAGCCGGACGAAATCCCCGTCATATCAGGGGCTTGTCTGGCGCGTGGACAGGTCGAGGCGCGGAGACTAAGAGAGGGCCAAATCGCTTGAGGGCAAGCTTCATGAGTCTGCCGGCGCCTGCCGGATTCCCGGGCTTGGCGCCTCATCACCCGCTCAAAGGACGTCGCGACGTGGACAACAAGACCGCAGCTTTACCCCAGCTCTCGCTGTCGAAAGACAAGATCCGCGTCCTGCTGCTCGAGGGGGTCAACGACAGTGCCGTGCAGATGATCGAGACCGCCGGCTATTCCAACCTGACGCGGTTGCCCAAGGCGCTGGATGGCGAAGCACTGAAGGAGGCCATCAAGGGCGTGCACCTCCTCGGCATCCGGTCGCGCACCCAGATCACCCCTGAGATTCTCGAAGCGGCGGACCGGCTGATCGCCATCGGCTGCTTCAGCGTCGGCACCAACCAGGTCGATCTCGACGCAACCCGCCAGAACGGCATTCCGGTTTTCAATGCGCCGTTTTCCAACACCCGCAGTGTGGCGGAACTGGTGATCGGCGAAATCGTCATGCTGTTCCGCCGAGTCATCGCGCGCTCCAATGCGGCGCATGAGGGGCGTTGGGACAAGTCCGCCAATGACAGCCTCGAAGTGCGAGGCAAGACGCTCGGCATCATCGGCTACGGCAACATCGGCTCGCAGCTGTCCAATCTCGCCGAAGCGCTGGGCATGCGAGTGATCTTCTACGATCACACCGACAAGCTGCGCCATGGCAACACCGAGCCGGTTGGCAGCCTGCAGGAGTTGCTGAGCCAGAGCGATGTGGTGACCCTGCATGTGCCGGAGACACCGGCCACCTACAACATGATCGGCCGCGATGAATTCGCGGCCATGAAGCAGGGCGCCTATTTCATCAACAACAGCCGCGGCACCGTGGTCGATCTCGACGCGCTGGCCGAGGCGTTGAAGGCGGACAAGCTGCGCGGAGCGGCGGTCGACGTGTTTCCGGTCGAGCCGGGCTCCAATGCCGAGCGCTTCGTCTCGCCGTTGCAGGGATTGTCGAACGTTATCCTGACGCCGCACATCGGCGGTTCGACCGAGGAAGCGCAGGAGCGCATCGGCGCTGAGGTCGCGCGCAAGCTGATCGACTACAGCGATTCCGGCTCGACCGTCGGCGCAGTGAATTTCCCGCAGGTGCAACTGCCGCCACGTCCGCAGGGCACCCGCTTCATCCAGGTCCAGCGCAACGTGCCCGGTATGCTCGGGCGCCTCAACGAGGTGCTGGCCCGCCACGCCGTCAATATCGCCGCGCAGTATTACGAAACCCACGCCGATGTCGGCTATGTCGTGCTTGATGCCGACACCTCGGCGGCGGACAGCCAGGGCGTACTGGAAGATATCCGGGAGCTGGAAGGTACTATCCGCGCGCGGCTGCTTTACGAATACAGAACCTGAGCGCCGCGCCGAACGTACGATTCGTGTGGTGTCGTGGGCGCTCGGCGCGTCAGGAAATGCCCTTGATCTTTCGGCAAGACGTCGCAGAACCCGATGTGGTTCGGATGATGTCGACCAAAGACTTCAACTGGGAAATTTCCTTGCGGTTCAGGAACCGCAACGTGGCTCGCGGGTAGCTGTTGCAAAATTGCGAGAGCGTCGCCGCTGTTGCCGAAATACTGTCTTTCTTCGGGGCTATGGCGATACCCCCATCCTTCAGGATGTAGGCGTCTTTGACATTCGCCATGGCCGACGTCGCCAGGCATGTCTTGAACAGGTCCTCATAGGCTTGCGGAGGCATGGGCAGGTCGCCGGCCATGCCGCCGAGCAGATATTCCCGGCTCTTGCCGCAGTTCTCGGCCTTGGCGCCGACCGTCGCAAGCGCCAGGAATAGCAGGATGAAAGTGGCGCATCTCATGCGGATATCGCCGCAGCGTCGAGTTGCTGTGCCGGCATACGAGTCCAGTTCCGTGCCTCGTTGTGTGCGAGCCCGTAGGTCTCGGCGGCGCAGCGCTCCCAGGAAAGCGTGCGCGCATGGGCGAGGGCGCCGGCCCCCAGCGCCGCCCGAATGCTGCCATCCTGCGCCAGCCACGCAATGGCGCCGGCAATCGCCATCACGTTCGGCGCGAGCAGCAGTCCGCTTTCGTCCGCGACAACCGCGTCGGACACGCCCCCGATCGCCGTTGCGACGCTCGGAAGCCCGCACGCGCCGGCCTCCAGATATACCAGGCCGAAGCCCTCCACGCGCCCGGACAGATCCAGGGCGCCTGTCAGGCAAAAAAGTCGGCCGCGTTGTAGATGTCCCGAATGGCCTCGTTCGGAAGTGCGCCGAGCATGCGAACGTCGCCATCCGATACGTCGATGATACGCCGCAATCCGTTGACGTAGTCGGATTCACCCTCCGGGCCGATCACCAGCCAAGTGATCCGTCGACGTAAATCGTCCGGAAGCGAATTCAACGCCGACAGCGTCAGATGGTGTCCTTTGCGGCGTGTGATCCGGGCCACGGTGACGATGACGATGCGATCTTCCGCGAGGCCGTACGCCTTGCGCGTGTCGGCGCGGCTCTTTCCCTGGCCAAACCAGAAATCGGATACGCCGAGCGGCACGTCCTTGACCTGGCACGACTGCGCGGGGAACTTTTCCCTGAACAGATCCCGCGTGTAGCGGCTGTTGGCGACGATTTCGGTCCGCTGACCGAATGCGCGCGTGGTCCGAATTGCAAGGCGCTTGAGCGGCGTCTGGACTTCATTGATTTCGGTGCCGTGGACCGTCATCAGCAGCCGTGCCTTTGTCAGCCGTCGTGACAGGGCGACAGGGATGAAAAACGGCCAATCGGCGCCGTGAATGACGTCGTAATTCTCGCGGCGGACGAACTGCCGGGCCAGCCCTATTTTCGCGGTCAGGTCGCGCGACGAATGCAGGCCTCCCTGGAAGCGTTCAACCGCAAACGTCAGCGCCTCGTCTTCGTTGGCAGTGTTCTTGCCGTAGGCGGGCGCCACGACCGTGACCTGCGCACCAAGTGCGGTCGCGGCCGTGGCCATCTCGCGCGCATAAGTGCCGATCCCGCCCTGTGCGGGGGCGAACTCACTGGTGAGCATCAGAATGTTCAAGTGGTGACCTCTGCCGTTTACAACGCCGCTATCATGAAGCGCGAGTTCTGGATCTCCTTGTGATAGCGGTAGACGCGGGCCAGCTGCGTGTTCGGCGTGAAATCGGCGATCGACTCCGCGATGGTCGCCGGAGTCATGTGGCCTGCGTCGACAGCGTCGTGGATATCGACGAACCGTTGCGCGAGCGCTTCGGCCATGTCATCGGCTGTCCCGTGGCGGGGCACGAGATAGCCGCTCACGCCGTCGTGGATTACCGGTTCGAGCTGCGGCAGATGCACGGCGACCACCGGACGCCCGACGGCGAGGATCTCCAGGACGCACCTTGGCATTCCCTCGAACTCGGACGTCAGAATTCCGGCATGGGCAGATGCAAGCGTCGCCGCCATGCCTGCGGCGTCCTTGAAGCCGTGCCGCACGGTGATGTCTTCGATCGCCGCGAATTCAGCGAAGCGGTGAGGGTCGCTAGTGCCGATGTAGTGAAATTCCACACCGTCTTTCAAGCGCGATCGCAAGCGATCGATAGCCTTGAACATCAGCGGCGGATCCTTGAACTCGTCGAGACGCCCGGCAAAGACGATCCGAAACGGCGACGAGCTGGCGGGGAAGGGCTGTGGCTTGAAGATGTCGGTATTCACCCAGGTCCAGAGCGTGTCGATCTTCTGACGCCTGCTTGGATAGGTCTTCTGAAGGCGTTCGGTGATGAACGGGTTGACGCAGAGAAATCGCTCGCTCATCGTGACAGCGAAGCGCTCGCCCACGTTGTGGACGAACGAATACTTTCTCAACAGCGAATCCATCTGCATCTTCGGCGCGCCTTCGCCATGCAGCATCTGAACGAAAGGCCGGCGCAACAGCGTCGGCAGCCATGAGAATTCGACGCGGCGCAGATCGATCGAGCAGCGCCTTGCGCGAATGACCTTGGCGATGGTGCCGAAATGGCGAACCAACGCGACGAAAAACTGCCCGGTCAGGGATGAGCGAATGGTGCGCGCAGCCTCGCGCGCCTGATCGTCGGAATAGTGCAGGATCGGAAGAAAATCGAATGACCTGCCGCGGAAGGTGAGTTTATGAATCTCCCCGAGCTTCAGATCGCCGATCAGAATCGACCCCGACGAACAGCAAGTCGGTGTCGGCCGGGTGGAAGGTGATGAAATCGCGGATGTAGGTCTCAAGTCCGCCGACTTTCTGACCGCGGGGATCGAACGGATGAATGAGACAGATCTGATAGCGCTCCGGCGTATGGCTCACATTTCGCGCCCGCTGTGCCAGCGTCAAAGTCGAAATCATGCTGCGTTCCTCATGCGTGCATTGAAAATCTGCGGAATGCTGCGCGCTACCAACTGCGGAACCGTCCCCAGGCAGCGGGCGTAGCGTGGTCCCAGGCGCCTGGGATTCTGCAGCATGCGCCATGCCCATTCGAGGCCGTACTTCTGGGAGAAGCCGGGCGCGCGGGTCTGCGTGCCCGCGATGAAGTCGAGCGCCGCGCCGATGCACAGCATGCCGGTGCCCGTCAGCTCGTCGAGACAGCGTGCCGCGAACAGCTCCTGTCGCGGAGCACCCAGGGCAACAAAACAGATCCTGGCGCCGGACCGGCGAATCCTGTCGATGGCGACGTCAGCCTCGCCCGAATAAGGGTCGAAGTTGTGACCGGGCGACAGGCATCCAACGACGTCGAGCCCCGGGTATCGTTCGCGCAGGCGTTGCGACGCAGTCGCGAGCGTCGACTCATTCGAGCCGAGCAGGAACACCGGAAGCCGTTTTCGTCCGGCTTCGCGGCAAACCGGCTCCACCAGATCGGCGCCAGTGGTCCGATCCGTGCGCGCGCCAACGAGGCGACTCAAGACAACGATGGGGAAGCCGTCGGCTGTGACAAAACGCGCGCGCCGATAGGCAGAGCGGAATCCCGAATGATGCTGCAGCTTGTCGACGTGATCCAGGTTGAGCGTGCAAACGCTGAAATTGTCGCCGTGTTGCGCTGCTGACACGATGGACGTCACGCCTTCTGGAAGCGAATGAACATTGATGGCGATGCCATCGACGGTGAGGTCGCGTGATTGCTGAGTCTGCTGTTCCACGATGTCGATCTCCGATGATCTGTGATCGATTGCTCGAATGAAAGCCAACACACCTCCGCTGTCGAGCGAAGGCGAACGATGATCGAAGACTCGCTTCGATGATCACGCCATCAAATCGATATATTGCGACGCAACGATGGTGATGCGCATCACAACCGCGCCGCAATGCGAATAGCTCGGGAGCTCACGATGAAAAAAATGTCACGACGACAGGCAATTGCAGTTTTTGCAGGCGCTGCAGCGGCGTCGGGAACACGCTCCGTCGCCGCGCCAGCACAAAGCCTCGGCGCGATAGCAGCTTCAAATGGTTTGGTTTTTGGTGCTGCGGCGGGCCCTGTGATCGACAAGGACGCCGCATATCGCGAACTATACACGACGCATGCACGAATTGTTACAACCGACGTTGCATTGAAAATCGGCACGATCGCCGGGCAACCCGGACCGAAGAGATTCGACAGTGCGGATCGGCTGCTGAAATTTTGCGCGAAAAATAAAATTCCCATGCGCGGTCATTGCCTGATCTGGAACGAGTGGGTTCCGCAATGGATCAGGAACATGAGTACATCGGAGAGACAGGTGTTCTTCGATAGCTATATTGAAGAAGTCGTCGGCCGCTACGCGGGGCAGCTGCAATCGTGGGACATTGTCAACGAGCCGTTCTGGCCGGGCCACAAGGCCCCGGGCGGCTATCGCCTCGGTCCATGGTACGACGCCTTCGGCACCGGTTATGTTCGCCGTGCGTTCGAGCGGGCCGCGATGGCGGACAAGAAGACAAAATTTGTTCTCAATGAAGCGCAGACGGAACGCGACGATGAGGTCGGGCTCGCCGTCCGCGCGGGATTGCTGCGATTGGTCGATGAGCTCAAGGAGGCCGGGGTGCCGTTGCATGCCGTCGGTTTGCAGGGACACCTGCAGCCGCGTTATCCGCATGATCCATCGCGCTTTTCGGATTTCGTTCACGCGCTGGCCGAGCGCAAGGTGGAGATCTACATCACCGAGTTCGACGTTCGTGACGATACGTTCCCGGACGATATCCCGACGCGCGACGCGAAGATCGCGGAGACTGCCGAAAAATTCCTCAACAATGTCTTGCGCGTTCCGGCGGTTAAGGCCGTGATCGCGTGGGAACTCGCCGATAACTATTCCTTCTACACGGATGCCGCGAAGAAGAAGGACCCGCTCGCGCAACGGCTTCCGCGGCCATTGCCCTTCGATTCGGCGATGCAGAAAAAGCCGCTTTGGTACGCAATGGCGCGGGCGTTCCAGAACGTGAAGAAGGCGTGAGGCGGGCCTTGCGTCAGGTGTGCGGCGTTGCTGCGCGTGAGCGCAGCAGCCGCGCCAGCGTGCGCGCGTAAAGCAGCGCCAGAACGACGATATAGATCGCAGCGCCGGCCGCAATATGCAGCGCCAGCATCCCGAAGGAACGCGCTTCCGGCATCCGGTCGAGCACAGCGGCCATTGCGATAGTGGCCGTTGCGATCCGCAGCAGATGCCCGATTGGCAGCGTCAGGCCGAATTTCACGAAGCCGATCGAAAAGCTGACGGTGGCTGCGGCGCTCGCGGCCACCACCGTCGCACCGGCGGCGCCGACGAGCCCCAGTACCTGATGCAGACGACACTGGAAAAGACGGTCACGGCGGCATCGATCATAGCCACGATGATCATCAGGCGGGTGCGGCTGTGCAGCAGGAAAACCTGGTCGCCGAAGTGTGCGCGCAGATTGCGGATGGAGCCGGCCAGGACGGAGAGCGGGAGCACCGCCAGTGTCACTTGCTGGAATGGCGTGGCGATCAATAGGTGTACGATTTCGTTGCGCAGCATGAAGATGCCGCCGATGCTCGGCGCCAGAACGGCGATGAGCAGCGCACTGTTGTCCGCGAGCTGGCGCATCGCCGCTTTGCTGCCGCCTTGCTCCATGCTTTTGACGGCCAGCGGAAACGCGGCCGCCGTGACCAGCATGGCGGCCACTGCCGCGGCGCGCTGTCCGAGGCCATATCCGACGGCGAACAGGCCGGCTGCTGCCACGCCCCTGAGATCGTTGATGATGAAGCGTGATGCATTGAGGCCGACCCAGCCGAGCCCGCCGCCAATGACAAGCGGGATGCCATAACGCAGCGCGTGATCGATGATCTCCCGGTCGATCGGCCAGAACCGCCGGCCGTGGCCGATCACCGGCAGCACCACGACGGCGGCGATCAACTGCGCAATCGCATAGCCCGCCAGCGGCCATTCCGGAGACTGGCCGAATAGTCTGATCATGGCGAGGCCGACCAGAAAACCGATCACGGGCCCGACGATCTGCTGGATCGAATAGACGCCGATTTGTTGGCGAACGCGGGCGCGCTCGCCGATATAGAGATTGAGCGAACGGGTGATGACATAGGCGACGGTGGCGACGAGCAGCCATGCGGTCGCGTCTGGCGCAATCACCAGGCGGAGCACGCCGACCATGATGACGCTTTGCAGGATGGCCGAGATCAGCAGAATCGCGTTCTCGGTGCGGTAGAACCGCTCGGCGCGATGGGCGTCTTGATATCTTCCGAAGAACCGCAGCGCATATTGCGACCACCAGACGAGGAAGCCGATCTGCAGCAATTCATGGGTCGCGGTCACCAGCGTGACGACGCCCAGCGTGTGCTCGTCGACGACGTGGGTCCAGACGATCATCGCGACCAGCTGGAAGAGCGGTCCGATGATCTGCGCGGGCAGATAAAGCAGGGTCTGTCGCAGCAGCATGCTCAGGCCCCCAACCAATGAGCGAAACGCGACGGAATGAACCGCCGGACCGCAAGCAAGCCGATGACACTGAGGGCCGCCGTTGCGGTGAAGGTAACGGCCGTGTCCGCGACCGGTCCCAGCTGGCGCAGGCCCGTATGATCGCGCAGCAGCATCACGATGAAGATGTGCCAGAGATAGATGAAATAGCTGCCCGAGCCCAACGTCACGAGCTGACGATGCCTGATATTGAGTGCAAGCAGCACGATGCAGAGGAGCGCTGCATAGCCGAAGAACGCCACCGAATCATAGTCGGCGGCGTCGCCGATCTGGAACTGTCGGATCGCAGCATAGATCACGTACAGGACGAACGCGACGGCGATCAGAGGTCGCCGTATCTGCTGGACGTTCGTCCGGACGCCCGGCAGGCCCACCAGCGCACCGAGCGCGGCGAAGCAGAACCAGAATGGAATGTCACGCATGCGGAATTCTTCGACCAGCGAGGGCGACGCACCGAAGTGAAACAGCAGGGGATCGAGATAGCTGCCGGCGATCAGGCCGATTGCAATGGCCAGCAGCAGTATCACGGCCAGTTGCTGGTCGGTGCGAGGTTCATCTTCCGAGCGAGGGCGGAACACCAGCCAGAGCAGAACGGTGCAGCCGGCATACACGAAGACATAATAGTAGACGAAAACATAGGCGAGAAGAAATCGCGCGACAGTGGCAACCGGTCGATGGTCCATCGCCGGATTATGCAGCGCCATATAGAGGTACGCAGCGACGAAGGCGATGGCATAGGGGACCAAGATCGCCTTGAAGCGCCGCGCCAGCGGCACTCGGCCGGACTGCGCCGTCAGGTAGCCGGAGACAAACAGAAAGATCGGCACGCATGGTCGCAGCGCGGCATCAAGCCAAGTCTCCCACGCCGGCGTGAGCGGTTGATGCAGCGAATGGATGCCGATCACCATCAGAATGGCGATGCCACGCATGGTGTCTATTCCGCTGTCGCGGCCGGCGGCCTTGGCCGCTCGGTCGATGGCAAGCATCGCGGAAACCTGCGCCGTTGTCGTCATCGCCGGGTATCCGGGCGTGCGGCCACCGCGACCGGCCTTCGCGTCCCGATACGGCGATCGAAGGCGTCATTCAGGTATCGCCGCATTGGGTTTTCGAACCAGCGCAGCGAAGCAAGGCTGGCGATGGCCAGCACGACAATCGCGACGGGGATCAGCGTCAGCCTGCCGCCGGGCAGATGCGGCGCCAGATCACGCGCGCCAAATGTCAGGACGATGGTTGCGACCGGGATGTGCAGCATGTAACAGGAATAGGTCAGCGACGACCAGCGATCGAAGCCGAATGTCGTCAACAGGGTGTCGCGGCAGGTGCAGTCGCTCTGGATGGCAAGCGTGGCAATGGCATAGATGACAATGAGGTCGGCCATTTCCGGCAGCCAGGAGCCGGCCAGGATGAAGGCCGCGAGCAGCGCGGTCACCGCGCCGGGAATGACGGGCCAGCGTGCGATCTGGTCCCGGAACAGGTAGCAGGCGACACCGAGGTTGAAGGCCGGCAGTGCGCGAAAGGCGCCGCCTTTGTTGATCCAGTCGGCCCACGATCCGGTTCCGGTGGCCGCGGCGTAAGCGCTGTTCGCCAATGCCGGGAGGACGACGAGCGCGATGATCAGCGCCTTGTTCCGCGTTACGGTGATCGCGATGAGCGGAAACAGCACGTAGCAGAACATCTCCGCGGAGAGTGACCAGCTAGGAAAATTGAACGTCAGCCGTGCGCCGTCGATGGCGTGGAGCAACAGCAGCTGGGCCGGCAGGTCGGACAACGGATAACGGGCGGTGTTGTCCGTCCTGGCGATGCCGAAATGCAGCGCCAGCGCGAGGGCGACGTAGAATGCCAGCGTCGCCAGATGCAGCGGATAGATCCGTGCCAGGCGGCGCCACAGGAAACGTCCGATCGACATGGGATCGCCGACGCGGCCGAGATACTGGCTGGCAATGACGAAGCCGGAGACCACGAAGAACAGGTCGACGAACAGGTTGAAGTGCCAGGTGTGAGCGACCATGAACTGGCCGACCTGGGTGTCCTTCACATAGTCGGAGTAGTGCAGGATCACCACGGCGCATGCCGCGATGATCCGCAGCGCGTCAAGGTTTCGTGTGCTGTTGGTATTGTCTTGCAAACAACCGTCCCGGCTCAAATCGTTGAAAGAAGGCGCGATGCCCGTTACGGCGTTTCGCTGCGATAGGAAGGGGCCGCCGAGATCTGCCGCCCTGCGAGCCGGGCGATCATGTCGATCACCGCGTCCCGGTCCGACGCCGCGAGGGCATTCCAGCGCTGTAGGTTCTCACTGGCGAGCATCGCATGCTGCGTGCGCCAGGAAGCATGCGACATCGCGGCGGCGATCTGCGATGCCGCAGCGGCGGGATCGGACGGCGCAATGAAGATTCCGGAGGCGCCGAGGACCTCGCGAAAAACCGGGGCATCGGGCGCGATCACCGGCAGGCCGGCATATTGCGCTTCCAGCAGCGGCAGGCCGAGGCCTTCATCGTGTGACGTGCAGATAAACAGGTCCGCGGCATCGACGATCTCGCGGACGCGTTCGGTGGTCTGATAGCCATGCAGGGTCACGCCGGGACTGGCTTCAAGCATGCGCCAGTCGTCGCCCCATCCCGGCCGCCCGACAATATCCAGCGTCGTGCCGGGAAATCCTTGGGCCCGCAGCGCGCTGACGACTTTGGCTGCCGCGACGAAGTTCTTGCGCGGCTCGACGGTGCCCAGCGACACCAGCCGCAGCGGGCGTGGCTCTGCATCGCGGCCGGGGCGTGAGGCTGATCCGAGGTTGAAGACGTTGCGCACCGGCGGACGATACAACGTGATCTCGACATCCTGCCTGCAATGCGCGGTCAACTTGCGCCTGGTGTCGGCTGAATTGGTCAGGAACCGGGGATAGTGGCGGAGCGCGAGCTTGAATGGCGCCGCCATATAGAGCCGTGCGCGGGCGTTGAGGTCGGCGCGGCGCGACAGCAGGAAGTCGTCGTGGATGTAAGGCAGCACACGGGACGCAAACGGTAGCAGCAGCGGGCTTGGCGGAAAGCCCGGGCACAGCAGGATCGAGGACGACGTTGTCAGCCGCAACGGCAGGCCAAAGGTCTGCGTCGCGACCATTTGCGCCGTGCCGTGCGAGGTCACAGGCGCCACCGCTAGCGGCGCCAGCGCGTCACGACTGAACAGTTCCAGCGTGATGCGCTCGAGCCCGGTGACGTGACGTCCCAGATGGGTGTGGTCGACATAGATCGCCATGCTTGTCCTGATCTCGGCAATTAAGCCGGAATGTGCCGTTGTCCGGCGCGAGGGCGGGAATCTGCTGCAGCTGCGCCCGATCTCGCGCCGTTCGGCAGCAGAAGCGTGATCAGGGCGATGAACTGTGCGAGCTGAATGTTCTTCGACGAAAAGCTGACGGAACTTGCGGCGATCATCAGGATCAGCAGAACGATGGCCCAGGCCGCCGTGCCCGACCGCTTGAGGATCTCGACGAAGAAGCACACCAGGCCGACCGTCAACAAGGCGGTGTGAACGATGCCGAACTGCACGGTGCTGGAGACCCAGAAATTCTCGATGCCGTAGTTCAGGCCGAGCTGTGACTGCAAGGCATTCACCCGGACCGGACTCGGACCGAGGATCAACTCATGCCAGTCGAAGTGCGACAGCAGGTTGAATGTTGCGTAGCGCGCCAGCGTGCTGCCTTTGTCCGATGAGAATCGCAGCAGCATCTTGTCGAAGATGCCGAGATTGAGCGCAGCGAAGATGCCTGCGACGGCGACGAAGAGCAGACACAGTGCGGCAATGGCCCCGAGCAGCGATGTCCGTTTGCCGCGCAGCAGTTTGAAGATCTCGATCAGGGCAAGGCAGCCCAGAACCGCGAGGACCGTCATCAGCGCGGTCCGGCCGCCGAACGCCATCAGCGAGCCCAGGCTGACCGTGATCAGCGGCAGGCGAAGCGCGATCGGCCGACAAAGCGCCGGACGCAGCACCAGGGCCAGCACATAGGCAGCAACGACGCCCGACGCCGTGAGCGGATGGCCGAGAAACGCCGAGGCCCGCCACTCGCCGAGCACGACGACGCTGCCGAGCGTCAGGGGAATCAGCCGATGACCGGAGAAATATTCATAATAGCCAAGCGCGACGTTCAGCAGGATTGTGGCGTGGATCGCCCAGACCAGCAGGCGCTTTTGACGATCCGAGATGCGCCAGATCACAAGGCACAGGATGACGGGCAGCAAGAATGTGTCGATGATGATCGTGAACGGCCGCTCGAGCACGAACATCTGCACCAGCAAAGCGAGCCAGCTGAACAGATAGACCAGCACCAGCCGGGACTGCGACAATGTCCTGTTGATCTCGCCGACCGGATCGCCGTTGCGCACAAGCAGCAGGAGCGACGCCAACACCACGGCGTAGGTTGCAGGGTGCAGCTTCTCGTAGAAACCGCCCCCGTTGGTCAGGTAATGGATTTTCCAGTTGGTCAGCATCGCCGACGACATCGCGAACATGGACACGGCCGCGAGCAACATCAGTGCGGTCACCATCGCATCCACAAGCCGGGTCGCCGCAAACGGGGCGGCACGGGCAGCCGGATCCGGCCGCCGAGGCGCGGTCGCGAAGGGGGGCGGCGATAGACGGTGTTGCCTTGCCCGGCGAAATTGCCCAGGGACCTCACCGCGCGGCGCTCGCCGCGGCAGCCGTGCCATAGGGCTTGAGATAGGCCGAACTGCGATAATAGTCATAGAATTGCAGCTTGTTGAGATCGACCCGTGTCAGCACCGTGCCGAGGATGCGGTCATGAACCGGCGCAAGCAGGTTCATCGTATGCGCCACGACCTCGCGCGGGGTTTGATCCCACGCCATCGCGAGCACGATGCGATCGGCGAGTTCGGCCAGCGCACGGCCGTCCACGAGAGGTACCAGCGGGGGAGTCGATAATGATCAGTTCATAGCGCTGGCGAAGATGGTCCATCAGATCGGTGATGCGTTCCGAGAACATCAACTCGGTGATGGTATCGTCGTCCTTGACCATCGGCGACGGCAAGATCGAGAGGCCTGTGCTCCGATCCAGAAGCAGCGCCTGTTCCAGCGATGCCTCGCCCATGGCGACCTGCAGCAATCCCACGTCGGCATTGGGACAAAGTGCGCGCGTCAGGCCGGGATTGCGGAGATCGGCATCGATCAGCAGCGTCCTGATGCCGAGGGTGGCCAGCGACAGCGCCAGATTGGCGGCGAGCGTGGTCTTGCCTTCGCTTTCGAGAGCGGAGGTCACCACCACGATCTTGATGGGATCGACACGCAACGCCCGCTGAATGGCGAGCCGGACGGCGCGGATCGCCTCGGCGAAGAATGTGCCGGGCTCCTCGATGGCGTAGCGCATCAGGGGCGGCTGCAGCGATGGCGGCAGCAGCCGTACGATGCGCGGGTCGTGGGTGTCGAGCTCACTGCGTCCGCGCTTGGCGCGGCCGGCGAGTTCGCGCACCCCGATCAGCGGCAGGGCTGCCAGCGCCGGCAGCCCGGAGATCTGCTCTGCCTGCTCCAGCGTTTTCACACGCCCGTCGAGATAGTCGATGAGAAAGGCCAGCACGGTCCCGGCACCGAGGCCCATCATCAAGGCAAGCCCGAGGATCAGCGTCGTTTTCGGCGACGACGGCCGGATCGGAATGCTTGCCTTGGTGACGACGCGGGAGTCCGGCATTTCCAGACTTTCCTGCGCTGACGCCTCCTTGTAGCGGGCCAGATAGGATTCATAGAGCGTCCGGTTGGCCTCGGCCTCGCGTTGAAGTTCATGCAGGCGAACCTGGGCCTGGCCCGACTGGCTCGATACGCCCTGCAGCTTGTCAAAACTCTCCTTCAGCGAGTTCTCCCGGGACAAAGCGATGTCATAATCATGCTTCGTACTTTGCAGGATGCGCTGGATTTCCTCGTTGATCAGCCGCTGGGTATCGGACAACTGGGCACGCGCATTGGCGACGAGCGGATGACGCGGGCCGTATTTGCTGGAAAGATCGGCGCTGTTCTTGGCGATGTCGGCGTATTGGGTGCGCAGCTTGGAGATCATTTCCGAGGAGATCACCGCGTTGATGCCGCCGGGATCGCCACCGGACTTCGCCATCTGCTGCACTTGGTCGAATTTGGCGCGTGCTTCGGCCGTTTGAACGCGTGCGGAGATCAGTTTGTTGTTGAGGTCGGTGATTTGCTGATCGTTCACGGTAACGCCCTGCGACACCGCAAGGTTATTGGCCGTACGATAGTCCTCGACCGCCTGTTCCGATGTTCCCACGCGCGACTTCAAGGCTTCGATCTGGCCGTTCAGCCAGTTCGCCGCAATGCGCGTCGCATCGTATTTGGCGCGGACCTGCTCCTCGAAATATCCTTCGGCAATCGCGTTGGCGATGGCGGCGGATTTCTGCGGCACCTCCGTGCTGACGTTGATGTCGACCAGGAAGGTCGTTCCTTGACGTGTGACTTTCATGCGGCGCTGAAGAATCTCGACGGAGCGGGATCGGGCCGTATCGGCGGGATTGGAGCCAGTTGCGGGGGAGCTGGTGCTAAACAGGTTTTTGATGGGATCGAGCAGTCCGGCCCGTGGCATGAATTCCGGATCGGTGGCCAGCTTCAGCTTGTCGACGACCCGTTGCAGGATCGCAACCGATTGGATCAGCAAGGTCTGGCTCTCGATCGTCGCGTCGTCTGTGCCGAAATTGGACAGCACCGCCTGATTGGTCTCGACCACGTTGGCGCGGCGAGGGTCAACCAGCACGGTCGATGTCGCGGTGTAGAGCGTATCGACGCTCGTCAGATAGGCCAGCGCCAGCGCCACCAGCACCACCGGAACCAGCGCGACCGTTTTCCAGCGGCGACGCAGGATGCGGGTCATCTCGCGCAGATCGACGGTCGGATTGTTCCAATCCTGAACGACTGCCGTGACCGGTTCCTCCGGCGTTCGATATATGATGTCAGAACTGCGCGGTAACATTGAGCCCCACCTGGTGTTTGTCGTAGCTGAATGCCGGGTTGTCGCTGTTGCGGTCGGAGTATCGGTGGAACACGGAAACCGAACCAAACCGGTTCACGAGATATTTGACGCGGGCATCGGAGGTAATCACCGTGTCCTTGCGGGGTTGCCCGAAGAACCGGTCGGTCTCATAGGTTCCGGCAAGCGAGAGAATGACATTGCGGCGCAATTCGTAGTCGGCTCCCAGCTGGAACGCGTTGGCCTGCACGCCGGTCGAACTGGTCGCTGACGTCTCGGTCACGATCTGTTCGGCCCTGAAGTGGACGTCGAGCAACTTGGTTGGACGCCACGTCAGCTGTGCGCGATAGGCGGGCCCCTCGATCACGCCGATCGCAGGATCACTGAAATCCTGGCGCGCATAGCCGGCGCCGATTTCGCCGGTGACGAGGTGAGTCAATCCAAAGGTGACGCCGGACAACGCTCGATAGCCTTGCGAATCCAGCGATTGCGCCGGGGTGCCGCGGATGTTTCGCTGGTTGCCCTCGACGCCGGCGAACCAGCCCAGCAGCGGCGAGAACGCATAGTCGAGCCGGCCGTGAAGCGCATAGATCTGGCCGTCGCGGCCATCCTGATTGATGATGCTGCCGTCCTGGGCCCGCGTCGTTCCGTAATCGTAGGAGTCGACGCTGATTCCGATCGACGCCGCGAGCCGGTTGAACTCCTTGCGTACGCTGACATCGCCCGATAGCAGGTTGTATGGCGTGGGCGAGATCGCGTTCGCCGGCGAACTCAGCGTCCCGACGCCCTCGTTCAGATGCGCGATCTGGAAGCTCGTCAGGATGGCAAGATCGTGAGAGACGTCGTACCAGGCGTTGCCCTTCAGGCTGGCGTTCGTCTGGTTGAGGCTCGAATTCTCGTTGTAGAGCGTTGTTGCCGTATCCAGCTTGATATCGATGCCGTGGCGCTCCCAAAGCGTATGTGCGCGCAATGACGGCGCGATGACGGCGGCGACGTCAGCGCGCTTGTAGGCGTTCGATGAGAAGACGTTGCTATCGTAGAAGGTCCCCGACATGAGCTGCGGGTTGAACATCCAGGAGCCGTAGCGAATGCCGACGGGCTCATATCCTGGCTGCTGTCGCTGCTTCACTGGCATATCCTCTGGCGGTACTTCATCACGCATATCCGGCGGTGTCAGATCGGGCAGGATGGCCGGCTCGAATACTTTTTGCGCATTCCAGGGAGCCGCAACGACTTCGAATGTGGATGGAATCACTTGGGCGCCTGCCGGCGAAGAAAGACCAAGCGCAAATGCTGCTAAGCCTGTAGCGATTCCGTGCTGGCGCCCGGACGAGACGGTCGGGCAGATCGATCTCTCGCGATCAAGCAAGGCGTCCGGGCACGTCAACGCGCGAGTCATCCATTGTCCCTGGTGAGGAAGCGATCAGGCCCACGGCCTGATCTCTTCGAAAACCCCGCGGCACCGCCAGCAGCAATGCGAGCCTGCACCGAATGCGGCGGTCAACGGAGCGATGGAATTTCTGTTCAACAGAAAGAGGCATCGTCTTGGGTAGGGTGCATCACGATCAGCGCTTCTGCGCTGCAACATCATGCACATCGTAAAGAGACGACACTATGGCAAGGTCCGCTGCCCGTCTTTGGCGGCGCTCGCGGAACTTGACGAATGCGATAGCAGATCGCCTAAAAATAGCGCTCGGGAATCCGTATGTTGTCGCCGGGGAACACGCGGACCGGCGCGTCGAGAGGGTAGACCTCTTCTGTCGCGCCGCCGGCGCGACGCAGGAACACCTTGTTTTCGTTGGCGCGATAGGTGAATCCGCCTGCGCTGGCCACAGCGTCGAGGATCGTCATGCCAATCCGATAAGGATATTCGCCACTCTTCTTGACCTCGCCGAGAATATAATAGGGACGATACAGCGCAATTTCGATGTTGACGCGCGGATCTCGCACGATCCCCTTTGCCAGCGCAGCCGCAACCGACTTCTCCAGCTGCCCGGTTGTGAGGCCCGCTGCACGAATCCGGCCTGCCAAAGGGATGGATGCGTAGCCGCTGCTATCGATCTCGTATTCGCCGGAAATGTCGGCTTCGCCATACACCTTCAGACGAATTCGGTCAGTCGGCCCAAGCCTGTAGCTGCCTGCTGCATCTCCGGATGCCTGCTTTGTCTGGGCAATGGCTGCTGTCGGGGAACTTGCGCCAGCCACAGCAAGCATGAAAAACAGGCACAAGCCCGCGACACTGAATGGCCGTTGCAACATCATGATGTCCTGCGCGAGTGATCGACCTGGATAAGGCGATTGACGAAAAGCGGATACTATTCTCGCAAAAGCGGCGAAAGCATGTGAGCGAGCGCGTCAAGCCGCTTCGGCGCTACAGGAACATGATGGCATCGCCTTCAATGGCGATGCACGTCAAGACGCCGGATCGCCATGCACCGGTATCTATGTTGATGCGGTTGCTGCGAATATCGGGATGCGGAACCGGTGTGTGACCATGCACGATATATTTGTCATGGCTGTGTGCGGCGCTGAGGAATTCATCGCGAATCCACATCATGTCGTGAGGGTCCTGCAGTTCGATCGGCACGTTGGGGCGAATGCCTGCGTGCACGAAGAAAAAGTCTCCGCAGCTGTAGCTGTTGCGGAGACACTGCAAAAACAGGTCATGCGCACGCGGAAAACGATCTTGGAACTGACGGTGCAGACTCTCCGGCCTCTGCTGATCAATTCCTGAGAGTCCGTACGAGGCGAGCGTCTGCCGAGCGCCGAGCGGCAGCCACTCCGCCAGGGCCGCGGGATCCCGCAGGAACGCTTCCAGCATGGCTTCATGATTGCCGCGAAGGCATACCGCGCGGTTTCCGACCAGTCGGGTTGCCAGCAGATCGATCACCCTGCTCGAATCCGGGCCACGGTCGATGTAATCGCCGAGATAAACCTCGGCTGAATACCGGATGGGTCTGCGGTCCAGGTCTTCATCTATCCGCGCAACGATCTCGGCGAGGAGGTCGGCGCGGCCATGAATATCACCGATGGCGTAGATGCGCGTCTGCGCCGGAAGCGAAGCGGGGAGGGGATGCGGGATTGTGGCCAAACGCTGTTTCATTGCCGGAGTGTCGTCACGGATCGCGCCTGCGGTCAATCATTCGCAGGCGGCCTCGAGTTCAATGTGCGGCCGCTGCGGTGGACGCGCAAGCAGCGAGCGGAATCAGATGTCGTTCGTTATTCGGATCTAGAAGAAGATCAGGCGGACGGCCACAATGATGACGATCCAGACGATGGCATTCGCCAGTATAAAGAGATTTCGCAGTCTGCGTCGCGAGATCTCGGATTCCGCAGGGCGGACAGGGGCCGGGCGATTCCCTGGAGGCCTAACGTCAAAAGGTTTTTTGTCCGTGAATGGCGCAATCACCACTGTGGCCGTGGTGAGGGGATCGGCCTGCTGCGTCGTCTGAGTCGTTTTAAGCTTGGCGATCATGGAGGAGCCGACGCGCGAGAGGCCTGATAAGACTAGCACAATAATTTGGAACGCTTAGCTTTTAATGAATGCCGAGGTGGAACCTGTATGGCGCCGGCGAAGCGCGTCCGCCGAGCGCAGAGGTGGCGCACGTGGGGCGCTATCGCGAATGTGCATGACTGGATCGATGTGAACGCAGCGCATTTTGCGGGCAGCAGCCGCTAAATGCTTCGACTTGCAAATCAATCATCTTATGCCGGCGTAGTTCGATGGCGCGTTGCAAACAATTAGGCAGCGACAATCGCTGCACCGCCGCAATTCGCTCATCAAGTTGCGAAACACTTCGCTAAGAATTGCTGCAGGCGTTCCAGCAGCGGTTTTGATGTTCGATCCCGTCGTCGGAATGTGGCGGCGGTCCCGCTAGACGATGGTGCGTGCTGCCGTTCTTGGCATTCCCGAGGTCCAACAGAAAGCGAGCGCAATGGTCTCCACATTCTCGATAGCCCGTTTGAATCAGGACAACACCACGCCGCGTTGGCAGCAGCGGCGTTCGATTTCGGTGCGTCCCGTTGCATACGCCGGTCATGTCAAGCATCGCATCCAGCGCCGTCTCGCGTCGGCCCGGGCGGAACCGTCCACCTCGATCGGGAAACGGGTTTTCGATGTGACGGCTGCAAGCGCTGCGCTGCTGTTCTTTGCGCCGTTGTGGATCGCGATCGCGATAGCCATCAAGGCGACGTCGCCGGGGCCTGTGCTGTTCCAGCAGTATCGTTACGGCTATCGGAACCGGTCGTTCAAGATCTACAAGTTCCGTTCCATGCGAAGCGATGCCTGCGATGCGGGAACGAAGCAGGCGGTGCAGGGCGATTCGCGGGTTACCCGCGTGGGAAAGATTCTGCGAATGACCAGCCTCGATGAAATTCCGCAGCTGATCAATGTCGTCAAGGGCGACATGTCGTTGGTCGGACCGCGGCCCCACGTTCCCGGAATGCTTGCCGCGGATGTGCCGTATGAAGATCTCGTGCCGTACTACTTCCAGCGGCATACGACGCGGCCGGGAATCACCGGTCTTGCACAGGTGAGCGGGTGCCGGGGCAGCACGGTAGAGCCAGAGCTTGCCATTGCGCGGATCGACTACGACCTCGACTACATCGAAAAATGGTCGTTGCGCATGGACATCGCCATTATCGCTCGCACCATTCGCCGCGAGTTTCTGTCGGGCAGCGCGTTCTGAACAACCGACCATGAATTCATCGTTCGCGCGCAGAGTACTCTGCGTCGCCTGAAATGACGCAGGTCAAGCGAGGGTTGGAGGCTGCCGAAAGCGCCTGCAAGCCGTTCGAATGTCTGGCAATACGAAGGGGACCAACTATGAATACCAAGCAACGAACGAAAGAATTTCTCAAGCAAAGCTTTCCGGCCGTTTGGCTGCAGTGGCATTTTGCCCGACGTCCAAAGACTGCGGAACGTGAATTGTCATACCTTGGAAAGATCGTGCCGCAGGGTGCCAGGACTGTCGACGTCGGGGCAAATTGTGGGCTTTATACACAACAGCTGGCGCGCCTTTCGAAGCAGGTCGACGCCTTCGAACCGTCGCACGACATGGCCGGACTGCTTCGCCGAACCTCGGCTGCCAATGTGACCATTCATGAAGTCGCTCTGTCGGATCAAAATGGCGAGGCGGAGTTATACATTCCGCAAGGTGAGAGAGGCTCGGTGCATGGCCTTGCGTCGCTAGAGCCGCAGCTGCAATCGTCGATCGCGCGGGTCATATCAATCAATGTGCCGAAAGCCCGCCTCGACACCGCCGTCGAAGGCGACGTCGCATTCGTGAAAATTGACGTGGAGGGCCACGAATTGAACGTGCTCCACGGCGCAACCGGCCTGATCGATCGCTGTCAGCCGGTGTTCCTCGTCGAGGCGGAGGACCGGCATCGCGCGAAGGCGACGAAATCGGTGTTCGAGTTCTTTCAGGACAGATCCTACCGAGGATTCTTTCTGAAGGACGACCAGATTATGTCGGTCGACCAGTTCAGCTCCGATCAATTGCAGGATCCGAGTGCGCTGTTGCCGAACGGCGGCCGCAAGGACGGCCGATCCTACGTCAACAATTTCTTCTTCTTCCCGCGCCATCTCGACGGCGAGTCGATCCTCGCCAGCTGATTCCGAGCCCGCCGGGTCTGCGACCATCGCCGGGCCAGACGATGAACCAACAATCAGACAGGACTTTGAATGCATATTGCCATAGTGGGCGCCGGCTATGTCGGGCTCGTCTCGGGGGCGTGCTTTGCCGACTTCGGACACAATGTCACTTGCGTCGATCATGACGAGCAGAAGATTGCCAAACTGAACGTCGGAGAGATTCCGATCCACGAGCCCGGACTGTCCGAGCTTGTCACCGCCAATATCAGGCAGGGGCGCCTGCACTTTGTCAGCGACATGAAGGCTGCCGTCGAGAATGCGGAGGTCGTGTTCATCGCCGTCGGAACGCCGTCGCGTCGCGGCGACGGCCATGCGGACCTGTCATATGTCTATGCGGCGACGCGGGAGATTGCGGGGTTTCTCTCCGACTCTGCGGTCGTGGTCACCAAGTCGACGGTGCCCGTTGGGACCGGCGATGAGGTCGAGCACATCATTCGCAGCGCGAATTCGAACAAGGATGTTGCGGTCGTCTCGAATCCCGAGTTCCTGCGGGAGGGCGCGGCCATCCGGGATTTCAAGCACCCCGATCGCATTGTCATCGGCACTGAAGACCTGCGCGCGCGAAAGGTCATGGCCGAGGTCTATCGGCCGCTTCATCTCAACGAGTCGCCGATTCTTTATACCGATCGGCGAACGGCGGAGTTGACCAAATATGCGGCCAACGCCTTTCTTGCCATGAAGGTCGCTTTCATCAACGAGATCGCCGACCTTGCGGAGAAGGTTGGCGCGAACGTGCAAGAGGTGGCGCGGGGCATCGGTCTGGACAATCAGAATCGGCCTCAAGTTCCTTCATGCGGGACCCGGCTTTGGCGGATCGTGCTTTCCCAAGGATACGCTTGCACTCATCAAAACCGGGCAGGACAACGAGGCGCCGTTGCGCATCATCGAGACGGTGGTGGCGGTCAATGACCAGCGCAAGCGTGCGATGGCCCGGAAGGTGGCCGGTGCCTTCGGCGGCAACATCCGCGGCAAGTCGATCGCCGTGCTCGGTGTCACGTTCAAGCCCAATACCGATGACATGCGGGATGCACCGTCCATCCCGTTGATCACGGCGCTTCAGGATATGGGCGCGGATGTTCGCATCTACGATCCCGTCGGCATGGATGAGGCCAGGAAGGTCTTCGAGAATGTCGCCTTCTGTGACAGCGCCTATGAATGCGCCAAGGGCAGCCATGCACTGGTGATCGTGACGGAATGGGAACAGTTCAGGGCGCTCGACCTGAAAGAGCTTGCAGCGATCATGGCCTGTCCGGTCATTGTGGATCTCCGCAATATCTATTCACCCGATGAAGTTGCGCGAAACGGTTTCCTGTATTGCGGTGTCGGTCGACCGAGCCCGCTCGCCTATTGAAGCTCAACGTGTTGGGCGCGGGGACCGATTTCGGGCAGGCAGAGCAAATGTCGCAAGAGCGAGGACGACGAAACAGCCCGGTTCGTCGTCCTACGGCAGATTGTCTCTGACGAAAATCTCGATGCGGATCCGTTCCTGATCGGGAATGATCGGCTCACCCAGGCAATGGGCGAGTAGCACGCGCGCCGCGGAGCGGGCTTCGTGGCCGGGATCCTGGTTGATGATGGCGTCGATGGTGGCATTCAGCAGGAAACGCCGCGTGTCGGCCGTCAACTCATGGGCGATCCAGACGATGTCGCGGGCGCGGCCGGAGGTCTCCAGCACCGAGGCGATGCCCTCGTTGCCGGCGCCGGCATTGTAGAGGCCGACCAGGTCGGGGTGTTCGCGCAGCAAGGCCGCGGTGAGGGAGCTGTTCTGATTGCTGTCGTCGCGGCCCTCGCCGGCGGGCAACACCACCAGGTCGGGATATTCGCCGGACAATACCTGATGGAATCCGAAATGCCGCTCGGCGTGGTCGCGCAGCGCCATCGCCCCGACAATGATTCCGACCTTGCCTTTTCGGCCGCCGAGGAAGCGGCCCATCAGCGACGCTGCGGTGCGGCCGGCGGCGGGATTGTCGACGCCGACATAATGCGCGCGCCGCGAGGAGGGCGCGTCGGAGACCAGCGTGACGACATGGACGCCGCGCGCAACGAGGTCGTCGATCGCGGCCCTCACGCGGGTATGGTCGAGTGCGACGGTGGCAACACCCTGGTAGTCCGGCGACAGCCGGTCCAGCGCTTCGGCCAGCGCATTCGGATCGAAGACGTCGACATGCATCAAGTCGATATAGCCGTTCTGGCTCGCCAGCCAGCCGGACGCGCGCTCGACCTGCGCGGACAGGTTTGACATGAAGCTGTTGGCGTTGGATGGCAGCAGGAAGGCGAAGCGGTAGCTTTCATTGCGCGCGAGCCGCATCGCTGCGGCATTGGCGCGATAGCCGAGCCTGGCGACCGCCATTTCGACGCGGGCGATGGTCCGTCCGCGGACGCCGTCGCGCCGGTTGACGACGCGGTCGGCAGTGGCCAATGACACGCCGGCCTCGCGGGCGACGTCTTCGAGCGTTGCCCTGCGGCCGGACATGCGCTGATCTTCCACGTGCTGGCCCTCCGTCGTCATCGCGCGGCCCATAGCATGCCGCGCGTCATCAGCGTTCGGATTTCCGGGACATCGAGTTCATAGGCGCGGTGGCCCAGCGATGAATAGAACACCCGGCCCTCGCCGAAGCGCTTCTTCCACACCACCGGCATGACGACCCCCTCGATCCAGGGGGCGTGATCCGCGTTGAACGTCGTGGTCGCCAGCACGTCGATGGCCGGATCGATATGCATGTAATATTGCTCTGACCTGTGTTCGAAGCTGTCGATCCCGGTCATCACCGGATCGTCGGGGCGGGTGACGTCCACCTTGTAATCGATGATATTGCCGGGATGGGCAACCCATTGCCCCCCGCACATGAACTGGTAATCGACGGAATCGCGAAACGCATCGGCCATGCCGCCGTGGTGCCCGGCCAGTCCGACGCCGCCCTTGACCGCCTCGCACAAGGCCAGCGCCTCCGGCTTCTCGATCTTCGACATGGTGTAGATGGGAACGATCAAGGACAGGTCCGTGATCGCCGGGTCGAGGAACGCCTCCGTCGAGGTCTCGATCCTGACGCTGAAACCTTCCGCCTTCAGCCAGCCCCGTATCATCGAGGCGCACAGGTCCGGATCATGGCCGGACCAGCCGCCCCATACGATCATCGCTTCACGCATCTTTCCATCCTTGTCAGTCGATCTGTCCGGTCGGCAGTCCCGGCGGCAACATCGCCGGTCTTTCGACGGTGGTTTCGAGTTTGACGCGCCGTCCTTGGTCGGACGAGATCTGGAACGCCTCCATGGCTTCCAGCACGTGCAGCGCCAATGCGCCGCTGGCGCGGTGCGGCCGGTCGTTGACGATGGCGGCCGCCATGTCGGCGACGCCGATGGAGCGGAATTCGCCCTCGGTATTGCCGTGGCTATAAGGCTGCGTTTCCCACTCGCCGCCCGTCCTGGCGACGTTGACCTCGCCGCCGAAGCGGTTGGGATCGGGGACCAGAAGGCTGCCGGCAAAACCGTAGATTTCGATCGGTGCATGCTTGTGCTTGGGCACGTCGAAACTCATGGTGATGGAGATCACCGCGCCGGAGACGAATTCGAGCGTGCCGGTGACATGGGTCGCGACCTCGACGGGAATCAGCGTGCCATTGAGCGGCTGGCTGGTGATCAGCCGTTCGAGCCGCGGCTTGGACGCGCTGCCCATCACGGAAGCGATCGGGCCCAGCAGTTGCACCAGATCGGTGATGTAATACGGCCCCATGTCGAGCATCGGGCCGCCGCCGCGCAGATAATAGAAGCCGGGCGCCGGATGCCAGCGTTCGTGGCCGGGGCAGGCGAAAATGGCGGTGCCGGCCACCGGCGTGCCTATGGCGCCGTCGTCGATCAGTTTGCGCGCCGTCTGATGGCCGCCACCAAGGAATGTGTCGGGCGCGCAGCCGACGCGCAGATTCTTCCGCGCGGCGAGATCCATCACCTTGCGGGCCTCGACCATGTCGACGCCCAGCGGCTTTTCCGAATGCACGTGCTTGCCGGCATTGAGCACTGCGAGGCTGACATCGGTATGGGCCAGCGGCACCGTCAGATTCACGACGATCTCGATATCGTCGCGCTTGAGTAGCTGGTCGACCCGCATGCCGGGCACGCCGAATTCTTTCGCTCGTGCCTCGGCGGGAGCGGCGCGCATATCGGCGACCGCGCGCAGCTCGATGTTGGCGAACTGCTTCATCGCGGTCATGTAGGCCTTGCTGATGACGCCGCAGCCGATGACGCCGATGCCGACTTTTCTCATAAGAACTCCGCTTCGAGAGGTTCGATCTTGTTGTTGTCGTAAGGCTCAGCCCTTGACCGCCCCCGCAGTGAGGCCGGCGACGATGTGCTTCTGCGCGAACAGGAACAGCACGATGGTGGGAAGGATGGTCAGGGTGACGAAGGCCAGGATCAGGTGCCATTCCGAGGAATACTCGCCCTGATACACCATGATGCCCAGCGGCCACGGATAGAGCTCGTCGCTGTTCAGCATGATGAGCGGGATCAGGTATGAGTTCCAGCTGTTGACGAAAACGATGGTGCCGACGGTGGCCAGGATCGGACGCGACAGCGGCAGCGTCACGTAGCGGAAGAAGTCGATATAGCTGCAGCCGTCGACCAGTGCCGCCTCCAGCAGCTCATAGGGAATGTCCTTGAAGAAGCGCCGCAGCAGGAGAATGCTCATGGCCAGCGCAAAGGCCACCTGCGGCAGCACGACGCCGAAATAGGAATCGAGCAGGCCGAGATCGCGCACCTCGATGAATAGCGGCAGGATCGCGGTCGCCGCCGGGAACAGCAATCCCATGGTGATGTAGCTCATCAGCATGTTGCTGCCGAAAAACCTGATCTGCGCAAACACGAAGGCGGCCATCGAGGCTGCGATCAGCGTCAGGATCACCGTCAGCGTCGAGATGATCAGGGAGTTGCCGAGCAGCTGCCAGTAGCGTTTCGACAGCAGGATGCCGCCGTAGTTCTGCCATTCCCAGGCCTGAGGCAGGCCGAACGGGTTGGTGCGCAGCTCGCCGATCGACTTGAAGCCACCGAGCACGGTGGCGATCAGCGGCGTAGCGACGAAGACCGCCACCACGGTGAGGAACAGCACCTTGCCGAGTGCGACACGGTCGAACCGGCCGTCCGAGAATGCGACCTGGTCACTCATCGCGCATCATCCAGCGTTTATAGGTAAAGGCGAAGGTGACGCAGATCAAAAACAGAATCACGCCAACGGCGCTGCCGAAGCCGACGCGCATCCGCATGACGCCGAAGGTATAGAGGAAGCTCACCATGGTATGGGACGAATCCGCCGGCCCGCCGCGGGTCAGTGGCATGATCAGGTCGAACAGCTGCAGCGAGCCGACGATGGCAAAGAACGCCGAGAGCCGGATGGTCGGGTAGAGCAAGGGAAGGACGATGTAGCGCAGGTTCTGCCAGCGCGTGGTGCCGTCGATCTGGCCGGCTTCGACCAGATTGCGGTCCATGCCCTGCAAGGCGGCGATGAACAGCATCATGTGAAAGCCGAAATACTTCCAGACCACCACGATCAGGATCGCCAGCATCGAGGTCTGCGGACTGGCCAGCAGATGCGGCGCCTCCGCGCCGAACACCCGGAAGATGGCGGCGAGCAGGCCGTAGTCGCCGTCATAGACGAAGGAGAAGATGAGTCCGGTGGCGATCTCGGCCAGGATGTAGGGCATGAAGAACAGCATGCGCAGGGCCACCGCGCCGCGAAACCTGTTCGCCAGGATCAGGGCCAGCGACAGGGCGAGCGGCAGCTGGACCAGCAGCGAGACCACGATGATCAGGATGTTGTTGCGGAAGGCGAGGCCGAAGGCGCGGCTGTCGAACACGAAGCGATAATTGTCGAGCCCGATCCAGTTCTTCGGCGTGCCAAAACCGTTCCAGTTAAATCCCGAATACCACGCGGCCTCGACCACCGGCGTCACCACGAACAGCGTGAACAGCAGCAGCGCTGGCGGCAGGAACAGCAGCGCGGCCGTGAGCTTTCCGGAGCTGGACGGCCGGCGCATGGCGAACGGGCGCATCGACGGGCCGATGGCGTGGGGATTGAGCAGGGTCATGGGGCGGGCGAGGGGAGCGTTTGCCGCATGAACTGCTCGTCGTCGCCTTGCCGGGGAAGCGGAGGGAGAGCGCCGCGTTGATGAGCTTCCCTCATATCAATTGCCCTGCTTGAACGCATCCTGGATCGCCTTGGCGGCGGCCTCAGGCGTCATGCTGCCGCCGGCGATTTCGGCGGTGACGTCGTTGACGACGCGGCCCACGGAGGGGCCGAGGCTCTGGTCGTAGAAGTTCTGATGATATTTCGACTTCGCGAGATTCTGCGCGATGGTGCGCATCAACGTACTGGCGAGGCCTTCGTCGGCGCCCTTGTAGACCGGGATCAGGAAATTTCCTGCGGCGAGCTTTTTCTGAACGTCCTGTGAGACAAAGTATTTCAGGAACGTCACGGTCTCCTTCGGGGCGCCCTTGGTGACGAGCCAGCCATTGATCCCGCCCAGCGTATCGGTGGGGGCACCCTTGCCGCCTGCCACCATCGGGAAATCGAACCAGCCAAGGTTGTCGTCGGCGATGCCCTTCTTGTCGGCCGCCAGTGCGCGTTGCGTGTGATAGCTGGTGCTGATGGCCAGCGTCATCGCCGCCTTGCCGTCGCCGAAAGCGCCGATGGCCTGCGGATTCTTGAAGCCGAGAAATCCGTTCTGGAACGGCGCGAGGTCGATCAGTTGCTTGAACAACTGTCCTGACCTGACGAAAGTGTCGCCTGCGAAGCCGCCGTTTTCGCCGCGCAAGGCGGCCTCGAAGGCGGGCTTGCCGCCGATGCGGACGGCCAGATAGGTCCAGTAGAAATGGATCGGCCATTTGTCGGCTCCGCCGACCATCAACGGCGTGACCCCGGCGGCCTTCAGCTTCTTGACGGCACCGAGCAGGTCATCCCAGGTCTTGATGCTGGCGCCGTCGACGCCGCCCTTGGCCATCAGTTCCTTGTTGTAGAGAAATCCGACCTCGGACTGCGCGAAGGGAACGCCGTAGATCTTGCCGTCCTGGGTGAAGGCACTCACCGCCGCTGGCGCCAGCTGATCCCTGGTGTCGCCGAGCGGCGCGGCGATGTCCTCGAGCACGCCGGCCTCGATCTGCGACTTCAACACGCCGCCGGCCCAGCTGTAGATGATCTGCGGCCGGTCCTTCGACTGCAGCATGCTCGGCAGCTTGGCCTTGTAGGCCTCGTTCTCGAGGAACTGCATCTCGATCTTGACGCCGGGGTTCTTGCTCTCGAAGTCGCGGGCGACGTCCTCCCAGATCTTCACCTGGTTCGGGTTCACCTCGAGATGCAGCCATCGAATGGTGGTCTGTGCCGAGGCAACACTCGCCGTCAGCATCAACAACGCCGCCGCCATAGCGGCCCGTTTCAAGTGCCTCATGCCGTCCTCCCAGGTCGCTGTTTTTGAACCGTCCATCTTTTGATGGATCGTGTTTCCTCGACGTGCTCCAGCCTAGCCATGCGAATTGAGGTGCGCAACTCATCATTTGATGTGACCCATGAACGGGATGTGATAGAGAGAGTTCAAGGGCCCACGCGCCGCGACAGGGAGAAGACAATGACAAGCGTAACCTCGGCGGGAGCGATTTATCCGGATCTGGCCAGCAAGACCGTGCTGGTCTCCGGCGGCGGCAGCGGCATTGGCGAGGCCATTGTCCGGCGTTTTGCCGCGCAAGGTTCCAGGGTCGGCTTCATCGACATCAAGGACGCCGAGTCACGCGCACTGGCCAAGGAGTTATCGGAGCAAGGCCATCGGATTCACTTCGAACAGGCTGACTTGACCGACATCGCCGCGCTGCGCGCCGCGATCGCCGGGATCCGCAGCGCGCTCGGGCCGGTCCAGATCCTCATCAACAATGCAGCGCATGACCAGCGCCACGCCGCGCTCGAAGTGACGCCGGAATTCTGGGATGACCGGATTGCCGTCAATCTCAAGCATCAGTTCTTTGCTGCGCAAGCCGTGCTGCCCGACATGATCGAGGCCAAGGCCGGATCGATCATCAATTTCGGTTCGACCTCATGGATGGTCGGGCAGGGCGGCATGGCCGCCTATACGGCGGCGAAATCCGGCGTGCTCGGATTGACCCGGTCGCTGGCGCGGGATTTCGGCCCCTACAACATCCGCGTCAACGCCATCGCGCCCGGCTGGATCATGACGCAGCGGCAGATCGATCTGTGGCTCAATCCCGAAGCCGAAGCTGAGTTGATGCGGCGACAGTGCCTCAAGCGCAAGCTGGTGCCCGACGAAATCGCGCGCGCGACATTGTTCTTCGCCTCCGACGAAGCCAGTGCATGCACCAATCAGCAATATGTCGTTGACGGAGGATGGGTGTGAGGGCGTCGACCTCCAGCCGCGCCTAGGCTTGCGTGATCAGCCCGCGCAATGCGATCTCGGCATCGTCGATGTCGCGTGTCAGCGCTTCCCTTGCCGCAGCGCCATCCTTGCGGGCCAGCGCCGCGTGCATCGCCCGATGCTCGATATTGGCGGTGTGCCAGTTGTCGGTGGTCTTGAGCAGATTGAAGTAAGGGCCAATCTGCAGCCAAAGTGACTCGATCAGCGACAGCAGGGTGTCCGAACCCGCGGCGCGGTAGATCATGAAGTGGAAATCGCGATTGGCGGGGACATAAACCTCCCTGTTCTTCTCGGACTTGGCCGTCTCCATCTGGTCGATCAGGTCGCTGAGTTCGGCAAGATCGCCCGCCGTCAGGCGTTGCGCCGCCCATTCCGTCGCGGTGCCTTCCACGGCAACGCGCACACGGCGCAAGTCGTGCAGACGCTGCAGGGTCAGCAGCGGGATGCCCACCGAGCGTCCGGTCACGACGGTCAGGGCTTTTTCTGCCACCAGGCGGTGCAGCGCTTCGCGCACCGGCATGGCGCTGACGCCGAAGGCCTCGGACAGGCTGACCACCGTCACGGTGCGGCCCGGCTCGATCCCGCCATTGAGGATCAACTCGCGCAGCCGTCCATAGACATGCTCCTGCACCGTGACCCGCGACACCGGCGAATAGCTCAATTCCTGCAATTGTTTGCGCAATAGCGCCATCAGCCCGCTTCCATTGTTTCGCGCCAGTATGTGGGATTCGCCGTCGCCATGGCAGCCAAAGCGCTCGGGCAAACCAATCGCCCACGCTTGCATCTATATTTGATTTGTGATCTTTGATCAAAAGAAAAACAGGGCGCCGAAACTGGCGATCACCAAGCAATCGCATCAGGGGAGAGAACGATGTTCAAAAGGAAGTCGCTATTAGGTGCAGCCGCGCTCGGCTTGGCCGTCACCGCCGGTCTGCCGTCTTTGGCTCATGCCGAGAAATTCAAGGTCTATCTGTCGATGAGCTTCATCGGCAACGACTGGCAGGGCGAGGCCGCCAATATGATCAAGGCCATGGCATCCTCGAAGACCTTGGCCGACAAGGTCGATCTCCAGGTCCAGGTGGCCGGCCCGAACGCCCAGAAGCAGATCCAGCAGATCAATGCGATGGTGCAGGCCGGCGCCAGGGCCATCGTGGTGTTCCCGATCTCGCCGACGGCGCTCAACACCGCGGTCAAGAATGCCTGCGAGAAGGGCATTGTTGTGATCGCCTATGACGGCGAGATCACCGAACCCTGCGCTTACAATGTCGCCATCGACCAGGTCGAAGCTGGCCGCGTTACCGCCGAATGGCTGGTCAAGAAACTCAACGGCAAGGGCAATATCGTTGCCATCACCGGCGTGCCCGGTACCTCCGTCGATACGCTGCGCACCAAGGCGGCCAAGGAAGTGTTCGCGAAATACCCGGACATCAAGATCGTCAACGAGGCGGTCGGGATGTGGAGTCAGGCGGTCGCGCGCACCGAACTATCGAAGGTGCTGGCCACCCGCAAATGGGACCAGATCGACGGATTGTGGATGCAGGTCGGTTGCTACACCGCCAACACGATGCAGGTCGAGGCCGGGATCCCGATCGACAAGCTGAAGCCCTGCGCCGGTGAAGGCTCCAATGGCGGCCGGGTCCAGATGCTGCCGGTCAACACCGAGGTCGAAGGCGCCAACGGCACCTACAAGCCGATGAACGCGCCACGCATCTCCTATGCCTCGCCGCCCTATTCTGGCGCGCTGGCCTTGAAGCTGGCGGTCGCCAAGCTCGAAGGCAAGGACATCCCGAAGAAGACGGTGCTTCCGCTTCCGCTGGTGACCAACGAGACGATCAAGCTGTGCCAGGAAGGCAGCTGGAAGGAAATGAAGGACGGCTGCAATGCCTTCAAGGCATCGATCGTCTCCAACCCGGGCTGGTTCGCCTCGATCTTCTCCAACGAGACGCCGGAGATCGGTCTCGACGCGGCGCTGGTCGGCCAGCCGGAAAACTGATCGCCTGCGGGGGCGCCACGGCGCCCCCGTTCTGCCCGTCGACTCTGCGAGGACATCCTTTTGGCTCACGACCGCATCAAGGCCGGTAGCGTCAGCGATGCGTCGATCGCCATCGCGGCCCGTAACATACGCAAGATCTACGGTCCGACTATCGCATTGAACGATGTCGGATTCGATATCCGCACCGGCGACACCCACGCGCTGCTCGGAGAAAACGGTGCCGGCAAATCGACGATGGTCAAGCTGCTGTCGGGGCTGATCCTGCCGACCACCGGCGGCCTGGTCGTCCACGGTCAACCCGTGACGCTGCGCTCGCCGCGCGCCTCCCATGCGCAGGGCATCCAGACCGCGTTTCAGGAACTGAGCCTGGTTCGCGATCTCACGGTGCTCGACAACATGTTGTTGCCCGACCCGCCGGTTGGCGCGCTGGGCCTGATCCGGCGGCGCGCGGCGCTGCGCGATGTCTGCGCGCATCTCGACGCGCTCGGTCTCGGCGACATCGATCCATCCGCAGAAATCCGCGATCTCGATCTCAACGAGCGTCAGAAGATCGAGATCGCGCGCGCCATTTTCCGCAATCCCAAAATCCTGCTGCTCGACGAGCCGACCTCGACGCTGTCGGGGCGCGACATCGACTGGCTCGGCGATATCATCGCGCGCCAGAAGGCGAGGGGCACCACCATCGTGTTCATCTCGCACCGCATGCGCGAGGTGCGCGCGTTCTGCGATCGGGTCACCGTGCTGCGGGGCGGCAAGCACGTCGCCACCGAGGCGGTGTCCGACGTCACCGACGAGGATCTGATCGGGCTGATTGCCGGCAAGGCGGATGGCCATTCCTTTCCCGCCAAGCCGCCGCGCTCGATGCTGTCGGCTGCGCCGGTTCTGGCCGTGAAAAATCTCGCCACCGACAAGCGCCTCAGCGATGTCTCCTTCGCTCTGCGCCGCGGCGAGATCCTCGGCATCGCCGGTCTTCAGGGCATGGGCCAGCTCGAATTGTTCTCGGCCCTGTTCGGCATGACCGAGAGCCAGGGCGAGATCCGCGTGGACGACCGGCCGGTGACGCTCACGTCGCCGCGCGACGCCGTCGATGCACGGATCGGCATCGGTCTGGTCCCGGAAGATCGCAAGACCGAGGCGTTGTTCCTGAAGCTCGATGGCCAGCGCAACGTCTCGCTGCCGGTGATCGACCGCTACGCGCGGTTCGGCCTTGTCGATACCGCGCGCGAGGCGGTGGACGTGGCCCGGATCTTCGCCCGGCTCGAGGTGCAGACGCGCGCGTTGTGGACCAGCGTGAGGTCGTTCTCCGGCGGCAACCAGCAGAAGATCGCGGTCGCCAAGTGGCTGTTCGCCAATAGCCGCATCCTGCTGCTGTTCGATCCGACCCGCGGCATCGACGTCGGCACCAAGAACGAGATCTATGCCCTGATGCGCGAGTTTGCTGCGGCAGGTGGATCGATCCTGTTTCACTCCACCGAGATCCCGGAGCTCGATCATCTGTGCGACCGGGTTCTCGTGCTGTACGAAGGCCGGCTCGCCGCGGACCTTGAGGGGATGCCATCAACGAAGGGGCCATCCTCCGCGCGACCCTGGGGAGCGGGCCTGCCAGCCTGAATCTGCAATGAGCACAATCACGACATTGGCGTCTCCCCGGCGCAGCGCATCGCCGGTCAAGCTCTGGATCGAGCGGCAGCGCGGCCCGCTGATCGCGGTGGTAGTGTTTGTCATCTGTCTTGCCATCGTCAAGCTGGTGAGCGGCAGCACGCTTGGCTACTACGAGATCGGCACGCTCGCTGCCGGCGGCGCCACCCTTGCCATCGCCGCGCTCGGCCAGACCCTCGTGGTGTTATCCGGCGGCTTCGACCTGTCCGCGGCCGCCGTGATCTCGCTCGTCAACGTGACGCTGGCCGGGCAGATGCAGGACAGCGTCGGGAGCATCCTGCTGTGGACCGCTGCGGGCATCGGCATCGGTGCGCTCACCGGCGCCTTCAATGGCTTCTTTATCGCGGTGCTCCGGCTGCAACCGATCGTGGTGACGCTCGCCACCATGTTCATCCTGCAGGGTGTGACTTTGCTGGTGATGGACAAGCCGGGCGGGCAGGTCCCGCCGGGCTTTGCGCAATTCCTCACCGGCGATGCCATCCCCGGTGTCCTGCCGATGCCGGTGCTGCTGCTGGCGCTGTTGATGGTGCTTTGGCTGGCACTGAAGAACACGCTGTTCGGCAAGGCCATTCGCGCCGTGGGATCGGACCGGGAAGCCGCGCGCGCGTCGGGCCTCAGCGTGCCGCTGCACGAGTTCTTCACCTATGTGCTGGCCGGCGGCCTCTATGGCCTCGCCGGCGTCTTCATCAGCGCGCAGACCGGCTCGGGCGACCCGCTGGTCGGCAATCCGATGCTGTTGCAGATGTTCACTGCGGTGGTGCTGGGCGGCACGTTGCTCGGTGGTGGCCGCGGCGGTCTGATTGGCACGGTGTTCGGTGCCTATGTGCTGATGCTGGTCGTGAACATCCTGCTCGTGCTCAACGTGCCGGCCTTCTATTCCTCCATCGTCGAGGGGACGATCCTGATCCTCGCCGTGCTGGCGTCCTCGTTCACACGGACGTCGGTGCTCGCCACCACGCTGCGCACCATCGTGCGGCGGTCGCGCGCTCGTCGCGCGGGAATGCTGCCGCGCCAGCTCGATCTGCCGTCGATGCGGCTGGCACTGCCGATGCCGCCTGCGGCTTTCGCGGCTCCCGCGTTCTGGCGCGCCAACGCCGAGGTGCTGCGCACCAGCCTGCCGGCCTATGTCTGTTTCATCATCGTTCTGGTCGTCACCCAGTTGGTGCTGGGGAATGCGGTGTTCTCCTGGGCGTTTTACGACTCGCTCATGGTGCTCGGCTGTTTCCTGGCGATCCTCGCACTTGGTCAGGGCACCGTGATCCTCACCGGCGGCCTCGATCTGTCGCTGCCATGGGCCATCGGCCTGTGCGGCATTCTCTGCGCCGGACTGCTGAAGGGGGCGGACGCCGCCTTGATCTACGCGGTGCCGGTTGTGCTCGGTGTCGGCGCGTTGATCGGACTCGTCAACGGACTGGGGATCGTCGCGCTCGGCCTGTCGCCGATCGTCATGACGCTGGCGATGAACGGCATCCTGCAGGGCATCGGGCTGGTCTATTCGGGCGGCACGCCGGACGGCTTTGCGTCGCCGGCCTTGCGCTGGTTCATGACCGGGCGGATCGCGGGTGTGACGCCCGTCGTGCCGTTCCTGATCCTCTTCGTCGCCGGCGCCGCCGTGCTGCTGGGCCGCACCGTGTTCGGTCGCCGCGTCTATGCGATCGGCAACGGCGAGCGTCCGGCAGAACTCTCCGGCGTGCCGGTCAAGGCGACCCTCGTCTGGGTCTACATTCTGTCCGGCGTG
The DNA here is from genome assembly GCF_026015985.1 of Rhodopseudomonas sp. P2A-2r. GTDB lineage: Bacteria > Pseudomonadota > Alphaproteobacteria > Rhizobiales > Xanthobacteraceae > Tardiphaga. The sequence goes on along the minus strand of NZ_CP110389.1, from coordinate 4,415,102 downwards.
TGCTCAGCTTTGGTCGGTATCCTGCTGTCGGGCTTCTCCGGGCAGGGCAGCCTCGGCATGGGCGACGAATATCTGTTGCCGTCCATCGCCGTCGTGGTGGTCGGCGGCGCGCTGATCACCGGCGGGCGCGGCAGCTTTCTCGGCATGATCGGCGGCGTGGTTTTGCTCACGGCGCTGCAGACGCTGCTGTCCGGAACCACGCTGCCCTATGCGACCCGTGCGATACTCTATGGCGTGGTTGTGCTCGGCGCGGTCATCGCATTGCGGGAAAAATCGAGTTGAGAAAAGCGACAAGAAAGAACGGGAGGACGTGATGCGAATCGAAGTTCTGGTGGACGTCAAGACGACGCTCGGTGAAGGACCGCTCTGGGATGTCGAACAGCAGCGGCTGTACTGGATCGACTCCTTCGATGGCCGCGTGTTTCGCGCCACTGCGGACGGCCGCGAGTTGCGCGCCTGGGACGTGCCGCAGAAGATCGGCTCGATGGCGATCCGCAAGGACGGCAATAGTGCGGTGGTGTCGCTGCAGCGCGGCTTCCATCTGCTCGATTTCAAGACCGGAAACGTCACCCTGGTGCACGATCCGGAACCGGATCTGCCGTCCAACCGGCTCAATGACGGCAAGGTCGACAAGCGCGGCCGCTTCGTTGCCGGCTCGATGGACACCAGCGAGGAAGCTGCGCGTGGCAGCCTCTACAGCCTGTCTACCGACCTCAAGGTCACAAAGCTCGAAAGCAACATCATCTGCTCCAACGGGCCCTGCTGGAGTCCGGATGGGCGCATCTTCTATTTCCAGGATACATGGTCCGGCGAGATCTGGGCCTACGACTACGACCAGGAGACCGGCGCGGTGTCGAACCGGCGTACCTTCGCCAAGGTGGATACATCGAAGGGCGGCGCTGCGGACGGCTCCACCGTGGATGCCGAAGGCTATCTGTGGACCGCGCTGGTCTATGATGGCCGGCTGGTGCGCTATGCGCCGGACGGATCGATCGACCGCATCATCGATATGCCGGTGAAGAAGATCACCAGCGTGATGTTCGGCGGGCCGAATCTCGACATTCTGTTCGTGACATCGATGGCGCGGCAACCGCTGCCGCGCTTTCCGGGCGACGGCGTGCTGCGCGGCAGCCTGTTCGCGATCTACGATCTCGGCATCAAGGGCCTGCCTGAACCTCGTTTCGGCGGCTGAGTTGCTGTCGCATACCCGCTGCAGCCCCTTCAGGCTGCACGGGCGTTGTTGCCGACGATGACGCGGTCACGCACTGCGCTTCGCACCCGCCCCTGCGAACCAGCTGGTCCGCCAGGCCAGCTGGAGCGCAAGGCCAGCGATCGCGCCAAATGCGAATCCGGCCAGGTGGCCTGGCTTTATCGTGGCGTGGCCGCTGACCAGCAGGTCGAGGCCTGCGCCGATGGCAACCGCGACAACGGCGATCCACCACCACACTGAACGGACGGCGCCCGTCGCCAGGACCAGGCCGCACAGCGCCAGATAGGCCTGCGATGCACCCGAAATATAGGCATCCGGCAGCGCGTAAACGGTGACCAACTGGGCCAACGTACCGCCGGCCAGACCCAGCGATACCGCGGTCCACCGCCCGAAGCGGACCTCGGCGAACTGACCGACGCCGGCGATCACGAGCGCATTGAACAGCATATGCAGGAATTTGACGTGCAGCCATTGCGAGGCGACAAGCCGACACGCTTCGGATGCAGCAAAATCACCGCCCTTCAGTGTCCCGAACGCTACCAGAGCCTGCGACGTCTGCTGCGCCCATAGCGGTTGCTGCAAGCGGATGGAAACACAAATCCACACCAGCACAATACTGGCGGCCCAGATCCACGAGACGGGGATGCGCCGCAGTGCGAACTGCATGGTCGTTGAATTCTCCTACGTCCGTTCGATCGTTTCAATCGCCGGATGATTCATCGACAATCCCGATCACATCGCCGCATGAAATGTCCCGGCGTCCGCCAGGTGAAAACCTTCACTGTGGCAGGGCGCCGTCGGCATATTGCGCGGCAAATGCTGCACTCGGTGGAATGGGCTTGATGATGTCGATCAGCACGCCGTTGGGATCTTGCGTGATGAAGTGCCGCTGGCCGAAGTCTTCATCGCGAAGCGACAACAGGATGGGCAGCCCGTCCGCGACCGCCTGGGCATACATTGCGTCGACATCGTCGACTTCGAAGTTGAGCAGGACTCCCGCGGCGCGTCCGCGCGCCACTTCGGGAATCGTCCCATGATCGCCTTTCAGGATCGCCAGGTTTACGGCCGGATCGCTACTGAACTGGAGATGCACATACCAGTCAGCCGCGAAGGCGGCCCGGAACGACAGGTTCTTGATGTAGAAATCGGATGTCGCTGAGACGTCATCGACCATCAGCACGGGGTAGTAGCTCGTGATCTTCATGCCTTGTTTCCCTCCATGTCTGCTGACCTTGCAACGGTCGGATCCGGCTCCGCCGTTTGAATCGTTAGTCGATGATGGGTTGCGAGCCCTCACGCTCCAGGCGGGCCAGACCTTCCTTCATGAGCCGCAGTTGCTCAGGTGGATGGCTTTGCCAGCGATTCACTTCCGCGATGATTCTCAGTGGATCGCGCGAACGAAACGAGAGCGTTGGGTTACCGGGGAATTTTTTGTCCGTCAGATTGGGATCGTCGAAGATCGGCCCGGTCGGCTCGACCACGTAGATCCGTTCGGGCGCATCGCCCGCGGCAAGTTCGGCGCCCCAGATGGCGGCATCGAGCGTACCGGAGAAATAGACCCAAGATAGCGGCTGGGTCTTGGAGAAGTTCGATGCGTAGCCCACGAGGATGCCGTCGCCCGGTTGCAGATCGGCCCGGGTGCCGTGAAAGAACGACTGCGAAAACGTGCTTGCTGAAGCAGACATCGTGCGGGGCTCCTCGATCGGGCAACACGGGCAATTCAGATCGGACGCGGCTTGCAAACCGCCGATGGACGCCACGCGATTCAGCGTTCGCAGTTCTTGCGTGCTTCGCGTGAAACGCGTGGCTGCCGGAAGCCGCCCGCGACCGCTGACAATCGTTTCTGGCAAGATCCTCCTTGAGGCATGTCGTGGATATCGCTTGCTAATTCCTATAATAACCCATTAAAAGGTTACATGAAGAAGCTAGAAAAATCAAGCGCTGAGCCGCGCGCCTACTTTTCCGCCGTTGGACGACTACGGATGTTGGCGGGCGATCCCTCGCTCGACTTCGCCAACACGCTGCACTGGCGCGGCAGGCGTCTGGTCGACTTTCTTCCGGACTATCAGGCTCTGGTGGCGTGGTCGGTGCCCGCCGGACTGTTGAGCGAGCAGGAGATGGCCATGCTCATCGATCCCGCGCCGGCTTTGCGGAGCGAGGCCGAAGCAACGCATGCTGCAGCCATCGCGCTGCGCAGCGCCTGGCGCGACTGCCTTGATGTGCGAACCGGCGATCTAATGCTCGATGGGCGCAGTAGAACCGATGGCGTCCTTGAGCCACTGTTGGTTTCGGCACTTGCGGATCCCCGCCTGCTGATGTCGGCGGTCGATGCGCATCGCGCACACATCGTTCGTCTGCCGGTCGCCCGCATTGCCCTGGCTATCGCCAGTCTCACGCTTATCCCCGGTGATCGCCAAATAGGACGTTGCGAAGGCGATCCATGCGGCGGCTTTTTCCTGAACACCAGCCGCTCCAAGCCGAGGCGCTGGTGCTCGATGGAGAGTTGCGGCAACCGCGCCAAGGCGCGTGGCTTTCGCAGCCGGATGATAGCTGAGACGTGAGCTTGTCTAACGCGGTCACCAGTACAGTCCCGATGAACTGATTGCGCTTGCTTCGGCGCATGCAGGAATCTTCGAGTTCCCCGATCGCACCGCATTTTTGTTATTTTCGCAGCCTGCTGATATTATGAGGGCGACCGCATTACCTGCGTCCGCTGCCCATCGGCCTCTTTCCTTGGGGCAAAACCTGGTTTGACTCTCCGTTATGATGAATAAATTCTCCGTGGCGCCCATGATGGACTGGACCGACCGGCATTGCCGGGTGTTCCACCGTCTGCTGACGCGCCGTGCGCTGCTCTATACGGAGATGCTGACCACCGGCGCCATCATCCATGGCGATCGCCAGCGGTTGCTCGGCTATGACGCCAGCGAGCATCCGGTGGCGCTGCAGCTCGGCGGCTCCGATCCCGCCGATCTCGCGGAGGCCGCGCGGATCGGCGCGGATTTCGGCTATGACGAGATCAACATCAATGTCGGCTGCCCCTCCGACCGGGTGAAGGACGGCCGCTTTGGCGCCTGTCTGATGGCCGAGCCGGATCTGGTCGCCCGCGGCGTCGCCGCCATGAAGGCGGCGGTCAAGGTTCCGGTCACGGTCAAATGCCGCATCGGCATCGACGATCAGGATCCGGAAGTGGCGCTCGACGCGCTGGCCCGCGCGGTGGTGGCCGCCGGCGCCGACGGCCTCGTGGTGCATGCGCGAAAGGCCTGGCTCAACGGGCTGTCGCCGAAGCAGAACCGCGACGTGCCGCCGCTGGACTACGATCGCGTGTACCGGCTGAAGGCGGCAATGCCCGATGTGCCGATCAGCATCAACGGCGGCATCATGGGCATCGCCGAGGCCGCCGCGCATCTGGCTCATGTCGATGGCGTCATGCTCGGCCGCGCCGCCTATCAGGAGCCGTGGCGATTGCTGGCGGTCGATCCGGATATTTTCGGGGAGCCGGCGCAGCACGCGACGATGAAGGACGTGTTCGAGGCGATGATGCCGTACATCGCCGACCAGCTGGCGCAGGGCACGCGGCTGCATTCGATCACGCGGCATTTCGTCGGCGCGTTCCACGGCGTGCGCGGCGCCCGTGCGTTCCGCCGCTATCTCGCCGAGAACGGCACGCAGCACGGCGCGGGACTCGACGTGCTGCGCGCGGCGATCGCGCTGGTGGAGGTTGGCGAACCGGAGCAGGCGGCGGCGTAACGAATTCAACCCGCCCAGGGGCGTTCCCCGGACGCGGTGCACTGCGCCGCTTCTCAGCGGCGTGGTGCGCCGCAGATCCGGGGTCCTGGTTGGCGTGGAAGAAACCGGGATCCCGGATCTGCGGAGCGGCACTTCGCGCCGCACCGCGTCCGGGAAACGGTTCGCGTTTCAATTGGGCTTATCGGTCCTTACGGATATCCCCGCAGCATCAATTTGTCGGCGCGGACTTCCCAGCTTTCCAGGCGGTCGAGAAAACTCATGCCGAGCAGGTTGGATTTCATCTGGCCGCGCGGCACCACCAGCGCGGGGACCGAGCGCTCGACGAGTTTGCCGATGGCCAGGCGGTCCAGGGTGAGGCGCGCGGCGCGGGTATGGCCGGCGGCGGTCTCGACGTCGACGTTGTAGTCCAGCAGTTCCAGCGGCAGGCCGGCAGCTTTCGCGGTCTCCCAGGTCAGCACCACCGAGGTGGCGCCGGTGTCGATCACCATCGGGGTGGTGACGCCGTTGATCTGCGCGCGCAGGCCGAACTCGCCGCCCTGGCCGCGCGGGATCTCTACGGCACGCACCGGCTTGTCCGGTGCCTTGCGCAGCATGTCCGACACCAGCGCGCCGGCCTTGCTGCGGGCCTTGGCGATCTCGGCGGGATCGCCATAGGCCAGCGCCGCACCGATCGTGGCGGCGAGCACCGCGATCAGCAGCAGCAGCCGGCTCATGGCGCACCGGTCAGGTGAGGGAGGAGGCGGCTTTCTTGCGGGGAGCGGACATGATCTCCAGGCCGGCTTCGATCATGCGCGCGGGCAGGGCCGCCATGATGTCCAGCCGCTCGCTGCTCTCGATCCGGTGCCAGCGCGCAATTTCCGGCAGCGTTCGTCCGCAGCCGAGGCACAGCTTGGTTTTCGGGTCGATGATGCAGACTGCGATGCACGGCGTCTCGATGCTCATGAATGGAGTTTGAAGTGGATCGGCTCGCTTGCGCAAGCCTTTGCGCTCAAAATCTGGCTTAAAGACTGGTCCCCGCGCTCATGATCGGCTTGTTGCGGACCCGGCGCTTTTCGTCATTGCCGGTGGTGTAGGCTTCGGGCTGCAGCGGCGGGCCGTCCTCGGACATCGGCGCCAGCGCCGACATCACGCGCTCCGGCGGGAAAGTGACGATCACTTCGGTGCCGACGCGCAATTTCGAGCGCAGCGTGAAGGTGCCGCCGTGCATGTCGATCAGGCTCTTGGCGATCGGCAGGCCGAGACCCGCGCCCTGTTCGGCTGACTTGATCGAGTTGGAGCCCTGGCCGAACGAGGCCAGCACGATCGGGATCTCGTCTTCGGCAATGCCGGAGCCGGTGTCGCGGCAGCTTAGGTATTGCCCGCCGGAGGCGGTCCAGCCGACCTTGAGCCAGACCTCGCCGCCTTGCGGCGTGAACTTGATGGCGTTCGACAAGAGGTTGAGCACGATCTGGCGGCAGGCGCGCTCGTCGCCCCAGATCCGCGGCATGCCGTGTTCGAACACCTCATGGATGGTGATGCCGCGGCTCGAGGCGCGCAGCTTCAAGAGGTGATGGCAGTCGGCCACCACATGCTCCAGCGACACCGCTTCCTCGTTGAGCTCGTAGCGACCGGCCTCGATCCGGCTGAGGTCGAGGATCTCGTTGATCAGGTTCAAGAGGTGCACGCCGGAATTGTGGATGTCGGCGGAGTATTCCTTGTAGACCGGCACGGCATGGCCGCCGAAGATCTCGCTCTTCATCACTTCGGAAAAGCCGAGAATGGCGTTCAGCGGCGTGCGCAGCTCGTGGCTCATCTGGGCGAGAAAGCGCGACTTGGCGACATTGGCGGCCTCGGCGCGGTGGCGCGCCTCGTCGGAGATCGCCTTGGCCTGTTCCAGCTCGCCGATCAGCGCATCCTTTTCCGCGCGCGCCTCCAGCGCGGTCAGCGTGGTCGAATGCAGCCGGTGCGCCAGCAGGGCAAAGTAGCCCTCGGCCGACACCGCGAGCGCGGCCAGCACGTAGTTATCGAAGCCGCCATGGAGGATGAAATTCAGCGCGACGCCGGAGGTCACCGGCGCGGTGGCGGCGAAGGCGGCGATCGGCAGGCTGGCGGCCAGCATGCTGGAGACCGCCACCACCAGCAGCATCAGGAACATCATCATCGAGTTGGAGACGATGTCGATGTCGGCGGGGTGAACCAGGATCACGGTCCAGCACAGGCCATAGAGCAGGTCGAGCAGGACGAAACGGATGCGCCATTTGCGGCTATGCGCCGGCGAGGGCGGTTCGGCGAGATAGCGCTGGCAGGAGCGGATGATGACCGCATGGGTGCACAGCATCCCGCAGGTCCAGATCGCCGCCGACAGCGGCTGCATCCACAGTCCGAACAGCACGCCCGTGGCCACCACCAGCAGCACCACCACCAGCGAGGCCGACAGCCGGGTCTGGGCATATTGCCGGATCAGTTCTCGATCGAAGGCCGGCCTTGTGCCCGATGTCGAGGTCAGCCGGTCGCGTGCCTCGCGCACCCGCTGCGTGGCCGCACGGCGGCTGCGCGCCGTGGGAATCACGGTGGGTTCCGCCGGAAGCTGAACGACTTCGGGCCTATCGGCAGGCTTACTCATCAAACTGGACACAATCCTGCACGCATCCGTGCGCGGTTTACCACTCCGCCTATCTGTGCCGCACAATCCTTAAGAGGTGCCTTAAAAAACCGGATAATTCGGTTAAAAGCACATTAAGTCTGCGATCCGCGGCATTCGCCGCGGATCCCCGTTTCTTTCGTCAATCCGTTGATTTTACGACGTTTTATCGCTGCAGCCGGGCCAGCAGGCTGGAGGTATCCCAGCGTTTGCCGCCCATCGTCTCGACTTCCGCGTAGAACGCATCCACCAGCGCCGTGACCGGCAGGGTGGCACCGTTGCGGCGGGACTCGGCGAGGCAGATCGAGAGGTCCTTGCGCATCCATTCGACCGCAAAGCCGAAGTCGAACTTGCCGTCGTTCATGGTCTTGTAGCGGTTCTCCATCTGCCACGATTGCGCCGCGCCCTTGGAGATCACCTCGATCACCGCATTGACGTCGAGCCCGGCCTTCTTGGCGAAGTGAATGCCCTCGGACAAAGCCTCGACCAGGCCAGCGATGCAGATCTGGTTGACCATTTTTGTCAGCTGGCCGGAGCCGGCGGGGCCCAGCAGCTTCTGCATCTTGGCATAGGCTTCGATCACCGGCGCGGCCTTGGCATAGGCGGCCTCGGTGCCGCCGCACATCACGGTGAGTGCGCCGTTCTCGGCGCCGGCCTGGCCGCCGGACACCGGCGCGTCGATGAAGTGGAAGCCTGCCTTGTCGGCCGCGGCATTGAGTTCGCGCGCGACTTCCGCCGACGCCGTGGTGTGATCGACGAAGATCGCGTTCTTGGCCATGCCGGCGAATGCGCCGTTCTCGCCGGTGGTGACGGCGCGCAGATCGTCGTCATTGCCGACGCAGGCCATCACGAAATCCTGGCCCTCGGCGGCGGCCTGCGGCGTCGAGGCGGTGCGGCCGCCGAATTTTTCCGCCCAGGTCTTGGCCTTGGCCGGATTGCGGTTGAACACGGTCACCTCGTGCTTGCCCTTGACCACCAGGTGTCCGGCCATTGGGAAACCCATGACGCCGAGACCGATGAAAGCAACTTTGGCCATGTCCATACCCTTGTGTGCGACCGGCTTGAGCGCCGGCTGTGATTTGAAAAGAGGTGAGGGGGCCCGGAGCGATGCCGCGGGCAACGAGAGCGTTCGACGCCAGCATAAACGGGGAAGCCGGCGCGGCAAAGCCCCGCGAAAGCCGCCTATGGTCCTACGCTATTGCGACGCACAACGCGTTTGGTGCGCGTGACCCTCGCCGCATGGCTTACCTGCGCCGCCAATTTCGCCGTGGACTTGGGCTGGAAGTGCTCTATCTGTGCGGTCTGACTTGAGGCCGGCCGGGAGATCTCCATTGAGCGTGACAAAACAGCAGATTCTCGAAGCGCTGGCGGCGGTGAAATCGCCGCGCGGCGTCGCGCTGAGCCATGCGAATGTGCTGTCGGAGATCGCCGTCACCGACGGCCGCGTGCTGTTCTCGATCAATGTCGACGCCGCCGAGGCGCGCGCCTGGGAAAGCGTGCGCGCCGAAGCGGAAAAGGCCGTGCGCGCCGTTCCCGGCGTCACCGGTGCCATGGTTGCGCTGACCGCCGAGCGTAAGCCTGGTGCTGCGCCTGCGCCGCACAGCCACAAGCCGGGCGTGCAGCCGGTGTCGGCGCATCGCCCGCCGGCCAACCCGGCGGGCTCGCCGATGTCGAGGCAGGCCGAAATTCCCGGCATCGCCGCTGTGATCGCGGTGGCCTCCGGCAAGGGCGGCGTCGGCAAATCGACCACCGCGCTCAATCTGGCGCTGGGGCTGCGCGATCTCGGCCTGCGCGTCGGGTTGCTCGACGCCGATATCTACGGCCCGTCGGTGCCGCGCCTGACCGGTATCCGCGACAAGCCCGTCCTCGACGAAACCAAGAAGATGATCCCGATCGCCAAGTTCGGGCTGTCGATCATGTCGATCGGCTTCCTGGTCGAGGAAGAGACCGCGATGATCTGGCGCGGACCGATGGTGATGTCGGCGATCACCCAGATGCTGCGCGATGTCGCCTGGGGCACCCTTGACGTGCTCGTCGTCGACATGCCGCCCGGCACCGGGGACGCCCAGCTGACGCTGGCGCAGAACGTGCCCCTGAAGGGCGCCGTGATCGTCTCGACGCCGCAGGACCTCGCTCTGATCGATGCCCGCCGCGGTCTGGCCATGTTCACCAAGGTCAACGTGCCCGTGCTCGGCATCATCGAGAACATGAGCTATTTCCAGTGTCCGGAATGCGGCACCCGGTCGGACATCTTCGGCCATGGCGGCGCGCGCCACGAGGCCGAGCGTCTCGGCGTGCCGTTCCTCGGCGAGGTGCCGCTGCACATGTCGATTCGCGCCATGTCCGACGCCGGCACGCCGGTGGTGGTGAGCGAACCGGACGGCCCGCATGCGGCAATCTACCGGTCGATCGCCGCCCAGGTCCGCGATCAGCTCCAGGTGGCCACCGCCGCGGCCTGAGCCCGCAGCAGGCGCTGCGGCTGTCATGTCGCATAGAACTTTCGTTTAATTGCAGCGACGAGGGGCTCGCCGCGTTTTCAGCTGCGGACTATCCGTGTTAGAGAGCCGTCACGAGAGCGTCTCGGCGATGCCATTTTCATGTCGCTGTTGAACACGCTCACGGGGATTCTGGGAAACGCCCGCAACAAGGAGAGGCCATATGAAGCGTCGTGAATTTTTGAAGGTATCAACAGCCGGGGCCGCCGTGGCTGCGGTCGCTTCTCCGGCCATCGCGCAGTCGTCGCCCGAGATCAAGTGGCGTCTGGCCTCCAGCTTCCCGAAGTCGCTCGACACCATCTATGGCGGCGCCGAATACATGGCGAAGCAGGTCGCCGAGATGACCGACAACAAATTCCAGATCCAGGTGTTCGCCGCCGGCGAACTGGTGCCCGGACTGCAGGCGCTCGACGCCACCTCCAACGGCACCGTCGAGATGTGCCACACCGTGTCTTACTACTACGTCGGCAAGGATCCGACCTTCTCGATCTTCGCCTCGGTGCCGTTCGGCCTCAACGCCCGCCAGCAGAATTCCTGGCTGTTCCAGGGCGGCGGCAACGAACTCGCCAATGAGTTCTACAAGAAGTTCGGCGTGGTCGGCATGCCCTGCGGCAACACCGGCACCCAGATGGGCGGCTGGTTCCGCAAGGAGATCAAGACGGTGGCCGACCTGTCCGGCCTGAAGATGCGCATCGGCGGCATTGCCGGCCAGGTGCTGCAGAAGGTCGGCGTCGTGCCGCAGCAGCTCGCCGGCGGCGACATCTATCCGTCGCTGGAAAAGGGCACCATCGACGCAGCCGAGTGGGTCGGTCCCTACGACGACCAGAAGCTCGGCTTCCAGAAGGTCGCGAAGTACTACTACTATCCCGGCTTCTGGGAAGGCGGCCCGACCGTGCATGCCTTCACCAACCTCGACAAGTTCAATTCGCTGCCGAAGAACTATCAGGCGATCCTCGCCAATGCCTGCACCAATGCCAACACCTGGATGGCGGCGCGTTACGACATGCAGAACCCGCAGGCGCTCAAGCAACTGGTGGCTGGCGGCACCCAGCTGCGTCCGTTCACCAACGAGGTGCTCGACGCCTGCCTCAAGGCGACCAACGAGCTGTGGGGCGAAATCTCCGCCAAGAACGCCGACTTCAAGAAGTCGATCGACGCCATGCAGGCCTATCGCTCGGATGAATATCTGTGGTGGCAGGTCGCCGAATATACCTATGACAGCTTCATGATCCGCTCGCGCACCCGCGGCTGATCGGCTCAACCAGCTGAACAGGAAAAAGCCTGGCCTTCGCGAGAAGGCCGGGTTTTGCGTCGCGATCATTCAGATCGCCGTAGATTCTCGTTGGAACCTGGACCATGCTGCGGCAACGCCCTCATCAAGAAGGGCGGCATGCACATTCACATCCAGGGAGGACATCATGAAGCGTCGTGAGTTCATCAAGGCTGCCGGCATGGGCGTCGCAGGCGCGGCTATCGCCGCACCGGCCATCGCGCAATCTTCGCCGGAGATCAAATGGCGGTTGACGTCGAGCTTTCCGAAATCGCTCGACACGATCTATGGAGCCAGCGAGGTGTTCGCCAAGGCCGTCGCCGAGGCCACCGACAACAGATTCCAGATCCAGGTCTTTGCCGCCGGGGAGATCGTTCCCGGTCTGCAGGCGTTGGATGCCGCGTCCAACGGCACCGTGGAGATGTGCCACACGGCGGCCTATTATTATGTCGGCAAGGATCCGACATTCGCCTTTGGTACTGCCGTCCCGTTCGGCCTCAACAGCCGGATGCAGACCTCGTGGCTGCAGGTCGGCGGCGGCGCCGAACTCTTCAATGAATTTCTCAAGGGCTACAATGTCATCGGCTTCGCCGCCGGCAACACCGGCTGCCAGATGGGCGGTTGGTTTCGCAAGGAAATCAAGGAACCGTCCGACTTCAGCGGTCTGAAAATGCGCATCGGCGGCTTCGCCGGGCGGGTGTTGACCAAGCTCGGCATGGTGCCGCAGCAGGTCGCCGCAGGTGATATCTATCCATCGCTGGAAAAGGGCACCATCGACGCCGCCGAATGGGTCGGACCTTACGATGACGAAAAGCTCGGCTTCCAGAAGGTCGCCAAATATTACTACTATCCCGGCTTCTGGGAGGGCGGTCCGACGCTGCACAACATGGTCAACCTCGCCAAGTGGGAGCAGCTTCCTGCCAGCTACAAGTCGATCATCAGGACCGCCTCGTCGCTGGCCAATGAAACGATGCAGGCGCGCTACGACGCCTACAATCCGCCGGCGCTGAAGCGGCTGGTGGCGGGTGGCACGCAGCTGCGTCCGTTCTCGGCGTCCATCATGGATGCGTCGCTGAAAGCGGCCAACGAAGTCTATGCGGAGACCTCGGCCAGCAACGCGATGTTCAAGAAAGTCTATGACAGCATGGTGGCCTTCCGCGGCGACCAGTACACTTGGTGGCAGGTCGCGGAATACAGCTTTGACAGCTTCATGATCCGTTCGCGCACGCGCGCCTGACTTGCGGCTATCGTCGGACAAAGCCCGGCCTTCGCGAGAAGGCCGGGCTTTCGCTTTTGCGATCGGATAGGTCGGCGGTCTCGTCCTAGCGATCCTTGCCTTCGTACGGCATGATCTGCACCATCTTCAGATCGATCTCCGGCAGGCAGCGAAGGTTGATCGCGGCGGTCGCTTCACCCTTTGGGGAATTGCCCTCGCTAAAGGGCGCGATCCCGCATGTTGCGCAAAAATGGTGCTTCAGCAGGTGGTGGTTGAATGTATAGGTCGACAGATTTTCTTCCGGGGTTTTCAACGTCAGCCTGTGCGGGGGACGAAGGCGAGCAGGCCGCCGCGTCGCCGGCACAGTGAGCAGTTGCAATCAATCGCTGAACTGAATTCGCCCTCGACGTCGAATGCGATTTTTCCGCAATGGCAGCTGCCTTCGTAGAGCATCCGTCTCTCCTCAAAGGGTAGGTCCGATCGGATGAAGCCGTGCATGGCTGCCGGACGACATGCCGCGAATCCGCTAATGCTAACCGATCGAACGAGGGCCCGATATGACCGAATCAGAGATCGAAACCGCTGCCGGGATACTTGCCGACGCGCGCCGCAACGGCGGGCTGATCGATGCGCTGCCGGCGGTGCCCGCCTCGGTGGCCGAAGCCCACGCCATCCAGGATCGCGTGGCAGCCTTGCTGGGCGACGCCGTCGGCGGCTTCAAGGCCAACGCGCCGCCGGACGGCGAGCCGACCCGCGGGCTGATCTATGCCCGCACGATCCGCGCCAGCCCGGTGCGGATGTCGCCCGCCGAAGTGCCGCATTGCGGCGTGGAAGGCGAGATTGCCTTTCGCTTCATCCGCGACCTGCCGCCGCGGGACACGCCCTATACGCGGGACGATGTGGCCCGGGCCGTCGCCGTGCTGCCGGTCATCGAGATCGTATCGGGCCGCTATCGCGATCCGCGCGGCCGGCCCAACCTGGAGCAGCTCGCGGACTGCACCATCAATGGCGGGCTGGTGTTCGGGCCGGAGACCGCGGACTGGTCGCACATCGACCTGCCGAATCTGCGCATCACCATGCTGGTGAACGGCACGGCGCTGCACGAGAAGCAGGGCAGTCATCCGTTCGGCGATCCGCTGGGAGGGGCCGTCGCACTCGCCAACATGATGGACGGCGCCGGCGGCGTGAAAGCAGGCCAGATTGTCACCACCGGCAGCTGGACCGGGGTGGATTTCCTCAAGCCCGGCGACCGCTGCGTGGTGCGGTTCGAGACCCTGGGTGACGCAGAGGTGGTATTCGACGCCTGAGGGTCGCGGAATGGGGCGGGCGGCAGGGAATCCCTGATGGGACGGAAGCGCAGTTTTAGGCTGATCGGTGGCCGGCGCGACGGTTCCCCCGAACTCCTCTGCGGTGGTCGACCGATTGACGAAACCGTCTCAAAGGCGCATTTTTGGCGCAACCGATTGAGGGAGTTCCGTTGGCGGCTGTTCGTGCAACCAGCGCTAAATCAAACCCGGTTCTGATGGGGTCGATCTGGTTCGCCGTGGCGCTCGCCGCGGCGGCGGGCGCTATTGTGGCTGGCTCCTACGCCGTCATCGCCCCGTCCCACCAGGCGACGGGCCAAAGCGCGGTGACGTTCGCCGAGCGCTTCCTCGAAAACACGCTTGTGGACATGCGGCCGACAGCCTCGAAGGCCCAGCTCGATCGGGCTAAGCAGGAACTGTCGCGGGCGATGCAGAGCGCCAGCACCGAGGCTCCCGTGGCCGATGGGGCTGAGGCACCTGTCCCCAAGATTCCCTTGCCGCGCGTGCGGCCTGCCGTGCCGAACATGACGGCAAGCCTGGCCCCGTCGATCAATACTGCGAAGCCGCCATCGTCCGATCCCCTGAGCGAGGTCAGCTCGGCGTTGCGCAAGGCCTTCGCCATGCTGCAGCCGCCCGGAACCACGCTGGCCTCCGCGTCCCCCGATGGCGGGATCGGCAATGATGGCTCGGACCGTCCTTCGGGGATGGTCGCGCCGGGCCACCAGACCGCGCTCTATGACATTTCGGCCCGCACGGTTTACATGCCCGACGGAACGCGGCTGGAGGCTCACTCCGGCTATCGCGAACTGCTCGACGACGTGCGTTACGTCGACGTGAAAGACCGCGGTCCGACGCCGCCGCAGGTCTATGAGCTCAAGCCGCGCGAGAAACTTTTCCACGGCGTTCAGGCGCTGCGGATGACGCCGATCGGCGAGGGCGATCTGTACGGCAGGACCGGCCTGCTCACCCACAGCTATCTGCTGGGTCCCAACGGCGACTCCAATGGGTGCGTGTCGTTCAAGGACTATGACGCCTTCCTGCGCGCGTTCCAGAACGGCAGCGTCAAACGGCTGGTAGTGGTCAAGTCGCTGGCGACTGAGGCGGTGGCGGACGCCGGCAAAACCTGACGCTCCGGTCGCGGGGCCCGCCTAGACGGGTCCCGGCGAGAAAGGCACCAGCAATCGCATGGTGGCCCGGAACGCGACGCTGGCTTTGCCCACCAGCGCCGTACCATGGACGTCAGCCGTACCGTCGGCGTAGGTGCCTGAGAATCCGCAGCCGACTTCACGCCCGCCGAACAAGGGGCTTTTGCCCGGCGTGTCCGTATGCTGGTGCGTGATCAACTCGCCTTTCCATCTGCCGTTGTCTGCGCTGTAGATCCCCGTGTAGTAGAAAAAACTGTCGCCTCCGACGATCTGCCCGTCGCGCAGCCCGATGATGCCGGACGCCCGCCGCTCGCTCTCATCTTCCATGGTGATGTTGATCGCATAGAGCGCGTTGGGAATTGTCATGCGGCAGCCAGGATCCATTCACACGGAAGCGCTTGTATACCATAGCGCTTGCGCGATTTCGATTGCCGGCGCGGCATTTCAAACGGACCGCCCGGGTCCATTTTGCGCAGTGGAGGATGTCGCGCGATCGTGTGCGTGCGACGGTCGCGTTGCAGCGATAGCGCGTCGCACGGTGGATTCAAACTTCGTGAAGCCGCCTCTTGGCGCCGGCCTGTCGGCCTGAATGTCGCTCTGCCATGTACCTTCCCGGAGAGGTGCCGAGCGTCTTGCGGAACATCGTGACGAAGCTCGGCACGCTCTCATAGCCGAGGTCGCTGGCCACCTGTTGGATCGAAGCGCCGCCGGCCAACCATTGCACGGCGAGCATGACGCCGAGTTGCTGGCGCCAGCGTCCGAAGCTCATGCCGGTCTCGCGGCTGATCAGCCGCCCCAGCGTCCGCTCGCTCAGGCCGGCCCGCTTTGCCCAACCCTCGAGCGAGCCGCGCTCCGCAGGGGCGTCCATCATGAGGTCGACAAGGGTGCGCAGTCGCGGGTCAGCCGGCATCGGCAGATGCAGGTCTTCGACCTTGGCGGCCGCGATCTCGTCGAGCAGCACCGCGATCAACCGCGAATTCACGCCGCCCTCATCGTAGAACAACGGCAGGCTGGCGGCACGGAACAGCAGTTCGCGCAGCAGGGCGTCACGGAGACGGTGCAGCAGCGTTGCGGCAGCCCCGCATCGAAGTCGGCGGCGACGAACGCACTATAGCCTTCGAGTTTGCCCGTCGCCTTGATGGCGTGCAGCGCGCCACTTGGTATCCAGACAGCGCTACGCGGCGGGACGATCCACAGTCCGCCTTCCACCCGGCAACTCAGCGCGCCGCGCTGCACGAGCATGATTTGCCCCTTCGCATGGCAGTGCATGTCGATCTCGAAAGAACCGATCATCTTCGACGCCATGCCGTAGGTGACGACCGGGCGCGCGACCTCGTCGGGCTCGATCCAGTCGGACGCAACGGAAGTGTCTGTCAGAATGGGCATGGCTCGATCTACCATGCCGTTGGCGCGAACGGATAAGAATTTGTCCAGACTTCGTAATGACGCCAAAGCGGCCGGACTTTATCCCACCCGCATGGAGCAGCCGGGGCCGGCCCGGTCTCGTCCATTTCGGAAAGGGACTTTCATGACATTGCTGAGCAGCAAGCGCGTCGCAGAGACGCTCGACAAGCTTCACGCAGATGCCGACGCCGCGGATCGCGACCTGATGGCCACGATGATGGCGCAGTCGGAGACGTCCGGTGAAACGTTGAACGATTTGGCCGCCAGGTTTGTTGACGAAGAACGGGTGAACTATCGAACCATGTATCGCGGTCACGCCGAACATTTCCTCGCGATTTCTCCGGCCTATGGCCGCTTCCTCTATGCCATCACGCGTGCGCGGAGGGCGACCCGGATCGTCGAGTTCGGGACCTCGATGGGGATCTCGACGATCTATCTTGCGGCCGCACTTTTCGACAATGGCGGCGGACAACTGATCGGCTCCGAGCTTGAGCCGACGAAGGTTGCGCGGGCGCGAACCCATCTCGAAGCGGCGGGCCTTGCCGATCTGGTGGAGATCCGCGAAGGCGACGCACTGGACACGCTCAAGGACATCGGGGGCGGGGTCGACGTCCTGCTGATCGACGGCGCCTTCTCGCTCTATCTGCCGGTGCTCAGGCTGATCGAGCCGCGGCTGGCGCCCGGAGCTGTGGTGCTTGGGGAGAACGCATTCGCGTCCGACTATCTCGATTACGTTCGCAACCCCGCCAACGGCTATATCTCACAGCCGCTTGCTGTCGACGAAGGTCGCTGCAATGAGTTCACCGTGCGGGTCGCTTAACGCAGGCGGGGCGGTGTGCCGCGTTTGATCTTTCCCTTGACTTAGAGTGCGCTCTAACTCGTATCTGTTTTTGCGTCGTGGCGAGAACAGGTGCTCATGAAGATTGGTGAACTGGCAAAGCGTTCGGGACTGTCGGCTCACACCATCCGCTACTACGAGCTGATCGGGCTGCTTCCCTATGCGGACCGGGACCGATCGAGCCAGCGGGACTACGACGCATCGATCCTGGTCTGGATCGGATTTCTTGGCCGTCTCAGGACGATCGGGATGCCGATCCGCGACATGCTGCGCTATGCGGCCTTGCGGGAGCGCGGCGTCGGCACGGAGGCGGAGCGGCGCGAACTGCTGGCGCAGCACCGCGATCGGGTCCGTGCGCATGTCGCTGAGCTGCAAGCCACTCTTCTCGTCCTCGATACCAAGATCGCCGGCTACGCCGGCGAGGAACAGAGGATGAAGGACTATGACGCAGCACCACCAGAACGCCGGCGAAAACCGGCTCGAACGCGGGCGGCGCGCGCTCGCTGAGATCGACGGCGAGGCCGGCGAGAAGGTCATCGCATCGCTCGCAGATATTGCGCCCGATTTCGCAACCTATGTGCTCGAGTTTCCGTTCGGCGACATCTATTCGCGGCCCGGCCTCGATCTGCGTGCCCGCGAGATCGCCACCATCGCGGCGTTGACGGCGATGGGCAACGCGGCGCCGCAACTGAAGGTGCACATCCAGGCCGGCCTCAATGTCGGGCTCTCCCAGGCTGAGATCGTGGAGATCGTCATGCAGATGGCGGTCTATGCGGGATTCCCGGCGGCGCTGAACGGCCTGTTCGCGGCAAGGGAAGTGTTCGCTGGGCAGCACCTGAAGGAAGAGCGGCCGGCATCGGCCTTCCCCACGCCAGCCGGCGGCTGATCGGGATCGTCGCAACGACCGGATCCTGACGTTCGCGCATATGTTTACAGCGGCGCTCACGCGCCGCCGTATTGCCTAACCATGAGATTAGACGTGAGCGTGTCCAGGAACCGCTCGATGAGAACAGGCCCGCTATTTCGGCGGCCCGAAATCCAGCGCCGGCATGTCCATTTGCGGAATGTCGATATTGATCTTGCTAGCGTCGATGTTCGACGCGGCGCCCTTGTAATGCATCACCATCGCCGGGAAGGCGATGACCAGGCCGACCATGATCACCTGGATGATGACGAACGGCACCGAGCCCCAGTAGATCTGGCCGGTGGTGACCGGCTCCATGCGTTTGCCGCTGACGCGGTCGATATAGGATTCCTTCGGCGCCACCGAGCGCAGATAGAACAGCGCAAATCCGAATGGCGGATGCATGAACGAGGTCTGCATGTTCACGCCCATCATGACGCCGAACCAGATCAGGTCGATGCCGAGCTTTTCCGCGGCCGGTCCCAGCAGCGGGATCACGATGAAGGCCAGTTCGAAGAAATCGAGGAAGAACGCCAGCACGAACACGAAGGCGTTGACGAAGATCAGGAAGCCGACCTGGCCGCCGGGCAGGCCGACCAGCAGTTCCTCGACCCAGCGATGGCCGTCGACGCCGTAAAAGGTCAGCGAGAAGACGCGGGCACCGACCAGGATCAGCACGACGAAGGCGGACAGTTTTGCAGTGGCTTCGGTGGCCTGGCGGGTGAGGTCGAAGGTGAGCCGGCCTTTCATCATCGCGAGGATGACCGCGCCGGCCGCTCCCATGGCGCCGCCTTCGGTCGGCGTGGCCACCCCGATGAAAATGGTGCCGAGCACCAGGAAGATCAGCCCGAGCGGCGGCACCATCACGAACACCACCTGCTGGGCCAGCTTCGACAGCAGCTTGAGGCGCAGCACGCGGTTGAGAATGGCGAGGATGAACGATACGCCGACGGTGATCGACATGGTCAGAACGACATAGTCGGCGCCGGATTTCACCTCGGTGAAGCCCATCGCGACAATGGCGATCGTGGTCGCGCTGACCAGCGTCAGATACAGCGACATGGTCATTGTTCTGACGATGCCGATGAATGGCTTGGTCAGGATGCCCGTGACGATGATGAACCAGAAGCCCTGCAGCACCTTGGCGCTCAGGCCGATCTTGTCGAACAGCGGCTGTGTCCAGTCGAACAGGCCGACGTGAACGACGAAGAAGTAAGCGGTCGCGGCAGCCGAGATGGCGGCGATCGGAAAGATCGAGGGATGCTTGGCGGTCTCCGGCTCGCGCAGGGTCTGCGCTTCCAGCGGCAGGCCGGGGGCCGCAGTCGGCGCGAACACCGTCACCAGGAAGATGTAGAACGCGTACATCAGCGCCAGCACGATGCCGGGGATGAAGGCGCCCTCATACATGTCGCCGACGGAGCGGCCGAGCTGGTCGGCCATCACGATCAGCACCAGTGAGGGCGGGATGATCTGTGCCAGCGTACCGGAGGCGGCGATCACCCCGGTGGCGACGCGGCGATCGTAGCCGTAGCGCAGCATGATCGGCAGCGAGATCAGGCCCATCGAAATCACCGACGCGGCGACCACGCCGGTGGTGGCGGCGAGCAGGGCGCCGACGAACACCACCGCATAGGCGATGCCGCCGCGGATGCTGCCGAACAACTGGCCGATGGTCTCCAGCAGATCCTCGGCCATGCCCGATCTTTCGAGCACCAGCCCCATGAAGGTAAAGAACGGGATCGCCAGCAGCGTCTCGTTGTTCATGACGCCGTAGACGCGTTCGGGCAGTGCTTGCATGAAGTCCGGCCGGAACAGGCCGAGTTCGATGCCGATGAAAGCGAAGATCAGTCCGTTGGCTGCGAGCGAGAACGCGACGGGGTATCCGAGCAGCAGGAACAGCACCAGCGACGCGAACATGATCGGCGCCATGTAGTGGATGAACATAGCGGTCATGCGAAAATCTTCCCGTGCCTGGAAACCATAGGTAAATTCAATGCTTCTCGCCGGCGATATGCATCACCAGCCGCTCAGCCTCGAGCTCCGCCGCGCGCTGGGCGCTGATGGCATTGGCGTTGGAATCCGGAATGATGCCCTGCATCATCGCGGCGCGCTTGATGATCTCGGAAATGCCCTGGATCAGCAGCAGCACGCAGGCGATCATGATCAGCGATTTGGCGGGCCATTGCGGCAGTCCGCCGGCGCTGAACGATTGTTCGTTCTGGTGGTATGACACCAGAAAGAAAGGCACCGACGTCCACAGCAGGATCAGGGTGAAAGGCAGTAGAAAAAACACGTGGCCGATCATGTCGATCCAGCCACGAACCTTGAGCGGCATCGCATGATTGATGATGTCGATGCGGATGTGTTCGTTGCTCAGCAGCGTCCATGGCGAGCACAGCAGGAAAACGATGCTGAACAGCACCCATTGCAATTCGAGAAAGGAATTCGAGGAGACGTCGAATACCTTGCGGATGATGGCATTGGCCGCCGAGATGATCACAGCGACAACAATCAGCCAGGATATCCAGCGACCGACCAGCGTATTGAACGCGTCGATCCTGCGGCTCACCCCAAGAAGTGTTTGCAACAATCCCTCCCGATCTCGCTCCCCATTCGCCCATGCGCGGCAGCACGGCGGCTCTTGTCAGCCCTTGGGACGTGAAGCGCCGGCACCATTTCAGCGCATTGTGCCGCCGTCAATTGGAAGTTGGTTGATATTCAAGGGGAATATCGCTCCGGCATGCGGTCGTGCGGCGCCCGGCACTGGCCGATGGCTACCCCTCGTCACGCTCATATGGCGGCTGACGCTCGGCCGGTTGGGGCGGCAGTCGATCCCTTGGTCGGGGGCCAGGCCGGTGAACATTTGCCCGATTCCGCAGCAGTCGGATCGCTGGCTGACATCAAGGATCAGGCTGGGGCGTGCGCCTGCCGATTGTACAGGCACGCG
The DNA here is from genome assembly GCF_026015985.1 of Rhodopseudomonas sp. P2A-2r. Classification (GTDB taxonomy): domain Bacteria; phylum Pseudomonadota; class Alphaproteobacteria; order Rhizobiales; family Xanthobacteraceae; genus Tardiphaga. Next base: position 4,393,999 of record NZ_CP110389.1, on the reverse strand, counting down.
CCCCAGCGCTGGTTCGCTCAGGAGACCGTCAGAAGTCCCAGGAGATCGGCACCCAGCGGAAGGCGTCGCCGTCGATGGCCACCCGGCCCGTGGATGGGAACGGCAGGTGAGTGGCCACCAGCAACTCGCCGGTCGCCGCCAGATCCTTCAAGAGGCGGGTCCGCACGCGGGCGGCCTCTGCGGGGTCGTGTTCGAAGCCGTTATACCAGTCTGGCTCTTCGAACCCGACCGTGAATACGGCGTCGCCGGCGAAGGTCAGTGCGTCGTTACCGGACGCCAGGCGAACCACGCTGTGACCGGGCGTATGGCCACCGGTGCGGCGGACGGTGACGCCGGGGGCTAGCTCGTGCGCGTCCTTGAACGTACGGAAATGGCTCCGGTATTCGGCCATGAACCGCTTCGCGGTCGCCCGAAGCGCGGCCGGGAAGCCGTCCGGCATCCTGGTCTGGGAAAAATCGGGTGCCTCCCAGAATGCCACCTCGGCGGTGGCCACGTGGATCCGCAGGTCCCGACGCAGCTGCTCCTTCACTCCTTCGACAAGCAGCCCGCCGACGTGGTCCATATGCAAGTGGGTCAGCACCACATCGGTCACCGACGCGAGGTCGATGCCGGCGGCCGCCAGTCGCCTGACCAACTGGCCGGCCCGCGGCAAATGCAGGTCCGGATCCAGTCCCAGCCCGGCGTCGACCAGGATGGTCTGTTCGCCGGACCACGTTCAGCGGCCAGTCGGACGCGTCCAGCGGCAGGAACTGATCGTGCATCCAGGCTGCCCGCGCCGCCGGTTCGGTGTTGTGTCCCAGCATGGCGTTCGGGAGCGGCAGCACGCCGTCGCTGATGACAAGCACTTCGATGTCGCCGATCTGCACCGCATAGCGCGACGGGACCAGTTCGTTGGCGCCCGATTGAACGGACTGTGAGTTCATTTGAAAGTTCATGGGTCTCTCTTGCTTGATGATAAAGATGCCCGGCTGTTGATGAGCGAGCCAGCCGCGCAGCCAGGGAAGGCGCGGCCGTCGTTTGGATGTGTGGTTACAGTTCGATCACGCGCTCGGGATCGGCGGCTGCCAGAGCGGCGGCACGTTCCGCGCGGGGCGGATAGATCCAGGCCGTATTGATTTCCTGCTTGGTCTTCTTCGCCACGGCGCCGATCATTTCGACCTTGGGGTCCCAGCCGCGGGTGAAGATCGCGCCCGCTTCGCCGAGGTCGAGACAGGTGACATAGGCCTTCTGGTGATAGGTCTTGGTCGAAAGACCCAGCAATTCAGCCGCAGCATTGTGACCGGCAAAGGCGCCCATGCGGATCGCGTGCTGGCACGACATCAGCGCGTAGTGGCCGAGATCGTCGCATGCCGCCCTCGCTGCGTCGCCGGTGGCGAAGACCGCTGGAACGGCGGACACGCGCAAGGCCTGATCGACCAGAAGACGGCCAAAATTGTCACGCTCGGCAGCAATTTGCGCGGTCAGCGGCGCGGCGCGCATGCCGGCTGCCCAGATCAGCGTTGACGTTTCGATCCGTTCGCCGCTGGTGAGTGTAACGCCGGTCGCATCCAGCGATGCCACGCCGGCGCCAAATCGGGTTTCCACCCCAAGCTTGCGCAACGCTTCTTCGATGAGGGGCCGTGGCTCTGTGCCCATCGCAGGCGCAATCACCGCGCCGCGCTCCACGATGATGATACGAGTCTCGACATCGCTGCCGAAGATGTCGCGCAGCCGCGCGGGCATCTCCGTCGCGACCTCGATGCCGGTGAAGCCGCCGCCGGCAACGACGACCGTGTTACGTCCCTTGGTGGCCGGCGCCGTGGCCGGACTCTGGATGTGGCGATCGAGGGTTACCGCGTCGGCGAGCTGATCGGCGCTGTAGCCGTGCTCGGCAAGGCCGGGAATGTTGGGGCGGAACAAGCGGCTGCCGGTTGCAACAACCAAACGGTCGTAGCTCACGGTCTGTCGCGTGCCGTCCGCATCTGTCGTGTGAACCTTGCGGCCGGCGGTATCGATGGTCTCGGCGCTGCCTTTGACATAGACGACGTCGATCGCCGCAAACAGATCGAGCAACGGCGCCGTCAGTGTCTCCGGCTTCGGCTCATAGAGACGCGGACGGACGACCAGCGACGGCTCCGGCGCAATCAGGATGATCTCCAGCTCGTCGGGCGAAATGCCCTGAATGTCGCGCAATCGTGCAGACGACAGTGCGGCATACATGCCGGCGAAGCCAGCGCCGATGATGACAAGTTTCATGTGATGGACTCCTGAATGGATTTTGAATGCGGCGCGGCGTTGCTCACGGCGATCAGCGACGCGGTGCGGTGAAGCAATCGGTCTTGATATCGATAGGGGCGCTCAGGTCGGCAAAGCGGGCTCGCATCCCGCCTGGCAGCTTCGGCTCCGTGAGGAGCGTTGAAGGTCGACCATGCGGAAAGCGGGCGTTGCCGGCCTCTCGTTGAAAGGGGTGGAAGCGAAGGCGGCGCATTGCGCGGCCTGTACCGGGACACTCCCGTCCTCACCTGCTGCCGAGGTCAGACGAACGGTCAGGGAAAGGCCGTACATCAGAGCGGTAGCTATCAGTCTTCTTCGCGGTGCGATCGCAAAGCTCGTCCAGGTCATCGTTGTCTCCGTCAGTTCGTGGACACAATGATGGTTTAGCTGTCGGGGCTGACCGCCGCCCCAGAGCGATTGAGGGAGTTGTCGCGCAATTGCTGCTAACGCACGCGCCGGCGCCAGTCGGTCGGCGTTTCTCCGGTCAGTTTGCGGAATGCGGCGGCGAAAGCGGTTTGCGAGGCGTAGCCGAGCGCCGCGGCCACCGACACCACGGAGACATCCGAGTCGCGCAACATGTTCATCGCCTGTTCGAGCCTGTGCTGGCGCAGCCAGGCATGCGGCGAAAGACCGGTGCTTTCCTTGAACGCGCGGCAGAAGTGGAAGCGCGACAATCCCGCATCCGCCGCCAGCGCACCGAGCGAGACGTCCGAGTCACTGTCAGAGCGAAGCCGTTCGATGGCGCGCATCAATGCCGGCGGCGACAGGCCGCCGATCACCGGCTGGGTCGTGACGGGCGCGCCGGCGTGAGCCGCCAGCAAACGCGTTGCAAGAAGGTCCGTCAGTTGGTGACGGAACAGGGCGTCCAGCGCCGCGCTGCCATCCAGAGCGTCGGCCGCGCTCAGCAGCAATCGCGCGGTGATCAGATCGGGGTGCGCCGTGCGATCCAGCAGATTGCGAGGGCCGGCAGCATCCGCTTCGCTGGCGACGCGCGCGAGCGTTGCCTGCGGGAGATTGAGATGAACGACATCCACCGGCCGATGAATGTCCCATCGGGACGAAGAGCCGGCCGGGATGATCGTGATGACGCCCGGACGCAGCGTTCCGTGGACCACGGACCTGCCGGTGCGTCGCTCGAAGCGCTGCGATCCGGCGGGGAAGGTCATGACCACGTGATCCGCCATCGGCCCGACAACATCGTGCAGTGGATCGTGCCGCCAGTGCGCGATGACGCCGCTGGACTCCTCGGCGACCATGCGGACAGGCGCCATCTTGAGAACGCGCGCCATCTCCATCGTGGCAGGGCGTGGCGCGGCGGATGCCGCTTCGTTGCCAACTGCGGCAGTTGCCGGCGCGGAATCATCCGGGTGGTCGGAATCTCTGCTCATCTCAACACCGGACAAACAGAGGGATGAGGCGCAGGAAAATCGATCTCAAGATCATTGCAGTCACCTGGTGATCTCACCGGAGTCTCCGGCGGCAGGACCATGTCGCAGAGCCAGGCGATCTGGACGGTTGGATCAGCGTTGCGACGCTGCGTTTCGTCTTGCGTCATCCAGGGGGGCGATACGGCCGGCGAGGTCTGATCCTGCTGGTTTGAAGAGGCCGGATGCACCATGTCGCAGATCGGAGATCGAGACCTTGGGCAAACCTTGTAATTTCCGCGCCTTCAGCTTGTTTCTTTGGCCTGCGACCGACGATCCGAACTTGCTGGAAGGAATGCGCAGCGCTGGGGCCTCAGCCTTGCTTGCGTCGTGTCGGCTCGGAGGAATGCCGGATGCCCATCGTGCGACGGATCTGCATTGACCCAAGGCTGCGCCTCGGCGTCCGCTGTGACCGGCTGCTGGTTTGGCGACCGCAGGATTTCGCCATGGCTGGCGATGGTCTGTGACTGGCGGATGACCCGACCAGGTTTTGCCCGGTCCCGGCAAGACAGGTAAAATCAGCCGCCCGTCACGCTCATATGCCGGCTGACGCTGGGCCGGTTGTGGCGGCGGTCGATGATGAAGTCGTGGCCCTTGGGCTTGGTGCCGATGGCGCTGTCGATGGCCGCGTTGAGCAGGTCGTTGTCGGCAGATGCGCGCAACGGCCGGCGCAGGTCGGTGGCGTCCTCGTGGCCGAGGCAGGTGTGGATGGTGCCGGTGCAGGTGATGCGCACCCGGTTGCAGGATTCGCAGAAATTATGGGTCATCGGGGTGATCAGGCCGAGCTTGCCGCCGGTCTCGGCAACCCGGACGTAACGCGCCGGACCGCCGGTATTGTCGGGCAGGTCGGTGAGGGTGTATCTGGCGGCGAGCCGGGCCCGCAGCAGCGACAGCGGCACATACTGATCGATGCGGCCTTCGCCGATGTCGCCCATCGGCATCACCTCGATCAGCGTCAGCGCCATGTCCTTGCCATGCGCCCATTCCATAAGTGCGGGGATCTCGTCCTCGTTGAGGCCCTTCAGCGCCACCGCATTGATCTTGACCGCAAGGCCGGCCGCGCGCGCGGCCTCGATGCCGGCCAGCACCTTGTCGAGATCGCCCCAGCGAGTGATGGTGCGGAACTTGGCGGGGTCGAGCGTGTCCATCGACACGTTGATGCGGCGCACGCCGCAGTCCGCCAGCTCATCGGCATATTTCGCCAGCAGCGAGCCGTTGGTGGTCAGTGTCAGCTCATCGAGTGCGCCGGTCGCAAGGTGCCGCGACAGCGAGCGCACCAACCCCATCACATTGCGCCGAACCAGCGGTTCGCCGCCGGTGAGCCGCAGTTTGCGCACGCCCTTGGCGATGAAGGCCGTGCAGAGGCGGTCGAGTTCCTCGAGCGTGAGCAGGTCGGCCTTGGGCAGGAAGGTCATGTCCTCGGACATGCAATAGAAGCAGCGCAGGTCGCAGCGGTCGGTGACCGATACGCGCAGATAGCTGATGGAACGGCCGAACGGATCCGTCATCGCGGACGGATTCGTCGCCTTCAACTGCTGTCCCAAATCCGCCATCGGTTTGCCTCAACGCCGTCTCAAGCTCTATGGAGCCAATGTAGGCATGGCAAGCGCCCGGCACAATCGCGCAGGACGATGTGTCGGACGCGTGGCGATCAGCGGGTCGGTGCCGGGAAGGGCGTTTCGGCGGCCGGAGCAGCAGCCGGCGCGGCGGCGGCAGGCTTGCGCCTCACCATTTTCCGTGCGGCGCGACGCGGCGGGGTCATCGGCTGAAGCTCGCCAACCACCGGATTCGGCTCAATCACCGTGGTGCCGGCGGTGAACATGTCGCCGGGATTCTTGGTGACCGACACCGGAACCGTCAACGGCTGGAACTTGGGCAAGGTGAATGTCACGCTGAAACCGCCGTCGGCGGTGACCGGAAGCGAGCAGGGCGTCTTGCAGGTTGCGCCGAGCGAGGTGCGCGCTTCCGCGCCTGGCGGAACGGATTCAAACTGAACGTTCACGGGCGGCGGCGCCGACCGGAAGGAATCCATGGAGAATGACGCGCAACCAGCAAGACTCATGCTGGCAACTGCAATTACGATGACTCGACGCATGTGTGACCCGTCTCTTTTGCGGCTGGCCGCAGTCCCCAGGTAACCATAGGAGCCTAGGTATTTTCGCGCAACCGTGCGGACAGGTTTCGTTAATCGATGGTTAACGTCGCCGGCTCCATGCTGGGTATGTGTAACCTAAGCAATTGGTTAGGCTATGCTTTGCGCGCCGTCGCCAGTTCTGCCACGGCGCCCGGCAGTTCGCGCATATGACCGATCAGCAGGTCCGGTTTGAGGTCGGCGATGGGGACATCGGTATAGCCGAACTCGACGCCGATAACCGGCACGCCGGCGCGGCGGGCAACCCCGACATCGGGGCCGGCGTCGCCCACCATGATCGCCGACGCCATGCTTCCGCCGGCGCGGGCAACGGTCTGCTGCAGGATGACCGGATTGGGCTTCGACACGCCAAAGGTGTCGGCGCCGCAGATCGCGTCGAATCGGGCGGTGAGCTCCAGCCGGTCGAGCAGCAGCTTGGACAGCCATTCCAGCTTGTTGGTGCAGACAGCAAAGCGGTAATTTTGCTCGGACAGCGCATTCAGCGCCTCCTCGAGCCCTTCGAACGGGCGGGAGAAGTCGGCAATATGGGCGGCGTAATGGTCGATGAAATCGGCGGTCAGGCGGTCGATGCCGGCCACTGTGGTGGTGCGGCCCTCCAGCTCTAGCCCGCGCTCGATAAGCTTGCGGGCGCCGGCGCCGATCATGTTGCGCGCCAGATGCATAGGGACCGGTGCAAGGCCCTCGCGGTCCAGCACGTAATTCAGGGCGTTGATCAGGTCCGGCGCGGTGTCCACCAGCGTGCCGTCCAGATCGAATACGACGATCGGCGAATGGCTCATGGAAGATCGCTAGCCGCCCTTTCGCCATCTGGCAAGAGAGGGTGGCTTCGGCCGGCGTCGGCGGCCGCCGTCACGATGCCTTGTAAGGGCCTGTTCCTCTGCGGCAAACAGCGCTAGATAAGCCGCCGCGTCACAGCGGCTCTGGCAACGCAACCGAGGACTTCGGCCCTTCATGACCATCGATGAACTGAAACGGCAGGCAGCGGCAAAAGCACTCGAATACGTCCGCGACGGCATGAAGCTCGGCCTAGGCACCGGTTCGACCGCCAAGCATTTTGTCGAACTGCTCGGCGAACGGGTGGCCGGCGGATTGAAGGTGATCTGCGTGCCGACATCCGAGGCGACGCGCGCCCAGGCCGAGAGCTGCGGCATTGCGCTGACGACGCTGGACGATGTGGACCGGCTCGACCTGACGGTCGATGGCGCCGACGAAATCGATCCGCAGCTGAATCTCATCAAGGGCGGCGGCGGCGCTTTGCTGCGCGAAAAGATCGTCGCAACCGCATCCGACCGCATGATCGTCATCGCCGACGAGACGAAATGGGTCGCGATGCTCGGCCGCTTTCCGCTGCCGGTGGAGGTCATTCCGTTTGGACTCGCAGCGACGCGCCGGGCCATTGTCGAAGCGTTCGCCCAAAGCGGCGTATCGGGGCAGATGGCGGTCCGGAACGGCAGCGACGGCCATGCTTTCGTCACCGATGGGGGCCACTGGATCATCGATGCCCATCTCGGGCAGATCCCCGACGCCCCCGTCTGGCCGGACTGCTCAGTTCGATACCGGGCGTCGTCGAACACGGTCTTTTCATCGGACAGGCCAGCATAGCCATGCTGGCGGGCTCCGATGGTATTCGCATTTTCGAGCGGCCGTAACGCCGCGATCAAGGAGAACAAGATGACGTATCGTTCGAACCTGCTGCTCGCCGCCGGCCTTGTCGCTGGCCTGGCCGGCGCCGCGCTTCCGGCCCATGCCCAGCAGCCGCCGCAGGCGGAGAGCCGACCGATCAAGCCGGCGTCGCCGGCGGCGATTGCCGCGGCCAAGGAAATCCTGACCCTGAAGAACGCCAGTGCCATGTACCAGGGCGCCGTCCCGAACATCGTGCAGCGTACCAAGGACACGTTGCTGCAGAACAATCTGAACTACCAGAAGGACCTCAACGAGGTTGCCGTGATCGTGGCGCAGACCCTGGCTGGCAAGGAAAAGGAGATCGGCGAGCAGATGGCGCGGATCTACGCCAGCGACTTCACCGAGCAGGAGTTGAAGGATCTCGTGACGTTCTACAAGTCCCCGCTCGGTCAGAAGCTGTTGGCGCAGGAGCCGCAGTCGATCGCCGCCAGCATGAACTACATGCAGCAGTGGGCGCAGCAGTTCTCGGAAGAGGTCAACGGCCAATTCCGCGCTGAAATGCGTAAGCGCGGCAAGGAAATCTGACGGGTAGCTGAATTTTCCGGAGCGGCACATGAGCGACTTCGACGTCGATTTATTCGTGATTGGCGGTGGCTCGGGCGGCGTGCGCGCCGCGCGGATCGCAGCGGGCTACGGCGCACGAGTCATGGTCGCTGAGGAATACAGGTTCGGCGGCACCTGCGTGATCCGCGGCTGCGTGCCGAAGAAGCTGATGGTCTATGCGTCGCATGTGAAGCATGAGGTCGAGGACGCCGCCGGCTTCGGTTGGACGATCCCGTCGGCGACCTTCGACTGGCCGACCTTCATCGCCAACAAGGACAAGGAGATCGCCCGGCTCGAGGGCATCTACACCGCCAATGTCGAGAAGTCCGGCGCGGCCATCGTCAAGGCGCGCGCCGTGTTCGAGGATCCGCACAGGCTGCGGCTGTCCACCGGCGAGACCGTACGTGCGCGCTACGTGCTGATCGCCACCGGCGGCGCGCCCAATCACGGGCGCGAAATTCCCGGCATCGAACATGTCATCTCGTCCAACGAGGTGTTTCATCTTCCGGAGCTTCCGAAGCGCATCCTGATCCAGGGCGGCGGCTATATCGCGCTGGAATTCGCCTGCATCTTCGCCGGCCTCGGATCCGACGTGACGGTGGTCTATCGCGGCGACAACATCCTGCGCGGCTTTGACGAGGATGTTCGCAGCCACGTGCGCGGCGAGATGGAAAAGGAAGGCATCACGATCCTGACCGGCTGTACCGTCGACAAGGTCGAGAAACACAGCCACGAATTCACGGCAACGCTGTCGAACGGGTCGAGCATTGCTGCCGATCAGGTTCTGTTCGCGATCGGCCGGCATCCCAACGTCGCCAACCTCGGGCTTGAGATAGCCGGGGTGGCGATCAACCCCGCCAATGGCGGAATCGCGGTCAACGAATTTTCGCAGACCAACGTGCCGCATATCTACGCGGTGGGCGATGTCACACATCGCACCAACCTGACGCCGGTGGCGATCCGCGAGGGCCATGCCTTCGCCGATACCGTGTTCGGCAAGCGCAGCGTGAAGGTCGATCACAGCAATATTCCGACCGCTGTCTTCACACAGCCGGAGGTTGGCACCGTCGGCATGACCGAAGCCGAAGCCCGCGCCGCATTCAGCCATGTCGACGTCTACAAGACCAACTTCAAGCCGATCAAGGCGACGTTGTCCGGCAGCGAAAGCCGCGTGTTGATGAAACTGATCGTTGTTGGCGTCACCGACGTGATCGTCGGCTGCCATATCGTCGGGCCGGAGGCCGCAGAGCTGATCCAGGTGCTGGGCATCTGCGTGAAGTTGAAGGCGACCAAAGCGGATTTTGACGCCACCATGGCGGTGCATCCGAGTGCGGCCGAAGAACTGGTGACCATGCGGACGCCGACCGCGCGGTACGTGCGCGAAGCGGCGGAGTAGTCACTCCGGCTCGCGTTGCAGCCACTCGGCCGCGCCGCGCCACAGCGTGTCGCGATGTTGCGGCCGGAAGAATCCGAAATGCCCGATCTTTGCTGCGCCGACGTCGGCCGGCGCGATGGTGGCGACCTCCGGCCGGATCGAGGTGAAGCCCGAGCACAGAAGGTCGACCGCCGGGCGGGTCGCCCAGGGGTCGTCGGAGAATGTCAGCGCGCGCAGCGCGCCGCGGTAGCGCGGGAAGTTCGACAGCGCACGCAGGCGGACGTCGTCGAACAGGTAGCGTTGGCTCATGACCCAGCGGACCCACTCCAGGAAGACGCCCTTCGGCAGATCCATGCCGAGCCCCGTTCGCGCCGGGGCATAGCCCATGAGCCGGGTCAGCGGGACGCCAACGAATTTCAGCAGGACATAGATGCGATAGCGCTCCGGTGCGGTCATCAGGCCCCAGTAGCCGGCCTGTGCGGCGACAAACAGCGCGCGCGCAACCTCGGTATTGTTGGGCAGCAAACCCAGCGCCTGGCCGCCGAAGGAGTGGCCGACATAGCCGAGCGGCATGGTGTGGTAGCGTTCGCGCATCCAGCCGACCGCTGCCGTTGCATCCAGTGCCGCCCAGTCGGACATCGAGGCCTTGAAGCCGACCAGGGATCTCGACCGGCTGTTGCTGGCCGGCGATGGCTGCCGGGAATCGCCGGTGCCGCGATAATCATAGGTCAGCACGGCGCAGCCGCGGCTGGCGAGGTAGCTGGCAAATCCCCGGTAGATGCGGCGCGGCACCGCGGTGGCGGAGTTGATCAGGACGGCATGGCTCCTGGCGCCGCGGGGCAGGTACAGGGTCGCGCCGAGCGGATATCCGTCGGTGGCGGGGAAGGTAATATCGTCGACGAAGACGTCGTCCAGCGCAGCCTCGACCACCTCGCATTCTCCCTGCGGCAGAAAGCCCAGCAAATGCGAATTTGGCATTGGCTGCAAGGGGTTGTCTCGCGGGACCGATTTCCAACTGGCGATCTCCGGCCAGCCTGTGTATAACGCGGCCTCCCGACGCCTGCCCAATGGCGCGGATTTCAGGAGTTGAAGCGATGGCTGAGCGGTGGACGCCCGATAGTTGGCGCAGCAAGCCCGTGCAGCAGATGCCGGTCTATCCGGATCTGAAGGCGCTGGGCGATGTCGAGGCGCAGCTTGCGACCTTTCCGCCGCTGGTATTTGCGGGTGAGGCGCGCAACCTGAAGAAGGCGCTGGCCCGAGTCGCAAAGGGCGAGGCTTTCCTGCTTCAGGGCGGCGATTGCGCCGAGAGCTTTGCCGAGCACGGCGCCAACAACATCCGCGATTTCTTCCGCGCCTTCCTACAGATGTCGGTGGTGCTGACCTATGCCGGCGCGGTGCCGGTGGTGAAGGTCGGCCGCATCGCCGGTCAGTTTGCCAAGCCGCGTTCGTCGCCGATGGAGAAACTCAACGGCGTCGAACTACCGAGCTATCGCGGCGACATTATCAACGACATCGCCTTCACGGCGGAATCGCGCACCCCGGATCCGCAGCGCCAGCTGAATGCCTATCGGCAGTCGGCGGCGACGCTCAACCTGCTGCGCGCTTTCGCCACCGGTGGCTTCGCCAATCTCGGCAGCGTGCATCAGTGGATGCTCGGCTTCCTGAAGGACTCGCAGCAGTCGCGCCGTTACAAGGAGTTGGCGGACCGGATTTCCGACGCGCTGAATTTCATGCGCGCCTGCGGCCTCAATCTGGAAAGCCACCCTGAGCTGCGCTCGACCGACTTCTACACCAGCCACGAAGCGCTGCTGCTCGGTTACGAGCAGGCCTTCACCCGCGTCGATTCCACCACCGGCGACTGGTACGCAACATCCGGGCACATGATCTGGGTCGGCGACCGTACCCGACAGCTCGACCATGCCCATATCGAATATTTCCGCGGCATCAAGAACCCGATTGGCCTGAAGTGCGGCCCGTCGCTGAAGCCGGACGAGTTGATCAAGCTGATTGACGTCCTCAATCCCGACAACGAACCGGGCCGTCTCACGCTGATCAATCGTTTCGGCGCGGACAAGGTCGGCGACCATCTGCCGGGGCTGATCCGCGCCGTGCAGCGGGAAGGCCGCAGCGTGGTGTGGTCGTGCGATCCGATGCATGGCAACACCATCACCTCGAACTCGGGCTACAAGACCCGGCCGTTCGATCGCATCCTGTCCGAGGTGAAGTCGTTCTTCACCATCCACCAGGCCGAAGGCACCCATGCCGGCGGTGTGCACCTGGAAATGACCGGCCAAAATGTCACCGAATGCACCGGCGGCGCGCGCTCGATCAGCGACGAGGACCTCAACGACCGCTATCACACGGTCTGCGATCCCCGCCTCAATGCCGAGCAGGCCATCGACATGGCGTTCCTGATCGCGGAGCTGCTCAAGCAGGACCGCGCCGGCAAGGACGAGCCGCTGCCGGTCGCGTCGGGGCTGTGATTTGACCCGACTCTGGCGGGCGCTGATCAACACCTGGAACGGGCTGACGTTCGCCACCCGTTCCGAGCAGGCGATTCGCGAGGAGCTGTTCGCGCTGCTCCTTGCGGTACCGCTGTCCCTGCTGATCGGCACGACCGCCGCCCGCCGCCTCGAACTGGTCGCGGTGGTGCTGCTGCTGCTGACCGTGGAGCTGCTCAATACCGCCATCGAGAAGCTGGCCGACCGCCTCACCACCGACCATGATCCGGCGATCGGCCGGGTCAAGGACATGGGCTCGGCGGCGGTTGGCGTCGCGCTGGTGATCGCCGGCCTGACCTGGCTGTTCGCGCTCGGCGAACGCATAGGCATCTTCTAGCGTCGGCAATTGTGCAAGGGGCGCCCGTCGGGCACCATATGGCCATGACAAATTCCGCCTCCTTCATCATCACGCTGGCCCAGCTCAATCCGACGGTCGGCGACATCACCGGCAATGCCGCTTTGGCGCGCAAGGCCCGCGCCCGCGCTAACGCCGATGGCGCCGCTCTGGTGGTGTTCTCCGAATTGTTCATCGCCGGCTACCCGCCGGAGGATCTGGTGCTGAAGCCGTCGTTCCAGGCGGCCTGCCGCGCCGCCATTGAGGAGTTGGCGCGCGAGACCGCCGATGGCGGCCCGGCCGTGCTGATCGGTTCACCCTGGGTCGAGGACGGCAAGCTCTACAACGCCGTCGCCTTGCTGGATGGCGGCCGCATCGTCACGTTGCGGTTCAAGTCCAACCTGCCCAACTACGGCGTGTTCGACGAGAAACGCGTGTTTTCCCGCGGTCCGGCGGCGGGGCCGATGACCGTTCGCGGCATCCGGGTCGGCGTGCCGATCTGCGAAGATACCTGGATGGAGGAGTCCACCGACTACGAGAACGTGGTCGAGTGTCTCGCCGAGACTGGGGCGGAAATCATTGTCGTTCCGAACGGCTCGCCCTATGCGCGCGGCAAGACCGATATCCGGCTGTCGATGGCGGTGGCGCGGGTCACCGAGAGCGGGCTGCCGCTGGTCTATCTCAACCAGGTCGGCGGCCAGGACGAGTTGGTGTTCGACGGCGCATCCTTCGTGCTGAATGCCGACTGCTCGCTGGCCGCACAGCTGCCGTCCTTTGCCGACAACATCACCACGCTGCAGTTCACGCGATCCGCAGAAGGCTGGCGCTGCGCGGGGCCTTTCGCGCCGGTCCCCGAGGGGGACGAGGGCGACTACGCCGCCTGCGTGCTGGGCCTGCGCGACTATGTGCAGAAGAACGGTTTTCCGGGCGTGCTGATGGGCGTCTCGGGCGGCATCGATTCTGCGCTATGCGCGGCGCTCGCTGTCGACGCGCTCGGCGCGGAGCGGGTGCGGGGGTCATGCTCCCGTTCCGTTTCACGGCGCAGGTCTCGCTCGACGACGCCGCGCAACTGGCCGAGCGGCTCGGCATTCGCTACGAGGTGCTGCCGATCGCAGAGGCGGTCAACGGCTTCGAAAGCATCCTGTCCGGCACCTTTGCCGGTCTGCCGCGCGACATCACCGAAGAGAATCTGCAAGCCCGTACCCGCGGCACGCTGTTGATGGCGATTTCCAACAAGACCGGCGCCATGGTTGTGACCACCGGCAACAAGTCGGAAATGTCGGTGGGCTATGCCACGCTCTATGGCGACATGAATGGCGGCTTCAATCCGATCAAGGACATCTACAAGACCGAGGTGTTCCGGCTGTGCAGCCTGCGCAATCGCTGGAAGCCCGAAGCCGCGCTGGGTCCCACCGGCGAGGTCATTCCGGTGAACATCATCACCCGGCCGCCGACCGCGGAATTGCGCGAGAACCAGACCGATCAGGATTCGCTGCCGCCCTATGACGTGTTGGACGGCATCCTCGAGCGGTTGGTCGAGCACGAGGAGCCGCTGGCAGACATCATCGCCGCCGGTTTCGACCGCGATGTGGTGCTGCGCATCGACCGACTGCTCAACATCGCCGAATACAAGCGTCGCCAGGCAGCGCCCGGCGTGAAGGTGACGCGGAGGAATTTCGGCCGTGACCGGCGCTATCCGATCACGAACAAATTCCGGGATCTGGCGACGCCGCCCGCGAAGCCCGACGACTCGTTGGTATCACGGGCGAGCAAGGGATCTGCGGAAGCGTTCGAGGGGTAAGGCGCCTCACACTCCGCTGTCGTCGCACGGCCGGCGCGCAATTGCGCGCCGGCCGTGCGACCCAGTAAACGCCGTATTTTGTGATGAAGCCGCGAAAGTCGTGTTTACTGGGTCCCCGCATGCGCGGGGACGACAAGCCGCACGCGGGAAAACTTATCGCGTTGTCGGAATGAATGTCGGTCCCACCGAACGGATCGGCTTGTTGGGATCGGCGGGCGTCGCAGGCGCTGCTGCTGGGGTCTCAGCGGGCGCAGCGACCGGGGCAGGGGCGGCGCCCTTCTTCAGTGAGGCCGGCGTGCCTTTGGCCGGCGGCTGCGACATTTTCTTGGCGCGCTCTTCGGTGACGATAATGTCGCCGTTTTCCGCCGCGGATTTGTCGTCGATAGCTTTCAGCGCATCCGACCAGGTCTGCCCGGCCGCCTTGCAGGCGCAGGACGGATTGAATTCGGTGCGATATTTGAAGGCGTTCGGCGACGACGTGTAGGGCTGGCCGGTGATCGATACCGCCGCGTTCATATCCTCGCCGGGATTGCGATAGCTGAACAGGTTGGCGTCGGAGGCGGGGCACAGCGCCTTGCAGGTCTTCTCGTCGTCTGCGAAGCGGCTCTGTACGGTGGCGAAGGAAATCGGGAAATAGAAGCCGTCGCAGGTGCGCACGCAGACGGTGCGATAGGTGCCGGACGGCGCGCCGGCAACGGGTCCCAGCGGCGCAGCGTCGGGACTGGGCTCGTTGTTGCCGAACAGGTTGTTGAGGAAGTTGCCCGGACCGGAGTTCGGCTGCGGCGCGCGCGCGGCCGCGGCGTATTGAGGACCGCAATTGTTCTGCGCCAACGCCAGCAGCACCGAACGGCGCTGGCTGTCGCGGTCGGAACTGCCGGGGGTGCCGACGCGCAGCCGCTCGAGATTGCCGGTGATCTGATCCAGATTTCCGCGCATCTGCTGAATCTGGTTGTTGACCGGCCCGCACTGCGCCGACTGGCCGTTGAACAGCGAGAAGAAGCCGGAGCTGTCGCAGCCCATGCGCTTGGCCTGTGCGGTCACGCGGTCTAGTTCGTTCTGCTGCTTGGAGGCGGCATCCTCGTAACGGCGGATCTGGTCGGCCTTGGCGGGATCGCCGCCGCCGCGGTCGATGGTGGCCAACTGGCCCTCAAGCCGCTGGCACATCGGATTGGCGCCGGGCGCGGCGGCCTGCGGCGGCGGTCCCGGTGGGGGCAGCCCCTGCGCGGTCGCCGCAACGTTCAACGTCGCCCCGCCGATCAGCACGGTGGCAGCGAAAATCCAGCGGGAAAGGGAGAGGTTAAAGGTGTCAGACATGTCCGGCCAATGCAACGAGTCAGAGACAATGCGGCGCGGAGAAAGCTTCACACAACCCACACCCGGCAGCGGATAAACGCAACAAAACCGCAGCGACGCGGCTCCCACATAGCCGCTTCTCGCGGCAGCGTCACGTCGTTTCCGGGGCTTCACTGTGGCGGGGACAGGCTCGTCCACCGCCACATGGTTGATGCTCAGCGCTGGCAGGTAATCGCGACGTACTCGTTGCATCCGCCGCGGCCGCAATTGCCGCCGATGGGCTGCGGAATCGATCCGGTCACCTCATCGGGATCGACCCTGCGGAATGCCGTGGCCTGGGCGAATTCGCGCGACTGGCAATAGGATCGCGCGGCAGACGCACCGCATTTCTCACCATTGGCCAGGCACTGGTCGATACCGTAGCCGTCCGCCTGGTTGGCGATGATGAAGACACGGGAATCGGCAAAGGCTGCGGACGCGGTCAAAACGAAAGTGGCCGTTAAAAATGCGGAAATCGAGTTCATGACACACCAAATGAATGAGAGAATAACCCTCACCGGATAGACGAAAAAGGTTAAAAATCATTAACCATGGCGGGGCGTAGGTCCCAATCGTGGCCAAAATCTGCCCGCGGCTGTGCGGTTGTCAGGTATTGACGGCCGGGCCCCGGCTGCCGCATGGTGCCGGCATGAACGGTTCTCTCGCCATTTGTGGCATTTGCCGCGAGATTACGAGCTAGCGATTCGCTGGCTGAGGCCGTCTTTTCTCACACGAGATCATTGGACGCCCGGCCTCAAGGGACGGGAATTCCATGGATTTGCGACTTTATGATACCTTGTCTGGAGAGAAGCGCGTCTTCGCGCCGATCGATGCTGACAACGTCAGAATGTATGTCTGCGGGCCGACGGTCTATGACTTCGCCCACATCGGCAATGCGCGCCCCGTTATCGTGTTCGACCTGCTGTTCCGGATGCTGCGTTACATCTATGGCCCGGACCAGGTCACCTATGTCCGCAACATCACCGACGTCGATGACAAGATCAACGATCGCGCGACCCGGGACTTTCCCGGGCTGCCGCTGAACGAGGCGATCCGCAAGGTCACCGAGAAAACCCTTGTGCAGTTTCACGCCGACGTCGATGCGCTCGGCGCATTGCGGCCGACCTTCGAGCCGCGCGCCACCGACTTCGTGCTGCCGCGCGCCGATGGCAAGACCGACATGGTGACGCTGATCAAGGAGTTGATCGCGCGCGGCCATGCCTACGAGGCCGGCGGCGAAGTGCTGTTCGATACCCAATCGATGCCCGACTACGGGCGGCTGTCGGGCCGCAAGCTCGACGAGCAGCAGGCCGGCGCGCGCATCGCGGTGGACGCCCACAAGAAGCATCCCACGGATTTCGTGCTGTGGAAGCAGTCATCGGCCGACGAGCCTGGCTGGGAGAGCCCGTGGGGCAGGGCCGTCCCGGCTGGCACATCGAATGCTCGGCCATGTCAGCGGCCTATCTCGGCGACGTCTTCGATATCCATGGCGGCGGGCTCGATCTGATCTTCCCGCACCACGAGAACGAGATTGCCCAGTCGCGTTGCGCCCACGGCACGCAGGCGATGGCGAACTACTGGATGCACAACGGCTTCCTGCAGGTCGAAGGCGAGAAGATGTCGAAGTCGACCGGCAATTTCGTCACCATCCGGGAGTTGCTCAACGACTGGCCCGGCGAGGTAGTTCGCCTCAACATGCTGAAGACGCACTATCGTTCGCCGATGGACTGGACGCTGAAGGGCATGGAGGAGAGCGCCAAGACCCTCGACGATTGGTACTGGGTCGCGGCCGACGACAGGGGCGGCCACCCGTCGACCAAGGTGATGGAAGCGCTGTCCGACGACCTGAATACGCCGCAGACCATCGCGGCGCTGCATGGCCTGCGCAACCTGGCGGCGGCCGGCGACGACAAGGCGCGTGGCAAGTTCGCGGCATCGCTGCGCATGCTCGGTTTTCTCAACGAGAGCGCGGCGGACTGGAGCGCGCGTAAGCAGCAATCCAGCGGCATCGACGCGGCGCGGATCGACGCGCTGATCGCAGACCGTACCGCTGCGCGCGCGCGAAAAGATTTCAAGGAATCCGACCGCATCCGTGACGAACTGGCGGCGATGGGCGTGACCATCAAGGATTCCAAGGACGGCACCACCTGGGAGATCGCGCGATGAGCAAGCCGGACACGCCGTTTCCCCGCCACTGGCGTTACTACATCGCGATCAAATGGCTGCTGATCGCCGGCGCTGTCGCGCTGGCGCTCAAGCTCGTGGGATACTGGTGAGCGGGATGGGACAGGCAATGCCACAACCGGGGCTGCGGCCGTTCCTGCCGGCGGATACGCCGATCCTGGCTGCGATCTTCGTGGCCAGCATCGGCGAGTTGACGGGCGACGATTACAGCGAGACGCAGCAGGCCGCCTGGGCCAGCGCCGTCGACGACGAAGCCGCATTCGGCAAGCGGCTGGGCTCACAGCTGACGTTGATCGCAACGCTGCAGAACTCGCCGGTTGGCTTTGCTTCGCTGAAGGGCGCCGATCACATCGATCTGCTCTATGTCCACCCCAGCGCCGTGCTGCGCGGCGTGGGCGCCATGCTGTGCGACGCGCTGGAAAAACTCGCCGGCGCCCGCGGCGCCAAGAGTCTGACCGTCGATGCCAGCGACAATGCGCAGGAGTTCTTCCTCAAGCGCGGCTATGTCGCGACCCGCCGCAGCACGATCACCATGGGCGATGAATGGCTCGCTAACACCGCCATGACCAAGACGCTGGCCGGAGCCGGAGCGTCGGGAGCGGCGACGTGAGCCGCGAACGCCTCTATCTGTTCGACACCACGCTGCGCGACGGTGCGCAGACCAATGGCGTCGATTTCTCGCTGCACGACAAGCGGCTGATCGCCGACATGCTGGACGAGCTCGGCATCGACTATGTCGAAGGCGGCTATCCCGGCGCCAATCCCACCGATACCGAATTCTTCGCCACCAAATCCCCCTGACGAACGCCACGTTCACTGCCTTCGGCATGACGCGGCGACCCGGTCGTTCGGCGTCGAACGATCCCGGCCTGGCCCTGCTGCTGGAAGCCAAGGCCGACGCGATCTGCTTTGTCGCCAAGGCATCCGCCTATCAGGTGCGCGTGGCGCTGGAGACCACCAACGAGGAAAACCTCGCCTCGATCCGCGACAGCGTCAGCGCCGCGAAAGCGGCGGGCCGCGAAGTGCTGCTCGACTGCGAGCATTTCTTCGATGGCTACAAGGAGGATGCGTCGTTCGCGCTGGCCTGCGCCAAGGCAGCATATGACGCGGGCGCGCGCTGGGTGGTGCTGTGCGACACCAATGGCGGCGCCATGCCGCACGAAATATCCGAGATCGTCGGCGAAGTGGTGAAGATCATCCCCGGCAGCCATGTCGGCATCCACGCCCATAACGATACCGAACAGGCGGTCGCCAATTCGCTGGCCGCCGTGCGCGCCGGTGCGCGTCAGATCCAGGGCACGCTGAACGGGCTCGGCGAACGTTGCGGCAACGCCAACCTGTGTTCGCTGATCCCGACCCTGCGGCTGAAGCCGGAGTTCGCTGATGCTTTCGAGATCGGCGTATCGGCGGAGAAGATGGCGACGCTGATGCGGGTGTCGCGCACGCTGGACGACATGCTCAACCGCGCGCCGAACCGCCATGCGCCCTATGTCGGCGAAAGCGCCTTCGTCACCAAGACCGGTATTCACGCCTCCGCCGTGATGAAGGATCCGCACACCTACGAACATGTGGCGCCGGAGGCGGTGGGCAATCACCGCAAGGTGCTGGTGTCCGACCAGGCCGGGCGCTCCAACGTGATCGCCGAACTGGAGCGGGCCGGGATTCCGTTCAGCAAGGCCGATCCGAAACTGGCGCGGCTCGTCGAGGAGATGAAGGAGCGCGAGGCGGCGGGCTATGCCTATGAGTCGGCAAATGCCTCGTTCGATCTGCTGGCGCGGCGCACGCTCGGCAAGGTGCCGGAGTATTTTCGCGTCGAACAGTTCGACGTCAACACCGAGCAACGCTACAATTCCAATGGCCAGCGCGTCACGGTGGCCATGGCGGTGGTCAAGGTCGAGGTTGCCGGCGAGATACTGATCTCGGCGGCGGAGGGCAACGGCCCCGTCAATGCGCTCGACGTCGCACTGCGGAAAGATCTCGGCAAGTATCAGAAGTACATCGATGGGCTGAAGCTGATCGACTACCGCGTGCGGATCCTCAATGGCGGTACGGAGGCGGTGACCCGGGTGCTGATCGAGAGCGAGGACGAGCTGGGCGAGCGCTGGACCACTGTCGGCGTGTCGCCCAATATCATCGATGCCTCGTTCCAGGCGCTGATGGATTCCGTGGTCTACAAGCTCGTGAAGTCGAACGCGCCAGCCTGAGGATTTCAGCCATGATCGACCACGTCTCGCTCGCAGTCAGCAATCTCGAGCGGTCGATGCCGTTCTATGAGCAGGTCTTCGCCGCGCTCGGCATGACCAGGCTGGTGACGCGGCCGGGGATGGTCGGGTTCGGCAAGGCCTATCCGGAAGTGTGGATCAATCTGCGCGCCGGATTGAAGCCGCTATCGCCGGACAATGGCGTACACTTGTGCCTGCGGGCCAGGACAACGGCGGAGATCGATGCGTTTCATGCCGCGGCGGTGGCAGCAGGCGGCACCTCGGAAAGCGCGCCGTCGCTGCGACCGCATGACCGGGTGCGCTATTATGCGACCTTCGTGGCAGACCCCGACGGCAACCGCATCGAGGCGGTGACGTTTCCGAACGAATGACGTTGGCTGAGAGCTAAAGCCGGGTGGCGACTTCGGGCGCCAGCTCCTTGGCTTCTTCCGACGCCTTGGCCGCGGCGGCGCGAAGCCGGGGCAGGATGTCCTCGACCCGTTCGGCTTTCAGGACTTCGAGCGGCAGGGTGGGTCGGATGAAGGCCGTGCTGCGCATGTGGTCCAGCAATTCGAGCAGCGGTTCCCAGAAATTATCGATATTGGCGAGCAGGATTGGCTTGCTGTGCCTGCCTAGTTGCTGCCAGGTCAGCTGCTCGACCAGCTCTTCCAGAGTGCCGATACCGCCGGGCAGGGCGACGAAGGCGTCGGAGCGCTCGAACATCAGTCGCTTGCGCTCGTGCATGTCGTGGGTGACGATCATTTCCTGCGCCCGCGACAGCGCGTTTTCGCGCTTGGTCAGGAAGTCCGGGATGATGCCCGTCACGGTGCCGCCGTGATCCAGCACCGAGGTGGCCACCGCGCCCATCAGGCCGATCGAACCGCCGCCATACACCAGGCCGACGCCATTTTCGGCAAGCGACTTGCCGAGCGCGATGGCCGATTCGACGAAGCTGGGATTGGTGCCCGGGCCGGAGCCGCAATAGACACAGACGGTTTTGATAATGCTCATGGAATCCATGTGGCACTGCGGAATGACAGCGTCAAGACATGGAAAGCGCGGCCGGGAGCGATTTCGTGCTGGAAAGTGCGGCAAACCGGAAAATCCATGCCGTCCAAGGGGTGCGGGAGGCGACCGGGCACGCTATATGTCGGCGATCATGACAGTGCCCAGAAATGCCAGACCACGGCCGCTCGCTGCCCTCCCTACTTGCGGGGCGGTGAATGTCTAATCCCCACCACGCCCGCCAGCCCGACCAGGTCGCGCAGGCGCCGGAAAATACCACCGAACGTGCAACGCTGCTCGGAACGCTTGCGCACCTGTGGCCGTATATCTGGCCCGGCGACCGCGCCGACCTGAAGATGCGGGTGCTGTGGTCGATGGTGCTGCTGGTGTTCGCCAAGCTGGCGACGCTGACCGTGCCGTTCACCTTCAAATGGGCCATTGACGCCCTGACCGGCGCGGATACCGCCCCGGTCCAGCCGTCGAGTTGGGCGCTCTGGCTGGTCGCCTCGCCGCTGCTCATGACCGGGAGCTACGGCCTGATCCGCGTGCTGATGGCGGTGCTGACGCAGTGGCGCGACGGCATCTTCGCCAAGGTGGCGATGCATGCGGTGCGCAAGCTGGCGTACCTGACCTTCGTGCACATGCATGAACTGTCGCTGCGGTTCCATCTGGAACGCAAGACCGGCGGCCTGACAAGGGTGCTGGAACGCGGCCGGCTCGGCATCGAAGTCATCGTCCGGATGGTGATCCTGCAACTCGTGCCGACCATCGTCGAGGTCACGCTGCTGATGGGCGTGCTGCTCTGGCAGTTCGACTGGCGCTACGTGCTGGTGACGCTGATCACCGTCGTGGTCTACATGTACTACACCTACATCGCCACCGAATGGCGGATCGAGATCCGCCGCCGGATGAACGATTCCGACACCGAGGCCAATACCAAGGCGATCGACTCGCTGCTGAATTACGAGACCGTCAAGTATTTCAGCGCCGAGCAACGCGAGGCGGAGCGCTACGACCGCTCGATGGAACGCTACGAGCGCGCCTCGGTGAAGACCTACACGTCGCTGGCGGTCCTCAACACTGGGCAGGCCATCATCTTCACCTGCGGTCTGACTGCGACCATGCTGATGTGCGCCGTAGGCGTGCGCAATGGCACCAATACGGTCGGCGATTTCGTCATGGTCAACGCCATGATGATCCAGCTCTACCAGCCGCTGAATTTCATGGGCATGGTGTATCGCGAGATCAAGCAGGCGGTGATCGACATCGAGAAGATGTTCGGCGTCCTGCAGCGCAATCCCGAGGTCAAGGATCTGCCCGGCGCCAAGCCGCTGGTGGTGACGTCAGGCAACGTGCGCTTCGACAACGTGCAGTTCTCCTACGATCCGGAGCGCCCGATCCTGAAGGGGCTGTCCTTCGAGGTGCCGGCTGGCAAGACCGTGGCGATCGTCGGGCCGTCCGGTGCCGGCAAGTCGACCATCTCGCGGCTGTTGTTCAGGCTCTATGACGTGTCCGGCGGCACGATTTCGATCGACGGCCAGAACATCCGCAATATCACGCAATCCTCGCTGCGCGCGGCCATCGGCATGGTGCCGCAGGACACGGTGCTGTTCAACGACACCATCCGCTACAACATCCGCTACGGCCGCTGGGATGCGACCGACGCGGAGGTGGAGGAGGCGGCGAAGATGGCGCAGATCGACGGCTTCATCCGCATGTCGCCCAAGGGCTACGAGACCGAGGTCGGCGAGCGCGGCCTGAAACTGTCGGGCGGCGAGAAGCAGCGCGTGGCCATCGCCCGCACTGTGCTCAAGGGCCCGCCGATCCTGCTGCTGGACGAAGCCACCTCGGCGCTCGACAGCCACACCGAACAGGAAATCCAGGACGCGCTGGAAAAGGTCTCACGCAACCGCACGTCGCTGGTGATCGCGCATCGGCTCTCCACCATTGTCGGCGCCGACGAGATCATCGTGCTGGATCAGGGCCGCATCGCCGAGCGCGGCACGCATGCGCAGTTGCTGGCAGCCCACGGTCTCTACGCCAGTATGTGGAACCGGCAGCGCGAGGCGCAGGAAGCCCGCGAGAAACTGGCGATGATCGCGGATGACGACAAGGCGCCGAACCGGGCGCCGCCGGCGGTCGATGACCTGCTGACGACGCCCGACGCCGCGGAGTAGCTTTCTTTCTTCCCTCGCCCCCGAGTGCAGCGAAGCTGCGCTTGGGGAGAGGGTGGCTCGACCGCGCATTTGCGCGGGCGAGACGGGAGAGGGGATGTCACGAGCGTTCGCCAAATCCTTGCGCGCGAATATGACGGACGCCGAACGGCGGCTTTGGTATCGGCTGCGCGCACACCGCCTGGAAGGCATCAAATTCAAGCGGCAGGTCCCAATCGGGAAGTACGTAGCCGATTTCGCCTGTATGGAGCGGAAGTTGCTGGTCGAAGTGGATGGCAGCCAGCACGCGGAAAGAGCTTCCGACGTCGAGCGGACGAAATGGCTAGAAGATCAAGGGTTTCGTATCCTGCGGTTCTGGAATAATGAAGTCCTGAACGAGACGAACGCGGTGCTGGAGATCATTCTGGCCACCGTGATCGCCGTCAGCCCCTCTCCCGGCGCGCCTGGCGGCGCGCCACCCTCTCCCGACGGGGAGAGGGGAAAGAAGAATAGAGCGCAGCTTCCATGTCCATCGCCAATTCCATCCGCGCGCAAATCCCGCCGATCCACAAGGAAGGCCATCCGTTCATCGGCGCTTTCGCGCTGGCGACGCTGATCCTGTTCTGGATCTGGACGCCGCTCGGCTGGATCGGAACCGTGCTGACCGTGTGGTGTGCGCTGTTCTTCCGCGATCCGGTGCGGGTGACGCCGGTGCGGGAAGGCATCGTGGTGTCCCCGGCCGACGGGCGGGTGTCGTTGATCTCGATGGTCCTGCCGCCGGCCGAACTCGGTCTCGGCGACCAGCCGCTGCTGCGGATTTCGATCTTCATGAGCGTGTTCAATTGCCACGTGAACCGCAGTCCGGTGACCGGCCGGATCGATCGGATCGCCTATCGTCCGGGCAAATTCATCAATGCCGAACTCGACAAGGCCAGTGAGGACAACGAGCGAAATTCGCTGGTGATTTCGATCCCCGGCGGCCGCATCGGCGTGGTGCAGATTGCCGGCCTGGTGGCGCGGCGGATCGTCTCGTTCGTCCGCGAAGGCCAGACCCTGGGTGCCGGCGAGCGTTTCGGCCTGATCCGCTTCGGCTCGCGGCTCGACGTCTATCTGCCGGAGGGCACCAAATCGCTGGTTTCCGTGGGCCAGACCGCGGTGGCCGGCGAGACCGTGCTGGCCGATTTCCAGCTCGGCGATGGCGGACGCACTTTCCGGGTCGATTAACCGCGTCGCCCGCCGGTTTGTGTCTGTCGCCGCCACAATGGCGGAGCAGGGTGGCGTTTGCTATAGAGAGCCCCATGCAAATGCCCATCGATCCCAAATCGACCGAGATGCGTCGCCGCCGGTTCCACCCGATTCCGGTCCGGATGCTGGTACCCAACGTGATCACCCTGCTGGCGATCTGCGCCGGGTTGACGGCGATTCGGCTGTCCACCGAGGGGCGAATGGAGCTGGCGGTGGCCGCCATCGTCTTTGCCGCGGTGCTCGATGGCGTCGACGGGCGCGTCGCCCGCATGATCAAGGGGCAGTCGAAGTTCGGCGCGGAGCTCGACAGCTTGGCGGATTTCGTCAATTTCGGCGTTGCGCCGGGCCTCATCCTGTATTTCTGGCAGCTGCATGACCTGAACAATGTTGGCTGGATCGCCGCCATGATCTTCGCCATCGGCGGCGGGCTGCGTCTGGCGCGCTTCAACGCGACCCTCGACGATCCCAACAAGCCGCCCTTCGCCGCCAATTTCTTCACCGGCGTGCCGGCGCCGCTTGGCGCGATCACGGTGCTGCTGCCGATTTACCTGTCGTTCCTGGGCATGCCGATGCCGCCGGCCGTGCTGACGGCGCTGTTCACGTTGCTGATCGGATTCTTGATGGTGTCCCGGCTGCCGGTATTTTCCGGCAAGGCCGTCAAGATGCGCGTGCCGCGTGAAATGGTGTTGCCCGTGGTCGTCGCGGCGGTGTTGTTCATCGCGCTGCTGATCAGCTACCCGTGGCACATCCTGTCGATTGTTTCCGTCGCCTATCTGCTGAGCCTGCCGTGGGGCTGGAAGTCCTACCGTGAGCAGGAACGCAACCTTGCGGCCCAGGCCGAGGCGGCTGTCGATCCTATGGCGCCTGCCGGTCCGGCGTCGCCCTATGCGCCGTCCACGCCCGAGCTTCCCCCGCTGACCGGCCCGGCCGCCTGAACTGACCTGCCGATCCGCGCTTGAGACCGCTGTGCCGTCCCCACGGCGCAGCGATTTCGCATGGATCGCCGGCAGCCAATGGGCTGGCCGTCGGAAGTCGGCTATATGCGAGGTGCGACCATCCGGCAAAGACCGGATGCATGACCCAGAAAAGCAGGAGAAACGCCTTGACAAACCCCGCGACCGGACCGCTGCCCGCGTCCACGCTCGAAGCGTTGGCGCGCTACGATACGCCGACGATCTGCAACGCCATGGAGGTCGTCGCGCCGGAACGCCGGCTGGTCGGTTACACCACCAAGCCGCTGGTTTGCCCGTTTCCCGATCTGCCGCCGATGGTTGGCTATGCCCGCACGGTCACGATCCGCTCCGTCCTGGCCTCGGGCCTGACGCCAGCCGAGCAATCGGCGCGGCGGATTGCCTATTATGAATATGTCGGCACCGGCGTGGGGCCGCGCATCAGCGTGATCCAGGATATCGACGGTGCCGATGTGGGCTATGGCGCATTCTGGGGCGAGGTCCAGAGCGCCGTGCACAAGGCGCTCGGTTGCCTCGGCGTCATTACCGACGGATCGATCCGCGACATTCCGCAATGGGCTCCGGGCTT
Organism: Rhodopseudomonas sp. P2A-2r; assembly: GCF_026015985.1. Taxonomy (GTDB): domain Bacteria; phylum Pseudomonadota; class Alphaproteobacteria; order Rhizobiales; family Xanthobacteraceae; genus Tardiphaga. Next base: position 4,368,274 of record NZ_CP110389.1, on the reverse strand, counting down.
CCAGGCGCTGGCAGGCTCGATCGGCCCGTCGCATGCGTACGTCCATGCCGAGAACTTCGGCGGCGAGGTGCGGGTCGCCGGGATGACGGTGCGCTGCGGCGATTTGATCCATGCCGACCGTCATGGCGCGGTGGTGATACCGATCGACCTCGCCGCAAAGCTTCCCGATGCCGCCGAACTTTGCGGCCGTCGCGAGACGCCCATTCTCGACATCGCCCGAAGTGCCGACTTCTCCCTCGCACGGCTCAAGGAAGCGCTGGCGAGGTCGGCGGAGATTCACTGACGCCGCAGTAGTGGTCTCATCCGTTTGTCCCGCGCGCCGCCCATTGCGGGACAAACGTGGTTAGCAAAGCGTGAAGGCGTGCGATCCGCGTGCTCAGCCGTGTGGTTAAGTACCACTTTGCAAGCACACGGCGGTTTTCGCGCGTGCTTCGGCCATTGAGTACAGTAAGCTTTACGGGTCTTTAATGGCGCTCCAGCTAGGTTGATGTTGCGCGGCTCAATTTGAGCGGCGCGCCGTCCAGCACGGACGATCGTTTGCGCATGCGTAGCGTCGGAGTTGACCATGGATATCATGACGAGTGCCGGCCTCATTGGCGGCATGGCCGTTATCACCTTGATGGTGTTCATGGGCGGCGATCTCCACATGTTCATTTCCGAGCATGCCATGATCATCATCTTCGGCGGATCGATCACCGCCACGATGATCCGCTTCCCGCTCGGCGTCATGATGCACGGCCTGCCGCTGGGCGCGAAGTTCGCGTTCACCATGAGCCGGCTGTCGGCCCGCGACCTGGTGGAAGAACTGGCGCGCATTGCCGAGATCGCCCGCAAGCAGGGGCCGGTCGGACTGGAAAAGGTGGAGACCGACGAACCCTTCCTCGCCAAGGGCATCCGCTTCGTCGCCGACGGTTACGACCTCGAATTCATCCGCGACAATCTTGAACGCGACCGCGACAATTTTCTGATGCACCTCGACGAGGGCAGCAAGATCTATCGCGCGATCGGCGACTGCGCGCCGGCCTTCGGCATGATCGGTACGCTGATCGGCATGGTGCAGATGTTCTCCAACATGTCGGATCCCTCCAAGCTCGGCCCGTTCATGGCGACGGCGCTGCTGGCGACCTTGTACGGCGCGCTGGTGGCCAACCTGTTCTGTCTGCCCATCGCCGACAAGCTGCACGGCAAGAAGATCGACGAAGACACCAACCGAACGCTGATCATCGACGGCATCCTGATGATCCGCGATTCCAAGAGTCCGACGCTGGTGCGCGAAATGCTGCTGGCCTATCTGCCCGAGAAGCATCGACACGAAGAAGGCGAGCCGGTCCCGGCATAGTCCGCGGCTGACGACGGACCGGAATTAGGGCAATGGCCAAGAAGAAAAAGCTGAGGAGCATGCTGGCGGCCACGGCTGGTTCGTGACCTTCGCGGACCTGATGGGTCTGCTGATGAGCTTCTTCGTGATGCTTGTGTCCTATTCGACCCAGGATACTGCGAAGCTCAAGATCGTCGCCGGTTCGATGCGCGACGCGTTCGGCGTCCAGTCCGATGCACGCTATTCCGGCGTCATCGAATCCGACGGCTTGCCGACGCGCGGCCAGACCAAGAACAAGGCGCACGTTTCGCCCGAAGAAGCCTCCAACATCACCAGCCCCGACGAAACCGCAAGCGGTCGGCCCGCCGGCGCCAAGCTGAAGATGGACCGCGAGTTCGCGCTGGCATCGGCTTCGCTGCGACAGGCGCTGCAGGACATGCCGGAGATCAGCGAGATCTCGAAGAACATCATGTTCGAGGAAACCAGCCAAGGGCTCAACCTGGAGATCATCGACCAGAACGGCCGTTCAATGTTTGCCGACGGCTCCAAGGCACCCTACGAGCGCACCCGCATGCTGTTGCAGAAACTGGCCGTGCCGCTGAAGGCCACGCCGTTGCGGGTGGCGATCGTCGGCCATACCGCCGCGGGCTTCGTGCCGTCACGAAGCGAATATGACGCGTTTGACCTTTCCGCCGACCGCGCCAATGTGGTGCGCCAGATCCTGGAGCGGGAAGGGCTGCCGCCGGCCCACGTGTTCTCGGTGTCCGGCAAGGCCGACAGCCAGCCGCTGTTCCCTGACGATCCGTCAATGGCGGCCAACCGGCGGGTGACCATTACCCTGATGCGGGAACCGCCGCCGCTGCCGCCCAATCTGAAGCCATAACAGGGCGCGGATGGCTGTTTCGGCGCCTGGTTCCGGAAAACCCGGCTTCCGGCGGCACGAGCCAAGAAATATGCTATAATCTGTCGGTTGACTGGTCATGTCCGGCACGCCATAGCCGGGATCGAAATCACCGACAGGGCATCCCCTTCCCGCCATGGCAATCAGCGAAACATCAACCGAAGTCCCGACCGAGGCGCCGGTCACGACAGGATTTTGGCAGCTCACGCTCGGTGCCATCGGCGTGGTGTTCGGCGATATCGGCACATCGCCCCTTTACGCCTTTCGCGAGGCCGTCGGTGCCGCTGCGCATGGGGAACCGGTCACACGAGCCATCGTGCTCGGCGTGCTGTCACTGATCCTCTGGGCGCTGTTCATCGTCGTCACCGCCAAATACGTGCTGCTGCTGCTGCGGGCCGACAATAACGGCGAGGGCGGCACGCTCTCATTGATGGCGCTCGGGCAACGGGCCCTGGGGCGGCGGAGTTGGCCACTGCTGGCGCTAGGCGTGGTCGGCGCCTCGATGTTCATCGGCGATTCGATGATCACGCCGGCGATCTCCGTGCTGTCCGCAGTGGAAGGCCTCAAGCTCGCGGCGCCGGCGCTGGAGCACTACGTCGTGCCGCTCACGGTGGTCATTCTCGTCGTGCTGTTTTCTGTGCAGCGCATCGGAACGGCAAAGGTGGCCTCCGCCTTCGGGCCGGTCATGATCGCATGGTTCATCACGCTGGCACTGATGGGGCTGTATCACATCAGCGACGATCCCTCGGTGCTGGCTGCGATCAACCCATATTACGCCATCCAGTTTCTGTTTACGCATGGCGAAATCGGACTGGTGACGCTCGGTGCGGTGTTTCTCGCGGTCACCGGCGGCGAAGCGCTTTATGCCGATCTCGGCCATTTCGGCCGCAAGCCGATCCAGACCGGATGGTTCTACTTCGTGTTGCCGGCACTGCTGATCAACTATTTCGGACAGGGCGCGCTTGTGCTGTCCCATCCGGCGGCGATCGAGAATACCTTCTATCGCATGGTGCCCGAGGCCGTGCTGGTGCCGCTGATCATCCTGGCAACCGCGGCAACGGTGATCGCCAGCCAGGCGGTGATTACCGGTGCGTATTCGCTGGTCCGTCAGGCCGTTCAACTCGGCCTGCTGCCGCGTTTCGAAGTGCGCTACACGTCGGAAACCCATGCCGGCCAGATCTATCTGCCGCGGGTCAATCGACTGCTGCTGATCGGTGTGCTGCTGCTGGTGATGCTGTTCCGGACCTCCAGCGGACTGGCGTCGGCCTATGGTATTGCTGTCTCCACGACCATGGTGGCCGACGGCATCATGGGCTTTGTGGTGATCTGGAAACTGTGGAACTGGAAGGCGGCGACGGCTGCCGCCGTGATCGTGCCCTTCGTGGTGGTCGACATGACCTTCTTCAGCGCCAACTTCCTGAAGCTGCTGGAAGGCGCCTGGGTCCCGCTGATGTTCGGTCTGACCATGACCGTGGTGATCTGGACCTGGCGCCGGGGTGCGGCAATCCTTATCAACAAGACGCGGCGCATCGAGGTGCCGCTCGTCGATCTGATCAAGAGCCTGGAAAAGCGCCCGCCGCATATCGTCAAGGGTACCGCGGTGTTCCTGACAAGCGATCCCAATTTCGTGCCCACTGCGCTGCTCCACAATCTCAAGCACAACAAGGTTCTCCACGAACACAACGTGATCCTGACCATCGAGACCGGACAGACGCCGCGCGTCGACCCCGCCGAGCGGGTTCGCATGGAAAACATCAGCGACAAGTTTTCCACCGTCAGGCTGCGCTTCGGCTTCATGGAATCGCCGAACGTGCCCAAGGCGCTTGTGATCGCGCGGAAGCTCGGCTGGCAGTTCGACATCATGGCGACGTCGTTCTTTGTGTCGCGGCGCTCGCTGAAGCCGTCGGCGCAGTCCGGCATGCCGCTATGGCAGGATCACCTGTTCATTGCCCTGAGCCGTTCGGCCAACGACGCGACCGACTATTTCCAGATTCCGACCGGCAGGGTGGTCGAAGTCGGGACCCAGGTGACCATCTGATTTCCCACAATTCTGCATGGCTGTAGACTAAATTAGCGGTATGCTATGCCTTCTGCGCAGGGCTATAAGCCCGCTCGCTTTGCCCGGTTCAGTGAAGCCATTTTCGAGGCACATCCGATGACCACCGAGACTGCAGTGCCCGCCGCGGAAACGCCGGCGGAGAAGGGCCATGCGGACACCCATTCCACCGCTGGCTTCAAATCGCTGATGCTGGGCAGCATCGGCGTTGTGTACGGGGACATCGGCACCAGCCCGCTCTACGCCCTCAGGGAGGCCCTGGTGGCGGCCGGAGGGCATACCGCGGCCGGCGTGAGCAACGCGGCGGTCCTGGGCGTCCTGTCGTTGATCCTGTGGGCCCTGATCATCGTGGTGACGATGAAATATGTCGTGATCCTGCTGCGCGCCGACAATAACGGCGAGGGCGGTACCTTGGCACTGATGGCGCTCGCGCAGCGTGCGGTCGGCTCCGGCAGTGCCGTGATCATCCTGCTGGGGATCATCAGCGGCGCTCTGTTCTATGGCGACGCCGTGATTACGCCCGCACTGTCGGTACTCTCCGCCATCGAGGGCATGAAGCTGGTGACGTCGGCATTCGACGCCTACGTCGTGCCCTTGACCATCATCATCCTGCTGGTTCTTTTCGCGGTACAGTCGCGGGGCACGGCCCGGGTGGCCGCCTTTTTCGGGCCGGTCATGTGTGTCTGGTTCGCCGTGATTGCGATTGCCGCGATCCCGCCGATCTTCAAGCATCCCGAAGTGCTGTTTGCGCTGAACCCCATGCACGCTTTCTCATTCATGTTTCACCACGGCATCATCGGGTTTGTTACGCTCGGCGCGGTGTTTCTGGCGGTGACCGGCGCCGAGGCGCTGTATGCGGACCTCGGGCATTTCGGCAAACGTCCGATCCAGACCGCATGGCTGGCCATCGTGCTGCCGTCGCTGGCGCTGAACTATCTCGGGCAGGGCGCCCTGGTGATCGGCGACCCCACCGCGTTGGAAAACCCGTTCTTCCTGATGTTTCCGGACTGGGCGCTGCTGCCGATGGTCTTGCTCGCCACGGTGGCGACGGTCATCGCCAGCCAGGCGGTCATCACCGGCGCCTATTCGCTGACGCGACAAGCGATTCAGCTCGGTCTGCTGCCGCGCTTCGAGATCAAGCACACCTCGGAGTCGCACTCAGGCCAGATCTACATTCCCCGCGTCAACATGCTGCTGCTGATCAGCGTCGTGCTGCTGGTGCTGCTGTTCCGCTCGTCGAGCGCGCTGGCCTCGGCCTATGGCATCTCGGTGACCGGCACGATGGTGGTCACGGCGATGATGGGCTTCGTGGTCATCTGGCGCGTCTGGAAGTGGAAGCCGTGGGCGGCGGCCGCCCTGATCGTGCCGTTCCTGCTGCTCGATCTCACTTTCCTTGCTGCCAACCTGCTCAAGGTGTTCGAGGGCGGCTGGGTGCCGCTGGCGCTCGGCGGCGTGGTCATCATGCTGATGTATACGTGGCGGCGCGGAAGCCGGCTCTTGTTCGAGAAATCCCGCAAGCTGGAATTCCCGCTCAAAGATCTCGTCGCGATGCTGGAGAAGCGACCGCCGCAGCGCGTGTCGGGCACCGCCGTTTTCCTCACCAGCGATCCGGAAAGCGCGCCGACCGCACTGATGCATAGTCTGAAGCACTACAAGGTGCTTCACGAGAAGAATGTTATTCTTACCATCGAGACAGCGCCGACGCCGCGGATCGACCCCGCCGAACGGGTGCGCTTCGAGGAGATCAGCGCCACCTTTTCCAAGGTGACGCTGCGCTTTGGTTTCATGGAATCCCCTAACGTGCCGAAGGCGCTGGCGATCGCACGAAAACTCGGTTGGCAATTCGACATCATGTCGACGTCGTTCTTCCTGTCCCGCCGCGCGCTCAAGCCGGCGGCCCACTCCGGCATGCCGCGCTGGCAGGACCTTCTGTTCATAGCGCTCAGCCGCACCGCCAACGACGCCACCGACTATTTCCAGATTCCCACCGGGCGCGTGGTGGAAGTGGGTACACAGGTCACGATCTGACCGCGGGGTGCTTGATTTTCCGCGCGCCAAAGGCGAGTTTGGCGGGTCATCGCAGATACGATCGACGTGGCAATTCGTTCCGCAAGGCGGAGCGCGGGGAGGTTCTGGTGACAGGTAACAGTGTTGAGGATTTGGCGCCGGACGACGTCGCCAAGGGGATCGCCGACGGTCGCTATCTGCTGATCGACGTGCGCGAGCCCAACGAGGTCGCCGTCGAGGCCTATCCGGATGCCGTCGTGGTTCCGTTGTCGGGCTTCGATGCGAAGGACATTCCCGACCCCCAGGGCAAGCAGGTTGTGTTCGCCTGCCGTTCCGGCAAGCGCTCGGTGACTGCGTCGCTGGCGGCGCAGGCCGCCGGGTTCGCTTACGACAAGCATCTCGCCGGCGGCATGCTTGGCTGGAAAGCGGCAGGTCTGCCGTCCAAGACCGGCGGCTGATCCTCGATGAATCCAATCTTTGCGAACCTGCCCGTCACGGTGTTCGAGGCGATGTCGCAGCTTGCGCGCGACAACAACGCCATCAATCTCGGGCAGGGCTTTCCCGACGATCCCGGCCCCCTGGATATCCGCCAGGCCGCGGCCGATGCGGTGCTGAACGGCTACAACCAGTATCCCTCGATGATGGGTCTGCCGGAACTGCGCCAGGCCATCGCGACCCATTATGGGCACTGGCACGGCCTCAACCTGGATCCGACGACGGAGGTCATGGTGACGTCCGGCGGCACCGAGGCCCTGACCACGGCGATCCTCGCGGTGGTCGAGCCCGGCGACGAGGTCGTGTGTTTCCAGCCGGTCTATGATTCCTATCTGCCGGTGATCCGCCAGGCAGGCGGCATTCCGCGGCTGGTGCGTCTCAAGCCGCCGCACTGGCGCCTCACCGAAGAGGACCTGCGCGCGGTCTTCAATCACAAGACCAAGGCGGTGCTGTTCAACAATCCGCTCAATCCAGCGGCGGTGGTCTATCCGCGCGAGGACCTCGAACTGCTGGCAAAATTCTGTCAGGAGTTCGACACCATCGCGATCTGCGACGAGGTCTGGGAGCACGTGGTGTTCGAAGGCTTCAAGCATATTCCGCTGATGTCGATGCCCGGCATGCGCGATCGCACCATCAAGATCGGCTCCGCCGGCAAGATCTTCTCGTTGACCGGCTGGAAGATCGGCTTCGTCTGCGCCGCGCCGCCGTTGTTGCGGGTCTGCGCCAAGGTGCACCAGTTTCTCACCTTCACCACCGCGCCCAACCTGCAGGTCGCCGTCGCCTATGGACTCGGCAAGGCCGACGAATTCTTCAAGGAGATGCAGACCGATCTGGCGCGCAGCCGCGACCGCCTCGCAGCGGGGCTCGAGCGCATCGGCTTTCCCGTGATCCAGTCGCAGGGCACTTATTTCCTCACGGTGGATCTCTCGCCGCTCGGCCTCAACGAGACCGACGAGGCGTTCTGCAAGCGCATCGTCCATGACTACAAGGTCGCCGCGATCCCGGTGTCGGCATTCTACGAGGAAGATCCGGTGACATCGGTGGTGCGGTTCTGCTTCGCCAAGAAGGATGCGACGCTGGACACCGCGCTGGAGCGGCTGTCGGACGCGGTGCATCGACGCTAGGAGAAAGTCGTGGGCATCGGGATTTGCAAGATCACAAGTCTCATCGCCGCGCTGGCATTGTCGCTCCCGGCGCGGGCGCAGGAGCGGGTGGTCAATTTCTACAACTGGTCCAACTATATGGCTCCGGGAGTCCTCGATGACTTTACCCGGGAGACCGGCATCAAGGTCGTCTACGACACGTTCGACGCCAACGAGACGCTGGAGACCCGGCTGCTCGCCGGCAAGTCCGGCTACGACGTGGTCGTCCCTACGGCCTATTTTCTGCAGCGCCAGATCGCCGCAAAAATCTTCCAGAAGCTCGACAGGGCGAAGCTGCCCAATCTTGCCAACGCATGGGACGTTGTCACCAGTCGTCTCAATGTCTACGATCCCGGCAACCAGTTTGCCGCCAACTACATGTGGGGCACCACCGGCATCGGCTACAACGTCAAGGCGACGGAGAAAATCCTCGGACCCGGCGCCAGGATCGACAGCTGGGACATCGTGTTCAAGCCGGAGACCATCGCGAAATTCAAGGATTGCGGCATCCACATGCTGGATTCCGCTGACGACATCCTGCCGGCGGCGCTGAGCTATCTCGGTCTCGATCCCAATTCGACCAAGGCAGGCGATCTCGAAAAGGCGGCCGATCTCGTCAGCAGGATCAGGCCTTACGTGCGCAAATTTCATTCGTCTGAATATCTCAGCGCGCTGGCCACCGGTGAGATCTGCCTCGTGGTCGGCTGGTCCGGCGACATCAAGCAGGCGCAGCGTCGCGCCGCCGAGGCCAATAACGGCGTCGAGATCGGCTATGCCATCCCGAAGGAGGGCGCGCAGATGTTCCTGGACAATCTCGCGATCCCGGCGGACGCCAAGAACGTCGATGAGGCCTATGCGCTGATCAACTATCTCTACCGGCCGGAGGTCGCCGCCAAGAATTCGGATTACCTGTCATATGCCAACGGCAATCTCGCCAGCCAGAAGCTGATCGATCCGAAGATCCTTGATGACAAGACCGTCTACCCGGACGAAGCGACGCTGAAGAAGCTGTTCGTCATCACCGCGCGCGACCCGGCGACCCAGCGTGTGATCAATCGCCTGTGGACGAAAGTGAAGACGGGGAGGTAAGTCTCTGTCGTTGCTCCGATACGCAACTGTCGTCGCCCGGCCTGGCGCGCAATTGTGCGCCTGGACCGGGCGATCCAGTCATCGCGCGATCGTTAAAGCCGATCAGCCTGCGTTTACTGGATCCCCGCATGCGCGGGGATGACAAGCGCGTAGGCGCCGCCGCCGGTAGACTTCAGAACAAGCTTACCGCCAGCGGCGATGCAGCCACAGCCACTGGTCCGGATATTCGCGGATCCAGCCCTCCAGCACGGAGGTCACCGCCTGCATGGTGCCCTGCACGTCGACCTTGCCGTCGGCGGTGCGCACTGGCTTCACTTCCTCGGACAACTCGGCGCGAAAACGGTGGCCGGGCAGGCGGATGATGCGGACGCCATGGATCGGGCAATCGACCTGGCGCAGCAGCCGCGCCAGCATGGGATTGGCTTTTGTCTTGCGGCCGAAGAAATCGACCTCGACGCCATTGGTGAACCACTGGTCCACCAGCATGGCCACATGCTGGCCGTCGCTCAGGGCATGCGCCAGCTTCACCGGCGCGTCGTGGCTGGCCGCGACCATTGTCCCCATATTGACCGCACGGATCTGCTCGATGACGCGGTTGACGGCCTCGATGTTCGGTCGGCGATAGAGAACAGTGGCCTCGAGTCCGTGGGCTACGGCTGCGAGCGCCGGCAATTCCCAGTTGCCGATATGGGCGGCGAAGATCAGTGCGGGCTTGCCGTCGAGGCGGAGTTGCGCGAACAGCTCGTGGGTGCGCTCAGGGATTTCGATGCGGCTGAGTTCGGGATGCGCGGGGTCGTGCTCCCAGACGTGATCGAGATGCGCGAACTCGGCGGCGAACCGACCCATGTTGCCCCACACGCCGGCGAGAATTTTCTCGATCTCTTCCGGAGATTTTTCCGGGAAGGCCGCGGTGAGGTTGGCGCGGCCGATCTTGTCCTCGCGAAACAGCGGGCCGATCTTCTGCGTGATCTTCGCAAACAGGTCGGCGGTCTTGATCGGATCGAAATAGCGGGTGGTGCGGAGCAGCGCGATGGTCAGCGCCCCGACCACAGCCTCGCCCGCCGGCTTGATGGCGTCGCGGATGCGGGCGCGGGTGCGGAGGAACAGCCGCAGCATCAGAAGTGAACGATGATCTTGCCGAACACCTGACGGCTCTCCATGCGCTTCAGGGCCGGCTCGACGTCGTCCATCGAGACTTCGGTGTCGATCACCGGCAGCATGCCGTCGGCCATCTTGTCGAGGCTCTCCGCAATGTTCTTCATGGTGGCGCCGAACGAACCGAAGATGCGGTACTGCTGCTGGAACAGCTGCATCAGGTTGATGGTCGTGGTCGGGCCGGAGGTCGAGCCGCAGGTGACCAGACGGCCGCCGCGCTTCATCACCAGCAATGAGCCGTTGAACGTATCGGCACCGACGTGTTCGAACACGACGTCGACGCCCTTCTTCTTGGTGATCTTGCGCGTCTCGCCCTCAAAGCGATCCTTGCGGTAGTTGATCACATGGTCGGCGCCCAGCGCCTTGACGCCTTCGATCTTGGAATCGTCGCCCACCGTGGTGATCACCGTGCAGCCGATCTTCTTGGCCATCATGATGGCAGCGGTGCCGATGCCGGAGCCGCCGGCGTGCACCAGAATGGTTTCGCCGGGCTGCAGCTTGGCGTTGTCGAACAGCATGTGCTGCACGGTGGAGAATGCGATCGGCGCGCAGGCGGCGTCGCGCAGGCTCACATTGTCGGGGACGGGGATCACGAGCCGCGCCGGCATGTTCATCAGCTCGCGGGAAAAGCCGTCGAGGTGGAAGCCGTAAAGGCCGCCGACGTTTTCGCAGAAATTGTCGCGGCCTTCGATACAGGGCTTGCAGACGCCGCAGGTCTTGGCGCCGTACATCACGACCTTCTGGCCGGGCTTGAAGTTGGTCACGCCTTCGCCGACCGCAGCGATCTCGCCGGAAGCCTCGGCGCCGACGGCCAGCGGCAGCTTGCGCTTGGCGAAGGCCATGCCGCGAAAGCCCCAGACGTCGATGTGGTTCAGCGCCACCGCCTTGACGCGGATCTGTACCTCGCCGGCCTCCGGCGGCGGTGGGGCAGGCTGATCGACGACGACGAGCTCACGGTCGGCAACGAGATTGAGCGCACGCATGAACTGCGTCTCCGGCAATAAAGTGATTTCTGATGGTTGCGTATCGCCGGTTCACGCTATGGCGTCAACCGGCGCAGGGAGTTACGCGCGGGCTAAATCGGCTCGCGGGTCAGGATCAGCGAGGCGTTCTGGCCGCCGAAGCCGAACGAATTCGACATCACCGCGGTGACACGTGCGTCGCGTGCGGTATTGGGGACCACGTCGAACGGGATCGCCGGATCGGGAACATCGTAGTTGATGGTCGGCGGGATCCGCTGGTGCTCGAGCGTGAGCAGCGAGAACACCGCCTCCACCGCACCAGCGGCGGAGAGGGTGTGGCCGACCATGGACTTGTTCGATGAGACCGGGATCTGCTTGGCGCGCTCGCCGAACACCGTGGAGATGCCGAGATACTCCATCTTGTCGTTCTCCGGCGTGCCGGTGCCGTGAGCATTGATGTAGTCAATCTGGTCGGAGCTGAGGCCGGCATCGTCCAGCGCCTTGTGGACGCAGCCGACGATCGGCTTGCCGTCCGGGCTCGAGCGGGTGCGGTGGAAGGAGTCGGCGAGTTCGCCGCAGCCGGCGACAATGCCGAGAATCTTCGCGCCGCGCGCCTGCGCGGCTTCCAGGCTTTCCAGCACCAGCGCACCGGCGCCTTCCGCCATGACAAAACCATCGCGGTTCTTGGCGAATGGCCGCACCGCGGCCTGCGGCTGATCGTTGTGCGTGGAGAGCGCCGACAGCAGCGAGAAGCGGATCAGCGCTTCCGGATTGACCGAGCCGTCGGTGCCGACGCACAGCGCTGCATCGGCTTCCCCGCGGCGGATAGCTTCGACGCCGAGCTGGATCGCGGTGGCACCCGAGGCGCAGGCCGTCGAGGTGGAGATCGGCGAGCCCTTGGTGCCGAACGTCTCCGCGAGGTGATCAGCCACCGAGCCGAACATGAAACGGTTGTGATAGGCGGTGAACTTGCCGCCGGACGCGACGCGCAGCAGGGCATCATAGTCGATGTCGGTATTGGCGCCGGTGGCGCGCGCCACGGCCTGGCGCTGCGGCCATTCCACTTCGACGGGCGCCACGGCCAGAAACAGCGGGCCGGGGAAATCGCCTTTGCTGCCGAGGCCTGCCTGCGCCACGGCTTCCTCGGTCGCGATATCCGCGAGCTTCTCCGACAGGTCGGTCGACGAGAACGGATCGACGGGAACGAAGTCGACCGTCCCGGCCATCGTCGTCTTCATGCCATCGATGGGAAATCGCGTGATGGTGCGGATGCCGGATTCGCCGGCGGTCAGCTTGGCCCAGTTGTCGGACTTGCCCGCGCCGAGCGAGGTCACCACGCCCATGCCGGTTACGACGACGATCGGTCGGCCGAATTTATCGCGTGTTGCGCTCATGATCTCTCCGTCGCGGTTCAACGCGATTAATTGATGGCTTCGACCAGCGCCATGCCTTCGCCGCGCCAGTGGCCGGCGCCGATCACCACAATCTGGGTGGGCGGCTTCGACATTGCAATCTCGAGGCCGGTGGAATCGTTCGGTGGAAACAGCGCACCGCGCGAGATCGCCAGCGCCGCCAGCCCGAGCCCGAGCGGAAACTGCGTCTCCAGCGTATGGCCGAACAGCGTGCCGGTGCCGCGAACGGGAACGCCGGGATGCTCATGCAGGAAGTTGCGCTCTTCCGAGGTCACGGGCTCCGCGCCCGTTGCGCCGGTGATTATGGCGGCATCGTCCTTGATCGTGCCGAGCTTGCCCCACAGCGTCTCCAGCGAGGCCGTGACTTCGCCTGGATGCTTGCGGCGGGCATGATCGGCGACCACGTTGGTGAGCCGCGCAAACGGCTTCGCGCCGCGCGCCTCGGCGTGGGCCCTCGACTCGATCACCAGGAAGGCGCCGCCCGAGCCCAGCGCGAAGCCGCTGTTCTTCTCGCGCGCCCACACCGTCTCGAACTTGTTCTTCAGGTTGAAGTCGGCAAACTCGTACAGCAGCAGCAGATCCTTGCGCTCGCCGTTATGCGCCGCGCCGATCAGCGCGATGTCGCTCTGGCCGGCCGCGATGCGTGCCAGCGCAATGCGCACTGCGTCGACGCCGGCAGCTTCCTCGCCCATGAAGGTGCGCGACGAACCGGTGACGCCGTGCACGATGGCGATGTTACCGGCCAGCAGGTTCGACAACTGGGCGAGAAACAGCGTGGGGCGCAGGTCGTTCAGCAGCCGCTCGTTGAGAAAGCCCGGGGCTGAGGCGCCATGCGCCTCGGAATTGAGGATGCCGGAATCGACCGCGAGATCGCGTTCGCCGCCGCCGGCGGCGACGATCATGTCCATCTTCGACAGGATGTCCTTGTTGCCCTTGAGGCCAGCGGATTCCAGCGCGAGGCCGGCGGCATAGGTGCCGATGCGCTGCCAGGCTTCCATCTGCCGCTGATCGCCCTTCTTCGGGATCTGCGAGTCGAAGGACACCGGGGCCAGCGGATGGACGATGTAGGGCGCAAAGCCCGTCTCATCGACATTGATACGCTTGTCGTTGAGCGCGTCCCAATGGGCGTCCGGACCTTCGCCGAGCGAGGTCGCGAGGCCGATGCCGGTGATCCAGGCTTCCACCGGTGTGGAGGTTGCCGATTTCGTGTCAGCCATTAGCCATTGCCTCGTGAGGGAAGTTGATCCGCTTGGCCATGGTTTCCATATGCCCGCGCAGGTCCGGATGCGGGAAGGGGACGATTCGGAACGTCAGCGTGGCGTTGCAGGTAGTCTTGCCGGCGACAGTGATCTTCACATCGGTCATAGCGAAGCCGGAGCCGTCATGCGCCATCGTGGCGTCGATCTTCAGTGTCTCACCCGGCGTGATGAAACTCCGCATCTTGGCTTCCTTCACGGCGGCCAGGAACGGCATGCGCTCGAACTTGTTCAGCGCAATCAACAGCCAGCCGGAGGTCTGCGCCATCGCCTCGATCAGCAACACGCCGGGCATCAGCGGATAGCCCGGAAAGTGGCCCTCGAAGATCGTGCTGGTCTGCGGCACGATCGCTTCGACCGTAATCCGGCGCGCGCCTGTGTCGAGGTCGGTGATGCGGTCGATGAGGTGAAAATATTCGAGGTTCATGGCGGGGCGTTACGCGCCCTTGGCCGCGACCAATTCGTCGATGCGGGCGCTCAGGTTCTTCAGGACAAAATACTGCTCGGTGGTCGCCTTGCCGTCATTGACTTCCTGGGTCCATTTTTCCAGCGGCAGCTTGATGCCGAAGGCCTTGTCGATGGCAAAGGCAATATCGAGGAAGTCCAGGCTGTCGATGCCCAGATCGTCAATCGCATGGCTTTCCGGTGTGATCGTGTCGCGAGGGATGTCGCAGGTTTCAGCGATGATCGTGGCAACCTGCTCGAATGTGGAGGACATCGTTAAGCCTTTGATATATTGAAGATAAATGTCGGGGCGACGCGGAAAGAGGGGCTCGGCCCCGAAACGCCCTGTCCGCCGTAAGGAGTCGTTTGCCCGTATAACGGAGGGACGCCCCCAGTTCAATGGCAGTTGAGCACCCGCTCACCAGCCAGTTCCACCCAGCGGACTATTATCCCGCACGTCTCACGGTGGCGTCGAGGCAATATGGGCGCAGTCCCGGCGTCCCATCAGCACGCAATCCTGGGTCTTGCGCAGGTCGGCGATACTGATGGCCAGCCAGATCCCGATGCCGGTGAGCGCCGCGGTCAGGGCGAACGCCGCCGTATTGGCCAGCATCCGGTGGCGAAAATCGTCCGGCTCGTCGCGATCCTGCCGATAGCGCGCAAGGTCGTCGTGCTCGGACGACAAAGGGGCGCGATGAGAATGACTGCTGGGAATCGGTGATGCATGCGCAGAGGATCGCGGCACAAATTTGAGCACGCGATGCTCGTCCTGCTCCCTGATGATCGGCTTCTGGGTCTTCATCATCGCCCGATGGCCTGCTCAGCCACTGTTATCTTCGAATTTTAGCACGCCGGCCCCGCGGGACACAAACAGAGTTCGCATGGCACGAATGCTCTACGGAAGTGGCTGCGGTCCGGCGTCCGGCGATGGGGCCGGCTGGTTGGTGGGGGCGCCTTGATCGGCTTTGCCGCCCAGCGCCCGGTGCAGCCACCGTTCGGTGGGGCCGCCGGCCACCAGAATGATGAAGGTGATGGCCAGGGCAATGGCGACGATGTGCCATTGGCCTGCGCCGCACAGGATGCCGACGCAGGCGGTCAGCCAGGTGCAGGCCGCACTGGTCAGCCCGCGAGATCCGGGCATGCGCGCCGGCGTGATAGATCACGCCGGCGCCGAGAAAGCCGATGCCAGTGAGAATGCCCTGGACGACGCGGCTGGTGGCATCGGTGAAGCGGCCGGGATCCCCGGTGGGATCCGACAGCATCACGATCATGGCGGTGGCGAGGCTGACCAGCGATAGCGTCCGCAGGCCAATCGGCTTGCCATGCAGATCGCGGTTGAGACCGATGGCGCCGCCTGCCAGCGCGGCGACGCCAAGACGCAGCATGATTTCCGGCCAGTCGTGCAATGCGATACTCCCCGGTGCGCGGCGCTACTTCGGCAGCCGGCCCATCATGTCAAATTCGACGTTCGGCTTCATGTCTATGACATTGGCCATCCGGTTGGACAGCGCGAAGAATGCGGCGATCGCGGTGATGTCCCAGATGTCGCCGGGCAGGGTGTCGAGTGCAGGGACAGGAAAGCGCGTGGGCAGTGTCATCGGCTGGGTCCGTCCGGCGCGCCGTGCGCAGGCGGCGAACATAGGCGATGAGCGCGCGGGGGAGAAGTAGCTGGGTGTACTTAGAGGCGGCGGCGCTCGTCGGGTGAGGGGACTATCGTGCAAAACACTGGCAGCCCCTCACCCGGAGCCGAGCTGACGCTCGGCTTCGACCTCTCCCCGCGAAAGGGCAGGGAGAGGTGAAGTCAGCGCAGCGGCTTCTTCAGCAGCGAGAAGCGGTCGGGGTCGAGGCCCAGCGACGGCTGCAGCATCGGTGCTTCGCCGGATCGTGCGACGGGACGCTCGGTGAAGCCCGGATCGTTCGGCACATCGCGATGCGATGTCGCTCCGCGCCAGCGCTCCAGCACGGCGCCGACGAAATGCATGTCGTGCCCAGCTGCGACGGACGGCACGGTCGAAATGGTTGCCTCCGATCGCGGCAACTGATGCGCCGGCACTTCCTTGAAGCGTAGTCGTGTCGGCAGGGCGACGCCTTCGCCGAATGCCAGCACTTCACGGGTGCCGAGCGAGGGCACGAAGGACAGCAAGTTGGCGGCAGCATCGGAGACGGCCGAGCGCAGCAGCGCCTGGTCGCGATCATTGGCAAGGCGCATGGCGAACAGGGTGTTGCACTGGGAAATGATGGTGGCGTCGAGTTCTGCTGGGCGCTGCGTCACGAGGCCGAGATAGACGCCGTATTTCCGGCCTTCCTTGGCGATGCGCGAGACCGCCTTGCGGGTGGGGCCAAAGCCGATGTTGCGGTCGGCAGAGGCGTAGCGATGCGCTTCTTCGCAGACGAACAGCAGCGGCGAGACGCCGTCGCTCCACAGCCCGAAATCGAACGCCATCCGGCACAGGACCGACACCACGGAGTCGACGACCTCGGCCGGGAAGCCGGCGAGCTGCATGATGGTCATCGGCTTGCCGTTGGCGGGCAGGCGGAATAGATAGGAGATCACCTCCGCCATGGTGTCGCCGCCGACGTTGGCGTTGTCGAACATGAAGGCGTAGCGCGGATCGTTGCGGACGGTCTCAATCCGCGAAATCAGCTTGTGATAGATGATGCGCGACGAGCGGTTTTCGAGCTTGCCCATGCGCTCGTCGATCAGCGAGATCAGGTCGACCAGCCGATAGGGGACCGGCGTGTCGACGGTATAGCCGATCGTCTTCGGATCGATGCGCTTCAATCCGATCCGGTCGGCGTTCTGGTACTGGGTATAGACCCCCTTGGCGATCGGGATCACCTCGCTGAGGATTTCCAGCTCTTCCGGCACGCCGGGGCGGCCGGCGAACAGTACGTCGACGATTTCCTCAAAATTGAACAGCCAGAACGGTAGCTTCAGGTTGCGCGGATTGAGCACCAGCGCGCGGTCGCCGAAGCAGCGGCCGTATTCGTTGTGGACGTCGAGCAGGAAGATGCGCAGGTTCGGGCGCACCTTGAGGATCTCATTGAGCAGCAGCGAGACGCCTGATGATTTGCCGACGCCGGTCGAGCCAAGCACGGCGAAATGCTTGCTGAGCATCTCCTCGACATCGATATAGGCGATGACCGAGCTGTCCTGTTGCAGCGTGCCGACATTGATCTGGTCGGAGCCGGTCGGCGCATAGACCGTGCGGAGTTCCTGGTTGGTGATCAACTCGACGGGATCGCCGATGGTCGGGTAATTGGTGACACCGCGCTGGAACTTGGGGCGCGCAGGCCCGCCGATGATTTCGCCGAGCAGGTCGACCGACGCGCTGGCGATATAGAGGTCGGAGGTCGGCAGGTTCTCGCACGAGACTTCGGTGATCATGGCGATGATCGTCGAATTGGCGCAGCGAATGCTGACGAAGCGGCCGACGGTGCCGCGGGCCTCCGCTGGCGCCAACTGGCTGGACGCCAACAGTCCGACCCGGGCGAGGGAACCACGGACTGAGATGATGCGTCCAAACGACGCCATGGAGTTCGTATCGGTCATGTCTGATTTGCTCGTCGCGTCCCGGGTGAGGAAGACTATGCAGGCGGGAATTGCACAAACAGTTAAGTCGGCATGCGTTCCCGAAGTCCGCTTCGCAGCGCTACGCCTGCAAAGCGGTATATCAGTGCCGATTTTTCGCGCGAACAACGTTTCGACGTCGGCCCATATGCCGGTGTTAATGTGCCGTTAACCGTCACGGCACGCGGCTTGTCTGCGTCCCCCTGGAATCCGGGCCGCGACGCACCCGGCCAGGCGCGGCGTCCTCTTGCTGCACGCAAAGACTTGGCGGGCCTCAGGAATGGTCTGTTTCCGCATCTTGCAACCCGGCGCGCCAAGGCGGTAACTGCAGGCAGGTGCAGCAGATCGGCACCGGTGGACAGGTCATGCGCATCGATTTTCTGGGGCTGCAGGCATTTCTGAGTATCGCCGAGCGCGGCAGCTTTTCCCGTGCTGCGGCGCATCTGAACCTGTCGCAGACAGCGCTCAGCCACCGCATCAAGAAGCTGGAAGAGGACCTCGGTCTTCAGTTGCTTGCCCGCACCACGCGCCAGGTCGCGCTGACTCCCGCCGGGCTCGACCTGCTGCCGACGGCGCGAAAGATCATCGGCGAGTTGTCCGATGCCGTGGACCTGCTGCGCGAGCGCGGCCGCGCGCGTCAGGAGCGCATCACGCTCGGCTGCCTGCCGACCATCGCCGCCCACCACCTGCCGCGCGTGTTGCGCGAGTTCAACGCGCTCCACCCCGGCATCTCGATCAAGGTCCACGACAATTCGGCATCGGAAATTGCGACGCTGGTGCAATCCGGCCAGGCCGAGTTCGGGGTCACGATCATCGCCATGAACATCTGGGATCTCGCGGTCACGCCGCTGATCAAGGAGCGCTTCGTGCTGCTGTGCACCAAAGACAGCGAATTTGCCAAACGGCGCTTCGTGGCGTGGTCGAACCTGCAGGAGACGCCGCTGATCCGGATCAGTCCGCAGGCCGGCAACCGCGCCTTGATCGATGACGCGCTCGGGCGCCGGCGCGACACGCTGAACTGGCGTTACGAGGTCCAGCACCTGCAAACCGCCGTCGGCATGGTGCTGGAGAAACTGGGCGTGGCCGTGGTGCCGAACATCGCCGTGGAGACCCAGGGCAAAGAGGGGCTGGTCGCGCTGCCGCTGCGCAATCCCAGCGTCAGCCGTACCGTCGGCATTGTCGTGAAGCGGGGATTGCCGGTCAGCAAACCGGCCCAGGCGTTGATCGACATGATCCGGAAGCACTTCCTGGCGCTGGGCTAGAGCAGGCCTGCGATATATGCAGTTCTTTGTCTGATTGTGCCAAAAGTCTCATTTGTTTCATATATCGGTATTGGGTAATTGCGGATCACGGTCGCCGGCGCCTGCTTTCGGGAGGGGCTTGGGTGTCCGTCAAAAATCAAGGGTCGACGCACAATGCGTCGTTGCAGGGCGGACAATATGCGAATGCAATTTCAGATCAGACAGAATGGACCAGGGCGCGGCTTCTGGCGCAACCTCGTTGTACTCGCGGTCGCCGTTCTTGGCTTTGCCGCCTCCGCGCAGGCGCAATCGCCCTATCCCTCCCGTCCCATTCGCGTGATCGTGCCGTTCGCCGCCGGCGGCGTCGCCGACATCACCATCCGGATCGTGACCGAGAGCCTCGGCACCAAGATGGGTCAGCGCTTCATCATCGAAAACATGGGCGGGGCAGGTGGCGTCGCAGCGGCCCGCGCGGTGCTGTCCAACGCCGCCGATGGTTACACGCTGGCGCTGCTCAGCAACGGCACGGCGGTCAGTGTGCCGCTGTTCAAGAGCCTGCCATTCGATCCGGTGAAGGATTTCGCGCCGATCTCCAGCATCGGCTTTTTCGACTTCGTCGTCGGCACCAATGCGGAGTCGCCGTACAAGACGCTTCCCGAAATGATCAAGTTCGCGCGGGACAATCCGGGCAAGCTCAATGTCGGCACCATCACCGTGGGCAGCACCCAGAACCTGTCCGCTGCCTTGCTGAAATCGGTGGCCGGCGTCGATTTCCAGATCGTGCCCTATCGCGGCACGCCTGAAGTGATCGTCGGGCTGCTGCGCAAGGATATCGATGTCATGATCGACAATTATGTCGGCATAAAATCGGCCCTGTCCGATCAGAAGATCAGCGCCATCGCCACCACCGGCGAGACGCGCTCGGTGATCCTCAAGGACGTCCCGACGGTCGCCGAGGGCGGCGTGAAGGGGTATGACGTGGTGTCGTGGAACGCACTGTTTGCGCCCGCCGGCACGCCGCCCGAGGTCATTGCCAGCCTCAATGCCGGCCTGCGCGAGGTGCTGGCACAGCCCGACGTCAAGCAGAAGCTGCTCGATCTCGGCATCGAGGCACGCGCCGGTTCTCCGGAAGAGCTGAAGGCCCGTCTCGTCGATGACATCGCCAAGTGGACCAAGGTGATCGACCAGGCCGGGATTCCCAAACAATAGCGCGGCCGCCACTTCCGACTTTCAAGCCGACAGGACATGATGACAAAACCAACCGTTCCCGGACCCGACCCCCACACCCGCACGCCAAAATTCAAGCTGCCGCCGCTGGCCTGCGACGCGCACACCCACATCTTCGGTCCCGGCAGCAAATATCCCTATGTCGGCTCCTACATTCCGCCGGACGCGCCGCTGGAGGACTTCGTCAAGCTGCACAAGGTGCTCGGCATCGGCCGCGCAGTGATCGTCAATGCCAGCGTGCACGGCACCGACAACAGCGTTGCGCTGGATGCGATCAAGGTCAGCGAAGGCCGTTTTCGCGCGGTCGCCAATCTCGATGGTGCCATCACTGAAAAAGGCCTTCAGGAGTTGCATGACGGCGGCTTCCGCGGCTGTCGCTTCAACTTCGTGCGGCACCTTGGCGGCACGCCGGATATGAAGGTGTTTCATCGCATCGTCGACATGGTCGCGGCGTTGAACTGGCACATTGATCTGCACTTCGATGCGATCGATCTGCCGGATTATGCCGACCTGCTCGCAAAACTGTCGGTGCGCTACACCATCGACCACATGGGCCGCGTCAAGGCTGCCGACGGGCTCGATCAGCTGCCGTTCCGGACCCTGATCGAGCTGATGCAGCGCGACGAGAAGTGCTGGGTCAAGGTGTCCGGCTGCGAGCGGGTGACGTCGATGGGGCCGCCCTTCACCGACGCCGTGCCCTTCGCGAAGAAGATCTGCGAGACCGCACCCGACCGCGTGATCTGGGGCACCGACTGGCCGCATCCCAATGTCAAGGCGATGCCCAATGACGGCGACCTGGTCGACCTGATCCCGCTGTTCGCGCCGGATCCCGCCATTCAACAGAAGATCCTTGTCGATAACCCCGCGCGGTTGTTCGACTTCGATAGCAAGTAAAGGACGACTCTCATGTCGAAGCCAAAAACAGGCCTGGTGGTCTCGGCGCATCCCGGCGATTTCGTCTGGCGCGCCGGTGGCGCCATCGCGCTGCATGCCAAGAAGGGTTACAAGGTCAAGATCGTCTGCCTCGCTTATGGCGAACGCGGCGAGTCGCAGTTTGCCTGGAAGCAGGAAGGCATGACGCTGGCCAAGGTCAAGGCCGGACGTCGCGACGAGGCCGAGCGCGCTGCGGCCTCGCTCGGCGCCGAGATCGAGTTCTTCGACGCCGGCGACTATCCCTTGCATCTGACGGAGGCGCACAAGGAGCGGCTGATCGATATCTACCGCGAATTGAACCCGAGCTTCGTGCTGACGCATTCGCTCGAAGATCCCTACAACGTCGATCACCCGGCTGCGACCGCGGCCGCCCAGGAAGCCCGCATCATCGCCCAGGCCATGGGCCACAAGCCGGAGGCCGAATACAGCTACTCGGCGCCGCCGGTATTCCTGTTCGAACCGCATCAGCCGGAGATGTGCAACTTCAAGCCGCAGGTGATCCTCAACATCGACGAGGTCTGGGACATCAAGCGCAAGACCTTTGAAATCCTCGCCGCGCAAAAACATCTGTGGGCCTATTACGAGCGCGTCGCGCTGCAGCGCGGCATGCAGGGCGGGCGCAACACCGGTGCGGCCATGACCTATGGCGAAGCCTATCAGCGCCTGTTCCCGATGACCCTGGAGGTGCTGGCATGAAACCCGTCGTCGTCCAGAACATCCAGCGGGCCGATGCCGATGTGGTCAAGCGCCTCGGCGCGCTCGGCGTCTCCACCTCCCACGAGGCCTATGGCCGCTTCGGCCTGATGAAGCCCTATATGCGCCCGGTGTGGTCCGGCGCGGAGGCTTCGGGCACCGCGGTGACCGTGCTGGCGCAGCCCGGCGACAACTGGATGCTGCATGTCGCCATCGAGCAGTGCCGCCCCGGCGACATGCTGGTCGTAGCCTGCACCACGGACAATACCGACGGCATGTTCGGCGACCTGCTGGCGACGTCGCTGAAGGCGCGCGGTGGCGTCGGCCTGATCATCGATGCCGGCTGCCGCGACATCAAGACCCTGCGCGAGATGGGCTTTCCGGTGTGGTCGAAGGCGATCTCCGCCAAGGGGACGGTGAAGGCCACGCTCGGCGCGGTCAATATTCCCGTGGTCTGCGCGGGCGCGCTGGTCAATCCCGGCGATGTCGTCGTCGCTGACGAGGACGGCGTGGTGGTGATCCCGCGCCAGGATGCCGCCGACGTTGCCGACAAGGCGGAAGCGCGCGCGGCGCTGGAGGAGGACAAGCGGCAGAAGCTGGCATCGGGCATTCTCGGCCTCGACATGTACAGCATGCGCGAGGGGCTCGCGAAGGCCGGCCTCGTCTATGTCGACAAACCGGAAGACGTGTAGGGCCATGCGATGATGAAGCTCCGCGTTCTGCTTGGGGACCACCCGCATACCGCGGCGCTGAAATCCGGCGCCATCGCATCCGATCTCGTCGAGATGGACTTCGCGCAATACACGCCGACCAACAAGGGCTTCAAGCCCATGGTCCGCGACGGCGCGTTCGACGTCTCCGAGCTGGCGATCGTCACCTTCCTGATGGCGAAAGCGCACAACAAGCCGATGGTGATGCTGCCGGATGTGATGATGGCGCGGTTTCAGCATTCCTATGCGGTGACCAACCCGGCGGCCGGCATCGCCACGCCCCGGGATCTCGAAGGCAAGCGCGTCGGCATCCGATCCTTCACCACCACGACCGGCGCCTGGCTGCGCGGCATCCTCGCCAACGACTATGGCGTCAACCTCGATGCCATCGACTGGATCACGTTCGAAGATCCCCATGTGGCCGAATATATCGACGCCACCACCAAGGCGCCGGCGGGCAAGCAGATCATGCAGATGCTGTTCGATGGCGAGCTCGATGCGGTGCTCGGCGAGAAGAGCGACGACCCACGGGTCAACCAGCTGTTTCCCGACGTCGCAACCGAGGAGAAAGCCTGGTTCGCCAGGCACGGCGTGGTGCCGGTCAACCATGTCACGGTAGTCAGCAGGGAGCTGTCCGACAACCATCCCGATATCGTCCGCGAGGTGCATCGCATGCTGCAGGAGAGCAGGGCGTCGGCTGCCGGCAAGTCACCGTCGTTCAACGACGCCGAGCTGACGCGCTCGATCGAACTGATCACAGAATATTCCGCACAGCAGGGGCTGATCCCCCGTGCCTATGCGATCGATGAACTCTACGACCATGTGACGAACGCGTTGAGATAAACTCCGTCACCCCTCATCCCAGCCGAAACGCAATTGCGTTTCGGCTGGAGGAGCGGCCTTTTTGGCCGCGTCTCGAAGGACGAGGTCTGTTCAGCCTCATGGCTCGAGACGCGCGAAGACGCGCTCCTCACTATGAGAAGACCGAGCGAAATCTGGAGGAAAAACCATGACCCCCGAACCGATCTTCGATCTCGCCCATCTCGGCCATATGGAGATGCTGACGCCGAAGCCGGAGGAGAGCCTGAAGTTTTTCGTCGACGTGATGGGCATGACCGTGAGCGGCCAGAAGGGCGACTCGGTCTACCTGCGCGGCTGGGACGACTATGAGCGCTATTCGCTGAAGCTGACGGCATCGAAGACGTCGGGCATGGAGCATATGGCGCTGCGGGCGCGCAGCCCACAGGCGCTGGAACGCCGCGTGGCCGCGCTGAAGGGCTCGGAATTCGCCATCGGCTGGACCGACGGCGATCTCGGCCATGGCCCGGCCTATCGCTGCCGCGATCCCGATGGCCATATCGTCGAGTTGTACTACGAGACCGAATGGTACGAGGCGCCGCCGGAACTGAAGCCTGCGCTGAAGAACCAGGCGCAGCGGTTTCCGGCGCGTGGCTGCAATGTGCGGCGGCTCGACCATCTCAACTGCCTTGCCGTGGACATCAAGGCCAACCGGCTGTTCTTCGAAAACTATCTCGGCCTGCGGTTGACCGAGCAGATCGTGCTCAACGACGGCACCGAGGCGGCGATGTGGATGACCATGTCGAACAAGAGCTACGATTTTGCTTACTCGCGCGACCATCATGGCGTCCCGGGCCGATTTCACCACGTCACCTATGCGCTCGACAGCCGCGAAGACATTCTTCGCGCGGCAGATATCTTTCTTGAGGCCGGCGTGCACATCGAGACCGGCCCGCACAAGCACGCGATCCAGCAGACGTTCTTCCTCTATGTCTATGAACCCGGCGGCAACCGCGTCGAGGTCGCCAATGCCGGCGCGCGGCTGATCCTTGCGCCGGACTGGAAGCCGATCGTCTGGACCGAGGAAGAGCGCAAGAAGGGCCAGGCCTGGGGCCTCAAGACCATCGAGTCCTTCCACACCCACGGCACGCCGCCGGTGGAGCACAAGTAGCACTCTACGCCGTCGTTGCGCGATCGGGCTGTGTGACAGCCATGCAACTATCCGATGACAGCCCCCGCGGCAGACCGCCGGGCTGAAAATGTCTTCGCGCGCACTCGTCCTCGCAAAAATGCGCACAGATGCGCATCAGGCCGATTTGATCTGACAAGTCGCTAGGCAGGCGACAGCTTTTGATAGTATTCAGATTGCGCGCGATCAGAGGTTGGTGTCGAGCGAGGCAAGCCCATGCCGGAAACCAGGCAAGACGACTTCGATTTCTCCAGCCTGTCGCTGAAGGATCTCATCGAGGCCCGCGACCTCTATCACTTCCATCTCATGAGCAAGGTCAACGTCGTCGGCACAGCGGTGGGCCTGTATCTGATCCGGCGCGAGGAGGACTGGCCGAAGCCGCCACCGCCCGGGGAAGAAGGCAAGCCGTACCGCAAGCTGACCTATCCGCGGACGTTCGATAATTCCGAGGTGCGCGACTATTCGTGGCCATGCATCATCGTGCTGGTACGCGACTGGATCGATGAATCGGACTTCGGCAAGGGTCCGCACCGTCCGTGGCAGATCGTGCCGAAGAGTCTGTATCTGCCGGACGGCCGGGTCGTGCCGGTGTGCACGGTGCTGGCGCCACCGATGCCGCAGGACGCCGGTCCGCCGCGCGAGCCTGTCGCCTGGCCCCAGGCCACATTCGGTGGCGGATTGCCACTCTACGTCGAGGTACAGCATGAACGGCACATGGCGACCATCGGCTGCCTGATGTCCGACGGGCATACGTCCTACGCGCTGACGGCCCGCCACGCCTGCGGCGAACCGGACACCGAGATATCCGCGATGCTGCGCGGTGGCCTGTCGCGGATCGGCGTCAGCAGCAACAGGCAGATCGCGCGCAAGCTGTTCGCGGATGTGTATCCGGCGCTGCCGATGCGGCAGACCTGGCTTGGGCTGGACGTCGGTCTCGTCCGCATCGACGACGTCGGCCAGTGGACGCCGAACGTCTATGGTCTGCCGCCGATCAAGCCGTTGTTCGACATCTACGAACAGAACCTGTCGCTGCGCAAAATGGTGGACAAGCCGGTCATTGCCATGGGCGCGGCGTCGGGCCTGCTGCGGGGCAAGATCAAGGCGATGTTCTATCGCTACCGCTCGGTCGGCGGCTTCGACTATGTGTCGGATTTCCTGATCGCGCCGGCCAAGGGCGCGCGCGGCAGCCATCACGGCGATTCCGGCGCGCTCTGGCATTTGCAGATGCCCGGGCCGGACGGACGCGAAGACACAAGGCCGCTTCCGGAACGCGATCTCCGTCCGCTGGCGATCGAGTGGGGGCGCAGGTGTTTGCCGAGAGCGACCAGCGCTCGACCTATTCGGTGGCTACCAGCCTGAGCAACATCTGCAAGCTGCTGGATGTCGAACTCGTGGTCGAGGGCAGCGACGGCGTATCGGGCACCTGGGGCGCGGTGGGCCATTATTCGATCGGGACGCTGGCGATCGGCCTGGTGAAAAACCGGACGCTCAAGGCCTTCCTCGCGGACAATGCGGACAACCTCAGCCTGCCGCTGGACCGGTTGAACCAGCCGCCCAAGAACAAGGATCTGATCGACTCCGGATTCGTGGCGCTGGCGGATGTGCCTGACATCGTGTGGAAGCAATACCCGTCGCCGCACCTCAACCGCAAAGGCGAGGACATCGGCGTCGTGGGTGGCCGCGACACGCAATCCGGCGGCATGCGTTCGACCGGGCCGGAGCATCCGAACCACCATTGCGATGCCGACATGCCGTTTGCGGGCTCGGCGACATTGCCCGAGGCATGTATTGCAAATCCTTCGCTGCTGACCGCGGCGACCTGGAACGCCTACTTCGATACGTTCCCCGAAAAAGTCGACGTGTTGCACCGGGGCATTTTGCCGTTCCGGGTCTGGCAATATTTCGAGCGATTGAAGGATTTTGCGGCGACGGATCCCGGCAAGTTCATCGCCGCGGCCGGAACGCTGGCGCATTACGTCGGCGATTCCTGCCAACCGCTGCATGGCTCGACGCTCAGTGACGGTGTCGAAACGGAAGAGCCCGATATTCCGCGCGACAGCCCCGGCCGCAAGGACAAGACGGGCACGAAGCTACCGGCATTCCGCGGCGAAGGCATTCATTCCGCCTATGAAACGCAGATGATCGACATGGCGGCGAAGACCGGGGCGCTGTTCACGGAGATCCGCAAGAATCTCGGCACCAATCATAGCATGGCGCTGGTACCGGATGGCCGCGGCGCCGCCGTCGCCACGCTCACCACCATGCGCGACGTCGCAAAGATCCTGCCGCCGCGACATCTCATCGACGTCTACGAAGCGAGTTTTGCGCCCGGCTCGCTGCCGCACTCAAAAGCCCTGTGGGCCAGCGTCGGCAGCGAAACCGGGCAGGTGATGGCGCTCGGCGTGCGAACCCTGGCCATGATCTGGGACGCCGCATGGGCCGCCGGCGGCGGCGACACCAATCACGGTCGTATCGACCCCGCCGTCCTCCGCGGCCACTACGAGGATCCCAGTTTCGTGCGTTCGGTGGCGGTCGATGACATCGAGCAGGAAATCGCAAATCCGACGTCTGTCCGCCGCGTGGCCGCTGGCCGGCGCGTTGGCGCAAATGCAGCCGGCGCGAAGCAGCGCCAGCCCGCAAAGCGAGCCGTGCCCAAGAAGGCATCCAAGAAGGCGGCGAAAAAGTCTGCGAAAAAGTCTGCGAAAAAGGCCCCCGCCGCCGGCAGGAAGACAGCCAAGAAAGCCGCGAAGAAAGCGCCGAAGAAGAAGGCGGCGAAACGCTAAAGTCGGGGTGTGGTCGACCTCGGAGCAGGTCCAGATGCGGCGCCGTCCGTGCGGCCACTCGGGCGGTCATCGACGACGGAAAAGCTGCGACCGGATCGAAAATGCAAGTTGGCTGGGGAACTAGGATTCGAACCTAGACAAACAGAGTCAGAGTCTGTTGTGCTACCGTTACACCATTCCCCAAATGATTCAAGGACTTAGCGGGGTCCTGCCAGAATCATCGGAACCGGAAGCGCATCGCCCCGGTGCGGGCGGGTTCTAGCCCGACCGGAGCACCTCGTGCAAGCGCATCCTCGACCTGACCCACAATATCTCTATCCGGACCGGGGGCCGTGCCGAGCGCCTGCGCCGGTGCCCGGGCTGAAGATCCTGGCCGGTATGAGCGCATGTCGGCGTGCTTAGTCGGCACCGAGTGCCATGCCTCCGTTCTCAGGCGGCTCCGCGGACGTGCAGAGCTGCCGTTCCGGGGCGCATCGGTCCGTCGCAGGTTTTGTTGCTGCCGGACGCCCTCGTCGGAGACCAAACGTGCACTTCGAAGCGAGCATCTCCTTCGCCTGCTGAGCCTCGCATGATCGTCAGATCCAGGCCATGCGCGAGGCAGGATGACGACGGCTGAGCAGGGAGGCCTGAGCCTGTTCGTAGACTCTTAGTCAATTGATGCAACGGTGGCGTGAGCCCTACGCAACGTGCGCGTAGAAGAATACCGGGGCCGTCCCGGCGGTCGAATCCACGGCAACGTGTTGTGCAGTTTGCGTCCTAGAAAGAGACCATGACCCCTCTCGACTACGAGTATCTCCAGAAGATACTGAAGGACCGCTCCGGCCTGATGTTGTCGGCCGACAAGATGTATCTGCTCGAAAGCCGGCTGATGCCGCTTGCGCGCAAGGCCGGCGTTGCCGGCATCAGCGAGCTCGTGCAGAAAATGAAGGCCGGCTCGGAAAAGGTGATCGGCGACGTGGTCGAAGCCATGACCACCAACGAGACGTTCTTCTTCCGCGACAAGACGCCGTTCGATCATTTCAAGGACACGGTCATTCCCGAACTGGTCAAGGCGCGCGCCGGCAAGCGCAGCCTGCGCATCTGGTGCGCGGCCGCCTCGTCGGGGCAGGAGCCATATTCGCTGGCAATCATCCTCAAGGACCTCGCCGCGACGATCCTTTCGGGCTGGCGCATCGAGATCATTGCCACCGACCTGTCGCCGGAAGTTCTCGAGAAATCCAGATCGGGTCTCTACACACAGTTCGAAGTTCAGCGCGGCCTTCCGATTCAATCGCTGGTGAAGCATTTCACCCAGGTCGGAACGATGTGGCAGCTCAATGCCGATGTCCGCGCGATGGTGCAGTTTCGTCAGTTCAACCTGCTGCAGGACTACGCGCATCTCGGAAAGTTCGACGTGATCTTCTGCAGGAACGTGCTGATCTATTTCGATCAGCCGACCAAGAGCGGCATTTTCGCACGGCTGGCCAAGGCCAGCGAGCCGGACGGCTATCTGTTCCTCGGCGCCGCCGAGACCGTGATCGGTCTCACCGACAGCTACAAGGTTTGTCCGAACCGTCGCGGTGTCTACCTGCCCGTCGTCCGCGGGGCGCCATCGATCGCGCCGGGCACAGCCGTCGGCGACAGGAAGCCCTTGTCCGGCCGGATCGGCGCATAGGAGAGCGCCATGGCTGCGGAAAACACCGGGCCGGAACGCGTCACGTTCGGACGAGGTTACAGCGTCTGGATCATGGCGATCGACGGCACCTGGCGACGCAACTGCCTGCTCAAGGCGGTATCCGCCAGCGATGCCGATCTGACGCTGGAAGGATCGATCGAAGGTCTCAACCTGAAGGAATTCTTCCTGCTGCTGTCTTCCACCGGACTGGCCTATCGACGATGCGAACTCGTCAAGGTGAATGGCGCAGACATCGAGATCCGCTTTCTGAAGACGAAGGGCGGAAAAGGCAAGAAGGCGGCGGCCAGATCCGAAAGCAGCACCGTCGACGCGTAGCGCGCAGCGTCGGGGCGCCGTCGTTTGTCAGTTGGTCGACCCGCTGTCACCCACGAGTTCGCCATGCGACTCGACGGTATCTGCGAGGCAATCCTTGATGACCGCCAGCAGGGCGGCTGGCGTGAAGGGTTTGCGCAGGCAACGCGTGGCGCCAAGTTCGATGGCCATGCGCAGAAAATCCGGAGCGGGCGAGCTGTGGTGCGAAAACGCATAGCCTGAGATGGCGATCAGCGGTATTTTGGGGGCCCGCTGATGAAACAGCCGGATCGATTCAAAGCCGTGCATGTGCGGCATGAAGATATCGACGATCATCAGATCGAACGTGGAGCTGTCCAGCGCGTTCAGCCCGCTGATTCCGCCATCGGCAACGATGGTCGTGAAGCCGTCGCGCTCGAGCGCAACCTTGATGGACAGCGAAACCAGCGGGTCGTCGTCGACAATCAAGATGCGTGTCATGCTGGCGCCCCCGCGCGGGTTGTAGACGGTGCCTGATCCTGAACACTCAATTACCGACTGCGTCGCTGCGAATCAATTCTGTTACTAACAATGGAGTCATTGCTGCGGGAATGTCTGCACCGAAACGTGCATATGATAGTTCGACAAGGTTTTTTGCGAGCGGGTTTCAGTTGAGATATCATCGCGTTGTATGCAGCGCGCGACGGTCTGGTGGTCGAGCGCGTCCTGCGGCAGGGAGCCCGCTGTCATGCCGACACCGTCGAACTATCTGTTGGCGTCGTTGCCTGCGGCGGTCCTTGGGGTGCTGGCGCAACATCTGCATACCGTGACTCTTGCTCAGGATACCGTCCTGGCCGAAGCTGGCGATCTGATGACCCATGTGTACTTCCCGCATGGGGGAGTCATCTCGCTGGTGGTGAGCCTCGCCGGCGGTGAGACGATCGAGGTCGCCAAGATCGGGCGCAATGGCGTGCTGGGCGCCGCCGCCGCGTTCGAGGGCCGCCAGGCGCTGTCGCGTGCCATCGTGCAATTGCCGGGCATGGCCTCGGTGATCGACTTCGAGCAGTTCCGCCGGATCGCGGAGCAGAGCGCGGAACTCCGAAACGCTGTTGTGCGGCATGGGCAGTTCGTATTTGCGCAGGCCCAGCAATCCGCGGCTTGCAATGCGGCGCACGGCGTCGAGGCGCGGCTGGCGCGCTACCTTTTGCAGATGCGCGATTTGTCGGGCAGCGACAATCTGCTGCTGACGCAGGAGGTGTCGGCGCAGATGATCGGGGCCCGGCGAAACAGCGTGTCGCTGGTGTCCAACACGCTGCAGCATGCCGCGATCATTCGCTACAGCCGGGGCAACGTGGAGATCCTCGATCTCGACGGACTGCGGAAGGCAGCGTGCGAATGCTATGCGACGGTCAGGGCGCACGAGCAAAGGCTGCTGTACTGAGCCGTTCACCGGGTGGCCCTGCCGACGCTGAAACGACCGGGCGGGTCATTTCGCTGTTGTGGTGATGCCCGCCGCATGGTCATGCTCGCGGCATGAGCATCAATTTCGAAGAACTGGACTTTCGCCCGACGCCGATCGGCGTCCTCACTTTGCGGCGTCGCCGGCAACCCGGCACCGAGATCGACGTCTACGAGATCAAGCTCGGCGACGAGTTCCTGATGTCGAGCGCGTTCACCGCTGCGGAGATCGCGCTCGCCGATCTCGGGCTGGCGGCGCTGCCGGGCGGCGCGTGGGACGTTGTCGTGGGTGGGCTCGGGCTTGGCTATACCGCGCAGGCCGCTTTGACCAACCCGCAGGTGCGATCGCTGATCGTGGTCGATGCGCTGCCGGAGGTGATCGAATGGCACCAGGCTGGCCTGCTGCCGGTGGGCCGGCAATTAACGGCGGATCCACGCTGTCGGCTGGTGCATGGCGACTTCTTCGGCATGGCGGCGTCGCCGGCGTCCGGCTTCGATCCGCAGGCTCCGGGGCGTCGTTTCGACGCCATCCTGCTGGACGTCGACCATTCCCCCGACAACCTGCTGCACCCCAGCCATGCCTCGCTCTACGACGCCGCCGGACTGCGGCGGCTCGCCGAACACCTCAAGCCGGGCGGCGTGTTCGCGCTGTGGTCGAACGACCCGCCGGAAGCTCATTTCCAGGCGGCGCTGGCAGCGGCGTTTCCCGTCGCGCAGGCCCATGTGGTGGCGTTCGAGAATCTGCGCGGCGATGACGAGGTCAGCAACACGGTCTATGTCGGTGTGAAGGCCGAGGCGGCGCCGTAGCGTCTACTCTGCCGCCTGCTTGGCGGGCTCGGCCCCCGCGACGTCAATGTCGTCGTCGTCCAGGTTGCGCGCGCGGCCCCAGCTTGAAATCGCGTTGGAGAACCGGTCGAGATAGAGATAGATCACCGGCGTGGTGAACAGGGTCAGCGCCTGGCTGACGATCAGGCCGCCGACCATGGCGTAGCCGAGCGGCTGGCGGATCTCCGAGCCGGTGCCGGTGCCGAGCATCAGCGGCACGCCGCCGAGCAGGGCCGCCATCGTCGTCATCATGATCGGCCGGAACCGCATCAGGGCGGCCTTGCGGATCGCCTGCTCCGGCGGCAGATGCTCGTCGCGCTCGACCGCAATGGCGAAGTCGACCAGCATGATGCCGTTCTTCTTGACGATGCCGATCAGCAACACGATGCCAATCAGCGCGATCAGGCTGAAGTCGAACCCGAACAGCATCAGGATCGCCAGCGCGCCGACGCCAGCCGAGGGCAGGGTGGAGAGAATGGTCAGCGGGTGGATGTAGCTCTCATAGAGAATGCCGAGGATCAGGTAGACCACCACGAGCGCGGCCAGGATCAGCAGCGGCACGGTGGCCAGCGACTGCTGGAACGCCTGCGCGGTGCCCTGGAAGGTGCCGTTCAGCGTCGACGGCGCCCCGATCTCGCCCATGGCCTTCTGCACGGCATCGGTGGCCTGGCCGAGCGCCACGCCTTGCGCGAGGTTGAAGCTGATGGTCGTGGCCGGGAACTGGCCCTGGTGGCTGATCGACAGCGGCCGGACCGGCACCGTGGTCCATTTGGCGAAGGCCGATAGCGGGACCATGTCGCTGGTGGTCGGCGACTTGATGTAGATCCTGTCCAGCGTGTCCAGCTTGCCCTGCATCTCGGGCAGGATCTCCAGGATCACATGATAGCTGTTCAGCTGGGTGAAGTACTGCGCCACCTGCCGCTGGCCGAACGAGGTCGTACAGCGTGTCGTCGATGAGCTGCGGCTGGATGCCGAACCGCGAGGCTGCGTCGCGGTCGACGGTGAGGGTCAGGGTGGTGCCGTTGGTCTGCTGGTCGGTGGCGACGTCGCGCAATTCCGGCAGCTTCTTCATCCGGTCGAGAATCTTCGGCGCCCATTCGTTGAGCTCCGTAAGATTGGCGTCCTGCAGGGTGTATTCGAACTGCGTGCGACTGGCGCGACCGCCGAGCCGGATGTCCTGCGCCGCCTGCATGAACAGCCGGGCACCCTGGACCTTTTCAAGCTGCGGACGCAGCCGGGCGATGATCTGCATGGCGTTGACGTCACGCTCGTCGCGCGGCTTCAGCGTGATGAACATGCGGCCGGTGTTCAGTGCGCCGCCGTTGCCCCCGATCGCCATCGCGACGCTGGCGACGGCCGGATCGGCCTGCACGATCTTGCCGAGCGCTTCCTGATGCAGCTTCATGTCGGCGAAGGAGATGTCCTGCGCGGCTTCCGACGTCGCAGTGATCAGGCCGGTGTCCTGCTGCGGGAAGAAGCCCTTGGGGATGATCATGAACAGGTAGACCGACAGGATCATGGTGGCGAAGAACACGCACAAAGTGGTCAGCCGCCAGCGCATCACCACGTCGAGGCCGCGCGCATAGGCGTTGAGCAGCGCGTCGAAACCGCGCTCGCTGAGCATGTACAGCCGGCCGTGGTGGGCGTGCTTTTCCTCGCGCAGGAACCGCGATGCCATCATCGGCGTCAGGGTCAGCGACACCACCAGCGAGACGAAGATGGTCATGGTCAGGGTCACAGCGAATTCGCGGAACAGCCGGCCGATGATGCCGCCCATCAGCAGCAGCGGGATCAGAACGGCCACCAGCGAGATACTGATGGAGACGATGGTGAAGCCGATCTCGCCGGCGCCCTTGAGCGCCGCGGCCATCGGCTTTTCGCCTTCCTCGATATAGCGGGTGATGTTTTCCAGCATGACGATGGCGTCGTCGACGACGAAGCCGACGGAGATCGTCAGCGCCATCAGCGACAGGTTGTCCAGCGTGTAGCCGAACGTCCACATCAGCGCGCAGGCGCCGAGCAGGGCCAGTGGCACGGTGATGCTGGGGATGATGGTGGCCCAGACGTTGCGCAGGAAAACGAAGATGACCATCACCACCAGCGCGATGGTCAGCAATAGCGTGAACTGCACGTCCTCGACGGCCGCGCGAATGGTCTGGGTGCGATCGCTGAGCACGTCGATCTTGACGGAGGGCGGGATCGCGGCCACCAGCCGCGGCAGCTGCGCCTTGATCTTGTCGACGGTGTCGATGACGTTGGCGCCGGGCTGCTTGAAGATCACCAGGAACACGCCGCGCTTGCCGTTGGCCCAGGCGGCCTGCTTGGCGTCTTCGGGACCGGTGACCGCCCGGCCGATGTCGCGGATCCGCAGCGGACCGCCATTGCGATAGGCGATGATGACGTCGTTCCAGTCCTTGGACGCAGTCAACTGGTCGTTGGCGTAGATGGTGTAGCTGCGGGTGTCGCCGTCGATATTGCCTTTCGGGCTGTCCACGGTGGTGATGGCGATCTGGCTGCGGACGTCTTCCATCGACAGGCCCTTGGCCACCAGCTTGGCCGGATCGATCTGGATGCGGATCGCCGGCTTCTGCTGGCCGCCGATCGAGACCTGGGCGACGCCGGAGATCTGGCTGATCTGCTGCGCCAGCTGCGCATCGACGCTGTCGCTGACCTCGGTGATCGGCAGCGTGTCGGAGGTGGCCGACAACAGCATGATCGGCGAGTCTGCCGGATTGACCTTGCGGTAGGTCGGCGGGCTCGGTAGGTTCTTCGGTAACGTGCCGCCGGCGGCGTTGATGGCGGCCTGCACGTCGTTCGACGCGCCGTCAATCGCGCGGTTAAGGTCGAACTGGATCGTGACCGCCGTGGTGCCGAGCGAACTCGTCGAGGTCATCTGCGCGACGCCCGGAATCTGCGCCAGTTGGCGCTCCAGCGGCTGCGCGACCGACGACGCCATCGTCTCCGGGCTGGCGCCGGGCAGGCTGGCGGCCACCTGGATGGTGGGAAAGTCGACCTGCGGCAGCGGCGCCACCGGCAGCAGCGGATAGGCGACAAGGCCGACAAACAGGATGCCCGCCATCAGCAGCGACGTCGCGATGGGATAGCGGATGAACGGGGACGAGATGCTGCCTTTCATCTTATCGGGCCTTGGCCGGCGTCGCGGGTTCCGTGCTTGCGACGGCGGTCGCCACCAGAGTGCCTGGCTGGACCTTGTATTGGCCGGCCACGATCACCTGCTGTCCGGGGAAAGCCCGTCCTCGATCACGGTACGTCCATCGACCGAGCGACCGACCTTGATCTTGCGCATTTCCGCCTTGTTGTCGGGGCCGACCGCAAAGGCATACAGACCGTCGGCGCCGTGCTGGACGGCATCATCGGGAACCACGATGGCGTCCTTGAGCGTGGTGACCAGGAGCCGGGTGGAGACCGACAGCCCCGGCCACAATTTGTGGTCCTTGTTGTCGAAGGTCGCCTTGAGCCGGATCGTGTCGCTGGTGGTATCGACCTGGTTGTTGATGACCGCCAGCGTGCCTTCCGACAGCGTCCTTTTGCCATCGGTGGTCAAGGCGATCACCTTCAGCGGGTTCGCGGCCAGCGACTGGCTGATGTCGGGCAGCTGCGCCTCCGGTGCCGTGAAGATCACGGCGATGGGTTCGACCTGGGCGATGGTGACGATGCCGGTCTGGGTCGCGGCATTGACGATGTTGCCCTGGTCCACCTGGCGGAACCCGACCACCCCGGAGATCGGCGCCTTGATGGTGGTATAGTCGAGCTGGGTCTGCGCATTGGAGATGGCGGCATCGTCGGCTGCGATCTGCGCGGTCAGCTGCTGCACCGTCGAACGCTGGGTGTCCGTCTGCTGCTTGGTGGCGAACTCGCCGAGCTTGGTGAAGCGCTGCAGGTCGAGATTGGCATTGGCGATATTCGCCTCGTCCTGCGCCTTCTTGGCCTTGGCCTGGTCGAGCGAGGCCTGGAACGGACGCGGGTCGATCTGCGCCAGCAGATCGCCTTGCTGGACCATCTGGCCCTCCTTGAAGGCGATCTTGTCGATCTGACCGTCAACCCGGGTCCGGACCACCACAGTATTGAATCCCTGCACCGTGCCGAGGCCGTTCAGAAACACTGGGAAATCAATTTTCTCGACGGAGGCGATTTTTACCGGCACCGCCGGCGCAGATGCGCGACCGTTGGCGGCGCTGGCCTGTTGTGTGTGGCCCGCGGCAGCGTAGTAGCGCCACGCAGCGTAACCGCCCGCCAGCACCAGCGCTGCGACGATCATTGGCATCCAGCGGGTCCGTTTGGCTTGGGGCATAATGATCCGATGGGTTCGTACGGTTAATCGTTGCGGCGGCAGGCCGGCGTGTCGACGCCTGGCGCGGGCCGTATGGCTGCCAAAGCAGTTAAGAGAGCCGCAGAAGACTGTAAACACACTAATGATTGAAACTGCCCTTCATTGCCAAATCTTCATGTTTTGCAGGGGATGCAGACTGCCGTGCGAAACGGCAGGGGCGCTCACGGCGCATGCAGCATGCCCGCATGCTGCGCAGCGCCAGCGCGGATTGATGGGCCACAGCGGAGAGAAAAATCGCGATGCGATGGACAGGGCGCGTCTGCAAACCGAAAGCAAACTCCGCGCGAGTTGTAACCTGTCACCATCTCGGTCATAGCACCGTTCGATACTATCAAGTCTCGTGAGCGACGGAGCAGAAAATGGATGAACTCAACGGACGAATGATCGCCTGCCAGATTCTTCTCACCGGTCTGATCGCGCGGGTCGCGAACGAATCATCGGACCCTTTGCGTTTCCTGTCCGACTATCGCGACGAGATCAAAGCCGTGGTGCGGGGTATCAACATCGCCGGCATGGAGCACACCGACCGCGTGCGTCAGACCGCACTGCAGACTGTCGACGAGATGTTCTCGCTGATGAAGCCGCCGAGCGTCGATGAGTGACGGTGTTACTTCATTTTCTTTCCGAACTTAGAACCATTCAAACGTCCGATGCGTCTCTGATTAGAAGCGTTTTAAACTGTTAGTTTAGAACGATTTTGATCTGGATCTATTCAAACGTATTCAAGCTCCATTTGCGCCCAAACGGATTGACCCAAAAATTAGCGGTCGATACTCAACCCATGGGACAATTCAGCGCAGTCTGCTGCGTCACGAATTGAGTGCATCTGACAGGGGCGAGTTCATGAACCAGGCGAAGACACCGCGAACGTTGCGTTCGCACGCATACGGCGACAAATCCGAAAACCACTCAGGTCGCAAGGTGACGGCTGTTGCCGGTCTGATGGCCGTCGCTTCGTTCAGCGGTGCCGAAGCCCAGCAGTCCAACCTTCCGCCGGTGACGATCGATGCCCCGGTCGCTCGCCCGCGCCCCGCGACTTCGAGGCCGACGCCGGATCAGCTTCGCGCCCGCACAGCCCTGCGCCGCGCGGCGCGCCGCACACAGCCGGCGCAGGCCGCGCCGGTGCCGTTTCCCAACGCGGGAAGCCTTGGCGCACCGGATCGCAATCCCTATGCGGATGCTGCTGCGCCGTACAAGGTGGATCATCTGCAGGCCTCGGGCAAGTTCCCGGAACCGCTGCTGAATACGCCGAAAACCGTAACGGTCCTCAGCAAGGAACTGCTCCAGGACAAGAATGCTACCACGCTGAAGCAGGCTATTCTCAGCACGGCCGGCGTGACCCTCGGCACGGGTGAGGGCGGCAATGCGTTCGGCGATCGCTTCTTCATTCGCGGCTTCGATGCGCGCAACGACGTGTTCGTCGACGGTGTCCGTGACGCGGGCGTGAGCGTTCGTGAGAACTTCTTCACCGAGCAGGTTGAGATCCTGCGCGGGCCGGGATCGTCGTTTGCCGGACGCGGGACCTCGGGCGGGGCGATCAACATCGTCACCAAGCAGGCCACGACTGAAAAAAGCTTCTACAAGATGGATACGGCATTCGGGACCGACAGCACCAAGCGGGTCACCATCGACGTCAATCAGGTGCTGAGCCCGGCACTCGCCGTCCGCGTCGGCGGACTGTTTCAGGATGCCAATGTCGCCGGGCGCGATTCCGTTACGGACAATCGCAACGGCGCCTTCGCTGCGCTGACCTTCAAGCCGGTCGACGCCATCAAGGTCACCGCCAACTACATTCACACGGATCTGCACGGCATTCCGGATTTCGGCGTGCCGTATTATCGGCCCAGCACGGCCTCCACCGCGGGCGGGCCGTTCCCCGAATTCGGCGCCAACCGCAACAATTTCTATGGCTTCGTCAATCGCGATTTCTTCAAGGCCGGTCAGGACATCGGTACGATCAATGGCGAGGTTCAGATCACGCCGGACCTGGCGGTAAGCAACAAGTTCAGGCTGCAGCGGTCGTTCCAGAACTACGTCGGTACGCTCCCGGAAAGCCCCGTGATCAACGCCACCAGCCTCGCGGCGTCGACGCTGTCCGCCAATCCGCAGAGCCGCTATCAGGTCACCGATGCCCTGGCCAACCAGACCGAGGCAACCTACAAGTTCGATCTCGGGGGATGGAAGAACACCGCGCTCGGCGGCGTCGAGATCTCGCGCGAGCGATCGAGCATCGACAAATATGCGGGCCTCAGCTCGGAGGCCCTCGGCGGCTTCACCGGCTCGGGCAGCCTGAGCGGTGTGAGCGTGTTCAATCCGCAGTTCACCAACCTGCCGTTCAGCACCACGCCGACGCTGACGGGGCTGCCGACCAAGATCGCCATCGACACCAACAGCGGCTACATCATGGACACCGCCAACTACAATGACCTCGTCATTTTGAATGGCGGCATCCGGTACGACGACTACAACCTCCAAACCACCGGATATGGCACCGTCAATGGCACGGCCAACGTCTTTGGAAAGCAAAATGCCGAGTTCGGTCTGACGAACTACAATGGCGGCATCGTGGTCAAGCCGGCGCCGTGGTCGAGCGTCTATGTGTCTTATGCCACCTCGTCCAATCCCGTCGGCGCGGAGTTCGACGGCACCAGCACCGCCTATGGCGGCGTGACGCCGGTGCTCAACGGCAATTCCAACCAGATTTTTGGACCCGAGCGCAACAAGGCCGCCGAAGTGGGCACCAAGCTGGAGCTGTTCGACCGGCGCCTGCTGGTCACCGCGGCGCTGTTCCAGACCACCAAGGAAAATGCGCGTGAGTCGGTGAACACGACCGTTCCGGGCATTGCCGGCACTGTGCCTCTGATATCGGCGGGCGCCGCCTATCGAATCCAGGGATTCGATTTCAGCGTCGGCGGCAAGGTGACCGACAGGCTGAGCCTGTTCGGCGGTGTCGTGCTGATGCAATCGAAGGTGACGAAGTCGAATATTCCGCCTGCGAACGCGATCCTGTACACCACCAATGTCGGCCTGCAGCTGGCCAACATTGCGCACCAGTCTTTCAGCATGCTCGCCAAGTACAAGTTCACGGATGTCTGGGAGCTCGGCGGCCAGGCGGTCTATCGCTCGAAGATCTATGGCGGCACGTTCCTTGCCGCCAACCAGGGCACCTCGCTGCCGGACTACTGGAGGTTCGATGCTTTCGTGGAAGCCAAGATCGACAAGAACTGGACCGCGAAACTATTCGTGAACAACATCTTCAACAAGCTCTACTACGATGCCATGTACCAGAGCGCCGCGCCGTTCGTGCTTGAAGCGCCGGGCCGCACCGCGTCCCTGGTGATCAGCGGCAGGTTCTGACGGGATGCTGGTCTGCATCCCCGACGTTCTCAGCAAGGAGGAGGTGGCGGAGTTCCGCCGCCTCATGGACGCGGCCGAGTGGGAAGACGGTCGCTCTACCGCCGGGGCGCAGTCTGCGCTGGTGAAGCGCAACGAACAGCTGCCGCCCGACAGCGAGCTGGCGCGAAAGCTCGGCAACCGTATCGTGTCGGCGCTGACTGCCAATCCGCGGTTCATTTCCGCGGCGATCCCGCTGCAGATCTTTCCGCCCCTGTTCAACCGCTACGTGGCGTCCGACGGTCATCACTTCGGCGTGCATGTCGACAATGCCGTGCGCGGCGATCATCTGACCGGATTGCGTATCCGCACCGACCTGTCGGTGACGCTGTTTCTGGCCGAGCCGGAGGACTATGACGGCGGCGAACTGGTCGTCGAGGACAATTACGGGTCTAACGAGGTCAAGCTGCCGGCGGGGCATCTGGTTCTTTATCCTGCGTCCAGTTTGCATCTGGTGACGCCGGTGACCCGCGGCGCGCGGGTTGCTTCTTTTCTGGCTGCAGAGCATGGTACGGGATGCCCATGCGCGCAGCATGATCTTCGATCTTGACGGCGCGATTCAGAATCTTTGCGAACGCCTCGGCCGGGATGACCCTGAAACGGTCAAATTGACCGGCATCTATCACAATCTCATTCGCTACTGGGCCGAAGTATGATCGCATCATCGTTTGGAAAAACTCTCAAGTGGGCCGCCGTGCTTGCCGTCGTGGCGCTGGCGTCTCCCTTGCTCGCGCAACAGAAGGCAGCACCGGCCGCACCGGTGACGTCGCAACCGGCGGTCGCGCAGGCGCCCCCGGTGCAGCCGCAGGCACCCGCGGCCGAGACACGGCCGGCAGTGCCGCTGGCCCCCTCGGCCGAAGCGGCGCCCGACGCTTCCGGCAAGCCGGCCAAGGCCGTTGTCGCGAATGCGATTCACGAACTGTCGCCGTGGTCGATGTTCAGGAACGCCGACATCATCGTCCAGGCGATCATGGTCAGCCTGGCCTTTGCGTCGCTGGTGACCTGGACCGTCGGTATCGCCAAGATGCTGGAATTGTCGGTGGCCCAGCGCAAGCTACGCGGCGCACTGAAGCGCATCTCGGAGAAGCGCTCGCTGGCCGAAGCCCAGCTCGCGCTCGGCGGCAAGGAGAACGTGCTGTCATCGCTGCTGGCGGCAGCGATGCATGAGGGACGGATGTCCGCCGGCATTTCCAGCGACAGCGGCATCAAGGAGCGTGCAGCTTCCAGCTTCAGCGAGATCGTTCGCGCCGAGGCGCGGCGCGTGCGCTTCGGCATGGGCGCGCTGGCAACCATCGGCGCGACGTCGCCGTTCGTCGGCCTGTTCGGCACCGTGTGGGGCATCATGAACAGCTTTATCGGCATTTCGAAATCGCAGACCACCAATCTCGCGGTGGTGGCGCCCGGCATTGCCGAGGCGCTGCTGGCCACCGCCATCGGCCTGGTTGCGGCGATTCCCGCGGTGATCATCTACAATCACTTCGCGCGGGTGACGAAGGGCTACATGGAGCTGGTGAGCCGCGCCTCGGGCGCCGCCGGTCGTCTGCTGTCGCGCGACCTCGACCGCACCCATGGCGGCTCGCACGCCCGCGCGGCGGAGTAGCACATGGGCATGTCAATTTCCGAAGGTGCTGACGACGACGACGATTTCGCGGAATCCCACGAAATCAACGTCACGCCCTTCATCGACGTCATCCTTGTGCTGCTGATCATTTTCATGGTCGCGGCACCGCTGTCCACCGTCGACCTGCCGATCGACCTGCCATCGTCCACGGCCACGCCGACCAAGAAGCCGGACAAGCCGACCTATGTCAGCATCAAGTCCGATCTGGCGGTGGCGATCGGCGAGAACATGGTCAAGCGCGTCGATCTGGTGCGCACGCTCGACTCCATGGCCGAGGTCGGCAAGGATCGCATGGTGTTCCTGCGCGCCGATCGGGCCGTGCCCTATGGCGACATGATGGACGTGCTGGAGCTTCTCAACAGCGGTGGCTACAAGATCAAGCTGGTGACGCTGGAAGGCGTGCCGGCGGCCGCAGCACCTTCGCAACCGGCGCCTGACGTGCCGAAGCCCTGAGCCAGGGAACGATGATGTCCGACCTTGATGCCAAACGGCCCTCGCGGCGGCTGTGGATGATCGCCGCACTTTGCGCGGTGCTGCTGCATGGCGGCGGCATTGCCGCGGCGGTGCTGCAGATGGACGCCGAGGACTCAGACGACGCCATGGGCGCGCCGGCCATCGAGGTCGGCATCGAGATGGCGGCGCCACGGCTCGAGGCCACCGACCTGCCGCCGGGGCCGGACACCGAGGCGTCCACCGCGTCGCCGGCCATCGCCGAGCAGAAGGCGGTGGAGAAGGAAACCGAACTGCCGCAGGCCAAGGTGATCGAGAGCGAGGAGCCGGATCGCGTGGTCACGGAAAACGAGATCCAAGAAGCCGACCGAGGAGGAGCCGGACAAGGCCACGGTCAAGCAATCCGCCTCCACGGAGTCGGTGGCCGCCGAAGCGACCGCGATGCCGAGCTTCGAGGCGGTCAAGGAAGCCCCGCAGGCGGTGGCTCCGGCGCAGGGTTCGGGCGAGGCCGCCCGGCGCGCGCGCACCACCTGGCAGAAGGAGCTGGTGTCGCATCTCGACAAGCACAAGCGCTATCCGGCCGAGCGCCAGCAGAAGACCGCGGAGATCACCGTCAATTTCGAGATCGACCGGGTCGGCCATGTGCTGAAGGTGAGCATTGTCAAAGGCTCCGGTGACGCCGCCTTCGACGAGGCCGCGCTGGCCATGGTCCGCCGCTCCGACCCGGTGCCGCAACCGCCGCCGCTGGTCGCCGACGAGGGCCTGAGCTTTACTTTGCCGGTGATTTTTCGCGTCAAGGGCAAGGGGTAGGGCGCGCTCGCGTTCCGTACGCTGCAGCGCCAGGTGCCGCTCTGCAGATCCGGGGCTCGATACTCTACTCTCCTATGCATTGCTCGGCTTCCGCAGCTGTCAGTTCGGCTTCGGGGTTCGACCAATATGTCCGCCTCGGTAAGGGGAAGACGCGCCCGTCTCCGAGACCTGGCCTCGACTCGTCAAATCCTGCATGGTACGGGGGACCTTGGGTGGCTCGGTATTCATGCGACAGCGGCTGAAGACATATCTTTTTATCGGTTTGGTGGCGGTGTGGGCGCAGATCGTCGCTCCCCTCGTGCCATACTTCGCTGTCGCTGCGGCCGGCCCGATTTCCTCCATGGAAATCTGCTCGGGAATGACCGGGACCGATGGTCTGGACCACCAGTCCGATCAGAAGCGCGGCTCGCCAGCCTGTATTCTGCATTGCGCCCTCGCGCATGCCGGTGTTGCGCTGCTCGGCAATCTCGAACCGACGCCATCAGTTCTGGTCCGTTCTATCGCGCGAACTGTCTGGACCGAACCCCCGTCGCTTGACGGCGTCGATCGTCGCCACAGCCCCGCGCAGGCGCGCGCACCACCGCTTCTCTCCTGACTGAACCACATTCGTTTTTGCAGCGGTCTCCGCAGCAAACTCTGTGTCTAAGCAAGCCGGCGGCGATGCCGGTGTCAGGATATTTCTATGTTTCGTGCATCTGCCCTGTGCAGTGCGAGCGCCGGCGCGCTTGTGCTTGCCGTTTCCATTTCAGCTGAGCCAGCGTTTGCGCAATCGGCAAGCCAAAGCTTGCCGGCCGTTACTGTCGATGCGCCCGGCGCCGCGCCGAAGCGCGCGGTGCAAAAGCCGAAGGTCCGCTCATCGGCTGCCAGGTCACGCGCGCGGCCCGCCGCGGTCAGCGCCTCCGCAAATCCGTCGCAGGCCAGGCCGGCCACCGCCAGCGATGCGCGCGGAAGCCTGTCCAGTGTGCCGGCAGGACAGACCCAGACCACCATCGATCGCAGCCAGTTCGACAACCGGCCGGCGTTTTCGGTCGGCGACGTCCTGCGCGACAGCCCGGGCGTCTCGGTCAAGCAGGGCAACGGGCCACGCGATCTCGGCATTTCGATCCGCGGCTCCAACGCCCGCAACGGATTCGCGATCCGCAACCTGGTGATCTTCGACGACGGCTTTCCGGTCACGCAGCCCGACGGTCTGTCGCGCAGCGATCTGATTGATCCGCGCGCTTACGGAGCCATCGACGTCATCCGCGGGCCGTCGTCGGCGCTGTACGGCAACTATGCCACCGGCGGCGCGCTCAATTTCCGCACCCGACCGGGCGGCGAAATCAACGGCATCGAATACGGCGTCGATGGCGGTAGCTTCGGCTATCTCAACAACTACCTGGCGGCGGGCAAGAAGGTCGGAAACTTCGAGGGCTCGCTGTTTGCCAGCGACGCCCGCGGCGACGGCTTCATCGGCAACAGCTGGTTCAACACGCAGACCGTGAATTTTCTGGGGACCCTGAAGATCACGCCTGACGATCGGCTGACGCTGAAGGTGATCAACAACGATCTCGATACCCGCCTGCCGATCCGCTCCTCGCTTAATCAATACTATCAGAATCCATTCCAGCAGGGCTGCGCGACCGCCGCGGGCGCCGGCGCCGGCTGCGGAACGGTCACGCTGAACAACAACGGATTCAACAACGCGGCGGGAACCAGCGCGCGGACCGCGGAGCAGGCCGGGCTCGGACGTACCGACCGGCGCACCATTGTCGGCGGCCGGTGGGAGCACGATTTCGACAACCAGACCACATGGCGCAACCAGTTCGTCTTCGATGACCGCAACATCAGCCAGCCGACCGGCACCACCAACGCCATCGGCGACTATCCGTCCTACAATTACTCCAGCGACATCACCCGTCGCGGCGAGATCCTCGGGATGGCGGCAACGACCTATTTCGGCGGCTTCTACAACACGCTGAGCTGGTCCGGCGATACCCGCATGCTGATGCCGGGCGGAAATGCTGCGCTCGGGCGGCTGTCCTCCAACGTGGTAGGCGAGCACACCAACTACGGCCTGCGTGCGCGCGAGGAGCTTGCCCTGACGTCGTCGCTGACGGCAATTGCCGGCATCGGCTGGGAAGTCACGAATCTGACCGGGAGGAACTCCGCCTACAGCTATACCGGAGCGTCCGGCGTCACCTCGACCTCTGTCATCAGCACCGACAGGCAGTTCGAGAACACCGCGCCGGAGCTGGCGCTGCTCTACAGGCTGAACAACGAGTGGCTGTTCCGCGGTCGGGTGGCGACCGGATACGGCACGCCGCAGGTCGGCAATCTGTTCGTCCTCGCCA
Source organism: Rhodopseudomonas sp. P2A-2r (assembly GCF_026015985.1). Classification (GTDB taxonomy): domain Bacteria; phylum Pseudomonadota; class Alphaproteobacteria; order Rhizobiales; family Xanthobacteraceae; genus Tardiphaga. The sequence continues at coordinate 4,323,706 of NZ_CP110389.1, read as the reverse complement.
ATGGCCAGTTGGGCAACAACACCCAGCTCGATACGCAGAAGAACCTCGGCTATGACCTCGGCTTCGACTGGACGCCGAACAATGCCGTGAAGTTCAGCGTGACCGGTTTCTACGAGTTCTTCCGCAACGAACTGGTTTCGCAGGCGACGCCGGTCGGGGCGCCCAATTCGAGCTATACGTTCAATGCGCCGCGCTCCGAACATCGCGGGGTCGAGCTCGCGGCCGACTGGCAGATCACGCCCGGCTGGCGGGCAACTGCGGCCTACACCTATCTCGACCAGATCTACACCGACTACACGGAAAACCTGACCAATGGACAGGTGTTCAGCTTCAACCGGGCAGGCAACAAGATCCCGGGCGTCTCCCCGAACGAACTGACCGCACGCCTGGGTTATGACGAACTGGCGGGACCGTTGCAGGGCCTCGGCGCGTTTGTCGAACTGCAGTGGAAGGACTCGTTCTATCTGGACAACGCCAACCTGCTGAAGGCGCCCGGCTACGAGCTGGTCAACCTTAATGTCCACTACAAGACCGATCTGGCGTCGAACTATCTCAAATCGCTCAGCCTGTATCTCGAGGTGAGGAACGTGTTCGACCGGACCTATATTGCTTCGGCGAACAACATCGGCAACTCGGTCACGTCAGGCGGCGTCCAGAACCCTGCGACCGTCCTGGCGAACTCCACCGGATCTATTTACGCGGGCTCGCCGAGGACCTTCGTCGCCGGCATGAAGGTGGCGTTCCAATGAGCGGGGCGCGCCGGCAATTCGACAGAATGCCGGCGCGCTCTGTTCATGCATTGGGTAGCCGCGAATGATGAGGCAGCACAGTCGAGGGCAGATGCTTCGAACGGGGATCGTTGTGGCGTTGTCCGTCACGCTCTGGCGGGCGACTGCATCCGGGCAAATGTCCCATCAGCATGCGTCGGAAACCGCGTGCGAAGAGCAGATTCTGCGTTGCGCATCGAAGGTGACGCCGGCCTTCGGTCCGGACGGGACGCTTTGGCTGGCATGGATGGCGGGCGGGCAGGTTTCCGTCGCCAGCTCGAAAGATGTTGGGCAAAGCTTCTCGCCGCCGGTAGCGGTGTCGAAAGAGACCCTCAATCTCGACTGGGGACCTGACGCAAGGCCGAAAATTGCCGTGGATCGCGACGGCCGGATCGCGGTGGCGTTTTCGACGTTCCGGGACAAGGCGTTCAACGGTCAGGTATTCAACGCGCGTTCGGTGGATGGCGGCCAGAGCTTCACGGCGCTGCTGCCGATCACTGCGAATAACGAGAGCCAGCGCTTCGAGGCGCTGGCGATCGATGCCGACGGAACGGTGTTCGCCGCATGGCTCGACAAGCGCAATCGCGTTCCGGTGCAGCAGGCCGGCAAGAAGTATGACGGCGCCGCCCTCTATGTGGCGTCGTCGCGGGACGGCGGCGCCACCTATTCCGAGGCGCAGATGGTCAAGGACAATACCTGTGAATGCTGCCGGATCGGGCTGGCGTTCGTCGGGCCGGGGCGTCCGGTGGTGATCTTCAGGAACATCTTCGAAGGCGGCGTTCGCGACCACGCGATCGTCACCTTCTCCGATCTGGCGACGCCGGGTGATATCTTTCGGGTCAGCCAGGATGACTGGCAGATCGCCGCCTGTCCGCATCACGGGCCGAGCCTGACGATTTCGGCTGCAGGCACTTACCATGTGAATTGGTACACCAACGGCAAGAATCGCAAGGGCCTGTTCTATGCCCATTCGCACGATGGCGGGCGGACCTTCTCGGCGCCGCTTGCGCTCGGCCAGCCCGGACGCAGCCCATCGCGGCCATATGTCATCGCGGGCCCGCACGGCATCGAGCTCGTGTGGAAAGAGTTCGATGGCGAAAAGACCACGGTCAATCTCATGACGTCGCGGGACGATGGCAATAGCTGGTCGGCGCCGAGGGCTGTCGCGACGACACAGGATACATCCGACCATCCGTTGCTGGTGACGGACGGGCGCAGGACCTTCCTGTCATGGATGACCAAAGCCGACGGCTATCGCTTTCAATCGATCGAGGAAGAGCCATGAAGTCGAAGTGTCTGGCAGGCGCGATCCTGATGGTCCTGGTGCTGACGGCGCAGGCCGCCGGCATCCCGGAGCAGCTGAAGCCCTTCGAGCGCGGAAGCTGGCAGAAAATTCTGCACGCCCATGCGGGGCGGCCCACGCTGGTGCATTTCTGGGGCGTCACCTGCGGTCCGTGCAAGGTTGAATTGCCGTTGCTCGGCGCGTTCATGAAGGATCACCCGGCGATCGATGTCGTGACCATCAGTGCCGACCTGGTGCCGAATCTGCCCGATGCCACCCGCGCGATGCTGCAGAACGCCGGCCTGTCATCTGCAGAGAACTGGATTTTCGGCGATGGATTTGTCGAGCGGCTGAGGTTCGAGATCGATCCGGACTGGCAGGGCGACATCCCCCGCACCGTGTTGATCGCCCGCGACGGTCAGATCACCACCATGGAAGGCACTGCGGAAATGGCCGACGTCGAAAGCTGGTCAGATCGACAGTCCGCTGCGGTCCGCTGAACGCACATCCTCGCCCCGCGCTTCCGGGGAGGGCAGGGTGAGGGGACTTCCAATCTGCGCGTACCATTCGCATGGCGATGGCCGTGCAGTCGCCGCTCACACGACTGGTGCAGCGGCGGCCGCCTCTCCCCGCAAGCGGGGAGAGGCGGAGGTCAAAGCGTCCAGCCGCCGTCGATGATGTGGGCGACGCCGGTGGTGAACGAGCTTTCGTCGCTGGCGAGATAGACCGCCAGCGAGGCGATCTCGTCGGCGGTGCCGAGCCTGCCCATCGGCTGCCGCGACACGAACAGTTCGCGTCCCTGCGGGCCGGCCGCCGCGGCGCGGTCGAGCATCGAGGGCGTCTCGATGGTGCCGGGGCAGATCGAGTTGCAGCGGATGCCCTTGGTGATGAAGTCGGCCGCCACCGCGCGGGTCAGCGCCGCGACAGCCGCTTTGGTGGCGCCGTAGACGTAGCGGTTCGGTGCGGCTTTGAACACGCCGGCGGCGGAGGCGATGTTGACGATGCTGCCGCCGCCGTTGGCCAGCATGCCCGGCAGGAAGGCGCGGATCGTGCGGTGCATCGACTTGACGTTGATGTCGAACGAGAAATCCCAGGCCGCGTCGTCGCAGTCGAGCACGGTGCCGTGATGCACGAAGCCGGCGGCGTTGAGCAGGATATCCACCGGCCCGACCTTCTTGGCCATGGCGTCGACCGCCGCGCTGTCGCGCACGTCGAGTTTAGCCACCTCCGCCACGCCGTCCTTGGTCAGGGTGGCGATGCCTTTCTCGTCGATGTCAGTGGCGAATACCGTGGCGCCCTCGCGTGCAAAGGCCAGCGCGCAGGCGCGGCCGATGCCGGCGGCCCCCGCAGTCACAAAGGCGCGTTTACCCTTCAGCCGATCAGACATGTGGTTCTCCCCATTTGTTATTATTCAAGTCTTCGAAGTTGAAGCGACGGCCCAGCGCTCCCTCGCCCCGTTTGCGGGGAGAGGGCTGGGGTGAGGGGGAGCCAGTGAGTCTCACGGGCTCCCCTCACCCGAAGCCTCGCTATCGCTCGGCTCCGACCTCTCCCCGCCTAGCGAAGCTTCGCTTCGCGCGGCGGGAGAGGTGCTCGACTGCGCTGACGGATGTGCGCGGTAGGTGACGGTTAGTGGTTATGCCTTGCCGTGCCGATCGTGCCGGCAATGTCGTGATAGCGCGTTGCCAGTTCCAGGCAGGCGCCGGTGGCCTGCTGGCCGACGGTGGAGCGGTACAGTTCCTGCCACGGCGTCTGGTTGGCCGGATACTTGAACCCGCCCGCAGCCATCAGCTCGGCGCGTCGCCGTTTCAGCTCCTCGTCGGAGATCATGATGTTGGCTTCGCCCTTGTTGAGGTCGATGCGCACCATGTCGCCGGTCTTGAGGATCGCCAGGCCGCCATTGGCCGCGGCCTCCGGGGTGGCGTTGAGGATCGAGGGCGAGCCCGAGGTGCCGGACTGCCGGCCGTCGCCGATACAGGCCAGCGAGTGGATGCCGCGTTTGATCAGCGCCGCCGGCGGCTGCATGTTGACCACCTCGGCACCGCCGGGATAGCCGATCGGCCCGGTGCCGCGCACGAACAGGATGCAGTGCTCGTCGATGTTCAGGTCGGCGTCGTCGATGCGGTGGTGATAGTCCTCCGGCCCCTCGAACACGATGGCGCGGCCCTCGAAGGCGTTGGGGTCTTTCGGGTTGTTGAGGTAGCGCTCGAAGAACTCCTTGGAGATCACCGAGGTCTTCATGATCGCCGAGTCGAACAGGTTGCCGCGCAGCACCAGGAAGCCGGCATCCTTCACCATTGGCTTGTCGTAGGACCAGATCACGTCGTTGTCCGGCTTCGGTGCGGCCGCGCAATTCTCGCCCATGGTCTTGCCGTTGACGGTCATGGCGCCTTCGTGGATCTTCTTGTGCGTCATCAACTCGCGCACCACCGAGGGCACGCCGCCGGCGCGGTGATATTCTTCGCCGAGATAGAATCCCGCCGGCTGCATGTTGACCAGCAGCGGGACCTTGTGACCGACGCTCTGCCAGTCGTCGATATCCAGTTCGACGCCGATGTGGCGGGCCAGCGCGTTGATGTGGATCGGCGCATTGGTCGAGCCGCCGATCGCGGAATTGACGACGATGCAGTTCTCGAACGCCTCGCGGGTCAGGATGTCCGAGGGCTTGAGGTCCTCCCACACCATTTCCACGATGCGGCTGCCCGTCTCGTAGGCAATCTGGCCGCGTTCGCGGTAGGGCGCCGGGATGGCGGCGCAGCCGGGCAGGGACATGCCCAGGGCTTCGGCCAGCGAGTTCATCGTCGACGCCGTGCCCATGGTGTTGCAATGGCCGACCGAGGGCGCTGACGACGCCACGATGGACATGAATTCCTCATAGTCGATCTCGCCCGCGGCGAGCCGCTCGCGGGATTTCCAGACCACTGTTCCGGAGCCGGTGCGTTCGCCCTCGTGCCAGCCGTTGAGCATCGGCCCGCCGGACAGCACAATCGCCGGCAGGTTCACCGTCGCCGCCGCCATCAGGCAGGCCGGCGTGGTCTTGTCGCAGCCGGTGGTCAGCACGACGCCGTCGAGCGGATAGCCGAACAGCACCTCGACAAGGCCGAGATAGGCCAGGTTGCGGTCAAGTGCCGCGGTCGGGCGCTTGCCGGTCTCCTGGATCGGATGCACCGGAAATTCCATCGCCAGCCCGCCGGCGGCGGTGATTCCCTCGCGGACGCGCTTGGCCAGTTCGAGGTGATGGCGGTTGCACGGCGACAGGTCGCTGCCGGTCTGGGCAATGCCGATGATCGGCTTGCCGGACTGCAGTTCGTGGCGGGTCAGGCCGTAATTCAGGTAGCGCTCAAGATAGAGAGCGGTCATCGCTGGATTGTGGGGGTCGTTGAACCACTCGCTGGAGCGGAGCTTGCGTCGGGTGATCCCGGTCATCGGCTTGTTCATTTTTTCTCCCGCACCGCACACATTTAATACGCTGTGCGTCATATTTGATTTGGCGCCGGATGTTCGCATGTCATCGCAGCGTTCGCAACGCTTGCAGCGACCGCTTGTCACTACGACTTTGATCCAACGACATTTCCAGAATATTCTGTTATGAGGGTGAAATCAAAACGCGCCGCGGCTGTGCCGGAGGACGCGGGTATTCGGGAGAAACTTGATGGCGTCAGTGCAAATTCACGACGTGCGTAAATCATTTGGTGGTTTTGAGGTGTTGCACGGCGTCTCCGTCCCGATCGAGGACGGCGCCTTCGTGGTGCTGGTCGGGCCGTCCGGCTGCGGCAAGTCGACCCTGCTGCGCATGTTGGCCGGACTGGAAAAAATAACCTCCGGCACCATTTCGATCGGCGATCGCGTGGTCAACGATGTCCAGCCGAAGGAGCGGGACATCGCCATGGTCTTCCAGAACTACGCACTGTACCCGCACATGACGGTGGCCCAGAATATGGGCTTTTCGCTCAAACTGCGCGGCGCCGCTCAGAGTGAGATCGACGAGAAGGTCAACCGCGCCGCCGACATTCTCGACCTGCGCCGCCTGCTCGATCGCTACCCCCGGCAGCTCTCCGGCGGCCAGCGCCAGCGCGTAGCCATGGGACGCGCCATCGTCCGCGATCCCCAAGTCTTTCTGTTCGACGAGCCGTTGTCCAACCTGGACGCCAAGCTGCGCGTCGCCATGCGCGCCGAGATCAAGGAGCTGCATCAGCGGCTCAAGACCACCACGGTCTACGTCACCCACGACCAGATCGAAGCCATGACCATGGCCGACAAGATCGTGGTGATGCAGGACGGCATCGTCGAGCAGATGGGCGCGCCGCTCGAGCTCTACGATCATCCGGACAACAAGTTCGTGGCCGGCTTCATCGGGTCGCCGGCCATGAATTTTCTCGAGGGCACGTTGAAGGTCAACGGCGGCCAGCCCTGGGTGGAGACCGCCAGCGGCGCCGCCTGCCGGTGGCGGAAGCGCCGGCCTCTGCCAATGGTAAGGCGGTCACCTACGGCATCCGTCCGGAGCATCTCGAATTCGCCGATGACGGCATCGAGGCCGAGATCGTGGTGGTCGAGCCGACCGGTTCGGAAACCCAGATCGTGGCGCGCATCGGCACCCAGGACATCATCGCGATCTTCCGCGACCGCCGCCATGTCGAACCCGGCGACAAGATCCATCTGCGGCCGCGCGCGGCTTCGGCGCATCTGTTCGACAAGGACACGGGAAAGAGGATCTAGACGGCACTTACCTCTCCCCGCCGCGCGAAGCAAAGCTTCGCTAGGCGGGGAGAGGTCGGATTGCGAGCGAAGCGAGTAATCCGGGTGAGGGAGTTCGTGTTTTGCGCAACGCCCCTCACCCCAGCCCTCTCCCCGCAAGAGCGGGGAGAGGGGGCGCATGGTCGGTGCGTCGAGGTTGAAGAGAACGTTCAAAACATTGGTCGATCAACGAACCAATACAACAGGGAGAAGATGAAAGATGACTGGATTCACACCGGACCGCCGTTCCCTGATCAAGGGTGGCGCGCTGACGCTGGCCACCGCCGCCACCATGTCGGCCGACCAGTTGCTCGGCTATGCCAAGGCCTGGGCGCAGGCCTCGCCGTTCAAGCCGGAGGCCGGCGCCAAGATCAACCTGCTGCGCTGGAAGCGCTTCGTCGAGGCCGAAGACGTCGCCTTCATGAAGATCGTCGACGCCTTCCAGAAGGCCACCGGCGTCACCATCAACGTCTCCAACGAATCCTATGACGACATCCAGCCCAAGGCCTCGGTGGCCGCCAATACCGGGCAGGGCCTCGACATGGTCTGGGGCCTTTACTCGCTGCCGTTCCTGTTTCCGAGCAAGTGCCTGGATGTCACCGACGTTGCCGATTACCTCGGCAAGAAGAACGGCGGCTGGGCGGAGTCCGGCAAGAAGTACGGCATGCTGAACGGCAAGTGGATCGGCGTTCCCGTCGCCGCCACCGGCGGCCTGGTGAACTACCGCGTTGCCGCCGCCGAGAAGGCCGGCCACAAGACCTTCCCCAAGGACCTCGCTGGCTTCCTCGATCTGGTCAAGGGCATGAACAAGGTCGGCGCGCCCGCCGGCATGGCGCTCGGCCACGCGTCGGGCGACGCCAACGGCTGGGTGCACTGGGCGTTGTGGGCCCATGGCGGCAAGCTGATCGACAAGGGCAACAAGGTCACCATCAACTCGCCGGAGACCGCCAAGTCGCTGGAGTACGTCAAGGCGCTGTATGAGAACTTCATTCCCGGTACCGCGTCGTGGAACGACTCGTCCAACAACAAGGCCTTCCTCGCCGGCCAGCTGCATCTCACCACCAACGGCATCTCGATCTATGTCACGGCGAAGAAGGAAGCTCCGGACATCGCCGCCGACATGAACCATGCCCATCTGCCGGCGGGTCTCGACGGCAAGACCCGCGAGCTGCATCTCGGCTTCCCGATCCTGATCTTCACCTTCACCAAGTTCCCGCAGGCCTGCAAGGCGTTCACCGCGTTCCTGATGGAGCCCGAGCAGTTCAACCCGTGGGTCGAGGCGGCGCAGGGTTATCTGTCGCCGTTCCTCAACGACTTCCAGAAAAACCCGATCTGGACGGCGGATCCGAAGAACACCCCGTATCGCGACGTCGCCACCACCGCGTCCACCCCGGCAGGCGACGCCGAGATGAGCGAGAACGCGGCGGCGGCGATTGCCGATTTCGTGGTGGTCGACATGTACGCCAACTACTGCACCGGCCGCGAGGACGTGAAGACGGCAATGGCCTCGGCGGAACGCGCAGCCAAGCGCATCTTCCGCGGCTGACGTCGACCGTGTCCCGGATCTGCGATACGGCATGCTTATGCCGCTTCGCAGATCCGGGACCGTACCAAACGCCGGAGCCTCACGAGGCCCGGTTCTGCGGAGCAGCACGGCGCGAGGCCTGTGCTGCTCCGCGCCTGGGACACGAGCAGGAGCTGTTACTGTATGACGACCATCCCCACACCGCTCCCCACGCCGACCAGGCATTACGGGAAATCCTCCGCATGGGACCGGCTGCGCACCAACCGCAACTGGCTGGCGGTGTGGTTCATGCTGCCGGCTGCGGCGTTCCTGATCCTGTTCCTGGCCTATCCGCTGTTTCTCGGCGTCTGGATGAGCTTTACCGATGACCGCATCGGCCGCGCCGGCGTGTTCGTCGGCCTCGAAAACTACGAGTGGCTGAAGGACGATTCGATCTTCTGGCTGTCGGTGTTCAACACGCTGCTCTATACGATCGTCGCCTCCGCCATCAAATTCGCGGTCGGCCTGTATCTGGCGCTGCTCCTGAACCGCCACATGCCGTTCAAGGCGCTGATCCGCGCCGCGGTGCTGATCCCGTTCATCGTGCCCACCGTGCTGTCGGCCATTGCCTTCTGGTGGATCTACGATTCGCAGTTCTCGATCATCTCCTGGTCGTTGATCAAGATGGGGCTGATCGACCACAACATCAATTTCCTCGGCGATGGCAACATGGCGCGCGCCAGCGTGATCTTCGCCAATATCTGGCGCGGCGTGCCGTTCGTGGCCATTACCCTGCTGGCCGGGCTGCAGACGGTGTCGCCGTCGCTGTACGAGGCGGCGGTGCTGGATGGCGCGACGCCGTGGCAGCGCTTCCGCTTCATCACCTATCCCTTGCTGACGCCGATCATCGCCGTGGTCATGACCTTCTCGGTGCTGTTTACTTTCACCGACTTCCAGCTGATCTGGGCGCTGACCCGCGGCGGTCCGGTCAATGCGACGCATCTGATGGCAACGCTGAGCTATCAGCGCGGCATTCTCTCCGGCCGGCTCGGCGAAGGGGCCGCCATCGCCACCGCCATGATCCCGTTCCTGATGGCCGCCATCGCGATCTCCTGGTTCGGCATGCAACGCCGCAAGTGGCAGCAAGGCACTGACAATGACTGACGTACCCGCCAACACCCGCGTCGCTCCGGCGGCCACCGTCGAGCAGGACGACAACAGCGAGGGCATGACCTATCTGGAGTCGTTGCCCAGCCGCATCGTCACGCTCTACATCCCGCTGTTCATCATCGTGGTGATCCTGCTGTTCCCGTTCTACTGGATGGCGCTGACGTCCATCAAGCCGGACGAACAGCTCATCGACATGGAGAAGTTCAATCCGTTCTGGGTCATCAAGCCGACCCTGAAGCACATCAACAAGCTGCTGTTCGAGACCAACTATCCGCGCTGGCTGTGGAACACCATGTATGTGGCGGCGGCAGCTACCACGCTGTCGATCATCGCCTCGGTGCTGGCGGCCTATGCCATCGTCCGGCTGCGGTTTCGCGGCGCCGAAGTGGTCGGCGCGACGATCTTCATGGCCTATCTGGTGCCGCCGTCGATCCTGTTCATCCCGCTGGCCTCGGTGATCCAGGCCTATGGGCTGTTCGACTCGCCGCTGTCGCTGATCCTGATCTATCCGACGCTGCTGATCCCGTTCTCCACCTGGCTGCTGATGGGTTACTTCAAGACCATCCCGTTCGAACTCGAGGAATGCGCGCTGATCGACGGCGCGTCGCGCTGGCAGATCCTGGTCAAGATCATCGTGCCGCTGGCGGTGCCCGGACTGATCTCGGCCTTCATCTTCTCGTTCACTTTGTGCTGGAACGAGTTCATCTACGCGCTCACCTTCCTGCAATCGACCCAGAACAAGACCGTGCCGGTGGCCATCGTCAACGAGTTCGTCGACGGCGACATCTACAAATGGGGCTCGCTGATGGCCGGCGCGCTGGTCGGATCATTGCCGCTGGTGATCCTGTATGCGTTCTTCGTCGAGCATTATGTGTCGGCGATGACGGGCGCGGTGAAGGAGTAGGCGGCTTACGAAAACACCGCCCTCATCCTGAGGAGCGGTCGTCTTCGACCGCGTCTCGAAGGATGGCCAAACACTCCCCCATGGTTCGAGACGGCGCTGACGAAGCGCCTCCTCACCATGAGGGTCATGGTGCTTCAGTCGACTAGCAACAAGAAACGGAGTTTCCCTTGCATATCCTCATTCTCGGCGCCGCCGGCATGGTCGGCCGCAAGCTCACCGAAAAACTGCTGGCCGATGGCCGGCTCGGGAGCCGCGAGATCACGCGCATGACCTTGCAGGACGTGGTGGCGCCGATGAAGCCGGCCAACGCCACGATTCCCATCAGCTTGGTCACCTCGGATTTCGCCGATCCCGCCACCGCTGCGCCGCTGCTGACACATCGCCCCGAGGTGATCTTCCACCTCGCCGCCATCGTCTCCGGCGAGGCCGAGGCCGATTTCGACAAGGGCTACCGCATCAATCTCGACGGCACCCGCTTCCTGATCGACGCCATCCGCGCCGTCGGCGGCGGCTACAGACCGCGCCTGGTGTTCACCTCGTCGATCGCGGTGTTCGGCGCGCCGTTCCCGGACAAGATCGGCGACGAATTCTTCCATACGCCGCTGACCTCCTACGGCACGCAGAAGTCGATCTGCGAAATGCTGATCGCGGATTACAGCCGCAGGGGCTTTCTCGACGGCATCGGCATCCGCCTGCCGACCATCTGCGTTCGGCCGGGCAAGCCCAACAAGGCAGCGTCCGGCTTCTTCTCCAACATCATCCGCGAGCCGCTGGCCGGCCATGAGGCCGTGCTGCCGGTCTCGGAAGACGTCCGCCACTGGCACGCCTCGCCACGCTCGGCGGTGGGCTTCCTGGTTCACGCCGGCACCATGGACCTCGCCGCCATGGGCGCGCGGCGCAATCTCAGCATGCCCGGAATGTCGGTCACCGTGGGCGAACAGATCGCGGCGCTGGAGCGGGTCGCCGGCAAGAGCGTGGTGGCGCGGATCAGGCGCGAGACCGATCCGGTGATCACCGGCATCGTGTCCGGCTGGCCGCGCGACTTCACCACCGACCGCGCCCTCAAGCTCGGCTTCACCACGGCGGAAAAGACCTTTGACGACATCATCCGGATTCACATCGAGGATGAGCTGGGCGGAAAGTTCGTGGCGTAACGCAGCTCTCTCCCCGTCATGGCCGGGCTTGTCCCGGCCATCCACGATGTTCCGCACGAACGTGGATGCCCGGCACAAGGCCGGGCATGACGGAGTTCCGATCGCAAATGCAGAGCTGAAGCGCATCCTGCAATGACGGTTTGATCTGCCGGCTCCCGTGTCTATATTGACCCCAACAACTTCACCCGGGAGAAACCGCATGACCGCCAGCATCGTTGGATGGGCGCATACGCCGTTCGGCAAGTTCGACGCAGAGACCGTCGAGAGCCTGATCGTCAAGGTCGCCAATGAGGCGATGGCCGATGCGGGGATTTCCGCGGCCGACGTCGACGAAATCGTGCTCGGCCATTTCAACGCTGGTTTCTCGCCGCAGGACTTTACGGCCGCTTTGGTGCTGCAGGCCGATCCGGCGCTGCGCTTCAAGCCCGCCACCCGCGTCGAAAATGCCTGCGCCACCGGCTCGGCCGCGGTGCACCAGGGCGTGAAATCCATCGCCGCGGGCACGGCAAAAATCGTGCTGGTGGTCGGCGTCGAGCAGATGACGCGCACGCCCGGCCCGGAGATCGGCAAGAACCTGCTGCGCGCGTCCTACCTGCCGGAAGACGGCGAGACCCCCGCGGGTTTCGCCGGCGTATTCGGCGGCATCGCGCAAAAATACTTCCAGAAATACGGCGACCAGTCCGACGCGCTGGCGATGATCGCCGCCAAGAACCACGCCAATGGCGTGCACAATCCCTATGCGCAGATGCGCAAGGATTTCGGTTTTGAGTTCTGCCGCTCCGAGAGCGAGAAGAACCCGTTCGTCGCAGGTCCGCTGAAGCGCACCGACTGTTCGCTGGTGTCGGACGGCGCCGCGGCCCTGGTGCTCACGGACTCCGAGACCGCGAAGACCATGGGCAAGGCGGTGACCATCAAGGCCACCGCGCATGCCCAGGACTTCCTGCCGATGTCCAAGCGCGACATTCTCGCCTTCGAGGGCTGCACTGTGGCCTGGCAGCGCGCGCTGGAGGCGGCCGGCATCACCCTCGATGATCTCTCCTTCGTGGAAACCCACGACTGCTTCACCGTGGCCGAACTGATCGAATACGAAGCCATGGGCCTGACCGAACGCGGGCAGGGCGCCCGTGCCATCAAGGAAGGCTGGACCCAGAAGGACGGTAAACTGCCGATCAATCCGTCCGGCGGCCTCAAGGCCAAGGGCCATCCGATCGGCGCCACCGGCGTCTCCATGCATGTGCTGAGCGCGATGCAACTGCTCGGCCAGGCGCCGGAAGGCATGCAGATCAAGAACGCCAAGCTGGCCGGGATCTTCAACATGGGTGGCGCGGCGGTGGCCAACTACGTCTCCGTGCTGGAGCCCGCGAAATAGCCCGGCGCAGGCGAGGATAGCCCATGAACGTGGCCGACTGGCTGGCAGCGTCCGCGCGTCTGCATCCCCATGCGCCGGCGCTGCTGAGCGGCACGGCGGTCGAGGCGGACTACGCGACCTTTGCCCGGCGTGCCCGTGCGCTCGGCGCGGCGCTGATGCGCGATTATGGCGTGCAGCCGGGCGACCGCGTCGCGCTGTTCATGTCCAACTGCACCCAATATCTCGAATGCATGTATGCGGTGTGGTGGATCGGCGCCGCGGTGATCCCCATCAACGCCAAGCTGCACGGCCGCGAAGCCGCGTGGATCTGCGACAATGCTGGCGCCAGGCTCGCCTTCGTCGATGACGACAGCAGCAAGGCGCTGGCGCAGGTCATGGAAGACCTGCCGGCCGGCATGCAGATGCTGGCGGTGGAGTCGGCCGAGTATCGCAGCTTTCGCAACGACGACGGTGGCCTGCCGGCGCCGCTGCCGCGCGACGATCACGATCTGGCCTGGCTGTTCTACACCTCCGGCACCACCGGCCGGCCGAAGGGCGTGATGCTCAGCCACGGCAATCTGGTGGCGGCGTCGCTGTGCTATCTCGCCGATGTCGATACGGTCACCGGCCAGGACGCCGCACTCTACGCCGCGCCGATTTCCCACGGCGCCGGTCTGTACAACTTCATCCATGTCCGCATGGCCGCGCGCCATGTGGTGCCGGTCTCCGGCGGCTTCGATGCCGACGAGGTGCTGACGCTGGCAAAGCAGCTCGACCATGTCGCGATGTTTGCCGCGCCCACCATGGTGCGCCGCCTGGTCGATGCCGCCAAGAAGCGCGGCGAGCAGGGCGAGGGCATTCGCACCATCGTCTATGGCGGCGGTCCGATGTATCTCGCCGATATCCGCGACGCGCTCGCCACCATGGGCCAGCGTTTTGTGCAGATCTACGGGCAGGGCGAGTCGCCGATGACCATCACCTCGCTGCCGCGCGCCTGGCATGCGGACGTCGATCATCCCCGCTATCTACAGCGCCTCGCTTCGGTCGGGGTGGCGCAGAGCGTGATGTCGGTGCGCATCACCGATGCCGATGGCAAGCCGCTGCCGGCGGGCGAGACCGGCGAGATCGAGGCCAGGGGGCCGGCGGTGATGCTCGGCTACTGGAACAACGACAAGGCCAATGCCGAGACGCTGAAGGACGGCTGGCTGCGCACCGGCGACGTCGGCCGGCTCGACGAAGACGGCTTCCTCACATTGTCCGACCGCTCCAAGGACGTGATCATCTCCGGCGGGACCAACATCTATCCGCGCGAGGTCGAGGAGGCGCTGCTGACCCATCCCGATGTGCAGGAGGTGTCGAGCATCGGCGTGCCAGATCCCGAATGGGGTGAGATCGTCGTCGCCTGCGTGGTGCTCAAGCCCGGCGCCACGGCGGACGACGCGGCGCTGGACGCCCATTGCCTGCGCAGCATCGCCCGCTTCAAGCGGCCGAAGCGCTACGTGTTCATGGACGCATTGCCGAAGAACAATTACGGCAAGGTGCTGAAGACCGAATTGCGGCAGGTCATGGCGCAATCCGGCCCGCCGTCGTCATCCTGAGGTGCGCGCTCTTGCGCGCCTCGAAGGATGGGCTGCAAGCTGGTGGCCGCATCCTTCGAGGCTCGCCGTTGCGGCGGAGCAAGAGCTGCGCCTGAGGCGAGCGCCTCAGGATGACGATGTCCCTCCGTGCGGCAAAATATCGATAGGTCCGGCGCCGCGAACCGGCTAACCCTTGCGTAACTTCAAAGTCCCCCAGGAGACGACCTCATGGCCAACGACAATTCGCTTTCGCTTTCCGAACTCAACGACCGCATCGCCATCCTGCAGGATAATATCCGCCAACTGGTCGAGCAGGCCGCCGGCGCCTCGGGCGGCTCGACCGAAGAACGCACCGCCGATCGCCTCGAAGCGCAGAATGCCGAGCTGGACAAGCTGACCGCCGCGCGCGACGCGCTGTTGGGCAAGTAGGCGGCGAAGGTCCGTGCTCTCTTGTCCCGGACGCGGTGCAGCGCCCTTTGCGCTGCTCCGCAGATCCGGGACCCTGCCTTTCGCGGCATGAGCTGGACCCCGGATCAGCAGCGCACCACGTCGCAAGGGCGACGCGTTGCGCAGCATCCGGGGAACGCCGCACCGCCCCGTCCATTGCCCGACACCTTCATCCCACGCATGCGGCCCCGCGCCAGCCGGCCTTGATCTTGCCGATGCCATGCCGCTACTAGGCAGCAGCGAGACGGCGCCCGAGAGCGCCGCGCGATGCTGATCGGGAGCGGACGAAACCATGGGACCATTGCAAGGGGTCAGAGTCATCGACATGACGTCGGTGCTGATGGGCCCATACGCCACCCAGATGCTCGGTGATTACGGCGCCGACGTCGTCAAGGTCGAATCCCCCGATGGCGACGTCACCCGGCAGATCGGGCCGATGCGCCATCCCGGCATGGGACCGTTCTTTCTCAACACCAATCGCAGCAAGCGCAGCCTGTGCCTCGACCTCAAGAAACCCGCCGGCCGCGATGCGTTGCTGCGGCTGGTCAGGGACGCCGACGTTCTGATCTACAACATCCGCCCGCAGGCCATGGCGCGGCTCGATCTGAGCTACGAGGTCTGCGCGGCGATCAATCCCCGGCTGGTCTATGCCGGCGTGTTCGGCTTCGGGCAGGACGGCCCCTATGCGGCCAAGGCCGCCTATGACGACCTGATCCAGGGCGCCACGGCGCTGCCGCATCTGGTGGCGCGCGTCAGCGACGGCCCGCCGCGCTACGTGCCCAACGCGCTGGTCGACCGCATTGTCGGCCTCACGGCCGTCGGCGCCATTCTCGCCAGCGTGGTGCATCGCGACCGCACCGGGCAGGGCCAGCGGCTGGACATTCCCATGTTCGAAACCATGGCCAGCTTCGTGATGGGCGACCATCTCGGCGGCCTCACCTATGAGCCGCCGCTCGACAAGGGCGGCTACGCCCGCCATCTGTCGCCGGACCGTCGCCCGTACCAGACCAGCGACGGCTACATCTGCGCCATGGTCTACAACGACAAGCAGTGGCTGAGCTTCCTGCGTGCGGTCGGCCGCGACGACCTGCTGGCCGATCCGATGTATGCGAGCTTCCCGCAGCGCACGGCGCATATCGACGTGGTGCTGGCCGAACTGTCGAACATCTTCCTGACCAGAACGACCGCGGAATGGATCAGGCTGCTGGACGATGCCGACGTCCCGTCACTGCCGATGCACGACCTCGAGAGCATGCTGACCGATCCGCATCTGCTGGCGACGGATTTCTTCCCCGTGGTCGAGCATCCCACCGAAGGCGCGATCCGCAACATGAAGGTCTCCGCCACCTGGTCGCAGACCCCCGTGGAAACGCCGCGGCTTGCCGCCATGCTGGGCGAGCACAGCGCCGAGATCCTCGCCGAGGCCGGCTATTCCGCCGCCGAAATCGCGCAGCTCGCTGCCGACGGCGTCATTCGCACGCCGATCCTCGATACCGCACAGGTCTGATCCCATGGATTTCGCCACCGACGCCAACGAGGAGTCGATCCGCGACGCGATCGAAAAGATCTGCGCCCGCTTCGACGATGCCTACTGGCTGGGCAAGGACAAGGACGGCGGCTTCCCGCACGAATTCCACAAGGCGATGGCCGAGGCCGGCTGGCTCGGCATCTGCATTCCCGAAGCCTATGGCGGCTCCGGGCTGGGGATCAGCGAGGCCGCGATCATGATGCGGACCATTTCGGAATCCGGGGCAGGGATGTCCGGCGCCTCGGCGATCCATATGAATGTGTTCGGGCTCAATCCCGTGGTGGTGTTCGGCACGCCCGAACAATGCGCGCGCATGCTGCCCGGCATCGTGTCGGGGGCGGAAAAAGCCTGCTTCGCGGTCACCGAACCCAACACCGGCCTCAACACCACGCAGCTGAAAACCCGCGCGGTGCGCGACGGCGACAAATACGTGGTCAACGGCCAGAAGGTGTGGATCTCCACCGCCCAGGTGGCGGAAAAGATCCTGCTGCTGGCGCGCACCACGCCGCTCGAAGATGTGAAGAAGCCGACCCACGGCCTTAGCCTGTTCTACACCGATTTCGATCGCAGCAGGATCGCCGTGCACGAGATCGAGAAGATGGGCCGCAAGGCCGTCGACTCCAACGAGCTGTTCATCGCGGATTTCGAGATCCCCGTTGCCGACCGCATCGGCGAGGAGGGGCGCGGCTTCGACTACATCCTGCATGGCATGAATCCGGAGCGTATCCTGATCGCTGCCGAAGCCGTCGGTCTCGGCAAGCTGGCCCTGAAGCGCGCCGCCGACTACGCCAAGTCGCGCGTCGTGTTCAACCGCCCGATCGGCCAGAACCAGGCGATCCAGCATCCCCTGGCGAAGAACTGGATGGAGCTGGAAGCCGCCTGGCTGATGACCCTGTCGGCCGGCTGGCAATACGATCAGAACCTGCCGTGCGGCCCCGCCGCCAATGCCGCGAAATATCTCGCCGGCGAGGCCGGCTATCACGCCTGCGAGCAGGCGGTGATGACCCATGGCGGCTTCGGCTACGCCAAGGAATATCACGTCGAGCGCTATCTCAGGGAATCCCTGATCCCGCGTATCGCGCCGATCAGCCGCGAGCTGATCCTGTCCTTCATCGCCGAGCGCGTGCTCGGGCTGCCGAAGTCGTATTGATGATGGTGTCGCCATTGAGCAGCGCAGCGCGGTCCATCGTTGCGGTGGCAACTCTCCGCCCGTCGTCCCCGCGAAGGCGGGGACCCATACCCTCCGCTCCTCCAAACGGAGCGCCGTGGCTCCCGCAGCGCGCCACTCGGAATACGGTGGTTATGGGTCCCCGCCTTCGCGGGGACGACGACCGAGCTTGGCGCAACACATGAGCTACATCACCGGCGTCGGCCTCACCCCGTTCGGCAAGCATGAGGGCTCGTCCACCCTCGACCTGATGAGCACGGCCGCCGAAGCCGCGCTCGCCGATGCCGGCCTCAAGCGATCCGACATCGACGGTTTCCTGTGCGGCTATTCCACCACCATGCCGCATATCATGCTGGCCACCGTGTTCGCCGAGCATTTCGGCATCACCCCGTCCTATGCCCACGCCATCCAGGTCGGCGGCGCCACCGGCATGGCGATGGCCATGCTGGCGCATACGCTGGTGGATGCCGGTGTCGCAAAGCATGTGCTGGTGGTCGGCGGCGAAAACCGCCTGACCGGCCAGAGCCGCGACGCCTCGATCCAGGCGCTGGCGCAGGTCGGCCATCCCGTCTTTGAGGTGCCGCTTGGCCCGACCATCCCCGCTTACTACGGTCTCGTCGCCAATCGCTACATGCACGACTACGGCGTCACCGAGGAAGACCTCGCCGAATTCGCCGTGCTGATGCGGGCGCACGCGCTGACCCATCCCGGCGCGCAGTTTCATGACGCCATCACCGTGGCCGACGTCATGGAATCGAAGCCGATCGCCAGTCCGCTGAAGCTGCTGGATTGCTGCCCGGTGTCCGACGGCGGCGCCGCTTTCGTGGTCAGCCGCGAGCGCACCGGCGCCATCGGCGTCCGCGTTCTGGGTGCCGCGCAGGCGCATACCCATCAGCATGTCACCGCGGCGCCCGCGCTATCCGAGCTTGGCGCGGAAATCTCCATCGCCCGGCTCAAGGCTGCGACCGGCATCGCCATCGCCGATGTGCGCTACGCTGCCGTCTACGACAGCTTCACCATCACCCTTGCCATGCTGCTGGAAGACCTCGGCCTCGCCCGCCGCGGCGAAGCGGCGGCGCTGGTGCGCGCCGGGCATTTCGGACAACACGGCGCCATGCCGCTGAACACCCATGGCGGCTTGCTGAGCTATGGCCATTGCGGCGTCGGCGGCGCCATGGCGCATCTGGTCGAGACCCATCTGCAGATGACCGGCCGCGCCGCCAACCGCCAGGTGCGCGATGCCTCGCTGGCGCTGCTGCATGGCGACGGCGGCGTGCTGTCGTCCCATGTCAGCATGGTCCTGGAGCGGGTGCAATGAAGTCGCTCAAGCCAGTTGCCGACTGGACCACCGGCGTGGAAGCTATCAGCTATCAAACGTGCGCGTCGTGCCAAGCCGTGCAATATTTCCGCCGTGCCTTCTGCGCCGCTTGCGGCGCGCCCGACCCGGTCGACAAAATCGCCAGCGGGCAGGGCACCGTCTACGCGACATCGCTGGTGCTGCGCGCGGCGACGCCCGAGGCGCGCGCCCACGTGCCCTACAACATCGTTCTCATCGACACCGCCGAAGGTTTTCGCATGATGGCCCACGGGGCCAACGATCTCGTCATCGGCGACAAGGTGGCTGCCGGCTTCCGGCAATTCACCGGTCGCCTCGTACCCTATTTCGAAAGGACTCTTCCATGAGCCGTCTTCGCGCCGCCCTCGATCCCCGCTCGGTCGCCATCATCGGTGCCTCCGAAAATCCCAACAAGGTTGGCGGCCGGCCGGTTCATTACCTCAAGAAATTCGGCTTCAAGGGCAAGATCTATCCGATCAATCCGACCCGCACCGAGATCCAGGGCGAGCGCTGCTATCCGAGCCTGCGCGATCTGCCGGAGGCGCCGGAGATGGTGATCGTCGCGGTGGCCGGCGACAATGCCATTGCCGCGGTGGAAGATTGCGCCGCCTTCGGCGTCAAGATCGCCGTGGTGATGGCCTCGGGTTTCGGCGAGGTCGATGCCATCGCCGGCAAGGCCAAGGAGCGCCGCATGGTCGAGGTCGCTCACAAGGCCGGCATGCGCATTGTCGGGCCGAATTCGCAGGGCCTCGCCAATTTCGGCACCGGCGCCATCGCCTCGTTCTCCACCATGTTCATGGAGTTCGACCGCGTCGAGGGCCATGTCGCCATGCTCAGCCAGAGCGGCGCGCTGTCCACCGTGCCGGTCGGCTTCCTCAATCCGCGCGGCATCGGCGTGCGCCACAGCCATGCCACCGGCAACGATGCCGACATCACCGTGGGCGAACTGGCCATTGCGGTGGCCGAAGATCCCGAGGTCAAGCTGATGCTGCTCTATCTCGAGAGCATCCCGGACAAGAAGTATCTCGAAGAACTCGCGGCCATCGCGCTCGACCGCGACCTGCCGATTATCGCGCTGAAGTCGGGCCGCTCCGAGGCCGGCCGCCAGGCCGCGCAGTCGCACACCGGCGCGCTGGCCAACGAGGACCGCGTGGTCGATGCCTTCTTCGAGCATCATGGCATCTGGCGCGCGCCGGACATGCGCGGCCTGGTGGAGGCCACCGAGCTCTATCTCAAGGGCTGGAAGCCGCGGGGCAGGCGGCTGGTCGCCATCAGCAATTCCGGCGCGGTCTGCGTGATGACGGCGGACGCCGCCACCACCGTGGGCATGCCCATGGCCAAACTGTCTGACGATACGGACAGGAAACTGAAGGGCATCCTGCCGAGCTTTGCCACCACGACCAATCCCATCGATCTCACCGCGGCGCTGCTCTCCAACAGCCGGCTGTTCGGCGACATCCTGCCGGTAATTGCCGAGGACCCTGCCGCCGATGCCTTCGTGATCGGCGTGCCCGTCGCCGGTCCCGGCTATGACGTGGCGGCCTTTGCGCGGGACTCCGCAGCCTTCGCAGCGCAGACCGGCAAGCCGCTGGTGGTGGCGGCGACGCAGCCCAGCGTGGCCGTGGAATTCCAGGCCCAGGGCGTCTCGGTATTTCCTACCGAGGTGGAGGCGGTCACCGCGCTGCATCAGTTCCTCGCCCATCGCGAGTTGATGGCGCGCACGCTGGAGCGCCGCGCCAGCCGCGGAAAATCCGACGCGCTGATCGCGTCGGCCGGCGAGATGACCATGCTGAACGAGGCCGACAGTCTCGACCTGCTGGGCAAACGCGGCATTCCCGTGGTGCCGTACCGGCTGTGCCGCTCGCGCGCCGAAGCCGTTGCGGCCTTCGAGGCCATCGGCGGTCCTGTTGTCGTCAAGGGCTGCTCGGCCGATATCGCGCACAAGTCCGAACTCGGCCTGGTCAAGGTCGGCGTCAAGGCGCGCGAGGAGGCCGGCGAGATCTACGCCGTGATGGAGGACATCATCCGCAAGCACGGCGCGCGCTTCGACGGCGTCATCGTCGCCGCCATGGCCAGCGGCCGCCGCGAGATCATGATCGGCGCGCATCGCGATCCGGTGTTCGGCCCGGTGGTCGCGGTCGGCGACGGCGGCAAGTATGTCGAGGTGTTCAAGGACACGACGCTGCTGCTGCCGCCCTTCTCGACCGACGACGTCCGGGAAGCGCTCGGCAGGCTGCGCATCGCGCCGCTGTTCGCCGGCGTGCGCGGCGAACCGCCGATGGACGTCGCGGCGCTCTGCGACGCCGTGGTGAAGATCGGCGAACTGATGCGCGACGCGTCGGCCAAGGTGATGAGCATCGACCTCAACCCTGTCATGCTCGACAGCGCGGGCAAGGGCTGCGTGGTGGTCGATGCCGTGGTGTTTCAGGGGAGGTAGCCTTCGGTCCGGTTCCTCACCGTTTCCCGGGCGCGCTGCAGCACAGGCGATGCGCAGCATCGCCGAAAGTGCTGCTGCGCAGACCCGGGATCCAGCTTCTTGATGTCAACGAGCTGGGCCGGATCTGCGGTGCACCATGCCGCGCAAGCGCGGCGTGGTGCACCGCGTCCGGGGAACGGACCCAACTCGGATGGCGATATTTTTTCCTAGACTCTCTTGACGATCATTGGTTTAGGTTTATAATCCATGACATCCCGTCCCACCGAGAGGGGCGTATCGCGATCGTCAGGTTCGCGGGGCGGGGTGCGGTGGACGCGGCAGCGTCAGGCGCGGAATTCGGTTCAGGGCTCGCCAGAATGGCCAGTGAGAACTGAAGGAAGCGCAGACGACAGCGCTGCGCGGACGGCGAAGGCGTGTGGTCCTGGTGCCCCGCGTGAGCACCAAGCCCGGTGGAGAGTCCGCGGCAACCCGTCCGTGGAACACCCTCAACCGGAAGCGACGGCGACGAGAAACCGTGTCGGCCGCCGGGGAGAGCACGCAATAAGCCGTTAACACCACTGCGCGCGGAACGCCGGGCTGTTTCCCGGTGTGACCGTGGCAAGCCTTGTGCGCTTACTATACTTTGCGCACAAGCCCATGGGTGCATCGGGCACCCGGCGTTCCGCGCGACCTCTCGATTTCGAGGGGGCAAGGGAATGCAGCACAGCCCGGGCGCGCAAGCGTCGCGGGGATGCGATCGCATGGCTGTTTGACAATTGAATCAGATGTTCAGGCAAGGCGCCTGAAGAATCCCTCCCCGGAGCGCGGCGCAGTCGCGCGAGGCGGGGAGGGTCGGCCGAACGAAGGCGATGCGCAGCATCGGCGAAGTGGAGGCCGGGGTGGGGCGCGCCACGCGCTGTCGCGTATGCTGCGCGTCCCCCACCCGACGCGTTGTTCGCTCCGCTCACACGCGCCACCCTCCCCACCGCGAAGACGCGTGGGGAGGGAAAAGGAAGAGCGCTGCGCAGCGCCCGCGCGCCTCACGTCTCGACAATCACCAGCAACTGACCTTCGGCCACCACGTCGTCGATCGCCACCAGGATCGACTTGATTCTCGCTGCCACAGGCGAGGCGACGGGAATCTCCATCTTCATGGCCTCGACGAAGGCGACCTCTTCGCCCGCGCCGACGCTTGCGCCGATGTCGAGCGGCAATGCGCAAATGCGCCCGGCGACTTCGCTGGTGATCTTGATCTCTGGCATGGCGTCCTCCGTCGATCGCACCGGCTGCTCGTTTGAGTGGCAGCGGTCGGATCGAACTGCGCAAAAGGTTGGAGAGAGAAATGGGATGGGGTGTTGTCGTGCAGGATTGCGTGATGTAGCTTGGACCGCAAGTGGAATTTAATTCCGCAGAACGAAATAGGCAGGCGCGCAGGGGAGGGTCACAATGACCGGATCCGAAGATGCGCCGTCGACAGGAAACGCATCATGGGACGACGCTCGGAGCGGCTTAGCAAAAACGGGATTCTGGCCAGCGATCTGGCAGGTGATGGCGACGTCATCCAGGTGGTGTCGCGGGCCTTCGATATCCTGCGTTGCTTCGAGGGCCACGACGCCCGGCTCGGCAATCTCGAAATCTCCAATCGCTGCGGCCTGCCGCGCTCCACGGTGTCGCGGCTGACGCATACGCTGACCCGCATGGGCCAGCTGGCCTATCTGCCCGCCGACCAGAAGTACCGCATCGGGCCGAGCGCGGTGGCCATGAGCACGTCGATGACCCGCGGTCTGCAGCTGCGCAACCTGATCCGCCTGCGGCTACAGGAGGTCGCCGACCAGATCCCCGGCACCATCGGCTTCCTGGTGCCCGACCGTTTCCATATGGTCTATCTGGAATATGCCCGCGCCGATCACGCGCTCGGCCTGCATTCCACCACCGGCAGCCGGATCGCCATGGGCCGCACCGCGGCGGGACACGCTTACACCGCCGCCCTCGACGACAACGTCGGCGACGCGCTGATCAACGATATCGCACGCGAAGTCCCCGAAGACGGCCGCGTGCTGCGCAGCCGGATCGAGGCCAATCGCCAGTCGCTGCGCGAGAACGGCTACGTCACCGCCACCGGGCTGTTCACGCCGCATATTAACGGCATCGCGACGCCCATGTGGTCGCCGCAATATCAGACCTATGTGGTGGTCACCATCGGCCTGTTGTCGTCCATGTATGACGAGAAGCGGATGCAGGACGAAGTGGCGCCGCTGCTGCTCGCGCTCAGCGGCACCATCGGCCAGATGGTCACCAACGCCGATAACGGCCTCTACAACGCGGCGACCGACGCGCCGCCTCCTCAATCAACAAGAAGACCATCAAGGCGGAGGCCACGAATGAACTGGAAGCCGGAACTCGACTACCTCTCCCGGCGCGAAGCGTTCGCGCGGGAGATGGGCGGCGTTGACAAGGTCAAGCGACAGCATGACCAGGGCCGGCTGACGGTTCGCCAGCGCATCGACGGATTGATCGATGCCAACAGCTTTCACGAGGTCGGCGCCATCTCCGGCGTCGCCGAATATGACGAAGCGGGCACGCTCACCCAGCTGACGCCGGCGAACTGCGTGTTCGGCCGCGGCAAGATCGATGGCCATCCCGTCGTTGTGGTCGGCGACGACTTCACGGTGCGCGGCGGCTCGGCGGATGCGTCGATTTCTGCCAAGCCGCTGATGGCCGAGCAGATGGCCCATGATTTCCGGCTGCCCATCGTGCGGATCATCGAGGGCTCCGGCGGCGGCGGTTCGGTCAAGACCATCGAGACCAAGGGCGCGGCCAATCTGCCGGGCGGCGTCGGCGGCACGCAATGGTACTGGTACACGATCGCCAACATGGCGCAGGTGCCGGTGGTCGGCCTCGGCCTTGGTTCGGTCGCGGGACTCGGCGCCGCGCGACTGGCGGCGAGCCACTATTCGGTGATGACCAAGACTTCCGCCATGTTCGTGGCCGGACCGCCGGTGGTGAAACGGCTCGGCCAGGACCTGACCAAGTGGGAGCTCGGCGGCGCCGATATCCAGACCCGCGCCGGCGGCGTCGATCACGCGGTCGACACCGAGGAAGAGGCTTTTGCCTGCGCGCGAAGATTCCTGTCGTATCTGCCGTCGTCGGTCTACGGCCTGCCGCCGACCGTGGCCTGCAACGACGATCCGGAACGCGCCGAGGAATCGCTGATCTCTGCGGTGCCGCGCAATCGCCGGCAGGTCTACAAGATGCGCCCGATCATCGACGCCGTCGTCGACAAGGGCTCGTTCTTCGAGATGGCCGCGAATTTCGGCCGGCCGGTCATCGCCGGCTTTGCCCGGCTCGAGGGCCGTCCCGTGCTGCTGCTCGCCGGCGACTCCTATCACTATGGCGGCTCGTGGACCGCGGAGGCGTGCCAGAAGGTGGTGCGCTTCGTCGATCTCGCCGAGACCTTCCATCTGCCGGTGGTCTATCTGATGGACTGTCCGGGCTTCATGATCGGGCTCGAGGCGGAGAAGGCCGCCACCATCCGCCACGGCGTGCGCGCCATGGCCGCGGTCAACCAGACCACGGTGCCATGGTGCACGATCATCATCCGCAACGCCTTCGGCGTCGCCGGCGTGGTGCATCAGCCGGCCAACCGCTTCTCGATGCGCTATGCGTGGCCGTCGGCCTATTGGGGCTCGCTGCCGCTGGAGGGCGGCATCGAGGCCGCCTATCGCGCCGAGATCGACGCGGCCGCCGATCCCAAGGCCAAACAGCAGGAGATCGAGGACCGCCTCAACAAGCTGCGCTCGCCGTTCCGCTCGGCGGAGAAGTTCTGGGTCGAGGAGATCATCGATCCTCGCAAGACGCGTTCGCTGCTGTGCGAGTTCGCGCGCCTCGCGGAGCCGTTGCGAACGGCCGGACCGTCACGGCTGGCAATGCGGCCGTAACCCAATGTTGTCGTTCCGCGGCGCGGGCGGCGCAAGCCGACCGCGACCCCAGAACCTCGAGGTGTTTAGCACTGAACATGTCAGGATTCCGGGTTCGCTCGGGCTGCACCCTCGCGCCCCGGAATGACAGTGCTAGGCAGCCGCCACCTTCTTGTCGCGCGCGATCATCAACACGATGATCGCCGCGACGATGCACAGCGCGCCGGCGGCGAAGAACGCCGGCAGGTAGCTCAGCAGCACGGTGCGCGACAGGCCGGCGCCGAATGCCGCGGTGGCTGCCCCCAACTGGTGGCCGGCAAAAATCCAGCCGAACACCAGGCCGGCGCGCTCGGGCCCGAACTTGGCGGCGGTCAGCCGCACCGTCGGCGGCACGGTGGCGATCCAGTCGAGGCCATAGAACATGGCGAACAGCGACAGGCCGTAGAACGAGAAGTCGGTGAACGGCAGCGCCAGTAGTGACAGGCCGCGCAGCCCGTAATACCAGAACAGCAGATAGCGGTTGTCGTAGCGATCCGACAGCCAGCCCGAGGCGATGGTGCCGATGAAGTCGAACACGCCCATGGCCGCGAGAAGGCCGGCGGCCTGCATCTGCGGGATGCCGAAATCGAGGCACATGGGGATCAGATGCACCTGCACCAGCCCGTTGGTGCTGGCGCCGCAGATGAAGAAGGTGGCGAACAGAATCCAGAACACCCGCGTCCTGGCGGCATCGCGCAGCGCGCCGAGCGCGGCCGCCATGATCGGTGCGTTGCCGGGAGCAGGGGCCGGCAGCGGCGCGGTGCCGGTGTCGCCATAGGGACGCAGCCCGATATCGCCCGGACGGTCGCGCATCACCAGCAGCACGCCGAGCGCCGCCACCGCCAGCATCACGCACATCAGCGCCAGCGCCCAGCGCCAGTCGCTGCGTTCGGTGATGCTGGCCAGGATCGGCAGGAAGATCAGCTGGCCGGTTGCAGCACTCGCAGTGAGAATGCCGACCACCAGCCCGCGCCGCGCGCTGAACCAGCGCGCCGCGATGGTGGCGCCGAGCACCAGCGCAGTCATGCCGGTGCCGATGCCGACCGCGACGCCCCATAGCAAAACCAGCTGCCAGAGCTGCGTCATGGCCAGCGACAGCAGCAGGCTTGAGACCACCACCAGCAGCGCCGCCAGCGTGACGTTGCGCAGGCCGTAGCGGTTCATCAGTGCGGCGGCGAACGGCGCCATCAATCCGAACAGCACGAAGCGGATCGACATCGCCGAGGCGATTTCCGCGGTGCTCCAGCCGAATTCCTTCTGCAGCGGCACGATGAAGACGCCGGGCGCGCCGACCGCAGCGGCGCTGACCAGCGCCGTGAGGAATGTCACGGCGACCATCGCCCATCCGTAGTGGATGTTGCGGCGGGCGAGGGCAGTCGAGAGCCATCCGGAGATCATGGAGTTTCCTGTCGTATTGAATTATGAATATCATATAACGCGCCGCGCCATTTGCAATGCGATACGAGCTGAAACTCCTGTGTAGCTGTGACGGACTACCGCTTGCGGTTGATGAAGCCTTGCATTAGCCGTTGCGGCTCGCCGGTCAGATAGGCTTCGCCGAACACCCCGATGCTGAGGCTGACGGATTCCTTCAGCGGCAGTTCTTCCCATTGTTTCAATAGCGCTTTCTGCGCGCGCAGCGCTTGCGGGGCGCATTTCAGCAACATGGCGAGCGTGCTTTCGACGGCGGCATCGAGTCCGCCCTCCGGTGCCACCACATCGACCAGCCCCCAGTTCAGCGCGGTCGGCGCGTCGATGGTGGCTGCCGTCATGATCAGCCAGCGGGCGCGCCCCCAGCCGACCAGTCGCGGCAGCAGGGCGGCGTGGATCACCGAGGGGATGCCGACCCGCACCTCCGGCATGGCGAATTTCGCGTCGTGGGCGGCGACCCGGAAATCGCAGGCTGCCGCGAATTCCAGCCCGCCGCCGAGGCACCAGCCCGGGATCTGCGCGATCACCGGCGCCGGAAACGTCCGCGCCGCCTCGCAGAGGTCGCGCAGGCCGGTGATGAACCGCTCGGCCGAAGCCTGGTCGAGCGTGGCCATCTCCTTGATGTCGGCGCCG
The DNA here is from genome assembly GCF_026015985.1 of Rhodopseudomonas sp. P2A-2r. Classification (GTDB taxonomy): domain Bacteria; phylum Pseudomonadota; class Alphaproteobacteria; order Rhizobiales; family Xanthobacteraceae; genus Tardiphaga. The sequence goes on along the minus strand of NZ_CP110389.1, from coordinate 4,296,354 downwards.
CCGATCATGCTCTTTTCACTCTGGCCGGCGATCACCAGGGCGCGAATATCGCCCTCCGACGCCAGAACATCGAGCCCTTCGCGGACGGCGTTGATCGCGGGCGAATCGAGGATGTTGAGCGGGCCCGCGTTGCAGATCGTCAGTTTCACGACGCCGCGTTGATCACGATCAATGCCGCAGTGGGAGTTGAGCATATGCATGGAGGCCTCGCAGGTCGGGCTGGCGTGAACCGCCGGTCTTGTCGTACCACTTCCGGGTCAAAGCTGGAACCTGTCAAGTTCCTGCAGCGATTTCCGTTTCGGTAGCGGGGGCTGCGTTGCACCGGGTGGCGCAGTGAAGTAAAATGATAGTCATCATTTATACGGCCGATCAGTGTCGGTTACCGTTTACTGGAATCGCTCAAAAATCCGCCTCGTTTCAGAGCTGCCGGGCTCTTCGACGCGATAGATGCCGTGGTACGGTTTGAGACATCGTATGGAGTCAGGATGCGCTATTCGAAGGAACACAAGCTCGAGACCCACGCGCGAATCGTGAAGAAGGCTTCGGTGCGGCTGCGTGAACGGGGCGCGCACGGCATTGGTGTGGCCGACCTGATGAAGGACGCCGGCCTGACCCACGGCGGCTTTTATGCGCATTTCGATCTCGCGCGAGGCGCTGGTCGTCGAAGCCTTCGCCTATGCCATGGATCGCTCGACCGATCGCTGGCGCCATCTTGCCGGCCAGACGTCGCCCGACGATCGGCTGGCCACCATTGTGGATGCGTACCTGTCGCCGCAGCATCGCGACAATCCCGGCCACGGTTGCGCGGTGCCGGCGCTTGGCGCGGAAATCGCCCGCGAGAGCCCGAAGACCCGAAAGGCCTTTGCGGCCAAGCTGGAACAGATGATCGGAATGCTGTCCGAGCAGATCGGGGATGCGACACCCAAAGTGGCGCGCAAGCGGGCCATGGCGTCGCTCGCGACCATGATGGGAACGCTGGTGCTGGCACGGATCGCCGGCTCCGGCGAGTTCTCCGAAGAGATCCTCGCCGCAGGCCGCGAGGCCGTGCTGGGCCCGTCGCCCGCAACGAAGGCTGCGTCGAAAAAGCCGGCGAAGAAGGCTGCAGCCAAGACGTCAGGCGCCGCGAAGCACTGAGCTTGCTGACGGCATCGCCTGCGACTTTGGTCGCAGATAGCCGTGTCGGTGCCGGCCCGGCATTTTCGCAAATCCGTCCCGCGCGGAGCCCCTTTCCAAAGCCGGCAAAGACTGCTCAACATGCGGAAAAGCCGTTGTTGGGAGGATTGCATGCGTTCGATTGGACATTTTATCGGGGGCCGCGAGGTCAAGGGCACATCTGGTCGTTTTGCCGACGTGTTTGAGCCTATGACCGGCGACGTTCAGGCCCAGGTGGCGCTGGCTTCCAAAGCGGAAATGCGCGCCGCGGTCGAGAACGCGATCGAAGCGCAGGTCGCCTGGGGCGCCACCAATCCGCAGCGCCGTGCCCGCGTGATGATGAAGTTCCTCGAACTGGCGCAACGCGACTACGACAAGATGGCGGATCTTCTGGCGCGCGAGCATGGCAAGACCGTGCCGGATGCCAAGGGCGACATTCAGCGCGGTCTTGAAGTGGTCGAGTTCGCCTGCGGCGTGCCGCATCTGATGAAGGGTGAATACACCGAGGGCGCAGGACCCGGCATCGACATCTATTCGATGCGCCAGCCGCTCGGCGTGGTCGCCGGCATCACCCCGTTCAACTTTCCGGCGATGATCCCGATGTGGAAATTCGCACCGGCCATCGCCTGCGGCAACGCCTTCATCCTCAAGCCGTCCGAGCGCGATCCCGGCGTGCCGATGATGCTGGCGGAGCTGATGATGGAGGCCGGCCTGCCGCCGGGGATTCTGAATGTCGTCAACGGCGACAAGGAAGCCGTCGACGCCATCCTCGACGACCCCGATATCAAGGCTGTCGGCTTCGTCGGTTCGTCACCGATCGCGCAATACATCTACGAGCGCGCCGCCGCGACAGGCAAGCGCGCGCAATGCTTCGGCGGTGCCAAGAACCACGCCATCATCATGCCCGACGCCGATATGGACCAGACCGTCGATGCGCTGATCGGCGCCGGCTATGGTTCGGCCGGCGAGCGCTGCATGGCGATCTCGGTGGCGGTGCCCGTCGGCAAGACGACCGCCGACCGGCTGATGGAAAAGCTGATCCCGCGCGTCGAGGCGCTGAAGATCGGCCCGTCCACCGATCCGTCGGCCGACTTCGGTCCCCTGGTGACCCGCGCCGCGCTGGAGCGCGTGAAGGACTATGTCGAGGTCGGCATCAAGGAAGGCGCCAAGCTGGCCGTCGACGGCCGCGGCTTCAAGATGCAGGGCTACGAGAACGGCTTCTACATGGGCGGTTGCCTGTTCGATAATGTGACCAAGGACATGCGGATCTACAAGGAAGAGATCTTTGGCCCGGTGCTGTCGGTGGTGCGTGCGCACGACTACGCCGAAGCTTTGGCGCTGCCATCCGACCACGATTACGGCAACGGCGTTGCCATCTTCACCCGCGACGGCGATGCTGCGCGCGATTTCGCCGCCAAGGTCAATGTCGGCATGGTCGGCATCAACGTGCCGATCCCGGTGCCGATTGCCTACTACACCTTCGGCGGCTGGAAGAAGTCCGGCTTCGGCGACCTCAACCAGCACGGCCCGGATCTCGATCCGCTTCTACACCAAGACCAAGACCGTCACCGCGCGCTGGCCATCCGGCGTCAAGGAGGGCGCGGAGTTCTCGATCCCGACGATGAATTAGCGGCGGGATAGCGTCGTGAGTCAGTTTTCCCTGAACGAAGACCAACTCGCCGTTCGTGACATGGCGCGCGACTTTGCCGCCGACAGGATCGCGCCGCATGCGCTCAAATGGGACGAGGAAAAGTTCTTCCCCGTCGATGTGATGCGCGAGGCGGCTGCGCTCGGCATGGGCGGTATCTATATCCGCGAGGATGTCGGTGGCTCCGGCCTGAAACGCTTCGATGCGGCGTTGATCTTCGAAGCGCTGGCGCGGGGCTGTCCCACAGTGTCGGCCTTTATCTCGATCCACAACATGGCCTCGTGGATGATCGACGCCTATGGCAATGACGAGCAGCGCAAGAAGTGGCTTCCCCGGCTGTGCACCATGGAACTGCTGGCGAGCTACTGCCTGACCGAGCCGGGCTCCGGGTCGGACGCCGCGGCGCTGCGCACGCGCGCAGCGGTGGACGGCGACCACTACGTTCTCAATGGCCAGAAGCAGTTCATCTCGGGGGCAGGGCAGAGCGGGCTCTATGTGGTGATGGTGCGCACCGGCGAGGACGGTCCGCGCGGCATCTCCACGCTGGTCATCGAGGGCGACACGCCCGGACTGTCGTTCGGCGCCAACGAACGCAAGATGGGCTGGAACGCGCAGCCGACGCGCGCGGTGATCTTCGACAATGCACGGGTGCCGGTGGCCAACCGGCTTGGCGACGAAGGTGCGGGCTTCAAGATTGCCATGGCCGGGCTGGACGGCGGCCGTATCAATATCGCCGCGTGCTCGCTCGGAGGCGCGCAATCCGCGCTCGACAAGTCGTTGGCCTATATGCGCGAACGCAAGGCCTTCGGTAAGCGGCTCGATGAATTCCAGGCGCTGCAGTTCCGCCTCGCCGACATGGCGACCGAGCTTGAGGCGGCGCGGACGTTTGTATGGCGAGCGGCGGCGGCGCTGGATCGTCACGACGTCGACGCCACCATGCTGTGCGCCATGGCAAAACGCTTCGGCACCGATGTCGGTTTCGAGGTCGCCAACCAGGCGCTGCAACTGCATGGCGGCTACGGCTATCTCAGCGAATACGGCATCGAGAAGATCGTGCGCGATTTGCGCGTGCACCAGATCCTCGAAGGCACCAATGAAATCATGCGGCTGATCGTGGCGCGCAAACTGATCGAAGGCAATCGATGACGGCGTCCTCCCCCGCAGTTGCAATTGGTCCCGAGCCCGATCTGATCGTCAGGCGCGAAGGCAACGCCGGCGTGATCCGGTTGAACCGGCCGAAGGCTCTGAATGCACTGACGCTTGAGATGACCCGCGGCATCGTCGCCGCACTGGATGTCTTCGAGGCCGATCCGCAGGTGGCGCTGATCCTGCTGGAAGGGGCCGGCGAGCGCGGGCTGTGCGCCGGCGGTGACATTCGCGGCCTCTACGAGAGTGCGAAGGCAGGCGGCGACCTCGGCAAGATCTTCTGGCGCGAGGAATACATATTGAATGCGCGCATCGCGGCATTCTCCAAGCCCTATGTGGCCTATATGGACGGGCTGGTCATGGGCGGCGGCGTCGGGCTGGCGGCGCATGGCAGCCTGCGGATCGCGACTGACCGGACGAAGATGGGGATGCCCGAAGTCGGCATCGGTTTTTTCCCCGATGTCGGCGGGACCTGGCTTTTATCGCGCGCGCCAGGCGAGGTCGGCACCTATTTCGGCCTGACCGGCACCACCATGACCGGTGCGGACGCGGTCTATGCGCATCTCGCCGATGCCGTGGTGGCGTCGGAGAACTGGCCGGCGCTGCGTGAGGCGCTGACCAGGGCACCGGCCAAGGCCGACCGCAACGCTGTTCAGGCGATCATCGACGGTTTCGCCGTCGCCGATGCCATGGCGCCGATTGCGCAGCATCAGGCCTGGATCGATGCGGTGTTCGGCCACGACAGCGTCGAGGAGATCGTGACGGCGCTGGCGCACGAGATCTCGGACTTCGCGCAGGCGACGTTGCAGGCCATGCTCGAGAAGTCGCCGACCGGGCTGAAGCTGACGCTGAAGCTGCTGCGCGACGCGCGCGCCTCGTCATCGCTCGAGGAATGCCTGACGCGGGAATATCGCGCCGCGCTGGAGATCTTCGTCAATCATGACTTCCCCGAAGGCATTCGCGCCGCCGTCATCGACAAGGACCGCAATCCGCAATGGCAGCCGGCGCGGCTTGAGCAGGTGACACTGGACATCCTCGCGCGCTACTTCCAGTCGCGCGGCGCTGACGAACTGACGTTCCCGAACTGAAATCTCAAGACAGAAAATCGAGGGCAGGACATGACCAGCATTGCATTCATCGGGCTCGGCAACATGGGCGGCCCGATGGCCGCCAACCTCGTCAAGGCCGGCCACAGGGTGACTGGATCTCGATCTGGTGCCGGCGTCGCTCGACGCTGCCCGGGCGGCCGGTGTCGCCATCGCGGCGTCGGCCGTCGCGGCAGTCAAGGATGCCGAGGTGGTCGTGACCATGCTGCCTGCGGGCAAGCATGTGGCGGCGGTGTGGAGCGAGATCATTCCTGCGGTCGCCAAGGGGGCGCTGATGATCGATTGCTCGACCATCGATGTGGAAAGCGCGCGGAAATCCCATGAACTGGCGGCGCAGGCGAAATTGCCATCGGTCGATGCGCCGGTCTCCGGCGGCACCGGCGGCGCCAGGGCGGGCACGCTGACCTTCATGGCCGGCGGCGAGGCTGCGGCCTTTGCTGCGGCAAAGCCCATCCTCGAGGGCATGGGCAAGAAGATCGTACATTGCGGCGACGCCGGCGCCGGGCAGGCCGCCAAGATCTGCAACAACATGATCCTCGGCATTTCCATGATCGCGGTCAGCGAAGCCTTTGCGCTGGCCGAAAAGCTCGGCCTGTCGCATCAGGCGCTGTTCGACGTGGCCTCCACCTCGTCGGGCCAGTGCTGGTCGCTGACGTCCTATTGCCCGGTGCCGGGCCCGGTGCCGGCGTCGCCCGCCAACAACGACTACAAGCCCGGCTTCGCCGCAGCCTTGATGCTGAAGGACCTGCGGTTGTCGCAGGAGGCTGCGAAAGCTGCGGGGGCGGCGACGCCGCTGGGGGCACACGCCGAGAGTATCTATGAGACCTACGAGAAGGCCGGCCATGGCGGTGAGGATTTTTCGGGGATTATTCATCAGATTCTGGATCTGGCGGGGAAGTAGCATCATGCTCGGTGCCGTCATCCTGAGGTGCTCGCCGTCTTCGGCGAGCCTCGAAGGATGACGGCGGTGTTTGTTGTGAAGTATAATTCAAGAGGCTCATGACATGACCACCTTCCAGCAAGCCCGCGCGTTTCTGCTCGAACACCGCACCGACTACGCCGCCGCGGTCGCATGCTTCCGCTGGCCCGATCCGGTTCCGTTCAACTGGGCGCTGGACTGGTTCGATGCGGAGCTGGCTGTCAATGCCGACAGCAAGGATCGGGCGGCGCTGTGGATCGTCGATGCCGGCGGCAACCGCGAGACAAAGCTGTCATTCGCCACGCTGTCGCGGCGCTCCAGCCAGGTCGCGAACTTCCTGCGCGGGCTCGGGCTGAAGCGCGGCGATCATCTGTTGCTGCTGCTCGGCAATGTGGTGCCGCTGTGGGAGACCATGCTGGCGGCGATGAAGCTCGGCGTCGTGGTGATCCCGGCGACCACGCTGCTGACGCCCGATGAGTTGCAGGATCGGCTCGACCGCGGGCAGGCGAAGGTCGTGGTGGCGTCGCCGGACCAGACCGCGAAATTTGTCGACCGCGGCGGCGAGAACCTCATCCGCATCGTTGCCGGTGCGTCGTCGCCTGTGGACGGCTGGCTGGCCTTCGAGCAAGCCGCGGAGTTTCCGGAGACGTTTGTGCCGGACGCCCCGACCGGGCCGGACGATCCGATGTTGCTGTATTTCACCTCCGGCACCACGGCGAAACCGAAACTGGTGCTGCACAGCCAGCGCAGCTATCCGGTCGGAGGGTTGTCAACCATGTACTGGCTCGGCCTGCAGCCGGGCGATGTTCATCTCAACATCTCCTCTCCGGGCTGGGCCAAGCATGCCTGGAGCTGCCTGTTTGCGCCGTGGAATGCCGGCGCCACGGTGTACGTGGTCAACCAGCCGCGCTTCGATGCGCGCGGACTGCTCGCCACCATCGGCCGCTGCGGCGTCACCACTTTGTGCGCGCCGCCGACCGTGTGGCGGCTGTTCATCCAGGAGAAGCTCGCCACCTTCAAGGTGTCGCTGCGCGAGGTCTGCGGCGCCGGCGAGCCGCTCAATCCGGAAGTGATCGATCAGGTGCGCGCGGCCTGGGGCCTGACCATCCGTGACGGTTACGGCCAGACCGAGACCACGGCGCTGGCCGGCAATTCGCCGGGCCAGCCGGTCAAGATCGGCTCCATGGGCCGGCCGCTGCCGGGCTATCGCATCGCCATCACCGACGTCGACGGCCAGCCGACGAAGGAGGGTGAGGTCAGCCTGCTGCTGGGGGCCGATCGGCCTGCCGGACTGATGCGCGGCTATCGCAACGACGACGGCAGCCTGAGCGGCGCCGACGGCGCGATCTATCGCAGCGGCGACGTGGTGTTCGCCGACGACGATGGCTATCTGACCTTTGTCGGACGCTCCGACGACGTGTTCAAATCTTCCGATTATCGCATCAGCCCGTTCGAGCTGGAGAGCATCTTGCTCGAGCACGATCTGGTGGCCGAGGCCGCCGTGGTGCCGAGCCCGGATCCGATCCGGCTGGCGATTCCGAAAGCCTATGTGCTGCTCACCGCGGGCGCCGAGCGCTCGGCGGCGACGGCCCTGTCGATCTTCCGGCACCTGCAAAATCGCCTTGCGCCGTTCAAGCGCATCCGCCGGATCGAACTCGTCAGCGAACTGCCGAAGACCATTTCCGGCAAGATCCGCCGCGTGCAGCTGCGCCGCCTCGAACATGACGACAATCGCGACGACGCGCTGCGCGGCCTTGAGTTCCGCGAGGAGGATTTTCCGGAACTGCAGGCGGCCCGTGCCACCGGCGCATCGGACGGCTGAGGGGAAATCGGGGCCATTGCATGGCCGCACCGCACAAATTTCGCTTGGCGAAGGCCGCTCCGCTGTGGAATGTGCGGCCTCAAACAAGCGAGGACGGCATGAATTCTACGATCGAGCGCGGCGCGTATCTGGACCTGGTCGGCAAGGAGGTTGGCGTTTCCGGATGGCATCTGGTGGATCAGAAGCGGATCGACGTCTTCGCCGACGCCACCGAGGATCACCAGTTCATCCATGTCGACCCGGCCCGTGCCAAGGCGACACCGTTCGGCTCGACCATCGCGCACGGCTTCCTCACGACCTCGCTGATCTCGGTATTTTCCTACGAGGCCCTGCCGAAATTGAGCGACGTGGCGATGGGCATCAATTACGGCTTCGACAAGCTGCGCTTCGTCTCTCCGGTCAAATCCGGCGTTCGCGTGCGCGGTCATTTCACGCTCAAGGAGGCGACCATGCGCAAGCCCAAGGAAATGTTCACCCGGGTCGGCGTCAGCGTCGAGATCGAAGGCGAGACCAAGCCGGCGCTGGTTGCCGACTGGCTGGCCCTGACGTACTTCGTGTAAGGAACGCTTTCATGACCATCAGATATGACGGCCGCGTCGCCATCGTCACCGGTGCGGGAAATGGACTGGGCCGGGCGCATGCGCTGGGCCTCGCAAGTCGTGGCGCCAAGGTCGTGGTCAACGATTTCGGCGGGGCGCGTGATGGCACCGGCGGTTCGATGACCGCGGCGGAGCGCGTCGTCGAGGAGATCCGCAGCCTCGGCGGCGTCGCCATTGCCGACGGCGCCGACGTCTCGAACTTCGAGCAGGTCACCGCCATGGTCGATCGGGCGACGGCCGATCTCGGCAGCGTCGATCTGCTGTGTGCCAACGCCGGCATCCTCCGCGACAAGTCGTTCGCCAAGATGGAGATCGCGGATTTCGCCAAAGTGCTCGATGTGCATCTCACCGGCACCTTCTACTGCTGCAAGGCGGTGTGGGACGGCATGCGCGCGCGCAACTACGGTCGCATCGTGCTGACCTCGTCGGCGTCGGGCTTGTACGGCAATTTCGGCCAGGCCAATTACGGGGCGGCCAAGACCGGCATGGTCGGGTTGATGAACGTGCTGGCCGAGGAGGGGCGCAAGACCGACATTCGCGTCAACATGATAGCGCCGACCGCGGCGACGCGGATGACCGAAGAGCTGCTGCCGCCGCAGGCGCTGGCGCTGATGAAGCCGGAGGCGATCACGCCGGCGGTGCAATACCTGCTGAGCGAGAACGCGCCGACCAAGACCATCATGGGCGCTGGCGCCGGCTCCTTCGCAGTGATCAAGCTGCTGGAAAGCGAAGGCGTCAATTTCGCCGAGGCCGACTGGTCGCCGGACACGATCGCTGCGCATTTCGCCGAGATCAGCGATATGTCCGGCGCCAAGGTCCTGGACGGCGCGTTCCAGCAGACCGCGAAATACTGCACGCAGGCCGAAGCGCGGATCAAGGCCAAGGCATAGATCGCCCTTTCTACCTCTCCCCGCAAGCGGGGAGAGGTGAAGAAGCGGCGCGTCGAGGCGCTTTCGTCGATCGATTGGACTTGCGGCAATTGAACGGACAACCAGCGTGACGGAAGTTTCCACAAACGACGTCGCGGTGATCGGCGCAGGCCCGGGCGGGTTGATGGCCGCGGAAGTGATCGCGCAGGCGGCGCGCGCGTCACCGTCTATGATGCGATGCCGTCGGCGGGCCGCAAGTTCCTGATGGCCGGGCGCGGCGGGCTCAATCTCACCCACAGCGAATTGCTGCCGGCGTTTCTGGCGCGCTACGGCGGCGCGATGCCGCGGCTGGCCGAAGCCATCGAGCGATTTCCGCCGGACATGCTGCGGGCATGGAGCGAGCTGCTGGGCGAGCCGACCTTCATCGGCTCCAGCGGCCGGGTATTTCCCAAGGCGTTCAAGGCGTCGCCGCTGCTGCGCGCGTGGCTGCGCCGGCTCGATAGGGCCGGCGTGCAGTTCGCGCTGCGCCATCGCTGGACCGGCTGGGACGACGACGGGCGCCTGATGTTTCAGACGCCGGAAGGTCCGCGCGCCGTTGCGGTGAAGGCGACGGTGCTGGCGCTCGGCGGCGCGAGCTGGCCGCGGCTTGGCTCCGACGGCGCATGGGTGCAAACGCTGGCAGCGAAAGGCATCGACGTCGCGCCGCTGCGGCCGGCCAATTGCGGTTTTGTAGTCGCCTGGTCGGATGTGTTCCGCAACCGCTTTGCCGGCTATCCGCTGAAAAGCGTGGCGCTGTCATTCGGCGGCAAGACGGTGCGCGGCGAGGCGATGATCACGCGGGCCGGCATCGAGGGCGGCGCGATCTACGCGCTGTCCGCGACACTGCGCGACGCCGTCGTGGCCAGTGGCAAGGCCACGCTCAACGTCGCGCTGCGGCCGGACATGGAGGCCGGCGAGTTGATCGCCAAACTGTCGGCATCGCGCGGCAAGCAATCGCTGTCGACCCTCCTGCGCAAGGCGGTGCATCTGTCGCCGGTCGGCATCGGACTGCTGCAAGAGGCGGCAATGGCGTCAGGCACGACGCTGGCGGCGCTGTCGACCGCCAGCCTTGCCGGGCTGATCAATGCGGTGCCGATCGCGCTCACCGGCATCGCGCCGATCGCGCGGGCGATCTCGTCGGCCGGCGGCATCGCGTTCGACGAGTTGGATGCCGACTACATGCTGACAAAACTGCCCGGCGTGTTCGCCGCCGGCGAGATGCTCGACTGGGAAGCGCCCACCGGCGGCTATCTGCTGCAGGCATCGTTCGCGACGGGCGCCGCCGCGGGCAGGGCGCGCTGAAGTGGCTCGCGTAGGGTGGGTAGAGCAATGGTCGCGCAAAGCGCGACATTGCGAAACCCATCACCGCGTCGCTGGTTTGATGGGTTTCGCGGAGTTTATCATCGGGCGCGCCGTGCGCGACCCGGTGGCTCTACCCATCCTACGGCCTCGCTTCGCTGGGCGCCTCAGGTGTCATCGCCCGGCCAGGCGCGCAATCGCGCGCCAGGACCGGGCGACCCAGTAAACACAGGCGTCGCGGCGACGCACTGCCTGGAGACATCATGAACGTCGGCGACTACTGGATCGCCCGGTCAAGCCGGGCGACGACAGCCGGAGTGTCAGTCCGAACCGACGCACGAGCGTAGCCCGCGCCGTGTCGCGCGATGGAAGCTCTACTTCAGCCGTCCCCGCGCCGCGACCGGCAGCGTGCCGATCACCTCGTTGCCGCGCACCATTACCACCTCGTCGAACATGTTGACGACGACGCAGACGTGGTTGGGCACGATGCGCACGACGTCGCCGACACCCGGGCGGGTGTTGCTGCGGGTGAGGTCGAGGAAGCCGTGCTCCTCGGCGAATTTTTCGATCTTCGCTTCGGGATGTTCGAGGATCAGGCCGTAGCCATCGAGGCCGCCCGTGTCCGACGTCAGCGTCTTGGAGCCGGCGTCGAGAATGCCGCGGTCGGGACCGGCGCGGCTGACCACGGTGGAATAGACGTTGAGCGCGCAGTCGTCCCAGCTCGCCACGCCGGCCGCGACCTGCATGCGGTCGTTGTAGATCGAGGTGCCGAAGCGATGTTCGGTGGCGCCCTTGAGCGAGCCGACATTCTTCAGGTTGGGCGTGCCGCCGGTGGACACAATCGTCGGCTCGAGGCCGAGCGCGCGGACGCCGGCCAGGGCTTCATCAAAAAGGCTTGCGCGGCGGGCCAGCCGGTTTCGGTCGGATACAGCATGAAGCCCGCAAAGACGAGGCCGTCGGAATCCCGGATCAGCCGTGCCAGTTCGATAGCTTCGGCAGGGTCTCGACGCCGGCGCGCTTGCGGCCGGTGTCGCATTCGATGACGACATTGAGCGGCAGGCCGGAGATCGCGGCGGCCCTGGTCAGGCCCGCGATAACGACGGCGTTGTCGGCGGCCACGGTTACCTTCGCCCTGGCCTGCAGGGCCGCGAGGCGCGCCATCTTCTCGTCGCCGATCAGGTTGTAGCTGATCAGGATGTCGTCAATCCCGGCATCCGCCATGATCTCGGCCTCGCCGAGCTTCTGACAGGTGATGCCCTTGGCGCCGCCGGCGATCTGCATCTTCGCGATCACCGGGCTCTTGTGGGTCTTGATATGCGGCCGGTTGGCCACGCCGGCGGCATCGCACACCGCCTGGATGCGGGCGATGTTGGCCTCGACGCGGTCCATGTCGATGACGAGGGCCGGCGTGCTATAGTCGCGGGCGATGAGGGCGGCGAGGGGGTGGTCATGGTGAACTCCGATCGATCAATTCTACTACAGCGCTTCGCCGTCGTCCTTCGAGGCGCGCAAGTGCGCGCACCTCAGGATGACGGCTTCTTTGAAGTTTGAGCGATCTTCATAAACGTCACCACAAACTCCCCGTCATCCTGAGGTGCTGATATGACAGCGCGTTAGCGCTGTCATATCAGCCTCGAAGGATGGGCAACAAGCTCACGCGTTTTCGATCTCCTCGCGCAGCGTTTCCAGCTCCAGCCATTTTTCCTCGGCTTCGGCCAGCCCCTTTTGCGCCGCGGCCAGCGCCGCCGACACGGTGTCGAACTTCTTGCGATCCTTCTTGTAGAGATTGGGATCGTCGAGATGGCGCTGCTGCTTGGCGATTTCCGCCTGGAAGCCGGAAATCGCCTTCGGCAGCGTATCGAGCAGGTGCTTGTCCTTGAAGTTCATCTTCTTCTTCGCCGCAGGCTTGGCCGCCGCGCCATTGGACTTGCCGCCGCCGCTCTTGGCCGACACCGCGTCTGCCGCCGTCTTGGCCTCGCGCTTCAGGTCGGCGCCGCGCTGGGTCAGCATGTCGGTGTAGCCGCCGGCATATTCCTGCCACTTGCCGTTGCCTTCCGGCACGATCACCGAAGTGACCACGCGGTCCAAGAAATCTCGGTCATGGCTGATCAGGATCACGGTGCCCTCGTAGTCGCCGAGCATGTCCTCGAGCACGTCGAGGGTTTCCAGATCGAGATCGTTGGTCGGCTCGTCCAGCACCAGCACGTTGGAGGGTTTTGCCAGCGCGCGCGCCAGCATCAGCCGGCCGCGTTCGCCGCCGGACAGCACTTCCAGCGGCGTGCGCATCTGCTCCTGCGAAAACAGGAAGTCCTTCATGTAGCTGACCACATGCTTCGGCGTGCCGTTGACCATGACATGGTCGCCGCGGCCGCCGGTCAGGGCTTCCGCCAGCGTCGTCTTCGGCGACAGGCTTTCGCGGTGCTGGTCCAGCGTCGCCATCTCGATATTGGCGCCGAAGCGGATGGTGCCCGAATCCGGCGGCTCGCCGCCGGTCAGCATGTTGATCATGGTGGTCTTGCCGGCGCCGTTGGGGCCGACCACGCCGATGCGGTCGCCGCGCTGGATGCGGATCGAGAAGTCGTCGACGATCTTGCGGTCGCCATAGGTGCGGCAGATGCCCTTGGCTTCGACGATCAGCTTGCCGGACTTGTCGGCCTCGGAGGCCGCGAGGTTGGCGCTGCCGGCGACGCCGCGATAGTCGCGGCGCCGTTCGCGCAGCGCATGCAGGTTGCCGAGCCGCTTGACGTTGCGTTTGCGGCGGCCGGAGACGCCGTGGCGCAGCCAGTGTTCCTCGTTGACGATCTTGCGGTCGAGCTTGTGCTGGTCGCGCTCTTCTTCGGCCAGGATGTCGTCGCGCCATTGTTCGAAGGCCGAGAAGCCGCGGTCGATCTGCTTGATCTGGCCGCGGTCGAGCCAGGCGGTGGCGCGCGAGAGGTTGCTGAGGAAGCGGCGGTCATGGCTGATGATCACCAGCGCGCAGCGCCGCGAGGCCAGTTCGCCTTCCAGCCATTCGATGGTGGTGAGGTCGAGATGGTTGGTCGGCTCGTCGAGGAGCAGGATGTCCGGCTCCGGCGCCAGCACGCGGGCCAGCGCGGTGCGGCGCGCTTCGCCGCCGGACAGGTTGCTGGGGTCCTCGTTGCCGGTGAGGCCGAGCTGCTCCAGCAGGTACAGTGCCTGGTAATGGTCGTCGCCGTCGCCCATGCCGGCTTCAACATAGGCCAAAGTGGTGGCGAAGCCCGAAAAATCCGGCTCCTGCGGCAGGTATTGCACCGTCGAGCCGGGCTGCACGAAGCGGCTGCCCTTGTCGCAGTCGATCTGGCCGGCGACGATCTTCAGCAGGGTCGACTTGCCGGAGCCGTTGCGGCCGATCAGGCAGACGCGCTCGCCCTGCGACACCGACAGTTCGACGCCGTTCAGGAGCGGCGTGCCGCCGAAGGTCAGCGTGATGTCTTTCAACTGGATCAGCGGAGGAGCCATGGAATTCGCTTCAATCTGGTTTCGGCGCGGGCGCGGAGGCCTGGGCGCGCTGGATACGGCGGATCGTCTGATCCAATGCCGAAAGGAACGCCGAGCGATCGCGCGGCGAGAATGATTTGGGTCCGCCCGTGACTTCGCCGGACGAGCGCAGGTCGGTCATCAGGTTGCGCACCGCCAGCGTCATGCCGATGGAGGCTTCCGAGAACGGCTTGCCGTTCGGCGCGATCACCTCGGCGCCGGCCTTCACGCAGCGGCTGGCCAGCGGCACGTCGGACGTGACCACGATATCGCCCTTTCCGGCGCGCTCCGCAATCCAGTCGTCGGCGGCGTCCATGCCGGACCCGGCGGCGATCCGCTCGATCGAGGGATCGGTCGGTATCCGGATGAACTGGCCGGCCACCACGCTCACCGGCAGACCGTGGCGTGCGGCAACCTTGTAGATCTCGTCCTTGACCGGGCAGGCGTCGGCATCGATGTAGATTCGGGTGCTCAAGGGATTGCTGTTGCTCAAAGGGGTCGGTCAGCCTGGTCAGGGGGCAGGCCGCACGGACAAACCCGCGGCTCCGGCGAGGCGTAGCATTTTGTGCAGCTGCGAACAAAAGATATTGCAGATTTCGGGAGGAAATGGGGCGAAAACCTCCGAATCTGCCTGATGGAGCCGCTGTAGGCTGCCAAACACCGCCAATAACCTCAGTCTCGTTCCCGGACGCGTCGCAATACGCCGCGCTGCGGCGTGGTGCGACGCAGATCCGGGGTCGTTACGGACGGCGGCGGTTGCCAGGGGCGGAAAAGCGTCCAGCCACTGCCAAGCAAAAGCCAATTACGTCGGCGCCCCGCGGGGAGCCGCATCACTAGTCTAAAGCCTTGACGCAGCTGACGTAGCCAGATGAGCGAAGCGACATCCGGGATGATTAACTTGGGAGCCCCGGATGTCGCTGCTCTTCTCCCGCGCCCGCGTCACCTCCCGCTACGAGAAGAAGGGCCACCTTTTCGTCGAACTCGACGCTCTTATCTTCGCGAATGGCACGGCGCCTGTGACGCATTGCCAGCACGTGGCGATCTATCAACCGCGGGAAGCGGCGGTGTAGTCCCGGCAGGGGTAGCCCGGATGATCTCCCGCTATAAAACTCGTGGACACGCCGCTTTCTGCTTGTGACCCGTCCTCTGCGACAATCGGCTTCGGCGCCTCATCTGCGAGTGGTCATGTCGAGTTCAGGAGTGCTGGGTGGACATCTATTTTCCCATTGTAATCGATGAATCCCAATTTGCGGAATTTGTTCATGAAGAAGCTTACACGTGATCGCGTCGTGCCTATCATCTCCGCTAGAGTCTCCTGATTGATCACGATGGGAACGATAGGCGGACTTCCTTCTTTCCCGTAGTTTGCTAGAAGAAGCAGCAATCGGGCAAGCCGCTTTTCACTCGAATTGAGGAGTTGATCAACGACATCTTCCTGAATTCGACTGTTTCTAGTCAGCAGATGGTCCATGAACAGATTGAAAATTTGCGGCTGATCCCGCATGGCGGAAAGCATTGAATCTTTCGAAATTTCGGTCACGCGACAAACGCCAAGGGCTGTCGCTGTCACGGTCCTCGCCGACGTGCCCTGCAGACATCCCTCGCCAAAAAACTGCCCTTCGTCCAATATTCCAACGACAGCCTCTTTGCCTTGGCTGGACGTAACCGCAATTTTTACGCGACCCTTCTCAATGAACAGGAGCGTATCGGCATCCTCGCCCTGGACAAAGATATTCTGGTTTTTTTGATAATCCTTGGTGGTCTTCCCAACTCCCCATTTTATTAGCAATTTGCTTGACTCATTCGGCTGGGCCAAAAATGTTGGCTGAGCTACTTTCATGGCGCTCTCCTCCGTGGCGGGAGCACAATACTCTCAGTCACCGATATATTGCCAATGGCGGGACGGTGATAGTGAACCAATAGCCTAAACCGTATCCGGTTCCCGACAGAACTACACTTACCGCAATCGCTCCGGGCATTCCCGGTCTCGCGTCATGTCGATCTGTACGCTGGATGTGAGCTGCCAGGGCTCATGGGAACTGTGAAGCGCTCTCAGCCCATCCGGCCAGGTTTGCTCTTGCTTCGCCCCCTATTGTGGCCTTGTACGGCCGTCGATGGCGGGTTCAGAAAGGCATCGAAACGCTCCTTAACGATGGCGTAGCATTCGCAGGACGCCTCTTCCAGCGCCGCGCGGTCAAGCACCTGCATCCTGCCCCGGCGATAGCTGATAAGGCCGGCGTTCTGCATTGACTGCGCAGCGAGCGTCACAGACTTTCGGTTGGCACCGAGGATGTGCGACAGGAACTCGTGGGTATAGGGCAGCGCTTCATTTCCGGCCCGATCGTGCATCATCAGAAGCCACCGGCACATTCTTTCCTCCGTCGTATGCATGGCATTGCAGGCAACCGTCTGCTGGATCTGTGACAGCAGCGTTTCGGAATAGCTCACAAAGAGATCGCGGACGTGCTCGCTGTTCTTGAACTCATATTGCAGCAGCTGTATCGGACAACGAACAGTATGTCCGTCAAGCTGAACGATGCATCGATTGAACGAAACGCGACTGTACATCGCGGCAAACAGGCCGAAGGCACCTTCCCGCCCGATATTAGCGGTCTCAATCGCGGAGCCATTTTCCAGCACCGTCAACAGGGAGAGAACTGAACCTTGTGGAAAGTAAGCGTGCTTGAGATAGCCGCCGGCGTCGCAGACCATCTCGCCCAGCTTGAATTCGACCGGCTCCAGATGAGGGTCAATGCGTTTGCGGCTGTCCGGCTCCAGGGCGCCGAGCAATTGATTGGTCCACACTGACGGAAGCGTTTGCTCGTTATCCAATGATCCGGCCATTCGGTTTAGCGGTCGCCCACGCCGTTCTCATCGCCGAACAATCGACGCAGCCCTGGGTCGCTCTTGCTTACTTTAGACCGACAACCCAATCGCCTGTGAGCAAAACTGGTCATTGAACGGGTTCCATCGGGTTTCGCCAGATGAACGGTGCTCACAGCCAACAAGGGAATGCAGCTCTGCCACGGTTCTGCCGGTCGAGACGTCCAGCACGTCAATGCCACAAACGAGAGTGCGGTGCGGTTTCATTGACCGGCCCAAATGCGGCATGGTCATTCCAAACGCGCGCCATTCGAACGCAATGCGCCTTCAGATCCGGATTCAAAGTATCTCTCGACATTTGCATCAGGTCAGACGCCAAACGCAAGCACTCTAACGCACGTTTCCGCTTGGTATTCGAATCAGCCATGGCGCACCTCTCTTGCAGAGGCGTGATTGCATATGCTTGGGGGACCTGTCGGTGGTCCAGACCACGGAGCTGGGCTCAACGCCTAGAACAGCGTGGCGGAGACGATCTCGATTGGAAACGCGAGGCCACTCAGATGCAGGAGTGGGCGGCCGGCGAAAAAGCGCCGCCGATCCATTGCGGAACCGGCGGCAAGTCTGGGAGAAGGCATGCAAAGGCTGTGCACTCAGGTTTGAAGGATCGCTCGCAATCTTGTTCCGATCGGCCCTTGATTGCTCGAATAGAACCTGTTGTCAGAACCCATGCTCAGGAATCCGATTAACTGGCCTGTATTGACCGTCGTGCTTACGCATCGACGTGTACGATCGGGGCGAGCTTCGACAACTGAACTTTAAACAGTATGACAATCCGCATCGTCCCGGCCGGAAAGTACAGTGAAAAGGAACTGGCATCTCGTGTCGGTAAAACCGCCAGTGCCCGGCCGAAGGTGTTGAAGATGACCGCGACGCAGAAACGGCGTGCACTAAAGAATAGAAATGCCGGAACGCCAAAGTCTGATGAGACCTTACGGACAGATGGCCAACTCAAACGTTGCGACTAGTTTGGACGCGATTTTGCTCGTATCGTGGCTTTGAAACCGGACTATCGGCTCAAATTCCGGTGGAGGCGGGAGTCCGGTTTGTTAGCGTCGTCCTCTCCGCTTTCTCGCAGCCGCAACTCTTGCACTGATAGAGAACCGCGTCTTTTCCGCAGTAAAGCAACGGATGGATTCCGATGATGTCCATGAATTGACGCGAGTCACATCGCGGGCAAACGACGAGCACCGGCGAATCAGCGCTAGTCTGTGTCTGGTGCTTTGAAAAAAAGGGCGATACACGCGAAATCCTTTCTTAGAGGCGGAAGCGCGACACTCCCAGTCGCCAGCATTGTCAATAGTCCTCTGGGTAGCCGTTCGAAGTATGCAGGAACGGATTTTGATTCGCTGGTCTCAACTGACCAGTTTCCGCGCTCGCGTAAACAACCGTGCCGGTCCGACTATCCGAATCGTTCGGCCGCAGCCGGAGCAAATCGTTGCAATCGGCAAGTGCCGGTTGCGCTTGGCTGTGATGGCAAGTGCGTAGCAAGCGTAGCCCGGATGCGTGCAGCGATATCCGGGACTCTTGGGGCGGAAGCACCGCAACTCCCTGCGCTCACGCGGGCGACTTGCTACTTGCAGGCTTGTTCACGCAGCCGCGCGTCGCATCACTTCATCCGCCAGCCACGAACACACCGCCGCCGGAACGGCGCCCGCGATTGCCATGGGGATATCGAAGGCTGGCTGGCCGAGCATGGCTGCGACATATTCGACCAGGAATGCCGCCACCGGCATGGTCGCGATGAGCCGCAGATAGAGCGGCTGGCTGGACAGCGCCCAGTCCACGGCTGCGATCAGGCCTGCGGGAATGACGAGGAGCGAATAGGCGATCAGGAACAGCGACGCAAAAAACCCGAAGCCGGGGATGCCCTCGCGCCACATCTGGGTGGCCGTGATGGCTGCCAGCAGCACCAGCGGTGGAAACACCAGCGCGAAAATCAGCACTCGCTTCATGAAATCTCTCCAGGCCCCTTGGTCGGTCCGGTCAGGGATTTAGTTCAGCAGGCGTCGCTCGGATGAGCGACGCGCGATCGGGATTCCCGGTGCAGAAGTCCCGCATGTCGCTGCGCGCATGCGGGCTACTTGCTTGCTGCCGAAGCCCGGCATATCGCCGCGCTCATGCGGGCGAGTTGCTCTGGCCTTCTCGTGGTGGGGGCTGCGCCGCAGCCCGTCTTTGGGTACTTTGCAAGTTTGAACCGGTCGGGCCGCAGGGGCGACCCAACAGCATGAAAAACTGGATCTGCATACTCTGGAATAAAGTGGCCGACTGGATCGATGCCGCCATCGAGTTCTATGACTGGATGGATGACAAGCCCGGTCCGAACAACAGGTTCGCAAGACCGGATAAGATCCTGGCTTCACCGACAAAGCGGGATCGATGAGCTGCGCTCCTGCGCATGCCGTGGCGGCGCCGGGCTCGGTCGCGCAGGCGCGCGTCGCATGTGTTCATCCGACAGCCACGAACACACCGCGACCGGCATGGTCGCGATGAGCCGCAGATAGAGCGGCTGGGCGGACAGCTCCCAGTCCACGGCTGCGATCAGGCCTGCGGAATGACAAGGAGCGAATGGGCGATCAGCACCAATGATGCGAAGAACCCGACGCGCGTCTTGCGCTTGCTTCGGCGGTGCGTACGATTGGCGCAACGGCGACCAAAAAATGTCGCAGAGTCCGGAGGACGCATGACCGCACAGCTCGAAGCCTACCGCGTGGAGGCCTTCAACACCGCAAAAGCATCCGAAAACAAGATGCACGACGACAGCGTGGCCCAAAAGTTCGGCTTCAGCGGCGGGCTGGTGCCGGGCGTCGACGTGCTCGCTTACATGATCCATCCGCCGGTGGCGCAGTGGGGACGCGACTTTCTGGAGCGCGGGCTGATCGAAGCGCGCTTCACCAGGCCGGTCTATGACGGCGAGACCGTCGATGTGATCGCGGAGCCGATGGGCGAGGGGCTGTCCTTGCGCGTCGCCGGGCCGGGCGGCGATGTTCGCGCCACTGGCACGGCGTCGCTGACGGCCAAACTGCCGAAGGTCGTTCTGGCGAATTTTCCGGTAACGGCGCCGGTGGAAGCTCGGCTTCCGGTGCATCCCGGTTCCTTCGTGCAGGGCCACTGGCTCGGCACCATCCCGCGCAACTGGGCCGGGCAGGCCGGCCTCGATTATCTCGCGGAGGTCCGCGAGGCCGGTCCGATCTATGGCCGCGAGGGCCTCGTGCATCCCGGCGTGCTGCAGCGGATCATGAACAAGGTGCTGGTGGACAACGCCATCCTCGGCCCGTGGATTCACGTCGGCAGCACCATGCAGCTGCTGGCGGCCGCGCGCAGCGACGACGAACTGGTGGCGCGGGCGCGGGTCACCGCCAATTACGAGAAGAAGGGCCATCGCTTCGTCGAGCTCGACGCGCTGATCGTCGCCAATGGCATCACCCCGGTGGCGCATTGCCAGCACGTAGCGATCTATCAGCCGCGGGAGGTGGCGGCAGCGTAGGGAAGTGCCGTAGCGCGCGGCGCCTTCTTCACCCTCCCCTCAAAAGGGAGGGTGAAAAAGCGCGGCGTTGGCCGTTGCGCGCGAATGAGCCAGCGTGATTTCTGCCGAAGCATCCTCGTATGCAATGACGACCGGGCCTTGCCATCACTCCCGGCTGCGCCTTTCACCGACTTGACATATATCAAGCCAGCGCCTCCCAATCGCTGCAACTGTTCCGGTCGGAGCCGCACCGCACCGGCTTGCGCGACGGCGGCGCGCCGCGGAAGATACCTTGTCTTCTCATCTGCGCTTGCGTCGTTCGATCCATCTGCTGGTTCAGGGGTTTTATCATGCGAAGTCGAGCGCGACGATTGGCTCATGTCATGGAGCGCACCGGGCTCGCGATGGTCGGTGCCACCTGCGGATTGTTGGTGGCCGTTCACGTCGGTTCAAGCATTTCCATGCTCACCACGCAGGGCTTCATCCTGGTGATGCTGGTGGTGGGTGCGGTGGCGTTCTACCTGGGGATCGATACGCCGCCTCTGCCATTCCATGAAGCGCCGCCCGGTCTCCCCGCGGCGCGTGAAAAGATCGATGTCGCCGAATTTCTCAGTGCGGCAGGCACGTTCCTGGCGGCGCTGGCGGCCATTGCCTCGATGAGCGTGATCGCATTTCGCGAGGATACGCATCGCGCCGCGACCTTGCTCATCATGGGCGGCTGGGTGGTCGGCGTGACCATGCAGATCGTCGCCGGTGCCATCGCCCGCATCCGCTGACGAGCGCGAGGCGAGCGACATTCCGGCCGGACGCGCCTGCCAGCACGTGGCGATCTATCAGCCGCGAGAGCAGGCGGCGCAAGTAGCGGATTCCGTTCCCCGGACGCGGTGCACTGCGCCGCGCTTGCGCGGCGTGGTGCGCCGCAGATCCGGGGTCGTCGCGGACGCTGGCGCTTGGGACGATCCCGGGTCTGCGCAGCAGCGCAAGCCACGCGAAGCTTCGCTTCGCTAGGCTGCAGCGCGCCGGGGAAACGCCAGAACTCAGCGCGCCGGGAAGGTTGCGACAGCGAATGGGAGCGCCTACGCCGCCTTGGTCTTCTTCCCGTCCTGGATGGCGCGCCAGATGCGCTCCGAGGTCAGCGGCATGTCGATGTGTTCGACGCCGTGGTCGCTGAGGGCGTCGATCACCGCGTTGACCACCGTGGACAGGCTGCCGGCGCAGCCGGCCTCGCCGCAGCCCTTGGTGCCCAAGGGATTCGACTTGGCCGGCGACGGATGGTCGCCCACGGTCATTAGCGGAATGTCGCCGGCGCGTGGCAGCGCATAGTCCATGAACGAGCCGGTGATCGGCTGGCCGCTCTCGTCGTAGCTGACCTCTTCCATCAAGGCCTGGCCGATGCCCTGCGCCACGCCGCCATGCAGCTGGCCGGCGACGATCATCGGATTGACGATGGTGCCGAAGTCGCTGATCCCGGTGTAGTTGACGATTTGAACCACGCCGGTGTCCGGATCGATCTCGACCTCGGCGACGTGGCAGCCGTTGGGGAAGGTCGACTCCACATTGCCCGTGGTGTGGTCGACGTCCAGCGTGTCGGGCACGCCCTCAGGCATCTTGCCCTCGCGCATGCGCTTCGCCAGCTCCATGATGTCGATGCTGCGGTCGGTGCCCGCGATGGTGAAGCGGCCGGACTTGAACTCGATGTCGGCTTCCGAGGCTTCCAGCAGATGCGCGGCAGCGCGCTTGCCCTTGGCGACGATCAGCGCCGAGGTCTCGACGATGGCCTGGCCGGTGGCGGTGATCGAGCGCGATCCGCCGGTGCCGTTGCCGGCATGGACGATGTCGCTGTCGCCCTGTTCGAGGGTGATGGCCTCGAAGGGCACGCCGAGCTGCGCCGACAGCACCTGGGCGAACGGCGTGGCATGGCCCTGGCCATAGTCCAGCGTGCCGGTGATCAGCTTCACGGTGCCGTCGGCCTCGAACACGATCTTGCCGAGTTCGGGGTTGGGCGGCGCGGTGACTTCCAGATAGGAGCCGACCGCGATGCCGCGCAGCTTGCCGCGCTTGCGGCTGTCCTTCTTGCGCTTCGGATAGTTGGCGTGGTCCGACAGTTCCAGCGCCTTGGCGAACACGCCCTGGAAATCGCCGCTGTCATAGGTGACGCCGGAGGAGGCGGCGAACGGCATCTGCGACGACTTGATGAAGTTGCGCTTGCGCAAGGTCAGGCGGTCGATGCCCATCTCCTCGGCGGCGCGGTCGATCAGTCGCTCCATGAAGTAGTTGGCCTCGGGCCGGCCGGCGCCGCGATAGGCGCCCATCAGAGTGGTGTTGGTGACCACGCACTTGATGTCGACCGACAGCAGCGGCGTCTTGTAGACGCTGGCGAGGTTCTTGCCGGTGTTGAGCGACAGCGGGCTTGGCGACACGCCGGTGATGTAGGCGCCGAGATTGCCGAAACCCTTGACGCGCACCGCGAGGAACTTGCCGTCCTTGTCGAGCGCCAGTTCGGCGTGGACGTCCTGGGCACGGCCGTGGCTGTCGGACAGGAAGCTGGTGGAGCGCTCGTCGGTCCACTTCACCGGTCTGCCGAGCGCCTTGGCCGCGTGCAGCAGGCAGATATATTCGGGATAGTTGATGTTCTTCATGCCGAACGAGCCGCCGACATTGGCGGTCAGGAGATGCACCTTGTCGTTCGGCACCTTGAGGATTTTTGCGAGGCCGGCGCGGTTTCCGGCGACGCCCTGGGTCGGCACCTGGATGGTGAAGCGCTCGCTGGCCTTGTCATAGGACGCCAGCGCCACGCGCGGTTCCATGGACACCACGGCGACGCGGGTATTGGCGATGTCCAGCTTCGTGACATGCGCCGCGGAGGCAAAGGCGGCCTCGACCTTGGCGGCGTCGCCGAAATGGTAATCCAGCGCCACGTTGCCGGGGATGTGGTCGTAGAGCTGCGGCGCGCCGGGCTTGGTGGCCTGTTCGGGCGAGGTCACCGCCGGCAGCGCCTCGATGTCGAGTTCCACGGCCTCGGCGGCGTCGCGCGCCTGGGCCACGGTCTCGGCCACCACGAAGGCCACGGGATCGCCGACGAAGCGCACCTTGTCGGTCATCAATGGGGTGCGGTTGGTCTGCTTGAGGGCGGACCCGTCGCGGTTCTTCAGCGGCAGCCCGCAGGTGAAGGGGCCGTAATCGGCGGCGGCGAGGTCCTGCCCGGTCCACACCCCGACCACGCCGGGCATCGCCTTGGCGGCCGCGGTGTCGATGTTGCGGATCACGCCATGGGCATGCGGACTGCGCACCATCCAGGCATATAGCTGGCCCGGCAGGCTGATATCGTCGGTATAGGTGCCCTTGCCCCTCACCAAAGTGTCGTCTTCCTTGCGGCGGACCGGCTGGCCGACGCCGAATTTCTGCATGGCGATCGCGTTGTCGAGCGAGCTGCCGGTATGATCCTGCATGTGAAATCCACTAAATTGTCGGTTATCGCGCGGTTTGGAGCGGTTTTCGCGCTACCGCGGACCTTTCAGATACCGTAGGGCCAAGGGAACGACAATGTATGATTGGGCATGCGGCTACGCGCTGGCAGTTGCGCTGACCCCAAGCCCTGCTAAACTTTCCGTGAATGGATATTTCCACGCCGGCCCTGCGGGCCGCGGAAAGACGGAGCTGCATGGGCGATGACACGGGACTCCGCGCCGGCTTTGCGCCGCACGGGGATCTGCAGGGATTGGCTGCGGCGCTTGAGGCCGATCGCATGGGTGACGCCGGTTCCGGTGTCTATGCGGCGTTGGATCTCGGCACCAATAACTGCCGGCTGCTGATTGCGTGTCCCAGCGCGGATGGCTTTCGCGTGATCGATTCGTTTTCGCGCATCGTCCGGCTCGGGGAGGGCGTCTCCACCACCGGGGTGATCTCTGATGCTGCCATCGCCCGGGCCATCTCGGCGCTCAGCATCTGCCGCGACAAAATCCAGTCCAAGG
Source organism: Rhodopseudomonas sp. P2A-2r (assembly GCF_026015985.1). Classification (GTDB taxonomy): domain Bacteria; phylum Pseudomonadota; class Alphaproteobacteria; order Rhizobiales; family Xanthobacteraceae; genus Tardiphaga. Next base: position 4,271,943 of record NZ_CP110389.1, on the reverse strand, counting down.
ACGCGCAGCGGCTGCGCCTGATCGCCACCGAGGCATGCCGTGCCGCCTCCAATGCCGATGATTTCCTTGCCCAGGTCGCCAGCGAAACCGGCATCACCCTGGAGATCATCGACCGCGAGACCGAGGCCGCGCTGGCGGTGACAGGCTGCTCGCCGCTGCTGGATCCGCATGGCCGCGGTGCCGTCCTGTTCGATATCGGCGGCGGTTCCAGCGAACTGGTGCGGATCGAGCGCGATCCCGGGGAGGCCGACGCCAAGCCGTTCATCAAGGCGTGGATGTCGATCCCGCTCGGCGTGGTGACGCTGGCGGAGCGCTTCGGCGGTCGCGACGTTACCGCCGAATCCTATGCCGCGATGGTCGACGCGGTGGCCGGGCACGTCGCGCCGTTCGCCGCCGAGAATGTTGCGGACCTTGCCGGCATGCACCTGCTGGGAACCTCGGGCACGGTGACCACTCTGGCCGGGGTGCATCTCAACCTGACGCGCTACGACCGCCGCCGCATCGACGGGGTCTGGATGTCCGCCTCGGATCTCGACGCCACCGTGGCGAAACTGCTGGCGATGACCTATGCGGAGCGCGCCGCCAACAATTGCATCGGGGTCGAGCGCGCCGACCTGGTGCTGGCCGGCTGCGCCATCCTCGATGCCATTCGCGCCGCGTTCCCGCTGCCGCGGCTCAGGGTGGCCGATCGCGGCCTGCGCGAGGGCATGCTGGTGGAAATGATGCGCCAGGACGGGGTGATCCAAGTCTCTTGAATGGCCTGTCTTAAATGCACCGATCGTGGCGCGGTGTGCTAGAGATCGCCTGAATCCTGAAGGCAAGCACGTTTATCATGGCCAAAGACACCACCGGGCGGCTCCACGTCACCGTCAAAAGCGCCGGCAGGCTGAAACTGTCGTCCAAGCTCTGGCTGGAGCGCCAGCTCAACGATCCCTATGTGCAGCAGGCCAAGCGCGACGGCCTGCGCTCGCGCGCCGCCTACAAGCTGATCGAGATCGACGACAAGCACCATTTCCTCAAGCCGGGCATTTCGGTGGTCGATCTCGGCGCTGCCCCCGGCGGCTGGAGCCAGATTGCCGCGAAACGGATCGGCATCGAAAAGGGCCGGGGCCAGATCGTGGCCATCGACCTCCTGGAAATGCCCGGCATTTCCGGCGTCACCTTCGCGCAGATGGACTTTCTCGCTGACGACGCCCCGGCAAAGCTGCAGGCGATGCTGGGCGGCAAGGCCGACGTGGTGATGTCCGACATGGCCGCCAACACCACCGGTCACCGCAAGACCGACCAGCTGCGCATCATGAACCTCGTGGAAGGCGCAGCGGCGTTTGCTGCCGAGGTGCTGAAGCCCGGCGGGACCTTCGTGGCAAAGGTGTTCCAGAGCGGCGCCGACGCCACCTTGCTGAGCGCGCTGAAGCGCGATTTCGCCACGGTGAAACACGTCAAGCCGGCGTCGAGCCGTGCGGATTCGTCGGAGCGTTATGTGCTGGCGATGGGCTTTCGCGGTACGGGCGAGAAGCGGGACGCGGAAGAAGCGTAGAGCGGCGGGGTACCAGCGTCACGCAGCTTCGTTTTTCTGTGTCGGTCGGATCAACACCTCGGCGGAAATCCCGAGTTCCTCGTGCAAGCGGCGGATCATGTCGATGGATAGGCTTCGCTTGCGGTTCATTACTTCCGCGACGCGGGCCCGCGTGCCGATCAGCGGCTCAAGGTCCTTGCGGCTCAGGCCCATCTGCTCCATCCGAAACTGGATTGCTTCGATCGGGTCGGGCGGATCCATCGGATAGATCCGCGTCTCGTAAGCGTCGATCAATGTCGCGAGAATGTCGAGGCGGTCACCGTCCGGCGTTCCGGTCCCGGCGCCCCACAGGCGCTCGACTTCCGCGAGCGCTGCCTCATGATCGGCTTCCGTGCGGATGGGCTTCAACTCATTTTTCATGCTGCACTTCCGTCACGTCGATCTTGTCATATGCCTTGTGGGTACCAATCCATTTCATCCAGATGATGGCCTTGTCGAAGTCGACGGCAACGACGAGACGATAATCGTTGCCCTTGATGTTGAAGACGATACGTTCGGCAGTAATAATGCTGGCCGTCGCATAGTGACGCTTTACGTCTGCAGCGTTCTTCCACATGGCCTGGCTGGCTTCGTTGAACCAGGCATCCAATGCCGCTTTCACGGCCGGCCGATCTTTGCTGGCCGAGAGGCTTTCAACGAACTGTCGCAACGTGCGGCGGGCGATGATCCTCATGCACGAAAGATAGCACGGTCCCATTATGGGAGCAAGGTCACCCCAGCTTCTGATCCCGTGCGTCCTCGGTGCCTTCGGAGGCGGCCTTGGCCGCGGCCTTCTCGACGCCCTTGCGGCTGGCGATGCTGATGACCTGGCCGGAAATCTCGTGGCCGGCATCGTTCGGCATCTGCCAGAAGAACCAGGCCGAGGTGGCCGACAGCAGCGAGACCACGATGAAAGCCGGCGCGAAGTCGTCGGCGGAGAGCTGCGTCATGCCGTGGATCAACATGGTGGATTCCACGCAGGCCGCGCCGACCGCCACGCCGGCGGAAATCGCCAGCTGCTGGTTGACGCTGACCAGCGTGGTGGCGCGGCTCATCTGCGGCGGCTCCACCTCGGCATAGGCCACGGTGTTGATGGCGGTGAATTCGAGCGAGCGGAAGAAGCCGCCGACCACCAGCAGGATCAGGATCAGCAGCAGCGGCGTGGTCACGGTGAACAGCGCGCAGGCGGCGAGAAACACCGTACTGACCAGCGCATTGATGGTGAGGACGTTGCGGAAGCCGAAGGTGCGGATCACCCGCGCCGCCAGCGCCTTCATGCCCATGGCGCCGACCGCGGAGCCGAAGGTGACGAGGCCGGAGCGGAACGGCGACAGGCCGAAGCCGACCTGCATCAAGAGCGGCAGCAGGAAGGGCAGCGCGCCGATTCCCAGCCGGAACAGGAACCCGCCGATGATTGCGGCGCGCAATGTCGCCAGTCGCAGCAGCGAGAAATCCAGCACCGGCGAGGCGGTGCGCCGGGCGTGGATCACATACAGGGTCATCGACACCGTGCCGATGGCGATCAGTGCAACGACCACCGGCCATGGCAGCAGGCCGAGGCCGGCGACGGAGGCGCCGAAGGCGATGCCGGCAAGGCCGATGCCGGCCAGCAGCAGGCCCCAGAGGTCGAAGCGCTCCGGGTCCTCGGCGCGGATCGGGTCGATGTAGCGTTGCGCCAGGAAAATGCCGAGCAGACCGATCGGAATGTTGATCAGGAAGATCCAGTGCCAGGAAAAATATGTGGTGATGAAACCGCCGAGCGGCGGTCCGATCACCGGCCCGACCAGCGCCGGCATGGTCATCCAGGCCATGGCATTGACCAGGCCCTTCTTGTCGATGGAGCGCAGCAGCACCAGCCGGCCGACCGGGGTCATCATGGCGCCGCCCATGCCTTGCAGGATGCGCGCGATGACGAAGTCGGTGACCGAGCCGGACAGCGCGCAGCCGATCGAGCCGACCATGAACACCGCGATGGCGACGGAGAACACTGCGCGGGCGCCGAAGCGGTCGGCGGTCCAGCCGGAGGCCGGAATGAACACCGCCAGCGACAACAGGTAAGACGTGATCGCCAGTTTCAGCGTCAGCGGCGAGGTACCGATATCGGCGGCAATCGCCGGCAGCGAGGTCGCGATCACCGTGGAATCCATGTTTTCCATGAACAGGGCAGCGGCGACGATGAGCGGGATCAGTCGTTCTTTGGTCATGAAATTGGGGGGTCCGGGAAATGGCGGTGCCGGGACGTCGCAGCGATTCTTCGCGAGGGCGCGTTGCGCTTTAACATCCCTCTTGGGGCCGGACCACCGGGGAGCCGTGCATGGCACCTAAACCTTCCGTGAGCGAGCCGCCAGCGGATGGCCTCTCTTATGCGACCCTTATGCCACCTCCTTCAGCACGTCGATGAAGGCGCGCAGGCCGGGCGGCACGTGGCGGTGGCCGGGATAGTACAGGAACAGGCCGGGGATTGTCGGGCACCAGTCGTCGAGCACGCTGACCAGCCGGCCGCTCTCGAGCAATGGCCGCACCGAGCGTTCCGGCGCGTAGGCGATGCCGAGACCGGCTTCGGCGGCTTCGATCATGAGTTCGACGTGGTCGAGGGTGAGGGCGCCGGGCACGTCGATGGCGATCTCTTGGCCATGCTTCTCGAACTCCCAGCGATACAGTTTGCCGCTCGGCAGCCGGAAGCGGATGCAAGCGTGATCCCCGAGGTCATCGGGGGTCTTCAGCACGCGGCCTTGCAGATAGGACGGCGCGGCTACGGCGAGGAAGCGCGCCGCGCCGCCGAAGCGCACGGCGACCATGTCCTGCGGCACTGCCTCGCCGAGCCTGACGCCCGCGTCGAAGCCGTCGGCGACGATGTCGATCAGGCGGCCGTCCGTGACGAGGTCGAGTGCCATTTCGGGATGGCGCGCGAGGAAGGTCGGCACTACAGCACGAACCAGAATGCGCGCGGCGGCTTCGTTGGCATTGATGCGCAACGTGCCGCTGGGCCGGCTGCGGAACGCATCGACCTCGGCCAGCGCAGAGTCCAGATCGCGTAGCAGCGGCTGCAGCCGCGCCATCAGGCGCTCGCCGGCCTCCGTGGGTGCCACGCTGCGCGTGGTGCGGTTGAGCAGCCTGACGCCGAGGTTCTGCTCCAGCACCCGCATCATATGGCTGAGGGTAGAGGGCGACAGGCCGAGTTCGTCGGCGGCTTTGCGAAAACTGCGATGCGCGATGATGGCCGCCAGCGCGGTGAAATCGCCCAGCGATGGCTTTGCATTCATGGGCTTTATTCACTAAGTTATGCAGAACAGGTGGTATATACGCATGAATTTGAAAGTCTAGCTTGAGGCCATGAAGCGCGCCCCGGCGGCGCGTCGAGCGAAAGGCTTCCAGCATGACGACCCCATCCAAGTCCTGGTTCATCACCGGCACTTCGTCCGGCTTCGGCCGTGCGATGACGGAAAAGCTGCTGCTGCGCGGCGACCGTGTCGCCGCGACCTTGCGCAGGGTGGAGGCGCTCGACGATCTGAAGGCCCAATACGGTGAACGGCTGTGGATCGCTGCGCTGGATGTGACGGACGCCGATGCGGTGCGCACGGTGATCGACCGTGCCTTTGCCGACATCGGCCGCATCGACGTCATGGTTAGCAACGCCGGCTACGGGTTGTTCGGCGCCGGTGAGGAAGCCAGCGACGCGCAGATCCGGCACCAGATTGACACCAACCTGATCGGCTCCATCCAGGTGATCCGCGCCGCGTTGCCGCATCTTCGCAAGCAGGGCGGCGGCCGCATCATTCAAGTGTCGTCGGAGGGTGGCCAGATCGCCTATCCGAATTTCAGCCTGTATCATGCCAGCAAATGGGGCATCGAGGGCTTCATTGAATCGGTGGCGCAGGAAGTGGCGCCGTTCGGCATCACCTTCACCATCGCCGAGCCAGGCGCGTCCAGAACGGATTTCGGTCGCGGCATGGTGCGGGCACCGTTGATGGATGTCTATGACGCGACGCCGGCCGGTGAGGTGCGCCGGGCCATCGCCTCGGGGGGCTTTGCGGTGAAGGGCGATCCCGACAAGATGGCGCAGGCAATGATCGGGTGCGTCGACATCAGCCCGGCGCCGCTCCGGCTGGTGATGGGCGGCGACAGTTACAGCCACATCCGCGCCGCGCTGCTGGCGCGGATCGCGGAGCTCGATGCGCAGAAGGAGATCGCGTTCTCGACGGACGCGGTTGACTGACCGCGTCGTTCGGGAGGGATCGGAGGCCGTGGCACCCGTTGCAGCGCCGCATGCCGAATTCGTCTTCAGTGATAGCCGACGTCGGCCCGCACCTTGCCGCGAAACACCCAGTAGGACCAACCCGTATACATCAGGATCACCGGCAGCAGCGTCAGTGTGCCCACCAGCAGAAAGGCCTGGGTGCGCTCCGAGGATGCGGCCTGCCACAGCGTCAGGTGATGCGGCACGATCATCGGATACAGGCTGATGGCGATGCCCGCATAGGACAGGACAAACAGCCCGATCGCGCCGGCGAACGGCCAGACCTCCGCGCGGCTGTACAGGGCACGCCAGGTGAACACGGCCACCGCTACCGTCGCGACGGGGACCAACCCGAGCAATGCGATGTTGGGCCAGGTGAACCAGCGTTTTGCGACCTCCGGACTCACCAGTGGCGTCCAGATGCTGGCCAGGGCGATCGCTACAAGCACGCCGACAAGACAGATCCGCCCCTGCCGTCGCGCGGCATCCTGCAGCGCGCCTTCAGTCTTCAGGATCAGCCAGCCGGCGCCGAGCAAGCCGTAGCCGAACAGCAGGGCGACGCCGGTGAGCAGCGAGAACGGTGTGAGAAAATCCAACGACGTGCCTGAAAATACCCGGCCGGTGACCTGAAAGCCCTGGATGAAAGAGCCGAGCACCACGCCCTGGGCAAAGGTGGCGATGCCCGAGCCATAGCAGAAGGCATGGTCCCAGAACGTCCGGTCCGCGGCGTCGCGAAAGCGGAATTCGAAGGCGACGCCGCGAAACACCAGCGCGAGCAGCATCACCAGGATGGGAAAGTAGGTCGCCGGAATGATGATCGCGAAGGCCAGCGGAAACGCGGCGAGCAGACCGATGCCGCCGAGCACCAGCCAGGTCTCGTTGCCGTCCCAGATCGGTGCGATCGAGTTCATCACCGTATTGCGCGATGCAGTGTCCGGCGCAAAGCCATAGAGGATTCCGACGCCCAGATCGAAACCATCGAGAAGGACGTAGAAGAACACGGCAAGGCCGATGATCAGCGTCCAGATCGGCACGAAGTCCATGACCTGGCTCATTGCGCGGCTCCTTCGGCAATACCCGCACCGGCGAGCACCGGCGCTTTCGGACGGCCCGCTTCGATCCTGTCGTCTTTTTCGGTCGCCGCATCGGGCCCCTTGCGCACCATGCGCAGCATCAACAGGAACCCCACCGGATACATGAAGAGATAGACGATGATATAGGCGATCAGCGAGATCAGCACATCGCTGCCGGTCAGCGATGGTGACACCGACTGTGCCGTCCGCAGCAGGCCGTAGACCGTCCAGGGTTGCCGGCCGACCTCGGTGGTAACCCAGCCGGCGATCACTGCAACGAAGCCGATCGGGAGGGCGAGTTGGCAGACACCGAGGAACCATGCGGTGTCATGGAGCCGGCCGCGCCAGCGCAGCCAGCCGCCCAGCACGACGATGCCAAGCATCAACAGGCCGCAGCCGACCATGATGCGGAAGGCGAAAAACGGAATGGCGACCGGCGGGCGCTGATCGGCAGGAAATTCCTTGAGACCCATGATCTCGCCATCGGTACTGTGCGTCAAAATCAGGCTGCCCAGCAACGGCACTTCGATGGCCGCCGCATTGCGCTCGGCCTTTTCGTCGGGCAGGGCGAACAGGGTCAGCGGCACGCGGCGGCCGGTTTCCCATATTGCCTCGATGGCCGCGAGCTTGGCGGGCTGGTGCTTGAGCGTATTGAGTCCGTGCTGGTCGCCGATGAAGATCTGCAGCGGCACCAGCACGGTCATCAGCCACAGTGTCATCGACAGCATGGTGCGGCCTTCCTCCACGAACCGCCCGCGCCGCATCAGGTAGGCGCCCACTCCGAGCACTACGAAGCCCGTGGTGCAGAAGAACGCCACCACCGTATGCGCGAGCCGCGGCAGGAAGGACGGATTGAAGATGACCTGGAACCAATCGGTCGGGAAGAACCGCCCGTCGACGATCTCGTAGCCGGCCGGCGTCTGCATCCAGCTGTTGGCCGACAGGATCCAGAACGACGAGAACAGGGTGCCCAGCGCCACCATCAGCGCGGCGACGAAGTGCGCCCACGGCGGCACCAGCTTGCGGCCGAACAGCAGCACGCCGAGAAAGGCGGCTTCGAGGAAAAACGCGGTGAGGCCTTCATAGGCGAACAATGGCGCGAGCACATTGGCGGTGGCATCCGAAAAGCGGCTCCAGTTGGTACCGAATTGGAACGGCATGACGATGCCGGTGACCACCCCCATGCCGAAGGCGACCGAGAAGATCTTGATCCAGAACATCGAGACGCGCAGATAGACTGCCCGTCCGGTCGCCAGATGGAAGCCTTCGAGGACTGCGATGAATGCGGCGGCGCCAACGGTGAAGGCCGGCAGCAGGATGTGCCACCCGATCACCCAGGCAAATTGCAGTCGCGACAGCAAGACCGGATCAAGATCCGTTGCAAACCCCCAGTATCAGCGGCCAAGGCGTGGCAGAAGTCACTCTGCGAACGGAGCAAGGCTTACGAAATCGACGGTGGACGGCGCTTTGTAGTTTGCCACAAAACGCTCGCCGAAATCTCTCACAAAATTATCGTAGGTCGTTTCAGGAGTCGTCCTGGCAATATGGCAAAGGCAGCTACTCATTCGCCGCTTCATGTCCAGCCGGGGAAAATTGTCCACGATCAGCGCGATCTCGCCGGACGGGATCGCGTTGTATTGCAGTCCGATGACGTCGAGGCAGATTCCGGCGGTGCATAGCGCCACCTCGCTCTCCTTGTATAGTCCGATCGATGGCGTCGAGTTGAGCGCGACGCTGTCCCAGATCAGTTGCGCGCGATGCGTGTCGAACCCGTGCGCGATGGCAAAGCATCGCGCCAGGTCGGCGCCCTCTACCTCGAAGCGGCGCGGACCGGCGAAGCTCTCGTTCAGTGTGATGTCGTGCAGCAGCGTGCCCACGGCCAGCACCTCGGCGTCGTGGTCGATGGCCTGCAGCTGTCCGAGTCGGACCGCGAACAGCCAGGAACGGACGACGTGGTTGAACAAATAGGGCTCGCAGTGATGCCGCGCATGATCGATGGTGGCATCGACGACAGGCGTGTCGGGAACGACGACGCCTGCGAGCGTCCGATTGACGGCTTTATCCACGTTGCCGACTCCATCAGCCCCTGATGAACTTGAGCAGTTCGGCGTTGACCTGGTCCTGATGGGTCGCGGTGATACCGTGGGGAGCGTCGGGATAGTAGACGTCCTTCGCACCCTTGATCAGCTTCGCCGATTTGCGCGCCGAATCCTTGACCGGGACAATCTGGTCATCCTCGCCGTGCAGCACCAAGGTTGGAATGTCGAACTTCTTGAGATCCTCGGTGAAGTCGGTCTCGGAGAACGCCTTGACGCTCTCATAGGCGTTCTTGGTGCCGGCCTGCATGCTCCATAGCCAGAACTGGTCGAGCGTGCCCTGCGAGACCTTGGCGCCCGGCCGGTTGGCCCCGTAGAAGGCAATGGCGAGGTCCTTGTAGTATTGCGAGCGGTCGCCGGCGACGCCGGCGCGGATGCCGTCGAACACTTCGATCGGCAGGCCTTCCGGATTGGCCTCGGTTTTCAACATGATCGGCGGCACCGCGGCGATCAGTACCGCCTTGGCGACGCGCTTGGTGCCATGGCGGCCGATGTAGCGGGCGACTTCACCACCGCCGGTGGAGTGACCGACGAGCGTGGCGTCCTTGAGATCCAGCGCTTCGATCACCGCCGCGAGATCGTCGGCATAGCCGTTCATGTCGTTGTGCTCGGAGGCCTGGCTGGAGCGGCCGTGGCCGCGGCGGTCATGAGCAACGACGCGAAAACCGTGCTGCGCCAGGAACAGCATCTGGCCGTCCCAGGCATCGGCATTGAGCGGCCGGCCATGGGAGAAGGTGACGACGGGACCCTTGCCCCAGTCCTTGTAATAGATCTCGGTGCCGTCCTTGGTGGTGATCGTGCTCATGGTTTTGCGTCCTTGATGGCTAGGGAGCGGATGCGGTGCTTGCTGGCTGAATGCCGGCGTTGACTCTGCGAGTTGAAGTCCGATGGTGGCGCCGGCGACCAGTCCGCCGAAGACGACGTCGCGGCGCGATGCAATGGCAGGAGCGGGGTATGGTCGTTCATGGCGTGCTTCTTCATTTCGCGGGGTGGGCCGCGAGCCAGTCGGTGAAAAGGGTCGGCCCCAGCCGTGCGTGATCGCCGGGTGTGAGCGATTGATCGTTCAGCGCGAGGCCGAAGTAGCGGGCGTGGATGTCGGCGATGACACGGCGTGTATCGCCGCGGGCGGCGAGGAATTGCTGGGCAAACTGGTCAAGGCCGAGCCGCTCCGGTCCGGCCACCTCCACCATGCCGTTGAGCGGCGTGGCCAGCGCGAACTCCGCCACCGCGGCGGAGACATCGCCGGCCGCGACCGGCTGGAAATCGGCAGGCGACAGCCGCACGGTGCCGCCGTCGATGCTGCTCTGGATGATCGCTTCGATGAATTCGAAGAACTGGGTGGCCCGAACAATCGTGTACGGAATGCCCGACTGTTCGATCAATCGCTCCTGAGCCAGCTTGGCGCGGAAATAGCCGCTGTCCTGCAGGCGATCGGTGCCGACGACCGAGAGCGCGACATGCCTGCCGACGCCGGCCGCGGCCTCGGCGGCCAGCAGGTTGTGGCCCGAGGTTTCGAAAAACGCCATGGCGGCGTTGTCCTCGAACGAAGGCGAATTGGCGAGATCGATGACCGCCTCGGCGCCATCGAGCGCTGCGGCAAGGCCTTCGCGGGTGATCGTGTTGACGCCGCTCGACGGCGATGCCGCCGTGACCTCATGCCCCTGGCGCCTGAGCCGGGTCACGACGTTAGAACCGATCAGTCCGCTCCCGCCGATCACTACGATCTTCATAGGAAATGCTCCGTCTGATGACCGTTGCGATCATCGCTCCGGGAGAAGGATGACAGTCGGGGCGCAGGAAGACTTTGCCGCCATCCTGTTTTTTGTATGTGAAACCCTTGTGGCTGCGTCCAAAGGACCTTCAAAAAGAGGTAGCGCGGAACGCCGGCCATGTTAGGAAGATGCGGAGAACCGATGCCAGACCAAGCGGCGGCCAGGTTTTTTGGCGCGCCGGCATATGGATTCAGGGAGCACCGGCGTGGCATTCGCGTTCGAGGATTTTGTACTCAATCCCGACCTGCGGGAATTGGTGCGGGGAACGGAAGAAATTGCGCTGGCGCCGCAGGTCTTCGACCTGCTGCTGCACCTGGTCCGGAACCGCGAGCGCGTGGTCAGCAAGGACGATCTGCTGCAGGCGGTTTGGGGTGGTCGGATCGTCTCCGAATCCACCCTCACAAGTCATATCAATGCGGCGCGCAAGGCGCTCGGCGACAGCGGCGGCGAGCAACGCCTGATCCGCACCATCGCGCGCAAGGGCGTGCGCTTTGTCGGTGAGGTCAGGGATATCCAGGACCCGGTCGGCGTCATGACGATCGGTGCTGCGGCAGGCGATGCGCCAGCGCTTGCTCTTCCCGACAAGCCGTCCATTGCGGTGCTGCCGTTTCTGAACCTGAGCGGAGAGCCGGACCAGGACTATTTCACTGACGGGATGGTGGAGGACATCATCCTCGCTCTGTCGCGCATCCGCTGGCTGTTCGTCATCGCGCGCAATTCCAGCTTTACATACAAGGGCCGCGCCGTCGACCTGAAGCAGGTCGGCCGCGAACTCGGCGTGCGCTATGTGCTGGAAGGCAGCGTTCGCCGATCGGCGAGCCGAGTCCGCATCACCGGGCAACTCATCGACGCGACGACCGGCGCGCATCTGTGGGGGAGCGTTTCGAGAGCACCGTCGATGACATCTTCGATTTGCAGGAACAGGTCGCGGCAAGTGTGGTCAGCGCCATTGCGCCGCAGCTCGAGCTCGCGGAGATCGAGCGCGCCAAGCGCAAGCCGACCGAAAGCCTCGACGCCTACGATTATTACCTGCGCGGCCTGACCCGGTTTCATCTGGCGACCAAAGCCGGGCTCGATGAAGCCTTGCAGCTGTTCTACAAGGCAATCGAACTCGACCCCGAATATGCGTCTGCCTACGGGATGGCGGCGTGGTGCTATTACTGGCGCAAGATGAACCGCTGGATCACCGATCGCGCGGCGGAGGGGAGGAGGCCGCGCGGTTGTGCCGAAGCGCGGTGACGCTGGGCAAGAACGATGCGGTGGCGCTCACCAGGGGCGGTCACACCTGGCCGCATTTCGGCGGCGATCTCCTTAGCTGTGTTGCCTATGTGGACAGGGCACGGGTGCTCAATCCCAACTTGTCCACGACCTGGTATCTCGGCGGCTTCCAGCGCATTTCGCTCGGCGAGCACGACGCTGCCATCGACCACTTCGAGCGCGCCATGCGGCTCAGCCCGCTGGATCCGGAGACGTTCCAGATGCAGACCGGCATCGCCATGGGCCATCTGTATTGCGGACGCTTCGACGCCGCCCTGGCATGCCTGGAAAAGGCATCGCACGAAATGCCCAATATTCTGCGGGTGGCGGCCTTCGTGGCAGCCGGCCACGCGCTGGCCGGCCGTAGTGATGATGCGCGCAATGCCATGGTGCATGTGCGCCGGCTTGATCCGACCCTGCGGCTCAGCAATCTCGATGACTGGCTGCTGGTCCGCCGCCCTCAGGATTTTGCCATGGCCTCGGAAGGCCTGCGCATGGCCGGATTGCCGGAATGAGCGGGGTCTGGGGTTGGGGGCGCCAGGGCAGCCGATGGGGGCGCTCCGGCCGCCGCGCCCGCGTCGCCACCCATCTTGGTGCGATGCACTCAAAATCCCTGTGCATGGCTGCCAAACGCTTTGAATCGTCACGACAGCATGCTATCGACCACCGCCAACCCTCCCGATGGGCTTCGATTCGACGACGATGCACCGCATCGCCGGCAAATTGGCTCATCCTGCGGTTCGAACGCGGCAAATCAGCCGCTTATTGGAGTTGGCGATGGCGGTTATTCATAAGATTCGCGAAGCATTCACGTTCGACGACGTGCTGCTGAAGCCGGCTTTGTCCGACATTCTGCCCTCGGACGCCGACATCCGCTCCTTCGCCACCCGCGCCATTCCGCTCAACATTCCGATCATCGCTTCGGCGATGGATACCGTGACCGAAGCCCGCATGGCCATCGCCATGGCGCAGGCCGGCGGCATCGGCGTGATCCACCGCAATTTCGACGTCGAAGGCCAGGCCGCCCAGGTGCGGCAGGTGAAGAAGTATGAATCCGGCATGGTGGTCAATCCGCTGACCATCGGCCCCGACGCCATGCTCGCCGACGCGCTGGCGCTGATGAAGGAGCACGGCTTCTCCGGCATTCCGGTGGTCACCGGCGCGAGCAAGGGCGTCCCCGGCAAGCTGGTCGGTATCCTCACCAACCGCGACGTGCGCTTCGCCACCGACCCGCGGCAGAAGATTTCCGAACTGATGACCCACGAGAATCTCGTGACGGTGCGCGAGGGCGTCAGCCAGGACGAAGCCAAGCGCATGCTGCACCAGCATCGCATCGAGAAGC